>JAYKGV010000001.1:0-8341 GCA_035285595.1 Candidatus Sericytochromatia bacterium
ACATTGCCCGCCATGTCATAGAGGCCCCAGGCATTGGGCTGCTTCTGGCCTACGGGCTGGGTCTTGTTGCCACTGTTGCTGCTGAACCACGCATATGTCCCCAGCAAGTTGCTGTCAGACCCGAAGAACCATGGAGTCGAGGTACCGGCCCGATAGGCATACTCCCACTCGGCCTCCGTCGGCAGGCGCCAACCCGTCGTGGCGTAGGGGGTCGCGGCCGTGAAGGTGACGTTGCCGCAACTGTAATTGTCCGTCCCCGGGGTCCCCGAGCAGGACGACAGGTCATAGGCTTTGGGCAAACCCTCCCTTGCCGACAAAGCGTTGGCATAAGCCACGGCGTCGTACCAGCTCACCTGCTCGACGGGTCGGTTGTCATCGCCCGTGAACTCGGACGGGTTGTTGCCCATAAGAGTGCGCCACTGGCCCTGTGTGACTTCCGTCGCCTGTATCAGAAAATCGTGGGTCAGCGTCACCTGATGCAGGGTCTCGTCAGGACTTCTATCTGCCTCACCCGAAGGCGAGCCCATCTGAAAGGTGCCGGCCGCAAGGTCCATAAAGAACAGCGACACCCCGCCCGGCAAGCGCACCGTTAGGCCGGACACTTCTGCGGCCACCGGTTTCCAGCCGAGGAGCACAAGCCCAGTCGCCCCCAAGGCTGCGGTCACCATTCTGCGGACATGCATCAAGGCGTCTCCTTCGGGCATCATGAAAGCATGCTGTCTCTCCCTTCGCGGCCGATCGCCTCGCGCGGCACTCCTCGTGGACTGGTGAAGGTACTCGTGACGGCCATGATCGCGTGGGGCACCTTGGCCGGCAGGCCAGCCCTGGCTGTCCGTGCGATGGGGGCCGTTGAGGCAAGCCAGACCGTAAGGTGGACGTGGAATGGTGAGCAACTCTGGGTGTTCACCGCACCAGCGCCAGAACGGGTGACCTTCCGCAACCGGCAAGGAGAGATGCTTGCCCAGGCGGCCTTCGTGGCCGACGGCCTCGGGGGGCTGGTCGCCCTCCTCGAGCGCCCTACCCCTGAGGTGTCTCTGCGCGCCGAGCTTCTTGGACCGGGAGGCACCTCTCTGGGCGAGCTGTGGCTTCCCCCCCAAGCGGTCGAGGATGAGGACTCCAAGGCGGCAGAGGCCACCGGCGGTGTCGTTCGCTGGTCAGGTGGTGGCCAAGCGGATCCCTCGATCCGCAAGCAGCAATTGTGGACCGAGATCGCCCGCAGGGGCCGGGCTCTCCTGCAACAGGCCCACCGCGAGCCAGCCCGCTTTCGGATGTATGCCGAGGCCTTGAAGCGCCCCCCCGTCAAGGATGAATTCGAGTCCAGCGCAGCCTTCATGAAGCGAGCAGAGGCCTACAACGAGAGGGTGCGCCGCTTCAATGCCGCCCGCGCGGAGGTCAGCTCCGACGCTCCCACCCGCCTGACTTCCGCGCAGTGGGCCCGTATCGCCCGTGACGTGCTCACCGGCATGGCTCCTTCGCCGGTGGTGACGGGCTTTCGCTACGACGCCGACGCCGAGCGCGTGTTCCTGACCCTGGGACCGGAAACCTTTCTCAAGGACATGGGTCTGCCCACCCTCGTCACGGTCAGCCTCCCTCCCGATCGAGCCAGGCAGCTCAAGACGAACCTCGAGACACTGGCGCCGGTCTGGACGTTTCGCATCGATGACCATGGGGGCTTGCAGCTGACACGTATCGAGCTCGAGGACCGGGACGGGCTGCTGACTCTGGCTCCCGCCGATGCGGCGGCCCTTGCACAGGTCACGCCCCTTCCGGACGTGCGGCTGGAAAGGATTGCCAACCCCAAGGCCCCTCAGGGAACTCTCCCCCTCCTGCAAGTTCCCGACACCATCGGCCAGGACCCCGACTTGCAACGCCTCACCCGTCAGTTGGCGGATCTGCAGCGGCGACAGCGCGAGGTCCGTCAGACCGCTGTCCAGCGAAAGACACTTGAGGACCAGATTCGGCTGGCTCAGGACAAGCTCAGGCAAATGCAGCGCACCGACGCCGGGGCCGACGACCTGCCCGCAAGACTCGCTCAGGCACCGGCAGCTCAACCGGACCCCCACCGCCACATGATCGCCATCGGCATCAGCGACTACAGGGCCCTCGCCCCCGTGCCCTTCGCCAGCGAAGCCGCGCAGGTCATGAAAACCACGGGCAACCGACTGCTGGGCGTGCCCGAGGCCAACCTCACCCTCCTGACCGACCAGGACGCCACGCAAGGCACCTTTAAGGGCAGGCTCAAACGCACCCTCGCAAAGCTCGGGCCCGATGACACCCTCTACTTCTACTACGCAGGACATGGCGCACCGTCCCGCGACGGCAAGTCCGCCTACCTGATGCCCCAGGATGCCGACGAGACGACCTTCGAGGAAGCAGATCTGAGAATCGAAAATTTGCTGGCCCAACTGGCCGCCAGCAAGGCCCGACGCCTCGTCGTCCTCCTCGATGCCTGCTTCTCAGGACGTACCGGACCCCGGGCCATGCTCTTCAAGGGAGTGGCCCCCGTCATGATCACGCCCACCTCACCCGTCACCGACCCCGACCGCATCACCCTCTTCACCGCCAGCGAAGGAAACCAGTTCGCCAACGAACACCGCGAACGCAGCCAGAGGCTCTTCACCTGGCACCTCGTCGATGCCCTCCTCGACGGCGTCAGGGAACTCGGCCCCCTCGCCCGACGCGTCCGAGAAGGCGTCGCACAAGCCTCGCGCGAACGCGGACCCGTCTACGAACAGACACCAGCCCTGCAAGGACGGCAGGAAGGGAAGCTCTGACGCCGGTCGAGCGGCCCCGCGCATCCACGCACCGTCCAGAGATCACGCTTGAACGAACCCGACGGAGCACGCTCGAGGTCATGTGGCCTGGCCGCCGTGGCGTGGCCAGACTCTAGGGTTCAGGGTGCCTGGCCCTGTGCGTCACGATCCGAGTCGGGCATCGTCCGCCTGCTTGCCGTGAGGTCACACTTCGCCATTGACCCGGGCGACCCATCTGGCTAATGTATTAGCTAAGCTATCCGGGGCCCGTCGTGGGACAACGTGCGCGAGGTTCGCCCATGAGAAGAGTGACGGTCCACAAGGCCAAGACCACCTTGTCCCAGTTGATGGCAGCCGCAGAAGCCGGCGAGGAGGTCATCATCATGCGGGACCATGTCCCGGCCGTTCGTCTGGTCCCGGTTTCCGAACCGGTTCCCCGCAGGCAGTTCGGTGCCTTGGCCGGTCTGGTGACCGTGACCGAGGCTTTCTTCGAGCCTCTGCCCGAAGACGAACTGGCCGCGTGGGACGCCTGAACCGAATGCGGCTGCTGCTCGACACGCACGCCTTGCTCTGGTGGCTTGCCGGCGACGCTCGTCTGACGTCGGGGGCAAGGGAAGCCATCGCCGACCTGAGACACGAAGTCTTCGTCAGCGCGGCATCAGCCTGGGAAGTCTCCACGAAGCACCGGCTTGGCAAACTACCGGGAGCAGGTCCCCTCGTGGTGGACTTCCCGCGCGAGGTCCTGAGGCAAGGGTTCGTGCCGCTTCCCGTGACGCTCGGACACGGGCAACTCGCGGGTTCCTTGGAGTGGGCCCACCGTGATCCGTTCGATCGCATGCTGGTGGCCCAGGCACGGGAGGAGCGGCTGGCACTGGTATCCAACGAAGCGAGCTTCGACGGGCTTGGCATCGTGCGGGTTTGGTGAGCGCAGAGCCAAGGGGTCAGCTCCTATCCGGTGGCGTGAGGCAAGGGTGGGTCGGATTTCGGCTGCGGTTGATCGTGGGGGCAAGCCGAGGCACCAGGTCACCAGGCCTTGCAGGACCCGTCCCGTGCCGACACGCCCTTGATCCACGGCAAGCTCCAACCGTTCCTCCCGGCCCTGACTGCGGCTTGCCCCCCGAACGCATGCACGTGATCCATGGGACCACGCCAACAGTCCACGCTTCAGGGCACGCGAGCATCCCGGACCGGGCCCGCGAGGCTCCGGCTCGGGTGCCGGGGCGGAAGCGGACCCGTCCACGAACAGACACCGGCCCTGCAGGGACGGCAAGAAGGGAAGCTCTGACGCCTGGCTGCAGGCCTTGGTTACCTCGGAGCACTGCAGTGACATCTTTCTCGTGCCTGCATCTTCCTGTCAGGATCGGGTAGCATAATCATATTGTCATCCTGTCATCGTCTTCGTTCCCCCATCGTGTCGAGGTGTCTCATGCGTGTTTCCCGGCTATGGTGGACCGGCTTGGTCCTGACCCTCGTGCTGCCGGGCTGCGGCGGCAAAGCTGCGGTCAAAGGGCAGCGCACGGTGGTGGAAACCTCCCAGTCCGGACGCCCCGACTGGATCAACAAGCGCTCGTGGGAGTCGGGCGACCGCTTCTATGTAGTCGGCACGAGCGGACCCGTCCAGGACATCTCACTTGGCGAGCAGATTGCCGAACTCAACGGCAAGCGCCTCATCGCCGACTATGTCGGCCAGCAGATCCGTAGCCAGTTCGATCTGGCCCTGACCGGCAACCCCAATGCCGACCGGGTCGGCAAGGCCGTCGCGTCCTGCGTCTCGTCCCGGACCGACAAGGTCGTGGTTCGGGGCGTGCTGCCGGTCGAGCGGTATTGGGAGCGTTACGAGATCGTCGGTGAGGACGGCATCAGCAATGGACTCGAGGTCAGCGTCATCGTAGGCATCAGCAAGACGGACCTCGAAGCCAGCAAGCGCGGTGAACTCAAGGCTCTGGGCCAGATGGAACAAATCCAGGCCGACGCCGAGGCCAAGCGCCTGCTGGAACAGTTCCGTACGGCCCCTTGAGGCTCCGAATCGGACAGGCCCTCGCAGGGTTGGCACCGGTGAGCCTGCTGCTGATCGCGGCGGGCACCGGCCCACGCACGCTTGACATCTCGGACTCGATCGAGCTCAGCGGACAGCTCACCCTCGAAGCCAACTACCGCAAACTCGAAGAGCGACTGCAGACCCGCGCCCTCGAGCAGGCGTGCGGGACCGAGATCGGCAACGAAGGCCGACTCACCCTGGATGAGGTGCAACGCAGGTTCATCCAGGTCACCCGGGTATCGACCCGTGGACGTGTACTGCGCAGAAACTGGCTTCAGGCCCCGGCCCTGCTGCCGGATGGCAAGCGCGTCAGTGGAGCCTTGAGGTTCGAGGTGGCGTGTGTCGAACCTCGTCCGCCAGCCTTCAGCCTGACGCTGGGATTTGCGGATGTCCCCGCCGGTGACCTCGAACCTCGCCTCTTCAAGGTCGGTGACGAGTTGGCCCTCACATGTCGGGCCAGCACGGCGGCACGGGCGATGCTCTTCGGGTTGGGTGCGGATCATCAGGTGATACAGTTGGCTCCGAGCCCGCTGCTACCTGCGCTCGACCTGCCCAAGGACACGATCGTGGAGGTGCCGGGGCCGCAGGCCTCGTACCAACTCATCCTCGCCGATCCGCCGTCGCCCGGGCTGCACCTCGAAGCCGTGAAGCTCGTGGCCTTCAAGGGAGACGTCCTGCCGCCCCCGCCCGTGACCCCCCGGAAGATCGGCGTCATCACCCCCGAGGCCTTCGAGCGCTGGCTCCTGGGCACACCGTCCGAGGTGCGCGAGGAAGCGACCCTGGTCTATCGACTAGGGAAGTGACACCGCGCGCGGAGCAGCGCGTCCCTCCGCGGGACGGGCTGCGGCCTTCAGTGGGACAGCAGGTCCCGCGCCGCGCCCTCGCCCAGAAGCACCGGCGTCTGCACACGGCCCTGACGACGTGCCTCGGCAGGCACCTTGCCCTTGAGGTAGGTTGCCAAGTCCTCCAAGGTCATCCGCCCACCCTTTTTGGCCTCCCCGCGCAGGCCCTTGAGCAGAAAGTAAGTGAACAGGCCGTGCTTCTTCTGCGGATAACCCAGGCTGACCTGTTCGCCCGTACCCGCCGCCAGCACGCTCACGCCCTTGGGCAACCCTACGTCGTTCAGCCGAATCATCAAGGGACGTGCCGAGGCCAACAAGCCCACCGCCTTGTCCCCTCGCCCCGCCACGCCCGAGAAGCACGCATCGAGCATGACGGTGACCGAGCGGGCCTGGACCTTGCCGAGCACCTCGTAGAACGAGGCCATCGGATAGCACGAGGTCCTCGCAAAGGAAGGATTCCCATCCGCCGGGACCAGGTAAGGCGATTTGCTTTCGGGGTCCGGAGCGCCATGTCCGGCGAAGTAGACGAAAACGTCGGACTTGCCCGGCGAGACGAGCGCAGGCAACTGACCCTCGAGTGCCGTCTGAATGGCCCCCTTGGTCGCCTTTTCGTCCGCGAGATAGATGATGTTCTCGGGGTGAACCCCCAGTAGGTTGACCAAGTGCTGCCGAACCTGGGCCGCGTCACGGACGGCAAAGGGAACCGACGGGATCTGGGAGCCATAACGCTCGATGCCCACCACGACCGCCACGGCATCCGGCCGCGACAACCCATTGGCCTTCAGAGGCTGGTCCACATCGATACTGAGACCCGCAGCCGTCACACCCGTCTCGACCTGGGTGGCAACCGGCACCACCACTTTCTCGGCGATGCGCGTCGCCCCCTTGTTCAACGCGACGGTCAGGGGCACCGTCCTGGCTGCCTCCGGATGCCGTTCAGAGAGAGCCACGCGCAAGGGCAACTGGTCGGGCCCCTCGTAACTGTTCTTGACCATCAATGAGTAGGTTGCCACGACGGCCCCCCCGGGCGGAATATCCCCCAGCTGGTGGACCAGGGTATCGTCCACCAGCACGAAGGCTCGCTCGACTTCGCGGCTGGGAAAGACCAGAGTCGATTTAACCTCTCGCGCCTTGCCCATGCCCCGGTTGACGATTCTCGCCAGAACCTGAAGCTCCTGCCCGCGACTGAGCACGCCGTCCTTCTGGTTGTCGATGCCGATGTCGTCAATGACGAGGTCGGGCAGGCGCAGGGCCTGGGTCGTCAACACCAGGACACTGGGCTGCGCATCGTAACCCTTGCGGTCCTCGAAGCTGACCTTCAGGCGAAGCTCCCCGGACGGCAGCGAGGCATCTGCCTTCAGGGGGATCGAGACCTTGCGGGTCTCGCCTGCCGCCATGTCGCCGAGCGCCTTTCGGTTCTCGAAGGACAGGCCAGGCACCTGTTTAAGGGACTGGAGCTTCAGGACCGCACCTTCCGAGGGACCACCCGAGTTGCGCACGGTCACTTCGAGCCAGCCCCCCAGTTCGGCCTCGACCAGATTCTGGCCCTCGCGGTCCTTGTAGCTGACCTCCAACGCCAGCTTGGGCGGAACCACCTTGACCCCCGGGGGGCGCTTGGCCAAACGCGGAGCCTCCGGAGAGGAGACAGGCCTCGCGGCGAGGGTGTGACCGCTTCCATCGATCAATTGCAGCACCACTGCTCCGCGCGGCACGGCGACGGCCTTCCATGTATGCGTACCTGGCTCGAGGACCCCCAGTTCCGCCGACTTGAGGATCGACCCGTCTTCATCAAGAAACAGCAACCGGGAGACCGAGCGCACGACGGCAGGGGAAGAGAGTCCGTCTGCAAGCCAGCGATCGAGCGCGACCGTGCCGATGGCACTCAAGAGAGCGACCGCATGGGCATCCTGAGTCGAGCGGAAACTCATCGCCACCAGCGGGAGATTCGCCGCCACCAGCGCATCCAAACCAAGGCCCAAGAATGACATGAGCGAACTGCCGGCTGCGGGCCTCGCCTGTGGGACCTCGACCGTCAACTGCAGGCCCGTGCCCGCAGGTTCCAGAGACATACGGACCGCCGTCGTCTCCAAGTCTGGGCCCCGCACCAAGCCAAGGGTCGTCGCGCAGCCGGTCGTACTCAAGGCCACGAGCAACGTAGCCCAAGCGCGAAGACGCACAACGTATCCCATCATCTTCAGAGCCACTATCCTGACACCACAGGTCAACCGAGATCAACATACCCCACTGAGCAACTTCCCACTGGTGAACGGAGGGGCCAGCGATACCACCGAAGATGGTCCTGGGGTTTCGAGCTGCCCCGAGGTTCCCTGGGGATAAGTTGCCCAGTTTC
Source organism: Candidatus Sericytochromatia bacterium (assembly GCA_035285595.1). Lineage (GTDB taxonomy): Bacteria > Cyanobacteriota > Sericytochromatia > S15B-MN24 > VGJW01 > VGJW01. The sequence goes on from JAYKGV010000001.1 coordinate 7,984, forward strand.
CTGGCGCCCTGCCCCGGGCCGGCTACGCTTCGGCTCCGGGGCGGGGAGCCAGGAAACCCTCGAGGGACCAAGTGTTCAAGCGGCAAGGGACAAGCCCTCGGCCTACGGCCTCGACCTGGCAAGGCGGAAGCCGATGCCGCTGCTGCGGCCGTCCGGGTTGCTGAAGTAGCGGTACGCCGCCCGCGAGCTCGACGCGACGCTGAACCACGACCCACCCCGGATGACCCGGATCGAGCCCGATGTGGGTCCCACAGGATCCGTCACCGTGCCCGGATAGTTGCCATACCAATCCCCGCACCACTCCCACACATTGCCCGCCATGTCATAGAGGCCCCAGGCATTGGGCTGCTTCTGGCCT
>JAYKGV010000002.1:0-130445 GCA_035285595.1 Candidatus Sericytochromatia bacterium
CTGGGCGACGAGACGGTGGTCAAGGAGCTGGCCGCTCTTGCCTCCAAGGGGATGCCCAATGACGACCCCGTGCGGGTGTACCTGCGGGAGATCGGCCAGAAGAAGCTGCTGAGCGGGGCACAGGAGATCGAGCTGGCCCGACGGATTGCGGCGGGGGTGGAGAATCCCGAGCTGGCCGCTGACGCGGAAGCCGCCAAGCGCCAGATGGTCGAGGCCAGCCTTCGCCTCGTGGTGGGCATCGCCAAGAAGTACAACGGGCGCAGCAACATGCAGTTCCTGGACCTGATCCAGGAAGGCAACCTGGGTCTGATCCGGGCGGTCGAGAAATTCGACTATGCCAAGGGCTTCAGGTTCAGCACCTATGCGACGTGGTGGATTCGCCAGGCCATCACCCGTGCCATCGCCGACCAGGCGCGCACGATCCGGATTCCCGTCCACATGGTCGAGACCATCAACAAGATGCGGCGCATCAGCCAGGAGATGGCCCAGGCCGCAGGACGGACGCCTACCGATGCCGAATTGGCCGCGAAGCTGGACATCACGGTCGAGAAGCTGCGCGAGATTCGCAGGATATCCGAGGAGCCCGCATCACTTTCGGAGATTGTATTTATCGAAAGGGATGATGAAAACAGAGCCCAGTCGATAGCCCTAGAGGAGATCATCCCGGATGATACCGGGGGCGGAGACGATGCAGGTTTATTTGACCGGGTCAGCCGTGAAATATTACTCGAGCATATAAACGAGGTCCTGGAGCAGTTGCAGGATCGCGAGCGCGAGGTCCTGCGCATGCGCTTCGGCCTCGATGACGGCCACAGCCATACGCTCGAGGAGGTCGGCCAGCGCTTCAACGTCACGCGTGAGCGCGTCCGCCAGATCGAGGCCAAGGCCCTGCGCAAGCTGCGTCACCCCAATCGCAACAGGCGCCTGAAGGGCTACGTCGAGGACTAAGCAAAAACCTGCCGCCAGATTAACGACCGTACACCTTGGTAGGTTCTTACGTAGCCACCAGAGGCAGAAAGCAATTCCCCTGAATTCCCGGCCACTGTTGCCCCGGCGTTGCCCCAACGAAGAAGCGGGTCCCGGCGCAATCGCCGAAACCCGCTTCGTTCCTAGGTGGGCCGTGAAGGGCTCGAACCTTCGACCCGCTGATTAAGAGTCAGCTGCTCTACCAACTGAGCTAACGGCCCGCAGGGCAATCAGACTACCATCCAGGGCTCTCCGCCGTCAAATGTGACTCGCCACACCTCGCGACCGTTCGACCGACCGTTAAGGTAAGACGGATGCGGCGGATGCCCCCAGGTGTGGCCGAAGGCCCCTGCTGTCCGCTAGCATGCTGGCTCTCGTCCGTTCAGGTTGTCGCACGCCCATGCTCCTCGTTCCTCTGGTGCCCCCGCCCGTCCCGCCGGCCCTTTCGGCCCGTGCGGCGGTCCTCATGGATGGGGACACTGGCGCGACTCTCATGGCCCGCAATCCTGACCTCGAGCTGCCTCAGGCCAGCACGACCAAGCTCATGACCGCTCTCGTTGCGGCCGAATCCGGTCAGCTTGACCGGGTCGTCACGATTTCATCGGCCAGTGCGGCCGTGGAAGGCTCGTCGATGATCCTCGAGGCCGGTGAGCAACGGACGATCCGCGAATTGCTCCAGGGTTTGCTTCTGGTTTCGGGCAACGACGCCGCTTTTTCGCTGGCCGAGGCCATCGGGGGCAATCCGCAAGGCTTCGTCGATCGCATGAATGCCAAAGCCCGCCAATTGGGCCTGAAGCATACGCATTACGCAAATCCCCACGGCTTGCCCGACCCCACGCATCACAGTTCGGCGCGGGATTTGGCGATCATCGCTCGAGCGGCCTTTGCCCATCCGGTGGTGGCTGAAATCGCCGCGACCAAAGTCATCGATCTGCCGGGTAATGGTCTGGTCAGAACCCGTCGCCTGGTGAATCACAACAAGCTTCTTGGCAAGTTTCCCGGAGCGTGGGGTGGAAAGACCGGTTACACCTCGGTTGCCGGGCGTTGTTTCGTGGGGTCCGCGCGGCGCGACGGCCGCTACGTCATCGAAGCCATCCTCGACAGCCCTCGGTTGTGGGTCGATGCGGCCAACCTGCTCAACTTCGGTATCAAGCGTTTCCAGACGTTCCAGCTCGGGCAGGTCGGCACGCCCATGGGGTCGGTATCGATCGAGGACGGCGTGGATCATGAAGTGCCCTTGGCCTTGGCCCGACGGGCTGCCCTGGTGGCTCCGCGAGGCACCCGCGAACCCCAAAGTTTCACGGAGTTGTCAAAGGTTCAGGCACCGGTCCGTGCCGGTCAGACGCTCGGACATCTGGTCGCTGTACGCGATGGCGAAGAACTGGGTCGTTGGCCCCTCGTTGCCACGCACGACGTAGCTGAGGCCACACCGTGGCCGCTCCGACTCGTGCAGGGACTGGCCATCCTTTTCGGGCTCCTCTTCGTGCCCCGCCTGGTCTTCGGATTCGTGCGCCGTTGGCGCCGCGCCGGCCAGCGTCGTCGGGCCTATGCCGCCCGCCGGGCCCAGGCGGCGGGCCTGACGCAGGTGCCGCTCGTGCAGAGACCCGCACCGACCAGAGCCCTTACGGCCCCCCTCTCGGGTCCCCGAACGACGTATCTCTAGGAAGGTCGGGAAGGGTCGTCGATCCTTCCGCTCTCCCGGACCATGCCGACGTTCGCGGTGCTAGGATGGGCGCATGCTCGAGCACTTTTCAGCCGGAGCCATCGCTGCCATCCGCCAAGCCCAGGAAGAAGCGCGCCGTGCGGAATTCAGCCGCATGAACGCGGCGCATCTTGTGTTGGGCCTTGCCGGAGATCCTTCAGGTCTCGCAGGGCAGGCGCTCGTGGGAGCAGGCTTCGACGTGCGTCGGGCCCGTTTGGTCGCAGGGCGGCTCTGGGGGCGAGGTTACGAGCGGGCTCAGGAGATCGTGCCGGCCGAGGAAGCCCGTGAGGTCTTCGAACGCGCCATGGAAATCGCCGGCCGGACGCATCCGCTTCTGGTCGACACGCAAGACCTGCTCCGTGCGATCCTGGCCCAGGCCGAAGGCCGTGGCCACGAACTCATCCGGGCCTTCGGGATCGACCCTGCGGCCTTGCTGGATCTCCTGATGACGGCACGCGATGCGGAATTGGCGGGCAATGCCGTGCCCCAGACGTCCCCACAGGTCCCGCCCAGGCATTATCACCCGCGTCTGCTCGCCCCTCTGGCCAAGGCTGCACTCGAGCGAGCAGAGGGTGAAACCCGTGCGGCTGGCCATCACATCATCGGGACGGAGCAACTGCTGCTGGGCCTCCTGCAGACGCCCGGTGGGACCGCCGCTGCCGTACTCGATCGACATGGCGTGCGGGCGGATGATGTGCGTGGTCTCGTCCATCGGGTGATCGGTCCGGGCTCGGGAACCCTCTTCGCGCCCGTGCCGTCCCGGTACCTGGGAGAGGCCTGCGAACATGCGTGGCAGGTCGCTTTGGCCCGTCGTCATGAAGGAGTCGGTACGGGGCACCTCCTGCTAGGTGTGCTGGATCTCGACGCAGGTGGGGCGTTGCATATGCTCGACCTGCTCCGGGCTCCGCTCTCCGCTCTGCAATATGACGTCGAGCAAGCCTTCGAAGACGATCCGCGGGCCATCGAACCCGTCTGGTAAGATGCCTTGAAGTTGCCCTTCGGGGCGTGTCGTCCAAGCCTCGCCGTCGCCTCCCTCCGCCCACCGAGGTCCTGTCCCGTGAATCAGCTGCTGTATCGATTCCTGCCTCTTGCCTTGGCGGCCGCAGTCGGCCTCGTCGCTTGCAAGGGCGCAGGCGACGATACAGGTGCCTTGAGGGTCGGCTTGGTCACCGACGTCGGCGGCCTCAATGACCAAGGCTTCAATTCACTGGCTTACAAGGGCCTGAGAAAGGTCAAGAAGGACCTTGGCGCCAAGACTTCCGTCATCGAGTCGCAGAAGGCGAGCGACTACGAGAAGAACTTGGCGCAGTTCGCTGGCGAGAAGTATGACCTCGTCATCAGCGTCGGTTTCATGATGGGCGATGCCACCCGCAAGGTGGCCGAGCGCTTCCCCGATGCGCGTTTTGCCATCGTGGACTTCCGCTATGACAAGGTCCTGCCCAACGTCGCGGGTTATACCTTCGCCGAGGAACAGGCGGGCTTTCTGGCTGGCGCCTTGGCCGCGCTCACGACCAAGACCGGCAAGGTGGGCTTCGTGGGTGGGATGGACGTGCCGGTGATTCATCGCTTCAAGGTGGGATACGAGGAAGGCGTGAAGTTGGCGGCGCCCCAGGTCAAGATCCTGTCGGGTTACACCGGCAACTTCACCGATTCGGCCAAGGGGGCGGAGGTCGCCACGTCGCAGTTTCAGAATGGAGCCGACATCATCTTCCAGGCGGCTGGGGCAAGCGGGATCGGGGTGATCGACGCCGCCAAGCAGCAGAAGAAGCTTGCCATTGGCGTTGATGCGGACCAGAGCGGGATCGCCCCCGACCATGTGCTTTCCAGTGCGCTCAAGAAGGTCGACCTTGCCGTGGTCAAGGCGGTGGAGTCCGTCATGGACAAGACGTTCAAGGGGGGCAACACCAAGCTCACCTTGGCCGATGATGCGGTGGGGCTGGCGCCTTTCGGCAAGCTCGATGCGCAGGTTTCGTCCGAGACCCGCAAGACGCTCGAAAGTCTCAGAGGCAAGCTGGCCAAGGGTGAGATCGTGGTCAAGCTGTCCAAGGCCGACCAGAACTAGGGAGTGTCTACGATGGTTCCGGCCGTCGCCCTGGAGGGCATCACCAAGATCTATCCGGGCGTCATCGCCAACCAGGATGTGGATTGGACCTTGGAGTGGGGGCAGATTCATGCCCTGCTGGGCGAGAATGGCGCGGGCAAGTCCACGCTGATGAACATCCTCTACGGTATGACCGTTCCGGATTCGGGCCGAATCGTGCTCGAGGGTCGGGAGGTCCGCATCGGCAGTCCCAGCGAGGCCATCCGGCTTGGCATCGGGATGGTGCACCAACACTTCCAGCTCGTGGGTTCGCTTACCGTCGCCCAGAACGTCTTGATGGGCATGGAGCCGAGGCGCTTCGGCCTCGTCGACACCTCGGCCAGCCACGACAAGGTTCGGGCCCTCGCGGATCAGGTCGGCTTGCCTATCGACCCGGCGGCTCTCGTCGAGGATTTGCCGGTCGGCCTGCAACAGCGGGTTGAAATACTCAAGGTGTTGGCGAGGGATGCCCGAATCTTGATCTTCGACGAGCCGACCGCTGTGCTGACGCCACAGGAGATCGCCCTTCTCGGGCAAGTCATGCAGCGTCTGGCCGCCGAGGGCAAGGCCCTGGTGTTCATCACCCACAAGATGCGCGAGGTTCAGGCCATCGCAACCCACGTGACGGTCATGCGTGCCGGCCGCAAGGTGGGCGTCGCGGATCCTCGCAGGGCGACGGCCGCCGAACTTGCAGCCCTCGTTGTCGGTCGTCCCCTGAAGTCGCCTCCGGAGACGCCGCCATCGGCGGGCGGAGCGACCCTTCTGCAGGTCCAGGACGTTTCGTGTCGCAGTGCCCGGGGCCTTGAAGCCCTGCGAGGGGTCTCGCTCGAAGTCAAGGCTGGTGAGATCGTGGGGCTCATCGGGGTCGAGGGCAACGGCCAAAGCGAGCTCGTCGAGGTGATTGCGGGTCTGCGTCCGGTCTCCGCCGGCAGGATCCTCCTCGCGCCCAGAGGGGGTGGGGCGTTCGTCGACCTGACCCGAGCCACACCAGGCGCCCGTCGGACTGCCGGTGTCGGTCACGTGGCGGAAGATCGCCTCAGGCGCGCCGTCATCAAGTCCTGGAGCATTGCGGACAATCTCGTATTCGATCGCTTCCATCAGTTGCCGTACGCCAAGGCCGGGCGTCTCGATCACGAGACGATCCGCCAGCGCGGAGCGACCATGTTGGCGCGTTACCGCATCAAGGCACCTGATGCCCAGACGCCGGTGGGCTCCCTTTCGGGGGGCAACCAACAAAAGGTCGTGATGGCCCGGGAGCTCGACGATCGGTACCACGTGCTGTTGATTGCCCAGCCGACTCGGGGCGTGGATGCAGGGGCCGCGGAGGCCATCCATGATGAGATGAGGGCATTGCGCGATCGTGGGGCCGGCGTTTTGTTGGTCACCAACGAACTCGATGAGTTGCTGGCCATGTCGGATCGAATCGGCGTCGTCTACCACGGCGAGATCGTGGCATGGCGTGCGCGGGGAACCGTGACCCGGGAGGAACTGGGCCGTCTCATGATCGGGGGGCGGCAAACGGGAGAGTTGGGGACACCGGCATGAAGGTCTTTTTGAGTCTTGCTTGGTCCCTCTTGGCGGTTCTGGCGGCCCTGCTGACGGGTGGTGTCGTGCTGGCCCTTTCGGGTTATGACGTCGGCGAGGCCTTGGGTGCTCTGTTCAAGGGCGCTTTCGGTACGCCCAATGCCCTGGCTGAAACCTTGGTCAACACCACCCCGTTGTTGCTTGCGGCCTTGGCCGTCGCCCTCGGACTCAGGGCAGGACTGTTCAACATCGGAGTCGAAGGACAGTTCCTGATGGGAGGCTTGGGGGCCGTGGTGGCTGGCTACGCGCTTCCGTCGTTGCCGTGGGGGTTGCATGTGATCGTGGTGCTGGTGGCAGGGATGCTGGCCGGTGCCGGATGGGCTGCGATCCCGGCCTGGATGAAGGCGCGCTTCGGGGCCCACGAGGTCATCACGACCATCATGTTCAACTACATCGCCTTCCGATTGGTGGGGTGGTTGGTTCGGGTGCCTCTGCATGGTCCAGGCTCGATCCCGCAGACCCGTTACGTGGTCGAAGGAGCCCGACTGCCTGTGTTGTGGGCAGACACCCGCCTGCACGCCGGCTTGATCGTCGCGTTGGCCGTCGCGGCGGGCCTGTGGTGGCTTCTGTGGCACACCCCGTGGGGCGTGGCGATCCGCGCGGTGGGGCTCAACGCCGAAGCCTCCGAGTATGCCGGCATTCGAGTCGTCAGGACCGTCGTGACCTCCCTTGCGCTCTCGGGGGGACTTGCCGGCCTGGCGGGAGCCGTCCAGCTGGCGGGTGTCGACCATCGGCTGGTCGAGGAGGGATTCTCAGCTGGTTATGGCTATGACAGCATCGCCGTGTCCCTGCTCGGAGCGAATCATCCCTTCGCCATTGTTCCAGCGGCCTTGCTGTTTGCGTCGCTGCGCAGCGGTGCCAGCCTCATGCAGATCGAGGCGGACGTGTCGAGCCAGATCATCAGTGTCCTGCAGGCGCTCGTCATCCTGTTCGTGGCTGCCGAAGCGGGGCTGAGGCGTGAACGTGAGCTCAAGGCGGCCCGCAAGGCGACAGCGGCTGCTCCTCCCGCAGCGCCGCCTTCTTCGGGGGCAGGGCTTGCGGCATCGGCCGGTTCGACCGGACAAGGCCAGGAGGCTTGATGGAAGCTGCCGTCTTCATCGGTTTGTTGGCCGCCATGCTACGGCTGGCCACCCCTTTGCTGCTGGGCAGCTTGTCCGGCATCTGGGCCGAGCGTTCCGGGGTGGTCAACATCGCCATCGAGGGCATGATGCTGACAGGGGCCTTCGCCGGATATGTGACCGCCGAACGTCTGCTGGACGCCGAGATCTTCGATGGCATCGGCACGGGGCACTTGTGGTTGGGCGTTTTGGCGGCCGTTGTCGCTGGTGCCGTGCTGGGTCTGGTGCATGCGTTCTGGACCCAGCGCTTCCGAACCGACCAGATCGTGAGCGGAACGGCGCTGAACATCCTTGCACTGGGAGTCACGGCCTACGCGTTGCGCCTTATCTACGATGTAGGGGGAAGTACCAAATTGCCGGAGACCCTGCCGGCCCTCTTCTCCTGGACGGTCGAAGGCAAGGATGGTCCGGTCGGCATTGCCTTCACCCCCTTGATGGTCGTCTCGGTGCTTCTCTGCCTCGTGACGCACGTCGTGCTGTTCAGGACGCCCTGGGGCATGCGCACCCAGGCTTCGGGTGAGCACCCCCTGACGTTGTCCTCTCTTGGACTTTCAGTCCTCAAGACGCGTTACGCCAACATGGCCATTTCAGGTGGCTTGGCCGGTCTTGCGGGAGCTTTCCTGACCCTCGAGGGTATCGGACAGTTCAACGAGGGCATGACGAGCGGCAAAGGCTTCATCGCCTTGGCCGTGATGATTTTCGGTCGCTGGCGACCGCTGCCTGCCTTGGCGGCCGCATGTCTTTTCGGACTGGCCGACGCTCTGCAGATCTTCCTGCAGACACTGGGAGTTCAGGTTCCTGCAGAGTGGTTGCAGATGCTGCCCTATCTGCTGACGCTGGTGGCCTTGATGGGCTTGATGGGACGGGCCCGGCCGCCTGCCGCGTTAGGTCAGGTCCAGTAGTCACGCGGTTCAGGGGCGTCCTGTTCCGTAGACGGTGGAGGCGTCACGGCTTCATCGGCTTCGAGGGGCACATCCGTCGGACGAGTCAGCGGGATGGGCCGTACTTCCAGGAGCGGACGATCGCGCTCATAGCGTATGTGCACATTGCGGGCACGTGTCAGGAAGAGTGACAGCTCGTTCTCTCTTTGGCCGTCGAGGAACTGCTCACGCGTGATGCGGAAGTTCGCGACGCATCCCCAATAGGGTTGTCGGGGTCTGGCCGGGCGGACGCAGGCGTCGTGGAAGGAAAGTGCAAGATGCCGTGTCATGGGACTGGCCGACATGACCGCCTGAATTTGCTGGGCTGCGTGGTTGTACAGGGCCTCGATGGCCGCACCGGACGCAAGGCGCAGGGTGTGGCCCCCCTCTGGCAACAGCTCGCCGACTCTCGCCCCTTCGGCCACGTCCGACGTCGAGGCATTCGTCATCTCTTCGGTCTGTGTGTCCGCGAGCGGGGCCTGGGCTTCCTCGGTCCCGGTAGGGACCTCGTCTGCGGTTTCTGGCGTCACCACCTCAGGTATGGGGTCCAGCTCTTGGACTGGTGGATTTACCGAAGCGGCCGGCACATTGAACCCGAGGCCCGCAGGCGACAGCAACAAGCGGGCATCCGGCAGCAGCACGTGGGCGACCACCCAGCCCTTGCCTGCTTCAAGGCCCAGGACGTGTTCGTCACCAAGCGTCTGTCCGGCCAACAACTCCTTGATGGCGGCAACTTCGCCCTCCTGCGCCCGACGTTCCAGATTCTGTTGCTTGATTCGGGAGGCGCGCTCGATGGCGCGTAACTCCTTCAAATGGCGCGTATAGGTCTGCGCGGTCGAGCCGGTCGACAGGGTCACGATGGACAGTACGGCGAAGCTGACGAAGGAGAGCATGGTGAGCGGAGCGTGATTCGTCAGGAAAGCCAACACGAACCCCATGATCACCATAAGAAGAAGAAGTGCCCTGAGACCCGCCGTCGTCGCCATGATGCGCTTGGCCTTGACCTGGACGAGGGTGCTGGCGAGGCTTGCCGGTTGGCCCCCGAAGGCTCGCAGGTTCATGCCGGACGCGAGGGCCTGCCGTGCAGCGGTCACCAACCGCAGCGTCGATCGCTCCAGCCCTGCGGCCCGGATGCGGATGATCGCCTCGTGGTTCAGGACGGTGCCGGCAGGGACCAGGACGGTACCGGTATCCGGAGCCAGCAGGTCCTTGGTCAGGACATCACCGGGAATCAGGTAGGGGTGTCGGCTGGCCAGAACCGTGCCCTCAATGCTCCACGTCCAGACGCGTGGTGTCTTCGACGGGCAAGAGCTCGCCTGAGACCGTCCCATATCCTTCGAGGGCGCCGGCGGCCCTAGCAAGTTGCATCGCCTGGGAGCGATTGCGGGTCATCGCTTGTCGGATGACGTGGCTCTCGTGCTGCAGCTGGTGGTTCAACGCCTGCAGCAGTCGGATGGCCAAAGGTCTTTCCGTCGATCCCAGAAGGGAGAGACGCGCCTGCCCCTCGGCCGCGAGCTGTTCACGTTGCTCCTGCAAGGTGATGACGCCGTCCCAGTCTTCCTCGGCCACACGTGTCAGGACGGTCTCTCCCAACTGCAACGCCTCTTGCCAGACGGGCAGCGGCGAACCGGCAGCGGGTGGTTCCTGACTCATGCAGTAGCCGTGCGGGTTCGCTGGCTTGCGACATTCCGCGCCGCTTGGCCCCAAGCTTCACGCAGATCCTTGAGATGTCCAATGACGAGATCCATCTGCCCGGGGTCTTTCTTCACGTTAGCCTGGATGGTCGTGTGGTGCAGGAATTCATACAAGTCAAACAGATTTCGGGCCACATCGCCGCCGACGTCGAATCTAAGCGTGGTCATCAACTCCGTCAGGATGTTCTGTACCCGGACGCAGTTCTTGTGGGACTCTTCGATCCGCTTGTCGACCATCGCCTGGCGAGCTTGCCCGGCGAAGCGGATGGCGGCATCGAAGAGCATCAACAACAGACGTTCAGGCGGCGCGGTCTCGAGTTGTGCCGCCTGATACTGGGCATAGGGGTTGCCGGCCATCGGGTTCATAGGGGACCTCCTTAGCGCGCCTGGTTGATTTGGTTCATCTGGCTTATGAACGCGTTCTGTTGTGACTGCATCTTCGCCATCGCCTGCTCCATGCGCGTGAACTGGCGCTGCAACTGCACGCGCTTGCGCTCGATCTGTTCGTTTCTGCGTTTGATGGATTTGTCGAGGGATTGCACGCGCCGGTCGACCGTCTGCTGCTGGGTCTTGAACACTCCGTCGGTACTCTGGAGGTCGTCGAGGTAACTGACCATTTTGCGGGCGAGGCCCACCGGCGTGACCGTCGGGCTGGTGTCCACGCGCTGGAAGAGCTCGGCCACCCGATCCCGGTTGGACAGCAGCGCTTCATTGAGCTTGCTCTCGTTGACTGTCAGCCGCTTGCGGTCTTCCTTGCTTGCCCCTATGCCCAACGAGCCCAGCGAATCATAGCCTTCGGAATAGTTGCCGATGCGACCAGTCATCATCGTGGCCAGCTTCTGCCGGATGCCTGCGAGTCTTGGATCCCCCGCGTTCGGGGCACCCTTCGCCGTCGCGCTGTCGAGAGCGTCCACGATGCTGTTGTAGGAGTTTACGAAGTCCTTTACGGCCGAGACCAGGCTGGCGGGCTCACGGTCGATCGTGACGGTCTGCGGCGTGGCATCCACCTTGCGAGCGGTCAAGGTCACGCCGGGGACGACCGCTGTGAAGTCGTTGCCGGACGACACGATGTCGGCACCCCCATTGAAGCCCGCGACGACGATCCGGGCGTCGGTCCCGCGTTCTTGCTGTGCGCTATCCAGACCGAGGGCCGCCAACAGGTTGCCGCTCACGTCGGCAAACGAGAGGGCTGCCGAACCGGTGCTTCGGCTGGTCAATACAACCTTGTCGTCCACCTGGCTGTAGCTGGCAACCATGTCGGCGCCCGCCGAATTGATACGCGAAAGCACGTCCGCGAGGCTGTCCGTGGAGGCATCCCAGGTGATGGTCTTGCCGTTGAGCGTGAAGCTACCGCTGCTTGTGGCCAGAGCTGTGCCTAGGCCTGCCGTGGCCAGGGTCTTGCTCGTGGAGACCGTGCCCACGACCTGCGTCGACGTGACGCTGCCCCCTGCGGGACCGCTGCTGGCAAATGTGGCCCCCTGCAGGTGCGTGGCCCGCAAAAAGTTGCTGCTGTCTCCGCTTGCCCCTGTCTGGATGGCTGTCGCGGTCGCTGACGAAAGGACGATGCGGTTGTTGCTCACCGAGGCCATCACGGCACCGCCGGTGGCAGAGCCGATGGCGGTCAAGACCTCCTGCAAGGTGTTGGTACCCCCGCCTGCGGCGGTCACCGTGACCTGAGCCGATTGCGAGACGCCACCCGCTGTCCAGGAGACCGTGAAGGAACCCGGGGTGATGGGCTGGGCCGTCGGCAGGGTCGTGACATCCTGTGTGAGGCTGGTCTGGTCGAGAGGTTTACCCACCGAGGCCACCGAGCTGGCCCGAGTGGCCGTGGCCAAAGCCTTGACCGTCACGGAAAGCGAACCCGGTGCAGCGATGGTCGAAGCGGTGGCACCCAGAATCGCGGCATCCGAGGTCGAAGCCTTCATGGCCTTCGTGGTGGCATCACGAGTCAGGGCGGTTGCCTTGGTCTTCAGATCGGTGAGACGCTTCGAAATGGCCTGAAAGGCGTCATTCTGCTGCCGAAGCGTGGCCTGCCGCCGCTGCATGCTCAAGACGGGCTGCTGCTCCAGCTGCATCAGCTGCTCGATGACGGACTTGGTGTCCATCCCCGAGGCGAGTCCGGAAAGTTGCAAGGCCATATCGAAGTCCTAGCCTTCCAAGTCGACGAGACTGCCACCCGACAGGGCCCCACCCCGTCGGACCGCATCCATGAAAGCGGAACCGTCCCATTCGCGTAGCACGTGACCGTCGTCGCGCCGAACCAGTCGAACCACCCTTCGTGCTCCCCTGCGGCGCAGCTCGAGGGCCAAGCCCTCCTTCCCCTGCCCGAGAGCTCGCTCCATGGCCGTGACAGCCGAGGCCAGCACGTGGTCGGCCACGGCCCGGCCCGGCTGCAGCACGCGCTCGGGGGCGCCCGACTGAGCCAAGCGATCTGCTGCCTGCACCGGCTGCACGGCCTGACGCTGGGGCGTGGCGACGGTCTCGTGGCCGAGGAGCTCCTTCAGGACCTCTCCGGCCACCGCCTGGGTGATCTCGATGCGCATGGCATCCATGCCATCGGCACGAAAAAGCCCCCGCTTGAGGGCGGGGGCTTCGTCGGAGAAGCTCAGTCTTCGAGAATCTCGACCTTGGTCATGACGTCACCGCCCTTCATGGCGCGGACAAGGTCAAGCCCTTCCGTCACCTGCCCGAAGACCGTGTGCACGCCGTCAAGATGGGGTTGGGCCTCGTGGACCAGGAAGAACTGACTGCCACCCGTATCCTTGCCTGCATGGGCCATCGACAGCGCACCCGGGACATGCTTGTGGGGGTTGCCCGCCGTCTCGCACTTGATGGTGTAGCCGGGGCCTCCTCGACCGGTGCCTTCGGGACAGCCGCCTTGGCTGACGAATCCAGGAATGACGCGATGGAAAGTCAGGCCGTCATAGTAGCCCTTGCGGACAAGGGTCACGAAATTTTCGACCGTGGCAGGTGCGGCCTCGGCGTGCAGGTCGAGGTGGATGGGGCCGGCGGTGGTGTGAATGATGGCGCGGGGCATGGTCTGGGGAAACCTCGATGGGGATCAGTCGTCCTGTGGACGTTGTGCGGGGCGGAACTGGCGAATCTTGGAACCTGCCTCTGGAGCCGGGGCAGGCGCGGGGGCGGGAGGCGTGGCCGGTCGGCGCCCACGGCCCTCGGCCAACCGGGTGTCGGCATCCTTGATCATGCGGGCGAATTGCGCGAACTCCTCCACGGTGAAGTACAGCGCAGCCTGAAAGGCATTGACGACGATCTTGTCCTCGCCATCGACATACCAGACCGTCCCGAAAGGACATTCGCCGAGCGTTCGGAATGCACCCTGGTCCATCGAAGGGACCTCCTTGAGGCATGGGGGACCTTCATGGTATCACGCCCGCCTCAGCCTTCAATCAAGACCCTGACCGTGCCTCGCTTGCGCAGGACACGCGCCACCGTGCCCTCCCCCTGCCGCTGGAACTGCAGGTCGAGTGTCGCCTTGCCCACGCGGAGCCCTTGGATTGAGACCTGTTCGAGCCACGAGGGCAGCAGAGGCTCGCGGATCCGCAGGAGACCCGCAGGTGCATCGGCCTGAATGCCAAGGACAGCCTGGAGGACCATGTAAAGTGCGCCTGCGGCCCATGCCTGAGGTGCGCAGGCTACGGGATAAGGTACCGGTGTGGACATGTCCCCCTGCCGGGCGAAGCCGCAGAACAGCTCAGGCAATCGGTAGTAGGGGAAGTGTTGGGCGGCCTCGAAGAGGCCCTCGAGGATGCGCATGGCCTCGGCCTTGAAGCCCGACTGGGCCAGGCCAGCTGCGATGATCGCATTGTCGTGGGGCCAGACCGAACCGTTATGGTAGGACAGGGGGTTGTAGACGGGACTGTCCGCCGCAAGCGTGCGAATGCCCCAGCCGGAGTGCATGGCGGGTCCCATCAGGCTGCGGACCAGCGTCTGCATGCGCCGTGCGGGCACGATACCGCTCCAGAGCGCGTGTCCGGGATTGGACGTTCGTGGCGTGACCTGTCGTTTGTCGCCATCGAGGGCCAAGGCGTAGGTGCCTTTGGAGGGACACCAGAAGCGCTGGTCGAATTGTCGTGCGAGGGTGGCCGCGTCGCGCAGCAAGCGCTCGGCGAGGAGCCTCTGGTCACGCAGCACGCAGAGCTCGGCCAATCGCATCCGTGCGTCCCACGCATAACCCTGGACCTCCACCAGTGCGATGGGCGGCGTGGCCAGCCGCCCGTCCTCGTGCGGCACGCTGTCATGGGAGTCTTTCCAGCCCTGCGCGGCAAGGCCCATGGGGCTTGCGGTCCGGTACTCGACGAATCCATCGCCGTCGCGGTCTCCATAGCCTTCGAGCCACATCAAGGCGAGTTCGGCGGCGTCCCAGAACTCATCCAGCAGGTCGGTGTCACCCGTCCAGCGGAAGGTCTCGGACAGTAGGATCAAGAACAACGGCGTACTGTCGATCGAGCCGTAGTAGGGCGTGTGGGGGATACGCCCCAGATTGGCCAGCTCGCCCCCGCGCACCTCGTGCATGATTTTGCCGGGCTCGGCATCGCGGAAGGGATCCTCGGCCTTGGCCTGACGCTGTGCCAGATAGCGTAGCGTGCCTCTCGCCAGGTCGGGTCCCAGCCAGAGGGTCTGCATGGCCGTGAGCAGGCTGTCCCGGCCGAATGGCGCCGCATACCACGGCAGCCCCGCGACGGCGATCGGACCGGACTCGTAGACGGTCGTGAGGGAGGCGAGGTCGCGGCGGCAACGATCAAGCACGAGGTTCATCACTTCGTGGCTGGTGTGAAGCGTGGCGGGCGGAATCGCTCCTATCCCCCCGCCGCAGATCGGAAGTCCGGCCGCGGGCCTTGCGGTATCGCGGCCAACGGCAAGTGGCGCGACCCGCCACCCCAGCACCGTATCGGCCCCGCGTCCGCCAACGGTGACACGAAAGACGATCGTTGCTCGGGCCGCGGCGGCACCCAGGCGTTCCATGCGTACCTGGTGGGGAGCCTGTTCGAAATGCAGCCGGGTTTCACGCAGGATGTCGTCGGCCCCGCGGTAAGCAAAGACCACCCCGTCCTCGGTCCGTCGCGTCTGCAGGAAAGTGCCTGCGCGACCGCAGGTCATGCCCCGGACCTCGAAGATATCGGCGAAGTCCGCCTGAAAGTCCACTTCGACGGTCAGATCCACGTCGTCGCTGTGATAGTTGACCAGCCGCACCCGTTCACTGACACCCTCTCCCAACTCACGGATGGTACGGCCATAGAGGGTTTCTTGCGGCAGCTCCCGGCCATCCGCCAAGGAGAGCCTGGGGTTCATCCACTCGACCTCCGAGCGGCGGTTGGTCTCCGTTGAATGCGAAAGCAAGGTTGGCAGGGCCCCTTGGACGGTCATCACGAGACCAGAAAGGAATCGGGTGTCCCCGAGATACAGCCCCATGCCGCAGCGGCAGCCCGGCTGGATATTGCCATCGTCATCCGACACCAGGAAAAGTCCGCCTTCACGTGTGACTTGTCGTGTATGGCGACAGGAGCGAAGGACCAGGGGACATCCAGACTGCAGCAGCCGCGTGAGCTCCTCGTCGACTTCGTGGCTACTTTCGCCACCCGTATCCGGGGCCGGGTGGTTCACGCGACACCCTCCAGCAGCCGTCGGTAGATCTCGAGATATCCTCGGGTCATCCTGGCAGGCGAGAACCGCTGCGCGGCTACGGCGGGCAGCGGTCCCCGATCGAGCTTGGCGACCTGACGCACGCCTTCCTCCAAGCCGCCGGGGTCACGGGCAACCCAACCGGTCACGCCGTGATCGATGATTTCGGGAATGGCACCTTCTCCCAGAGCCACGACCGGCGTACCCGCAGCAAGTGCTTCCACCAGCACGAGACCGAAGGGCTCGGGCCAGCAGACGGGATGAAGCAGGGCGAGGGCGCCCTGAAGCAAGGCGATCTTTCGGTCCCCGCCGATCTCTCCCACCCAGCGCACGTGACGGCCGTCGATATGCGGCAACACGGCTTCCTCGGCATAAGCGCGGTCGACGGGATCGATCTTGCCGGCCAGCACGACAGGGAGTCCGAGGCGGCGACCTGTGCTGATGGCCAGATGCGGGGCCTTCTCCGGCGAGAAGCGTCCGAGGAAGACCAGTGCCCGGCCGTGCTCATGGGGCTCCAGCACCCCGTTGGCTGGGGGGCTGTGGCGGAACGGCAGAAGATCAATGGCATTGTGGACCACGCCTACGACACGGACGTCCAATGCGTGGCGGGCCTGATGGTGGCTGATGGCCGCGCACGGATGATGTCCCTGGTAGAGCCGACGTTGCTCCGGGGTCATCGGCCCATGCAAGGTCGTCAACATGGGCGTGTCGGTTTCCCAGCCCAGCGGCATCGGGCCATGGTGGTTGTGGATCAGATCGAATTGGTCGGCTCGGGACAGTGCTGCTGCCACGTGTCGTAGATCGCGAAGACGCAGGTCATGTCCGGGAAGGTTCTGCGTGCGCAGGGCGCGGGGCTCCGTGCTCGAAAGCGTGGCCGGGGTGCGGCTGTCACCTGTCGCGAAGAGCGTGACCTGATGTCCCTGGGCGCATAATCCCTCCGCCAGCAGGGCTACCACCCTCTCGATGCCGCCATAGGCGGGGGGGGGACAGCGCTCCTGTATGGGAGCCAGCAGGGCGATGCGCATCCGTTGGGAACCTCGACCACGGGGACACGACTGAACATGCCGGGGTCGCCGAGGAGGTCGCAACGCCTGTCGGGGTGATTCAGTCCCGCAGCATCGGGCCGGGGAGAAGTCCCTCGTGATCGAGGAAGCGGTTGCCCGAGACCCGGTTCAGGCCCAGCAGGGGCTGGCCGCGCGTGTGGCCGGGAGCCTCTACCGACAGCCCCACCTCGTTGCCAGCCAACACCGAACGCTCCAGGAGGGGCCTGGCTCCATCCAGTACCCTAAGGCCGGCCTGGCCTTGGCCGCGGATTTCGATGCCTCGCAGCACCGGTCGGGCCATGTCCTGGACCGTCACGCCATCCGCCTTGTGGTCGAAGATACGGCACGAGATGACCTCGCCCGTCGAACGACCGAGATAGGCCAAGCCTTGGCGACCGCCCCGCAAGTCGCAGTTGTCGAGGTCGAGCCGACCATCGCCGATGGCGAGCGCCGCAATCCCCAGATGTTCGATCAAGCGGACGCCTTCGAGCCGGACTTGTCCCTTGCCGCGGACCATCATGGCGGCTTCACGAAACCCCCGGGCCTGGCCCCCGCGGACGAGGACCCGGGCCTCATCCCCGCAGACCACCGCGTGGCGCCGTCCTTCGTTGAACTCAATGTTCTCGAGGGTCACGCGCGATCGGCCTTCTGCCACGACGACATCTCGACCAATCTGGGTGAAGCGCCCACCCTTCAAGGAAAGTCTCGCATCGTCGACGAGCACGATGCCATCCCCCGACAGGCCCTGGACATCGGGTTCATCCAGCAGGACACGGCTGCCGCCAGACACCTGCAAGGCCGCGTGGGGCAGCTGTCGCACCACCAGTCCGCGATGTGCCAGCACCGCATGGTCGGCCACGGTCACGCCTTCACGCGTCCATCCCGTCCAGCGATCGCCCAGCCCGAGCCACACGGCCTGCACACCCAGCAGCGCCGCCCGGGCGGGGCTGCCCGTCCATGTCGTGCGTCTGCTGATCAAACGGGCATCCCCCCCCAACGCCAACGCCACGCCGGTCTTGGGGGATACGGTGGCCTCGTTGACCGCCAGATCGGTCTTGTCGGTCAGGGCCAACCCTGCTTCCTGCTGGGCCTCGACCGAGACGGCGTGAAGGCGTGCTGTCGCGCGCTGGGCGAGGACGAGTCCTTTCTTACCGCCTTCCAGCAGGCCACCAGCCATGCCGAAAAAAGCATCGTCTTCCAGCCGCACGAGGGTGTCCCTGCCAGAAATCCGACACCCCGTCAGGCTCGTGCGGCCGAGTTCCGAGACC
The DNA here is from genome assembly GCA_035285595.1 of Candidatus Sericytochromatia bacterium. Taxonomy (GTDB): domain Bacteria; phylum Cyanobacteriota; class Sericytochromatia; order S15B-MN24; family VGJW01; genus VGJW01. The sequence goes on from JAYKGV010000002.1 coordinate 18,016, forward strand.
AGAACCGCCGGGCGAGGTCCACCCTCTATTCGTCCGCCCTCGACCTGCACCACGGAGTGATCGCCGACCCGGAGAGCCGTGCCCCGCTCGGAGCGGCAAAGGGTCTCCTTGAGTTCTGCGCTGCCATGGGCGGAGACGCGCAGCGCTTCGTGGGAATCAGCGATGATTCGGGCATCGATGGCCAGCAATTGGCCGTCACGAACGGAGATGACCGGCCCACCCGGCAAACCCGTCGAGTCTCGTCGCTGCAACCCGAGGCCCGCGATCCGAACGGTCATGCCTGCACCAATGGTCAGAGCCGGACCGTCGCGTCCCATGAGAAGTCCGTCCTCCCCTGCTTCGAGTGTGATGTCGAAGGTCGGGAAGATACGTTCTTCGTGGGGGCCGCTGATGCGAATCCGATCCCCACTGCGTGCCTGCCATAGGACGCTTTGGATGGTGTCCCCGGGCCCGACCTCGAGGAGACGGCCTGTCCCGGCGGGGGCGGTGGAGCCTCCGACAGGGGAGAGCAGCGCGAAGAGCGCGACCAGCCATCCGTCCAGCATATTACCGATTGTAGCGGTTGCGGACTTTCACGGGGCCTTACGGACTCAGATCAGGCCGTATTGGCGCATCATCTTCTCGAGGGACTGACCGTAGACAGGGCTGGTCGCGTAGACGCCCGTCAGCAGATGGGCAAACTTCACGGGATCACGCGTCTGCTCGAAGGAGGCCAGAGCCCGTTTGTAATAGCCGTTATGGAAGGTCTTGCCGTGGTGCTCGAGGGCCTCGGCGTAGTTCGCATAGCGCTTGAATTTGTCCTTGATGCGGATGTACTTCGAGCCGTCCCATTCCGAGGTGTCCACCATGACAGAGCCCGCGGGACCGGTGCCCTTGTGACCGAAGATGTTGTAGCCCCCGATGCCATGCTTGCCCCAGCCGCTTTCGAGCGCAGCCTGTGCCAAGGTGACCTGCCAGGGCACGCCGTATTTCCGCTCAGCTTCAAGAGCAGCCGGCTTGAGCATCGCGAAGAATTTCTGCTTGTTGTTTTTTCCTAACCACGCCAATTCTTCTGGTTTGAGGTTCTTGAGCGCATCAAGGTCGCCTTCTTGGGGAAGGGGCCGCTCCGGGGCCGGGATGGGGGCTGGCGGAGCCGGTGCGGGCACCGGTGGAGTCGGGCGAGGACCGGTGGGCAGACGCAGGACCATGCCGGGCAGGATGACCTCAGGGTTCAGGATTTGGTCCCGGTTCATCTCGTAGATCTCTGGCCAGCGGTTGGCGTCGCCCAGCACTCTCTGGGCGACACTCGTCAAGTCTTCGCCAATCTGCACCACGGCGCTGCCGGGCGCAGCCTGTACCTGATCAAGGTGCTGGTAGCCGACCGTCTGGCCCGCGGCAAGAGTGACCGGGCCCGTGGGGGCTGCAGGAATCGTCGGCGCCATGGGAGCCAAGGGCAGGACGGCTGCCTGTGGGGCTGAGGGTTGGGCCATCGGCACCGAGCTCGCCGGCAAGGGACCCAAGGCCTGGGGATAAAGCGGGGATGCCGCCTGCCACGCGGGACTGGCCTGAAAGCTGTCCCGGGGCAAGGTTGCCATCTGGGTCGGCGTACGCTGGTCGTTCCAGGCAACCACCACGGGGACCATGGAGGAGGACGACCCTCCGGCCTGTACCGGTGCGGGCCGGGGGCGGACCGCGCGGGACAGCGCGAGGAGGTCTTGGGAAGCCATAGCTGACTATCGTGACCTGAGCCGAGGAGCCGGTTAAGGGGGGGTCATCCGGACTTCAAGGGGTACCTAAGGTTTGAGGGTCCAAAAAAAGGAACAGAGACCGCCTCCGACGGGAGGCGGCCCCTGTTCGGCACGTTGCGGTTACTGCAGGTCCTTGCGCCCTTGCTCGATCACGTTCTTGATGGTTCCTCCCTGGATGAAGCCGATCAACCAACCGGGAATCCATGTGTTCAGGTCCGTGGCCACGTGATAGCGCAGCAGGGTGGTGTCGGGACCCTTGGCCGTCATGACGTAGGACCCCATCATTTCGGTGATCTGGCCCTTGAAGCCGTCCACTTCCCCCTTGTTGTACGACCACCAGATGTCTCCCCACTTGTCCACCTCGCCGTCACCTTGCAGGTCGAGGATGAACAGGCGCTGACCGATCGGCCAGGGCAGGCTGAGCGTGTACTTGAGCTGGCGGTAGCGGGTCTTCTCGTCGTCGAGGATCAAGGGGTCAATCTTCTTGATGGAGCTCTGGAATTTAGTTGTGTTGTTGTGGTCGCGATAGTAGTCGAAGACCTTGTTGATGTTGGCCTTGATGAGTCCGGCCGCATAGAACTCGTTACTGGAACCATGACGCTCATGGCGGGTGACGATGTCACCGGCATTGACTTTGGTCTGTTCGGCCGCAGTCAGATCGAAGCGCTCGGCCTTGCCGCGCACGGTGGTCCGGACGGCTTCCGCTGCTGGTGCAAGACTGGTGAAGGTGAGTCCTGCGGCGACGGCCGCGAGGACGAGGCGACGAAGCAACATGAGGCGGGGTGCTCCTGTTCGGGGGCGTAAACCGGCGGGTGGCCGGTAGGGGTTCGTCCGGGATGGCCCCCAAGGGGGCCAAGCTGCATGATGCCCGGAGAAGGGCGGGGTTACGCTCACGAACCTGCGGGCCAAGAGCGCACGTGCAGCCGGATATCGGAGGGTTCAGTGGCCGCAGGATGCTTGCGTACCCAGGCCAGAATGGCGTCTCGCAGCAGGAGCCCTTGGTCCTTCAGGTCGGTGGCCTCGGAGAAGGTCGTGTACTTGTCGTTGGCTTGAGCCAGATAATCGATGGTGGCGATACGGTACAGGCGACCGTCCTCCAGCGGTTTGCCCCCGACCCGGACGTCGTTCGCCGCGCCGTTCTCGAGCACGGCCGTTGCACCGGACATGTACAGCAGGCCCGCCTGCCGACGGGCGACGAGGCCGAGCAGGCTCCTGACGCGAGCCCCGGACATCGAAACGGTCACAAGGCTATTCTCGAAGGGGAAAACCTGGAAGATATCTTCCACCCGGATGGGGCCAGGGTTGATCGATGCGCGCAGGCCTCCGGCGTTCAGGAAGGCGATTTCCGCGCCCGTCGTGCTCCTGACGATATCGGCGGCCCAGCGACCCAGTCCGCATTCCCGTTCGTACTTCCCCTCAGCGGAGAGCCCTTCCGGGGCTTGGCCAATGACTTCTCTCATCGCGACCGCAATCCGTTCCGTATAGCCGCCGACGAGAGTCGTGACGTCTTCGGCCGCCGGCGTGTCTCCGGCCACGGGTACGAGGAAGCCGTTGTGGGCCTGGATACGACCTTCCGGATCCAGATCCAGCTCAATCCGGCCGAGCAGCTCTCCCCACTGGAAGTCCTGAGCCACCAACGTCGTCCAGGCTCCGCAGCGAACTTCCTTCGGGTGGTCCACCCGAGTGTGGCTATGGCCGCCGAGGATGAGGTCGATGCCCGGAACTTCCGCGGCAAGCTTCTGGTCTTCTTCGAAACCTGAGTGCGAGAGCATCAGGATGGTGCGACAGCCTTTGGCGCGTAGTTCTTTGACTTGCTGGAGGGCCACGGTGGCGGCCGGAAGGGCCTCGAGCCCCTTGCGATGCTTCCTGGCGATGGACTGCCAAGCGTTGACCTCGCCAATTACCCCGAAGATCCCTACCTTATGCGCTCCCCGAGAAACGATCCAGTTGGGTTGGAACACAGGCTTGCGGGTGTCACTGGACACGAGGTTCGCACAAATCATGCGTATCTTGCGACCAGTGAGTTGGGTCTTGAGGTTGGCGAGGCCTTCATCCAGGTCGTGATTGCCCACGGTGGTCGCGTCGTAGCCCACCGCGTCCATGGCCTCGAATTCCGCCTTACCCTTGTAGAAGTTGAATACCGGCGTGCCCTGGAAGGTATCGCCGGCATCCAGAACCAGCAGTTTGTCGCCCAGTTGGCGCCTTGCCTGGCGAACCAAGGTCGCACGGCGTGCGATCCCGCCCACGGATTTCAGGTTCTTTCGGTCGAAGGGTTCGAGGTGTGAGTGCGTATCGTTCGTATGCAGGATGACGAGGTCTGGCCCCTCGGCGAAGGGCACCCAGGGGTTGGTGCCCGGGACGGCAGCCAAGGCCTGGGTTGGCAGGGCCAGCAGCAGGGCCAGCAGCATGATGGGCAGACGCACTAGGAAACCTCGGGCAGTATGGCTGAACCTGCACGGAATGGTAGCATGCGCGTGGGAGGGCCAGCCCTCGTGCGTATGGCGACCGAAGCCCTGAAAGAGATGCTGGCCGCCTGGCGTGACGTCAGGGCGGCTTCCTCGGCACCTGCGACTCTCTTGCTGGTTGCGGAGCCCGGGCCGGTGAGGAGCCGATGGGAAACCGCTCTGGATCCGGGTCTCGATCATCCGGGTACCTTGTGTGTCGCGAAGCCCGGCGAGGTGCTGCCCGATGCCGACGTGGCGCTGGTGCTTTGGTCTCAGGGCCCTTGGGACGAAGCAGCAGCCGACCGGCTCTCCCGTTCGCTGGAGACCCGCCTTCCTCGCCTGGTTTTGCTGCCACATGCCAACGAGATCGATTTGGCCGTGATGGCTCGGAGAGCCGCGCGGGTGGCCGGGGTGGCGCGCGAGGATGTCCTGGTGGGGCAGGACCCTGGACCTGCCGCAGACCACGTCGCGACCCTCCTGGCGCGTCTGGTGCCCGATCATGGGGTGGCGCTCGCGCGCCAGTTCACGCTGTTGCGGCGTCCTTTGGCATGGCGTGAGGTCACGGCCACCGCCAAGCAAAACGCCATGGTCGGGGCCCTACCCTTGCCTGGTGCCGACATGCCTTTGATGACAGCCAATCAGGTCAAGATGGTCCTGCGGATGGCCGCCATGCATGATCTGCCGATCCAGCTCGAGCGCTTGCAGGAGCTGTTGGCGGTGCTGGGGGCGGGGCTTGGGTGGCGCACGGCTGCAAGGCAACTCGCGAAGCTCGTGCCCGGCCCAGGTTGGTTGGTGGCAGGTGGCCTGGGATATGCCGGGACCGTGGCGATGGGTCGTCTGGCCTTGACTTGGTTCCAGCAGCAGGCGCCGGTGCGGCGTCTTTCGGTGGCCTCGCTCGAAGGCGACACCGATGAAGGTCAGGGGCTCTCATGATTGTCCTTGGTCTCGAGTCTTCCTGCGACGAGACCTCGTTGGCCTTGGTCGGGGAGGACGGCAGGATCCTTGCGAATCTCGTGGCCTCGCAGGCGGACATGCACGCCCGCTACGGCGGGGTCGTCCCCGAAATGGCCAGCCGCCGGCATGTGGAGTCTTTGGGCCATTTGCTGGATGAAGTCCTCGCGGAGGCGGGCGTCGGCTGGGATGACCTCGGCGGTGTGGCGGCCACCCGGGGGCCCGGACTTGCAGGTGCCCTCCTCGTGGGGTTGATGGCGGGGAAGGCGGTGGCCTTCGCGCGAGGCTTGCCCTTCGTGGGGGTTCATCACCTCGCGGCTCACGTCTGGGCCAATGTCGCGGCAGACCCTCGGACTCCTTTGCCCTTCCTCTGCCTGCTGGTCTCAGGAGGTCACACCACCCTGGTGCGGGTGGAGGGTGCGGGGCATATGCGCGAGTTGGGCAGGACCCGTGATGATGCGGCGGGAGAAGCCTATGACAAGGTGGGGCGTCTCCTGGGACTCGGCTATCCTGGCGGTCCGGCTGTGGATCGACTGGGCCGTACCGGCAATCCCGCAGCGTTTGCCTTCCCGCGGGCGCGCTTGGATCAGCCCCGGGACTTCTCGTTCTCTGGTCTCAAGACCGCGGTGCGCCGCGTGGTGGAAGGTTGGGACCCGAGAAGAGAAGGTCCCCTGGCCGTGGCCGACTTGTGCGCATCCTTTCAGGAAGCTGTGGTGGACGTGCTTGTCGATCGCACGGTGCGGGTGGCGGGGGAGGAAGGGCTGGCGCATGTCACACTCGCCGGGGGTGTCGCGGCCAATCGCTCTCTGCGCGAGCGAATGGCCGGTGCCTGTGCCGAGCGTGGCCTCACCTTCGCCTGTCCACCGCCAGAGCTATGCACGGATAATGCCGCGATGGTCGCGGCACTCGGCCGAGCCTGGCTGTTGGCGGGAAGGCGCGATGCCTGGGATGCGGCGCCACGAACCCGCTGGTCCCTCGATCTGGGTGGCGACGCGTGAAGTCGAGTCTGTGCGTGGCTGCTGCCACGTTTTGAGTCCCTGCGGACTTCGCAGACTCAGCGTGTCCAGGCCCGGATCTCGAAGACCCCCACCCCCGACCTGCCCCAGTCGAGCGGTCGAATCCGGATGAACTGCCACGAGGCCGAGCCTTCCGGAGTCACGGTCCCCCATGCAGCCTCCTCGGGCCGCGGTGCCCCCGCCCCGGTCGTACGGCCGACGGTCACCCAGCGGCGATGGTCGGTGGAGACGTCGATCTCCCAGGTGCAGGCACTCGGAGGAACGGCCAGCGGCAGGACCGAGATGGAGGCCAGCGGGACGGGCTTAGGAAGGCCGATGACGGCCACGGGACTGTCCAGCAGCGTCTGACGTGCGACCCACGCGGTCTCGAGGCGGCCATCCGTCAGGTTGGCTGCCCCGAGATCTTCGGTCAGCTCGCTCGTCGCGCGTGTTGGCGCACCCTGTGCCACGTTGAGCGGGCGACGATCCGCAGGGCCGCGCACGGGCAGCATGTGGCCGATCCGCGTGGTCATCGCGCTGGCGATGAGACCCACGAGGAACGCGGGAACCAAGGCCTGGATGATTAATGTCCTGGATTTCGCTGCTCCCGTCTCGGGCGCTGCGAGGATGCCGGCTTCGAGCTCCGCCAGCAGGCGGTGGCCGCGGTCGCGCACCTGGCGCGCCAGGACCTCCGCGTCTTCAAGCCTGTGATCGTCCAAGGCCGAGACGGCGTCGACCAGCTCTCGCCGCAACGCTCCCAATCGTTCCGCGGCATTCCCTACCTGCATCGCTCCCGCGTCTTCGAGGCGTTCCAGCAGGATTGGCGCTTCGGTTCGCACCAGATCCACGATCCGAGGCTGGCGGGCACGGGCGGTGAGGGCGAGGTCCCTCAAGCCCAGAGCGAGAGCCAATCGTCGGCTCCCGCTCGCACGCTCTGCAGGGCTCAAGGTCACGTGAGCTGCCATGGCGGATTCGGCTTCAGCGACAGCCTCCTCGGCCCGGGGATGGGCCTCTGGCCTGCCCGTCCGGACTCTGGCCTTCTGAAGCAAGACGGCCGCCGTGGCCGGCAAAGCCCAAAGATTGTCCATGGCTCCGAGACGCTCCTGCAGAATATGCAGCGTCGTTTGCGCCTCCTGGAACATGCCTTGGACGAGGTCCATCAGACGCGAAGCTTCGGCCCATCGTCCCTGCGCCAGGGCTGAACGCACCGTGGCGAGACGATCGAGTCCCTCTCCGGCTTGCTGCTTCAGGATGAGGACCTCGTCGCCTGCGGCCCAGGGCCTGCTGCCGGGCAAGGGAGGAAGCCAGGCCACGACTTCGGCGAAGGGCAAGAGCTCGTCCAGATCCTTCACCAGAGCTTCGCCCTGGCGAGCCACGTCGAGGTATCGGCTCGTCCCCTCCGCACGCAGTCGCCGCTGGCGACCCATGCGCGCCATGGCGGCGGCAAAGGCTGCCGCTGCAGCCAGGAGGGCCATGATGAGGGCCGGCATGGCGCCATGGTGCGAGGTGCAGACAACCGGGGTCAAGCTGTCCCTTCGCCGACATGAGTGGGAAAGCCTTCCGGGGCTCGCGTCCGAGACGCTCCTGCCACATCATGGCCCCATGCAGCACGGCAATCGGATCCTCGAACTGGCTCAGGCTTGTATTCATTGCGGACTCTGCTTGGAGGCCTGTCCAACCTGGCAACTTACGGGTCGTGAAGATTTCTCGCCCCGGGGACGCATCCGTGCCGTGGTGGGTGCGACGCGCGGAGAGGTGTCCGTCCCCCAGGTGCTTCCGGCGTTGGATGCTTGCTTGGGGTGCCGCGCGTGTGAGACGGCGTGTCCAAGCGGCGTGCGGTATGGCGAGTTGCTCGAGGTCGCTCGGGCCGAGGTCCTGGAGCCGGCAAGGCCATGGTCATGGCGTCGTCTGGTCTGGCGTCCGCTGATTCGGCATGTCCTGCCTCACAGGCATCGGTTCGGCCTGTTGTTGTGGCCGGTCCGTGTCCTCGCCCGTCTGGGTTGGCGAGCTCGGTTGCCCTTCGTGGGCAGGCTCGTGGGGATGCTTCCACCGCCGTCGTCCGCGACACGTAAGTTCACGGGCGGGGTTCCGGGGTCAGGTGCCCGTCGTGCCGTCCTGCTCGAAGGTTGTGCCATGCCCGTTGTCTATCCGGGAGTGCTCCGGGCTTCGGAGCGCTTGCTCGAGTCGGCAGGTTTTCGGGTCGAGCGGGCAACCTCAGGTTGCTGCGGTGCTCTTGAGGCCCATGATGGCGCACGTGAGCGCGCCATGGGCCGGGTGCGACGCGTCCTGGAAGGCTTGGTAGAGAGAGACGTGGTGATTACCGAGGCTGCCGGGTGCGGAGCCCACCTGAAGGCCCACCGTGCCTCGCGCCATCCGGAGGTGTTGGACCTGTCCGAGGCGCTCCTCACGGCAGGATGGACTCCTCGACGTCCGCTCGAGGGGGCTGAGGGAGGTCCCTTGCGGGTCGCCTATCAGGACCCTTGTCACCTGTTGCACGGCCAAGGCCTGCAAGGACCGGCCCGTGAACTGCTCGAACGGGCCGGAGCCACGGTGCTTCCCGTAGCCGATGCCGGACGTTGTTGCGGGGGAGCAGGGACTCATGCCTTCCTGCAGCCTCAGGCGGCCGACCGACTTGGTCAGGCCAAGTGGGACGACTTGGTCCGTTCGGCGCCGGAGGTCATCGTGACCTCCAATCCGAGTTGTCAGATGCAGCTTGAGGCGGCCCGACGCCACAACGGGGGGCGACCCGAGATTCTTCACCTTGCCGAAGTGCTGGCGCGCACGCTTTGAGCAAGCAGCAACATCGCATCGCCGAAGCTGTAGAACCTGTAGCCTCGCCGAACGGCTTCCGCGTATGCTGCCAGAACTCTTGGACGTCCGCCGAGTCCGAGGTGTTCCGCGAAGGTTGAAACCAGCACCAGCAGCGTGCTTCGCGGCAAGTGAAAGTTGGTAATCAAGCCGTCGATGGCTCGGAAGACGTGCCCGGGGCGGATGAACAGATCGGTTTCGCCCGAGCACGGCACGATTCGTTCGTACCGTGCCGCCACGGCCTCCAACGTGCGGGTCGTGGTCGTGCCCACCGCGATGACCCGGCCGCCTGCGGCCCGGGTGGCAGTGATGGCCTCGGCGGTTTCAGCAGGCACGACAAAGCGCTCCGCGTGCATCTGGTGGCCATCGAGGAAATCACTCTTGACCGGCAGGAAGGTTCCCAATCCCACGTGCAGCGTGAGCGTGGCGTGGGAGATGCCCCGGTCTCCGAGACTTGCCAGAAGCTCGGGGGTAAAGTGCAGACCGGCGGTGGGTGCGGCGATGGAACCATCATGCCGGGCATAGGTCGTCTGGTACCGTGCGGCCTCGGCGGAACGCCCAGTGATGTAGGGAGGCAAGGGCAACTCGCCCGCTTCCGCCATGATGGTCACGGCCTCCGTGGAAGGGCGCACGAGGCGCAGCCCATCCTGTCGAACACCCTCCACGACCAAGCTGTGTGCGCCGACGTGGAGGAGGTCCCCTACGCGGGCCTTCCTGCCCGGTCGCACCATGGCCGTCCACGTGCCGTCCGGTTGCGGATCACACAAGAGCACCTCGACATGTCCGCCGGTTGGTCGTCTGGCATGGATCCGAGCCTGCATCACCCGGGTGTCGTTGAGGACCAGCAGATCGCCTTCGCGCAGCAGTTCGACCAGGTCTCCGAAGGTCCCGTGACCCTCGCCGTCACGCCCCAGGTGCAGGAGGCGACTGTCTTCCCTGCGGGCGGTCGGCTGCTGGGCGATCGCGTCCTCAGGCAGTTCGAAGTCGTAGGCCTCGAGGCGTTCGTCCGGCGAACTCATCGTGAAGCAAGCATGCCCCACGTGGGCAACTTGGCGGTCTCGATCTGTTGCAGCTGGGCACCCGGGTAGTAATGTCCGAGAATTTGCAGGTGGCCATAGCCCATGCGACCGAGCCCCCGTGCCCCCCATTGCGACAGGCCCAGTCCGTGACCGTGGCCCCTGCCGGCGAATGCAAAGCCTTCCGGTTTGCCATCCTGGGGGGGGACGGCTGCGACATTGAATAGGCTACTCTTCATGCCGGTCATGTAGCGGAACTTCTCTCCCGATACGATGCGACGTCCGCCGGTACCCACGATCTCGAGGCGCTTGATGCGGTTCGAGAAGCCACGCTCGAGGGGGTTCAGGGTCTGCAACGCCCCTAGTCGCACGCCGTGGCGATCCAATGCAGTCTCGAGCTCTTTTCGGGAGAGGCGCCTCTGCCACGAGTAGCTGGGTGCTTCCTGATCGAAGTCGGGAACGGGTTGCAACCAAGGAACGGACGCGGTTCCCCAGACGGTTTCGGCGTTGTCGGTGTAACCGCCGGCCGCCGAGCAGTAGAAGGCGTTGATGAGCTTGCCGCCGTAGACCAGGGTTTGTCCCCGTGTCTCGTCGACGGCCCTGTTGGTCGAGGCCACTTCCTTTGCAACCCCACCGTAGACCTGGTGATCGGTCGTGGGCTTGAGATCATAGCCCTTGGCCGCCATGGCACCGAGGTTGGCCAGCGTGTAGGTTCGCGCCGCCACGGCCTGTGCCTTCAAGGCTTCAAGGGGCCATGACGCGGGCATCTCGTAGGGCACGACGCCGTAAAGATAATCCTCAAGGGGCAGCTCGTTGATGGCGACGAGACCCGGTCGAATCTCCAGAATTCCTCGGTACCACTTGCGTCCGCAATAGACCAAGGTGGGCGGGGTTCCTGACGGCAGGACACGGACAGGCCCTTCGACACGCAGATCCTGTCCTTCGCCCGAAAGGCGCAAAGACTTGCCCAGTCTCGAGGCCGTCCAGGATTCGCGAGGGCGCAGCATGAGCAGCAAGCGACCGTCAGCATCTTCCAGCCGGGCCTCGGTGGCAGCGGAGAAGACCACGCTTTCGACACCATCCTGTACCCCCACGCGAACGGAACGTTGCCAAGGGTTCGGGTCCGCCAAGGCAGGGCGCGAGGCCAGGATACCGGAGCCCACGGCAAGCCCGAACAGGGCCCTCCGGACGGGGTGACGGTGGCGCATGTCCAATAGCCTAACCCAAAGCGTCCGAGAGAGGGGAGATGCACGTCACCGGGCAGGCCCAATCAGCGCGGCGGGTCGGGACTGCCGACACGATGCGGCGGCCAGAACCGCAGAGTGGCTCGACCGATGATGTTGTCCATCGGCAGCGCCCCCCAGACGTGGCTGTCCGCGCTGTTGTTGCGGTTATCCCCCATGACGAAGACGTGTCGGGCAGGGATGGAACGTTCAGGCATTTCGTAGTCGGGCGCCTCGAGTTTCCAGTCGGGTTCGAGAGCCTTTCCATCAATGAAAACCTTGCCGTTGCTTACGGAGATGGTTTCACCCGGAAGACCGATGATGCGCTTGATGAAAGCGTTTCCGCCACCGAACCCGGATCCCTGGGGTGGGTCGAAGACCACGATGTCCCCTCTTTGCGGTGACTCGAAGCGATAGGAGATCTTCTCGACGATCAGCCTGTCACCTTGCTCCAAGGTGGGCAACATCGAATCAGAAGGGATCCATCGGGCTTCAGCCACTGTCGTACGGATGAGCAGGGCCAAGCCAATCGCCACGGCAAAGGTTTCAAGGGTCTCCCGGGTACGGGACCTGGGTTTGTCGGGGCCCTTGCGGTCAGCGAGAAAGGGTCGTGCCATGGGAAATCAGATCTATAGTCTAACACGCCGGGATGGCGTCGCTGGCGTCCTGTCAGGGGGCGACAGGCGGCGATCCCGGTAGTCCACGCCAGCCGAAGGCCGCCATGGTCACCGCACCGGCGAGGAGCAGGAGGGCCCAGGACGGACCGTCGCGTCGCGCAAGGGTGGCATAGCCCAGATTGCCGACGAGGCTGCCGAGCAGCCAGAGAAGCACCTCTCCCGGGACGTGCCCGGGTCGGATGCCGAGCAGCGCCGAAGCCGAAGCACCTACCACGAAGGGCAGCGCCCAGGTGTTGCAGCGAAAGGCGAGCTCTGCCAGCACCGGCGGGTTGATGACGAACATGCGCGCGGTCTTGCGGGCTTGGACGGCCGGTACCACCCGCAAGGGCAGGAGCAGGGCCCAAGTGCCAAGGGCCAGAGTCAGGAAGGCCATGGCGATGATCAAGCCCGCATCCGTGATGGTGGTCCATACCGGACGAGGCGCTCCGACGAGGCGTTCATGGCCAATCAGCAGGGGACCAAGCGTGACCAGTGCGGCCGGCACCAACCCCAGAAGCCTCGTGGCGAACTCCGTCTCCAGAATCCAGTACAGTGCCAGCAGCGGGCTGCAATAGAGGCACCACGCCGGTAATGCCCCACCTTGGCCTGCAGCTGACGCCATGCCCGCGCTGGCGGCAAAGAAGGCCAGAAGCAAGCACAGTCCTGCCAGTCGATCATGGCGAGGACTGGGTGCGGCCAACTTGGTCAGCAGCAACAAGGTGGCTGTCGCGCCGCTCCAGACAGCCAGGTCGAGGCTGAAGCCGGACACCAGTCGCCTAGAAGCCTACGTTCGCCGACAAACCGGCACCTACGGAACGCAGATTGGGGTCTGCCCCCACTCCGAGATCGAGGCGGGCTATGCCGAGGTTGATGCCCGCGCCCGCACCGAGTTGCGAGGCTTGCCCCCCTAACTGAAGTCCACCGCGCAGGTACAGGATGCTCAGGATGGACTCCTGGACCCCCAGGTGCAAAGACGGATTTCCAAGGCTTCCTCCAGGGCCATCGAAGGCCAGCCCGAGATCGGCATTGACCGACAGACCGAGGGGGCCGGTCCAAGCCATGCCGAGTCGAGCACCCAAGGGCTCGGTGACCGTGAAATTTTCGTTGGCGCTCTTCTGCTCGTCTCGTTCGAAGACCAGGGTCTTGTCCCCATTGGCTGTGCCGGCGGGTGCGCTGCGGTAGACATCGCGGCGACCGGGCCAGATGGTGGGGCAGTTTCGCAGGAGGACCGCACCCGTCAGGCCCGGGAGGATGGGCATGGCTGCCCCGAGATCGAGTCCGATGCCCGCTCCCGTGGGGTAGCGAGCCACCATGTTGAAATCATAAAGTCCTTGGGTCAAGGATGAGCCGGCAGACGAGAGGCCGGAGAGATTCGTGGCGTCGGTCGGATTCGCGGCAAAGGCATCGAGTGCCTGCTTCAGAGCTGTGTACGGCGCGTTGAAGTTGAAGGTGTTCTCGAGCTCGACGCGCATGGGAACGGCCACGGGCAAGTTACCCACCGTGCCGCCTGAAACGACTCCGATCGGCAAAGCCCCGCCCAGACCCTGGAAGGCGCTGTCGAGAGCCGGCACGGCGGCGGATCCGGTATGGAATTTGACCGTGGCACCCAGCGTGGCCTTGTCGAGGGGGACAGGGCCGACCTGGCGTAGGCCGAGCCGGGTGGCGGGTACCTGGACGCTGATGGCGTTGGTCACATAGGCACCTACGTTGGCAGCCAGCGTCACCTTGGCTCCATCCTTCTGGACCAGAGGCTGCAGGCCTTCGTCCAGCTGAGCACGGATCTGATCGATGTTTTCCCTGAGCTTGGTGAAGTCGAGGGCATCCTCGCGGACTTGCTGTCCCAGGTCGCGGAGGGACAAGGCAAGCTTGCGATCGACGGCGAGGGACTGCTGCGCTGCTTCGTAGATTTCCGGTGCCGACAGGGTGAATTCAGGCAGGACGACCCGGGCCCATCCTCGCGCCCCGACGTGGATGTCGCTCGCCACGGGGAAGCGCAGGCCATACAGGCCGGTATCAAGGCGCAGGAAGGCGTTGGCCGAACTTCCGAAGGGCAACTTGGGGGCTTCGGGCGGAGCTTGGGGCAGCGAGTCGTTCGCGTTGGCCTGCTCGATGGCCTTGCCGTAAGTCTGAATCGCGTCCAGATAACTCTGGAAAGCGGCCAATTCAGGTGATGACGCCTTACCTGTCGACGGATCGGGGAGGACATCCCGCACGCCGAGGGTGTCATTGCCGAACTGCAGACCAAGTTGCGGGCCAAGGTAGAGCACGCCCCGGGCTTCCGACAGCACGGCCGGATTGAAGTACGGGCTGTTGACGTCTGCGCCTCGTGCCGCCATCGTTCCGCCTTGGGTCAGGCCCAAGGTGTCCATGGTCTCTGCTCGTGCTCGGCCGGCAGGGACAACGAGAACCGCGCCGAGAGCCAGCCAGAAGAACCGACGTCCCGGAAGTGGATTGCGTGACAGCGCCATTCGGTGTGCCTCGGGAGCGATTCGGGTCCTAGCGGACCACGAAGCGCTTGAAATAGCGGGGATTGGTGAAGGCCGGCAGGCGGCCCATGCCGAATGACCGGCGGTTGAGGTCCGTGGCGAGCGGGACCACGGTCCAGGCATATTCGCCGGGCGTGAGGGCCTTCACGTCCGATGAGCCTGAAGCCAGGCTCTCGAAACCCCCTTGATTGAACAGCTGCTCTGCGAGATCGCTCGAGAAGCCTTCCAGATCGCTGGGCGTGCCGAGCGCAACACCCGTGCGATGCTTTGCTTCGTCGAGGAAGGCGGTGTAGGCGGGTTTGATACCTGTGCTGCTCGAGGCATCGTACTGCCCGGCGATGATCAAGTAACCGTATTGCCGATCGGATCTGCGCAGTCCATCTGGCAGGGGTTCCCACATGAAGGTAGGGTCAGGCTGTGACACGGCGGCAGGTGCATTCTTGTCAAGTTCGTATTCGAAGACGCCCACGCCCGGAGCCGTCAGCTCAGGGCCGTTGTCCGGAGCCGCGACGGTCTCCACGAGGGTGCTGCGCGTGCCTTCCGGACCTGATGAGAACAGGGTGTAGAGGTACATCGTGTCCGGCGACAGGCTGTCGTCGACGAGGGGCGGCGAGGCGACCTTGTCCTGATCGAAAGTGGTCTCGAGTAGCTGTCCCGTCAGCGGGTCGCGATGCTGGCGCTCGATCCGGGTCACCTTCGATTCGCCGACCGGCAACCAAGCGATGATCGCCGTGGTCTTGGCCGTCGAGGCGGGCGGCTGAACCGTCACGCTGCGATGGATGATGGCGGAGGCGAAGCTGTCCGTCACATAGCTGACGGTGCCAAAGGTGGCGCAGCCGGCCAAGGCGATGCCTGCCAGCGCGACGGTCCAGGCGCGGGTCGGTCGGGACAAGGGACTCTCCTGTAGAGGGGACGTCACATCTCATCATAGCACGGCGGTAAGGGCCTTCCGTCGTGGTACCATGAGGCGCATCCTCTCGTAAGGCCGTGTTCTGAATGACTCCCACCGCCGTGCCGCGCTCTCCCCTGCTGGACTCCATTCAGGAGGTTCTCGTCAGCCAAGAGGCTCTGGCGCAGCGTGTTCGCGAGTTGGGTGAGCGGATCACGCTCGACTACCAAGGCCGGGACCTGTTGGTGGTCGGGGTCCTTCGTGGGGTGGCGCTCTTCATGGGGGATCTCATCAGGGAGATTCAGCTGCCACTCGACATCGACTACATGGCGATTTCCAGCTACGGGTCGTCCACCAGCTCTTCTGGTGTGGTGCGCATCTTGAAGGATCTTGATGAAACCATCACCGGGCGTCATGTCTTGATTGTCGAGGACATCATTGACACCGGCCTGACGCTTTCATATCTCACCCGTGCTCTCGAGGAACGGAAGCCTGCCAGCCTGGCCATTTGCTCCTTGCTGGACAAACCGTCACGTCGCGTGGCCCCTGTCGACGTGCAGTACGTCGGTTTCACCGTCGAGGACCGTTTCGTGGTGGGCTATGGTCTCGATTACGCTCAGCGTTTCCGAAACCTGCCCTTCATCGGTATCCTCAAGCCTGAGGTCTACTCCCGATGACCTTGGCCGACCGTGCAAGGGACCTTGCGGCACCATTGGCCGAAGAGCTGGGCTTGGACCTTGTCGAGGTGACCTGGGTCCGTGAGCATGGGCGCCGTATCTTGCGGGTGACCATCGATCATCCCGAAGGCGTGACCCATGCTCATTGCGAGTCGCTCTCGCGTGCTCTCGATCCGGCATTGGATACAGACGAGGCCTTCAGTGTCCTCGACGAGGGCTATCACCTCGAGGTCTCCTCCCCCGGCGCCGAGCGGCCCTTGCTTACAGATGCGGACTTCCTTCGCTTCAGGGGACGGCGCGTGGCCGTGAAATTGTCGAGTTCCCACGAGGGTCGGCGGCAGTGGGTGGGGCGTCTGGAGGGCGCGACGGCCGAACATCTGTTGGTCGAGGTCGAGGGGCGGGTGCTGTCCTTGCCTCGCGCGGCCGTCAGTCGTGCCCGGCTCGCCCTGAACTGAGTTTTCGTTCCCTGTGGGGTGCTTGCAGTCATGAATGTCGATATCCAAGGTGCTTTTCGCAGCCTTCAGTTGGAGAAGGAAATTCCGGCGGATGTCCTCAAGGACATGCTCGAGGCTGCCTTGCTCGCCGCCTATGAGCGCATGCCGGATGCCGTCTCGGACGTGCACGCCGTCCTCGAGCCCGAAGTCAACCGGATGGCTCTTCTGCGTCGCCGCACGGTGGTTGACGTCGAGGAGCCCGGTGAGGGTGAGGTCGCCTTGGAGGAAGCCCGCGCGCTGCGTCCCGGAGCGGTGGTGGGGGACATCGTCGAGGAAGATGTCACGCCCAACATGGCCACACTCGGCAGGTTGGCGGCAGGAGCGTTCCGGCAGGTGCTGCAACAGAAGACCCGCGAGATCGAGCATCGCCGCATGCTGGATCAGCTGCGTGGGCGGGTCGGACGCTCCGTCTTGGGTGAGGTGGATCGGGCCGAGGGGCGTAATCTCTGGATTACGGTCGAGGGCGTCGAGACCCTCATGCCCGGGCACGAACAGATCCCGGGCGAGCGGTGGCGTGCCGGCGACCGGGTGCGGGTTTTCCTCGTCGAGGTCCGACAGGGGCTCAAGGGCGAGGTGATGATCAGCAGCCGCAGTCACGCGGGCTTGGTTCGCGAGTTGTTTGCGCTCGAGGTTCCCGAAGTGGCCGATGGGGTCGTTCGTATCGAGTCCATCGCACGGGAGGCCGGACAGCGTACGAAGGTTGCCGTGCGCAGTCGTGATCGCAGCGTCGATGCCGTGGGTGCGTGCATCGGCTCACGTGGGGCTCGTATCCAAGCCGTGATGCGTGAGCTCGGACAGGAAAAGATCGACGTGGTGAGGTGGTCGCCGCGCCCCGAGGAGTTTGTGGCACAGGCCCTGGCTCCGGCCAAGGTGCGTCGTGTGGATGCCATAGGTGACGCGGATGCCCGGGTCGTGGTGCCGGACAACCAGCTTTCGCTCGCGATTGGCAAGGAAGGGCAGAATGTGCGTCTCGCCTCCCGTTTGACGGGCAGGCGCATCGACATCAGGTCCGAGCGTCAAGCGGCCGACGAGGCCAAGGGGCGCCCGCGCGTCAAAGGGGTACCCGAAGTTTCCGGCGCGGGCAGCGCCGAACGTGACGTCTCGACGCTTCCCCCGGCCGGCGAAGCGCCGCAGGCGCCGGAGGAGTCGTCCCTCACGTGAGTCCGAGGCGGCAGGCCCCGCGCCTTAGGAGGTGTCTGGCATGCCGGGGATGGGCCCTTGGGCCGGACATGTTCCGTTTCGCCCGCCTTGCCGAGGGCGAGTGGGTCGTGGCCTCGAGCGGAGGGCGTGGTTACTATGTGCATCGAGACCCGGTGTGCGTGGAACGGGCCATGGCCCCCAAGGCGTTGGGCCGGCTCATGGGTGCCGCGGCGGCCGCACGGCTTCGCGCCGATCTTGGGGTGGCGACAACCGGCGCATTTTAGGTACGCCAGCGGAGGGCGGCTGGACATCTGCCCCATTTCCTCGCATGATGGTTTTCCGAGGTTTTTCATTTTTCATGCGTGTCATTGAGCTCGCCCGCGAGGTCAGCCTTCCCTCCAAGGAGGTGCTGGGGATCCTGCACGAGCTGGGCTTTGCGTCCATCTCTACCAATTTCACCCCGGTACCGCCGGATGCGGAGCAGCGTTTTCGAGCGCGGATGGCTCCCCCGGTTGCCGAATCGGCGGGACAGGTCGTGGCCGCCGGTCCGCGGCGCATTTCTGCTCCGGCCCCCGTTGTCGTGACTCCGGCGCCATTGCCCGTCCGGCAGCAGCCCAACAGGGATGCCCGGAGGCCGGGGAGTCTGGCTGCGGCTGGGGCGGGGCAGCCCGTTCGTGGGGCGGGTCAGGCCGCCGGTGCGGGCGCAGCTCCCGGGGGGCGACCCCAGGGCGGGGCCTATGGACGGCCTACGGGGCCCGGTGGCGGACGTCCGGGTTTCGGTCCGAGGCCGGGAGGTTTCGGTGCCCCGGGTGCGGGGGGTGGTCCGGGTGGTCCTCCTCGTCCTGGGCTTGGTCCCAACAAGAAGCCCGGTGGTGGCAAGAAGTGGCAGGATCGTCGCAAAGACAAAGAGGGTGAAGTCTCCAAGGTCAGTCAGCGGTCCAAGAAGAAGGGGCAGCGAAACGCTGGTCCCACGATCAATCAGGTGGTTCGTTTGTCAGGGTCTCTCACGGTAAAGGAGCTCGCCGAGCGCATCGGTGTTCACGAAGCCGAGGTCATCAAGCGTCTCTTCCTCAAGGGCGTGATGGCGACCATCAATCAGACCATCCCTCTTGAGACCGCCGAGGCGATCGTGTCCGAGCTGGGTCTTGAGGTCGAGATGTACGATCCCTCGCTCGAGGGTGCGGTGCATGAGGTCGAGGAAGTGGATGAGGCGGCACTCGTCACGAGGCCCCCGGTCGTGACAATCATGGGACACGTCGACCACGGAAAGACCTCGCTTCTCGATGCCATCAGGAATACCCGCGTGGCGGCCGGCGAGGCGGGTGGCATTACCCAGCACATTGGTGCCTATCAAGTCGAGATTCACGGCAAGCCGATCACGTTCTTGGATACGCCGGGGCACGAGGCCTTCACGGCGATGCGTGCGCGCGGTGCCAAGGCGACGGATATCGCGATTCTCGTGGTGGCTGCGGATGACGGCGTCAAGCCTCAGACCATCGAAGCCATCAACCATGCTCGAGAAGCTGGCGTCCCCATCATGGTGGCAATCAACAAGATCGACAAACCGGAAGCGCAGCCGGATCAGGTGAAGCAGCAGTTGACCGAATTTGGCCTTGTGGCAGAGGAGTGGGGCGGCCAGACAATCATGGTGCCTCTGTCCGCAAAACAGCGGACCGGAATCAACGAGTTGCTCGAGATGATTCTGTTGGTCGCAGAGGTCCAGGAGTTCAAGGCAGATCCGGAGCGTTTGGCCAAGGGGCTTATCATCGAAGCCGAGCTGGACCCCAAGATGGGTCCGAAGGCTACTGTACTGGTGCAGAACGGCACCTTGAGCGTCGGCGACCACTTTGCGGTGGGCGCGATTGCCGGCAAGGTCCGGGCGATGATCAACGACCAGGGGCGCCGCGTGAAACAAGCGTCCCCGGCCATGCCTGTGGTCATTACCGGTCTCTCCGCCGTTCCTCGCGCAGGCGATGTGTTCCAGGTCTACGAGGACGAGCGCAAGGCCAAGTCGGTCGCCTCCGAGCGTGCGGAAGCCGAGCGCGCCAAGGAGCTTGCGGAAAAGGCCCGGCATCTTACGCTCGGTGCCATTTCCGATGCGGCCAAGGGTGGAAGTCTGGGAGATCTCAAGGAGCTTCGCCTGGTCCTGCGTGCGGACGTGAAGGGGTCGCTCGAGGCAGTCACCCAGTCCTTGCTGAACCTCAACAAGGAAGAGGGGTTGGCCTTGCGGATCATTCTGGCCAACACCGGCGAGGTGACCGAGTCGGATATCGATTTGGCAAATGCCTCCAATGCCATCGTCATCGCGTTCCATACGGGCGTTTCCGATCGAGCCAGGGTCAAGGCGGATGCGGATTCCGTGGAGATTCGCGAGTACGATGTCATCTACAAGTTGCTGGAAGACATGGAGAAAGCTCTCCATGGCATGCTGGAGCCGGAGTTCGAGGAGGTCTTCACGGGCCGGGCGGAGGTCCTCAAGATCTTCACCTTCGAGAAGACGGTCATCGGAGGCTGCATGGTCCGAGAAGGAAAGATGCAGCGTAACCTCAAGGCCAAGGTCCTCCGTGGCCGTCAGGCGGTCTATGAAGGTAAGCTTGATCATCTCAAGCGCTTCAAGGACGAGGTCAAGGAAGTCCAGCAGGGCTACGACTGCGGCATCAGCTTCGGTGACTTCAATGATCTCCAGATCGGCGACTTCATCGAGGTCTACGCGCTCGTCGAGAAAGCGCGCTAGGGGGAGTCGCGATGTCGGCCCACGGTCGCGCCGATCGGATGGCCGAGGCGATTCGTCGCCTCGTTGCCGAGATGTTGCAGTTCCGGTTGAAGGATCAGCGCATTGTCGGCATGGTCTCGGTTACGGATGTCGAAGTCTCACGGGACCTGCGCCATGCGAAGGTGTTCGTTTCGGTCTATGGCGATGAAGAGCAGGAGAAGCTCACGCTGGAGGGCCTGAAGTCGGCGGCGGGGCGAATGCGTGGTGAGATCGGTCGGGAATTGCAGCTTCGTCATGCGCCTGAGCTGGTGTTTCGCCTTGATCGTACGGCTCGGCACGCGGCTCAGCTCAACGACTTGTTCGCCCGGATCCGTGGACATGAATCCACGGGTGAGACCGGGCCTGATGAGCGCGGCGCCTAGCCTCGCTTCCTGTCGGAGGGATCAGGTGATCGAAGATCGTGACTTGGGATTGCCCGGGGCTTTCCAAGGGGGGGCTGAGGTTTTTCGCAGCCATAGGCGATGGGTCGTTGCCTCTCACATGAACCCTGACGCGGACACGCTGGGGTCGGCGATCGCCCTGAAGGTCCTGCTGCGGTCCTTGGGACATGAGGTGGTGCACGTCTGTCCCGATCCCGTTCCACAGTACTTGCGTTTCCTCAAGGGAGCGGGTGAGGTTCGGCAGACTCTGGAGGGTTTGGACGACTGGGCCATGGCCACTTGTGATGCTGCCGACATTCGTCGTTTCGGCCCGGAATGGACGGGGCGCATGGCGGCGTTCAAGCCCTTGGTTGTGGTGGATCACCACGTGTCCAACCGGGCGTTCGGGACTGACAATGTGATCATGACGGATGCTGCAGCGACGGGAGAGGTGGTCTTTCGTTTGTTTCGTCATTTTGGCGTCGCGTTTGATCGAGAGGCCGCCGACGCTCTATATGCAGCTATTTCGACGGATACCGGCTCCTTTCGTTATGAAGCCACGCGTCCCCATACTCACTTGATGGCTGCGAGGCTCATTGAAGCGGGAGTGCGTGTCAGCCCTCTGAATCAGGCCCTGTATGAGGAGACGCCGGCCCGGGCCTTGCGTGTCCAGGCTTTGGCTCTCGGTCGCATGCGTCTGGCAATGGATGGTCGTGTGGCCTTGGCGTCGGTCTCGCGCGACATCTTGGCGCAAGCGGGTGCTGATGATGAGGATTGTGAAGGGATTGTCGAACAGCTTCGTGCCGTCCAGGGCGTGGATACCTCTATTTTCATGCGAGAACTTGCGAGTGGGGGCTGGAAGGTTTCCTTCCGTTCAAAGGGGTTGGTCGATGTCAATCGGGTGGCGGCCGCTCATGATGGCGGGGGCCACGTACGCGCGTCCGGTTGCAGCGTGCAGGAGGGACCTGAGGTCATGGAGCCTCGGTTTCTCGAGTTGGTGGCGCGGCAGCTTTCGGTTGAGCCATCTGCTTGATGCCCGCCGGGCTTCTCGTGCTGCTCAAGCCTGCGGGGATGACGTCCTTCGAGGTCGTGGCCTGGGCGAGGCGGCGGCTGGGCGAGAAGAAGATCGGTCACGCGGGTACACTTGACCCTCCTGCTGCTGGCGTCATGGTGCTGGCTGTGGGGCCGACCACGCGCTGGCTGTCTTTTCTCGAGGGGACCAAGGCCTACGTAGGTGAGGTGGTTTTCGGTCGTTCGACGACGACTGCCGATGCGACAGGTTCGGTCACGGAGGAGCAGGATTCTTGCGTGACCCGGGACCAAATTGAAGGGGTTCTTCCCCGTTTCATCGGTGATCTCATGCAGCGGCCTCCTGCGGTGTCGGCTGTCCGACACGAGGGTGTCAGGTCCTACTCCAGAGTTCGTGCGGGCGAGGCCGTGGTCCTGCCGGAGCGACCGGTCCGAGTTCATGATCTCGACGTGCTGGCTTTTGATCCTGGTCGGCAGGCGGTTCGTCTCTGGGTTCGCTGTTCGGCCGGGACGTATGTTCGTAGTCTGGCCGTGGATCTCGGCAGGGCCCTGGGTGTTCCTGCACATCTCTCTTTTTTGGTCCGGACGGCGGTGGGCCCCTTTGATCTGTCTGCAGCGGCGGCAATGCAGGACGATGTGACCTTGGTGTGTCGTCCGTTGGAAGATGGCATGAGCCATTGGCCGAGGCTGGATCTTGACGAGTCGCAGGCCAGAGATTTCATGTGCGGACGTGCCGTGGATGGATGTGCCTTGAGGGACATCGACCGAGAGGCGGCGGCTTGGCACCGTGAGCGTTTTATCGGGCTGGGGGCAAGGGAGGGAGATCTTTTCAGGCCTCGACGGGTCGTTCCGTCCCTCTGAAGATGTCTTGCGGCCGATCCGCGCGCAGACCCAGGAACCAGCGGATGATCTCGACGATGCGACCGACCGATTTCCCATCGCCGTAGGGATTCACGGCGCGTGCCATTTCCTGATAGGCCGTCTGATCATCCAACAGACGGAGCGCCTCGGTGACGATGGTGTCCCGGTCGGTGCCAACCATCTTGACTGTCCCCGCCCTCACGGCTTCGGGACGTTCGGTGGTCGTCCGCAAGACCAGGACGGGCTTGCCCAAGGACGGAGCTTCTTCCTGGACACCGCCCGAATCCGTCAGAATCAGGGTGGCACGCCTCATGGCCTCGATGAAGGGCAGATAATCGAGAGGTGGGACGATCCGGACTCTCGGATGGTCACCCAGCAGGCGACGTCCCACCTCCTGAACCAGAGGATTCAGGTGAAGCGGTACGACCGCATCAAGGTCAGGTCTGGCCTCGAGCAGGGTGCGGACCGCATCGAAGATGCTCTCCATCGGTGTGCCCCAATTCTCCCTGCGATGGGCCGTGACCAGAAGCGTGCGTTGCTTCGTGGCAGGAATCGGGGGTAAGCCTGCGGCAACCTGTAGCAGGGCGTCAATCACGGTGTTGCCCGTCAGATGAATGGCATCCTTTGAGATGCCATCCCGCAGACAGGCCTCCATGGCTATTTCCGTTGGTGCGAAGTGGAGCGTGGCGATCTGCGAGATGAGGCGACGGTTCATTTCCTCGGGGAAAGGGTTATACCGTTCCACAGTGCGCAAGCCAGCCTCGACGTGACCGACAGGTATCTTTTTGTAGAAGGCACCCAGTGCGGATGCGAAGGCAGTGGTCGTGTCACCTTGTACCAGAATCAGATCCGGCCGATGATGCTCGAGCACGGGCTCCAGCTGGTTGAGTACCCTGGCCGTCAGATTCTCCAGCGTCTGGCCGGGCTGCATGAGGTCCAGATCGACTTCCGGGACGATGCCGAACAGGTCAAGGACTTGGTCCAGCATTTGGCGGTGCTGCCCAGTGACGGCAACTCGGGAGTCCAACTCAGGGCACGCCGCGAGGGCCTTGACGAGGGGGGCCATCTTCACGGCCTCGGGGCGTGTGCCGAAGATGCTCAGGACGACAGGGCGGCGTGTGCTCAAGGAGTAGTACCCGTGGCAGGATCAGGGGAGTGGGAGGAGATTCGCTGGGCGTCTGGACGCGCCCGTGATTTTCTCAGGCGCCAGGTTCCCCAGCCAAGGGCTGCACCGCTGGCCAGTAGCATCGGCCACGAACCTGGGTTGCCCAGTAGTCCGAGTGCAATGCCAGCGAGCGCCAGGCTGAGACCGTAGATGAAAATGACCGTGGTGCGATGGGAGAGGCCTGCGCCCAACAGTCTGTGATGAAGGTGGCCTCGATCCGGCGCAAAGACGGGTTGCCGATTCCATAGCCGCCGGAGAATGGCGAAGGTGGTGTCGACGATCGGGACGCCGATGATGAGCAACGGCAGGACCAATGTGACCGCTGTCACCAACTTGAAGACCCCCATCACCGAGATGCCGGCAAGGGTGAACCCCAGGAAGAGGCTGCCACCGTCCCCCATGAAGATGCGGGCCGGATTGAAGTTGTAGCGCAGGAAGCCTATGGTGCCGCCAATGAGCGCCAGAGCGAGCGTGGCAGGAAGCAGTTGCCCTGTCTGGAGCGCAATGGTCACGAGGGCGAGCGCCCCTATGAGCGTGATGCCCGCTGCTAGGCCGTCGAGGCCATCCACGAGGTTGATGGTGTTTGAAATGCCAACCAACCAAAAGGTGGTGATCGCCAGCTCTACCAGCGGTAGGCCAGCGACCGGCGGGAGCGAGAGCAAGCCGCCGTCAAACCAGGAGAGGAACTCGATCCGGAGACCCAGCTTGAAGGCCAGCACGGCAGCCCCAATCTGTCCGGCCAACTTTACCTTGGCCGAGAGGGGATGGAGATCATCGATGATGCCGACGAGGAAGACGAGGCAGGCACCTGAGGCCAATCCCAGGAAGGGTCCGCCGACCAGCAGATTGTGCCCGGGGACCAGTCGTTCAACCAGGGCCAGGCTGGTCAACACGCCAAGGAAGATGGCGACCCCCCCGAGGCGAGGAATGGGCACGGTGTGGACTTTGCGAGGGTCCACGGGGTCGACACGTCCAAAGCGATAAGCGATACGGGCTACCCAGGTGATGGCGAGATCGGTGAACAGCCACGCGGCCAATAGGGTGACCGCCAGCAGTAGCGGGCCATAGGGCCCGAAGGCTCCGGGATCCCACGGGGGCACAGGGGGCATGGAAGGCTACAGCCCTGCCGCGACGCTCGTCGCCTCGAAGACCCCGGGATAGAGCGGGTGGGCGCGACAAAGGTCGCTTACCCGCAAACGACAGTCGTCCAGCACGGCTTCGTCGGCTGGATGCTTGAGGGCATCTGCAATCACATCTCCTAGGATCCGGATGTCCTCAGGTCCAAGTCCACGGGTGGTGATGGCAGGCGTTCCCAAGCGAAGCCCGCTGGTGACGAACGGACTTTCAGGATCGTCAGGGATGGTGTTCTTGTTCGCGGTCACTTCGATGCGCGTCATCAGGGCCTGGGCCTCTTTGCCGGTAATCCCGACGGATCGGGTGTCGATGAGCAACAGGTGGTTGTCGGTTCCTCCGGTGACCAAGGTGACTCCACGACCCACGAGGGTCTCTGCAAGCACCCGGGCATTTACGACCACTCGCTCTTGATAAGAGCGGAACGAAGGTTGCAGGGCTTCGTGGAAGGCTACGGCCTTGGCGGCGATGATGTGCATCAGAGGCCCGCCTTGCAAGCCTGGAAAGACCGCCTTGTCGATGGCCTGGGCATGCTCGGCACGAGCGAGGATCAAACCGCCTCTTGGCCCGCGCAGGGTCTTGTGCGTCGTGGTCGTGACCACGTCGGCATGCGGGAAGGGCGACGGATGCACACCCCCGGCCACAAGACCGGCGATGTGGGCCATGTCGACCATGAGCAGGGCCCCTACTTCGCGAGCGATGGCTCCGAAGGCCTCGAAGTCAAGCAGTCTCGGATAGGCGGAGGCTCCGGCCAGCAGGATGCGCGGGCGGACCTCCAAAGCTCGGGCCCGGACGTGGTCCATATCCAGAAGGCCTGTCACGGGATCGACACCATAGGCCTGGGCATCGAACCACTTGCCGCTGAAGTTCACCGGACTGCCGTGGGTCAGATGACCGCCATGCGAGAGACTCATGCCGAGAAAGGTGTCGCCGGGCTTCAAGAACGCCATGAAGACGGCCATGTTGGCCTGTGCACCCGAATGGGGCTGGCTGTTGGCATGGTCGGCCGAGAAGAGCTCGCAGGCACGGGCGTTGGCGAGGTCTTCTGCCACGTCGACGACTTCGCAGCCACCGTAGTAGCGCTTGTGGGGCAGTCCTTCGGCATACTTGTTGGTCAGGACCGAGCCCATCGCTTCGAGCACGGCCGCGGAGGCCACATTCTCCGAAGCGATCAGCTCAAGGCCTTCCTGCTGGCGTGTAAGCTCACGGTCGAGGACCTCGGCTATCGCAGGATCGACGCGCCGCAAGTTTTCAAGGCTGAACATCGAGGCCTCCGGGATCAGCGAGGGGAGGGGAGAGATTCGATCGCGGCGATTTGCTGCAGCCGGATCTCGTGACGTCCACCCTCGAAGGTTCCAGCGAGAAAAGCCTCGACACACGCTCGGGCCATGTCTTCACCAATCAGGCGAGCTCCAAGACACAGGACATTGGCATCATTGTGTGCGCGGGCCAGGCGTGCGGAAACAGGCTCGTGGACGAGAGCGGCCCGAACTCCTGCCACCTTGTTGGCAACGACCGAGACGCCGATGCCTGACCCGCAGATCAAGATGGCCCGATCGACCTCTCCTCGGGCAACGGCTGCAGCGACGCGTGAGGCAACTTCCGGGTAATGGACGGGCTCCGGGCTGTCACAGCCGTAGTCGATGACGCCATGCCCCATCTGGCCCACCAGGGATTCGAGCGTTTCCTTGAGGAAGAACCCGGCATGGTCGCTGCCAATTCCTATGCGCAAAGGGTCCTCCTGCTTGTGGGGGACTTAATTATAGCCCAGCGGGGCGGGGCACGCCCCGCTGGGTCGGACACATCAGGATTTCGGAATGGAAGGTGCGATGCCTAGCCTACGGACGGTCTTTGCGAGGAAGGCCTTCACGACCTCGAGCTGGAAGGCTTCCAGCTTGTCCAGGGCCGGCGGCAATGTGGCTGCCAAGGCCTTTACCCCCTTGGCATCCAACTTGTCGACCTGATCCATCGCGGCCTGCAGCTTCTCAGTCATCTTTGCGGGGTCCTCGATCATGTCCACGCAGTTCTGGTGGACTTCTTCCACGGTCTTGTCCTTCATCTCTTGCCACAACACGGCGCGAAGTGCCTTGAGCTGGGCTTTGTCCAGCGAAAGCAACCGGACCTTCGTCGCGTTCAAGGACTCTGCGGCGTCCGGATGACGCTTGGCCAAGGCATCGAACATGGCCTGGATACGCTGGCTCCGGATCGTCGGGATCCGGGCCAGAGCTTCGGCCTGGATCGTCGTGGGAAGATCAGCCAGTACCTTGGTTTCTGCCTTGGTTTCGGCTTGGGGTGCAGGGACGGCTTCGGCCACGCCAAGGGCTTGCTGACCGCAACCGGTGGACATGACCAGAATCAGGGTTCCTGCGAGTGCTGCCTTGTTCACCATGGGCTCCTCCTTGCCCGGGCCAAGAAAAGGGCCTTACCCGGGTGGCGTGCAGGATGAACCCGTAGGGAGCCCGCGGCGAGGGCCGCTCACATGTCGGCGAGGGGAGGCGAGGCCGCGGGGACTTCGTCTTGCGGGGTGGCCGAAGACCTTGGGGGGCGTGCCTGCGGAGGATCCCCGTCCCAGGAAATCTGTCCGTAGGCGCCTTCCCTGAGCTCGTTCAGGAAGGCTCGGCCGGCACGCTCCATGTCCGGGCCTCCTGGACCACGCCAGCCACGCGCAAGGGCAAGCGCCTCGAGGTCTGCAGGGTGACCGGCCGCCGCGTGGGCTGCGGGACACTTGCGCGGAAGCCAATGCACGGCGGCCTTCGCGACCTCGAGCGGGTCCATCGCTTCAAGTGGAATGGCACCGACGAGCGCCAGACGGAAGGCAATGCCGGCATCGTCCAGCCGCGGAGGCACGAGCCCGGGCGTGTCGAGGAGCTCGAGATCCCGTCCCAGCTTGATCCAACCGGGGGCTCGGGTCACTCCGGGTTTGTCTCCGACCTGGGCTTTGCGGGCCCCGGCGAGGCGGTTGATGAGACTGCTCTTGCCGACGTTAGGCAGCCCGAGGACCATCACCCTGAGCGGACGCGGCAGGCGGCCGCGGCGTGCCATGCGGGCGTCAATGGCCGCCTTCTCTTTGGCAAGCCGCTGCTTGAGGGCCGGAAGACCCTTGCCGCTCCTGCCGTCCACCAGCAAGGCCTTGTGGTAGGCCGCCCAAGCCCGCGTCAGCAAAGGATCCGCGAGATCTGCCTTGGTATAGACCAGCAGATGAGGCTTCTGCCCCACGTAACGTCGGGCTTCGCGGAAGCGGGAACTGTCCGGGATCCGGGCGTCGGCCACTTCGATGACGGCATCGACGAGTGCGAGGCGCTCGGCAAGGGTTTTTTGGGCCTTGGCGATATGGCCGGGGTACCACTGGACCTTGGGCAGGTCGGGCGGAAGCTCGTCGGGAAGAGATGGCGGCATGTCAGGTCACATAAAAGAAGGGGACGGCCGTCAGGCCATCCCCTTGTGCGAGTTGAACGACAATCAGACCGTAGCAGGTTCGGGGGCCTTCTTGGGGGCCACCGGCTTGCTGTCGCGTGCCTTCTCCTTGATGCGGGCCGCCTTACCCTGAAGCCCACGCAGGTAGTAGATGCGGGCTCGACGGACGTCACCACGCCGCAGAACCTCGATACGGTCGATGCGAGGGGAGTGGATGGGGAAGACGCGCTCCACGCCCACGCCCTGGAAGATGCGACGGACTGTCACCGTCTTGCTGATGCCGGTGCCCTGCAGCTTGATGACCACGCCTTCGTAGGCCTGGATACGCTCCTTGCCGCCTTCCACGATGCGGGCAAACACCTTGACCGTGTCGCCGGCGTTCATCTGGGGGCGGTCGGTGCGAAGGTTGGCCGCGGCCACGTCCGCGAGGATCTGTTGGGCGTTGAGACGGCTCATTGGACAAACACTCCGTAAAGCAGTAAATCAGGACTCCCACTGTACCTCTCCGGCACGCGGATGGCAAGGCCCCCACCTTCGGCCATCAAGCCCCGGAATCCATTCCCCGAGCTCTTGGAGGTGCCTGTCTTGTCTACGCTGCAACGCGAGTTCGACCTGTCCATGGACGAAATCCTCACCCGCTTGCCGGAGGCCCTCAAGGCCGAGGGCTTCGGCATCCTGACGGAGATCGACGTGGCCGCGACCCTGAAGGCCAAGCTGGACGTGGACTTCAGACCGTATCGGATCTTGGGAGCCTGCAATCCTGAGTTTGCCCACAGGGCACTGGGTCAGGACCTCGGGATGGGAACGGTGATGCCTTGCAATGTCGTGGTGTGGCAGGACGGCGCCAAGACGGTCGTTCGCGTGGTGGATCCCGTGGCCACGGTCGGCGCGGCCTGCGGCGATGCCCTCTGTGATCTGGCGGGCGAGGCCCGTACGAAACTCGAGGCCGCATTGGCCCGAATCGGCTGAGCCGGCTTCAGCGCAAACAGCTCCCGCAGGGCTTGAAACCCGCAGCTTCGCCTTCCGCTGCGGAAGGAAAACCCTTGCGAGAGCCGGGAGAGATGCGCCGGGCCCAACGACATTCCGCCTTGTGCAACTTGCCTGTGCGGGTATTGGCGACGAACGCCGTATCCACGGCGACCTCAAGCGGCTGTGCCGCTGCCCGTCCTGCGTGCACGACGACTCCGCCACCCAACGCAGGCTGGCCGACGCTGGCCGGGGCGGCTCGTCCCCCATGGCGGAACTCGTAGGGACTCTGCTTCAGGCCATCCTTCCGGTCCCAGATGCCGCGTCCCGTCGTCCGTGCTTCTCGCTGGGCCGCGACAAAGCGGTCGCTGTAGCGGACATTGGGCGGTGCTGTATAAAGCATCGCCAAGCCTGACCGGACCAGAGATTCGTTGACGAGCTCCTTTCCCACGAAAAGATAACCGAGCAGCCGGCCATATCTGTCGTGGGTCTGGACATCCGTCTCGATGCGGACGGTTTTCCCGGCGACACGCGCCTGGGTGAAGGCCCGAGCTCGCGGGCCCCAGGGGACTTGCGCCTTCTCCGGACAATCGATGCCCAGCAGCCGGATCTTCTCCACGCCCGTGCGGGTGGCCACGGAGACGGTGTCGCCGTCGGCTACCCGCACAACCCGGCCTTCAAGGACGGCGGCGAGGGCCGGTGACGAGCCCAAGCCAAGCCAAGTGGCCAGCAGGGCCCCGCCGAGTCGTTCAGTCCACATGGAACGGTTTGCCTTCCCTGGCCATCGTGACCAGCAGGTCACAAGCCGTAAATCGGTCACCGCAGGTGGCGCGCAGCTTTTCCAGCCGTGCCACGACGTTTGCGGCGCCCACTTGGTCGACGTACCGGAAGGGGCCGCCCGTGAAGGGTGGGAATCCCAATCCGAGAATAGCTCCCAGATCTCCGTCCCGGGCGCTGGCGAGAATTCCTTCTTCGAGGCACCGGACCGCCTCGTTGACCATCAGCAGGGCCAATCGATCCACCAGGACCTCGCTGGGGAACGCCTTGCGCGCAGGGCCTCCGAAAAATCCGTAGATCTCTGGGTTGACCTGCTTCTTGGTCGACCTGCGCTTGCTTTCCGGCGGGTAGAGGTAAAATCCCTTGCCGTTCTTGCGGCCGCAGTATCCTGCGTCCACGAGCCGCGCGGCGGCAGGGCTGGTCTTCCAGCCTCGCGAGGAGAAGGCGGCTCCGAGGTCTCGCGCGATGTGGGCGCCTACGTCGATGCCCACTTCATCCAGCAAGGCGACAGGACCGACCGGGAAACCGAAGTCCTTGAGGGCCCGGTCGAGCGCCTCGATATCGGCTCCCTCTTCGAGCAGCAGCATGGCTTCTCCCACAAAGGGAGCAAGGATGCGGGTGGTGTAGAAACCGGGGCCATCCTTGACGACAATGCAGGTCTTGCCTTGCTTGATGCCGTAGGACAGGGCGGTCGACAACGCCCAGTCTGCGGTCTTGTCGGTCACGACGATCTCGAGCAGAGGCATCTTGGGGACGGGCGAGAAGTAATGCATCCCCAGCACGCGTTCGGGATGTCGGGCCTCCGCCGCGATCTGGCTGATGGGCAGTGCCGAGGTGTTGGAGGCGAAGACAGCCTGCGGGTGGATCACCTCTTCGACGTCGGCGAGAATCTTGCGCTTGAGCTCCAGCTTCTCGAAGACAGCCTCGATGACCAGTTCCGATCCGGCGAGGTCGGACACGTCGGTCGTGAAAACCAAGTTCGACCATTGCCGGTCCCGCTCGAGCCGGGTCAAACTGCCGGACTTCTCTCGTTTGGCGAGCCCCGCATCGAGGTTTCGGGCAGCCTTGCCGAGGGCTGCAGGCGTCAGGTCTTTGAGCACCACGGTGTTCTGGCTCATGGAGACCGCCGCGATGCCTTCGCCCATGAACCCGGCACCCAGAACCCCCAGGCGGGATACCCTGCGGGGTGGGGGCAGAGTCTCGCCTGACTTCTTGGCATCGGTCATCGCCAGGAACAGCTTGATGAGCGCCTTGCCCCTGCTGTCTCCGACAAGAAAGCCGAAGCCTTGCTGTTCTGCGGCGGCGCCCGCCTTGAAGCCCCGGGACTGGCCCACCGCGATGCAGTCCAGGATCTTCAAGGGAGCGGGATAAAGCCCTCTCGTTTTGCGCATGACGTCCTTGCGCGCCTGGGAAAGGATGAAAGACCTCCCGAATGACGTTGAGGCGATCCGGTCCAGCAAGGAGAGTTTGCGGGGTTTGCGGTGCAAGGTACCTGCCGCCAGTTGCAAGGCCGCCTGAGCCGCCACATCCACGATTCCACGAGGAGAGGTCAGGTGGTCGACCAAGCCCAGCTTGAGGGCCTTGCGCGCTTTGAATCGACTGCCCGTCAGGATCGCCGGCAGGGCCGCCACCAAGCCGATCAGAGCGGGAAGGCGCTGGGTGCCTCCGGCCCCGGGCAGGACTCCCAGTTGGACTTCGGGCAGTGCGAGCTGGGTCTTGGGATCGTCGCTGGCCACGCGATAGTGGCAGGCAAGGGCCACCTCGAGGCCGCCGCCCAGAGCGACTCCGTGGATGGCGGCCACGATGGGTTTCCGGCTGGTGGCCACGCGGTCGAGCAGCTTGTGCCCCTCGGTCACCAGCGCCGTACCCTGGGCCGCATCCAGGGTCACGAATTGCTTCAAGTCCGCACCGGCGATGAAACTGTCGGGCTTGGCGCTTGCCAGCACTCCCGCCTTGAGCGAGGCATCCGCTTCGAAGGCGTCCAGTGCCCGAGCGAAGTCTCCGAAGAACTTGTCGGAGAGGATGTTGACGGGGCTGTCCGGGGTGTCGAACCAGAGGACACCCACGCCGTCTGGGCGTGTTTCGAGCCGGATGGCGGGGGCAGCGGTCGTGAGGTCGGACATGTCGGTGTTCCTGGGCAAGGCGTAACGGGGATCAGGAGAGGGCGTCGAGGACCAGGGCGTGGCCCAGAGCTCCTGCGGCACAGGCACTGACCACGGCATGGCGCCCCCCGCTCGCCGCGAGGCGCTGGGCCGCCATCATGACGAGCCGCGCACCCGTGGCACCGAAGGGATGGCCGATCGAAAGCGACCCTCCCCAGGCATTGAGTTTGTCATCCGGGATCTCACCCAACGCGCCCTCTGCACCCAGTCTCTGCCGACAGAATTCCGCGTCCTGCATGAGTTTCTGGATGGCAAGCACGGGTGAGGCGAAAGCCTCGTGGATCTCGAACACGTCAATGTCCCCGAGGCCGAGGCCTGCGGCCCGAAGCGCGGCGGGGACCGCCAGCGCAGGTCCCATCAGGAGTTCTTCCACGGGGTCGAGCCCGACGAAGGCCGAGCTTCTGAATGCGGCAAGCGGCTGCAGGCCGAGAGAAGCCGCGGCCTCTTCGCTGGTGATGAGGACGACTGCGGCGCCGTCCGTAAGGAACGAGCTGTTGCCTGCCGTCACGGTGCCGAATTTGCGGTCGAACACCGGGGCAAGCCGTGCCAACTTCTCGAGAGTGGTGTCACTGCGGATGCCGTTGTCGGCGGCCACGGGTTCGAAGGTGGGAGCTACGGGAACGGGGACGATCATCCGGGCAAGGTCGCCACGTGCGGCGGCTTCCGACGCACGCAGGTGCGAGGCCATGGCGAGGCGGTCCTGTGCTTCGCGGGTGATGCCGAGGGCCTTGGCCAGCCGTTCCGCATTGTCGCCCATGGTCAAGCCCGTGGAGAATTCGGCGATGGCCGGGGCATCGGGGACGAGATCCCGCAGTTTAAGGCCGCGTGCCAACTTCAGCAGATCAGCGGGACCGCGGGCTTTTTGCGCCGCGATCAGGCGCTTGCGAACCGGTCGGCTGTAGCGGATGGGCACGTCCGAGAGGGTCTCGGCACCTCCGGCGATGACGATGTCGGCGGAACCCGAGGTGATGGCTTCGATGGCGCTCATGATGGCCACGTTGGACGAGGTGCAGGCCGCGCTCACCGTGAAGGCCGGGCAGGACTGGGGCAAACCGCACGCCAAGCCCGTTTCACGTGCCAGATTGGAGGTTCTGGGTTCCGAGATCACCGTGCCCAGAATGAGCCGATCGACGCTGGCGGGGTCGATGCCTGTTCGTGACAGCAGCCCGGCCATGGCAGCCCGGGCCAGGTCGTAGCTGCGCCAGTCCTGAAAAACCGTGCCGGACCGCATGAAGGGCGTCCGGGCTCCGGCCACGAGCACGGCGCGGCGGCCTTGGGTACGGACAGCGGACATGGACGTGGACCTCGAAGGAGCAGCAGGTGGGGTAAATGTCTTGGACGGTCGTCCTAATCTTGAGTTACCACGCCTCGCCACAGGACAAACCTTACCCAAGACTTCAGGCGGTTCCCGGAGGAACCGCCTGATATGTCGAGAGCCGAAGATGGGATTTGAACCCACAACCTACGGTTTACGAAACCGTTGCTCTGCCGTTGAGCTACTTCGGCGAGCAGGATCCGACAAAGATCCCGGGCGATCAATGTGCCATGGAATCGACCGATTGTCGATGGCCGCGAGGAGGGTAGGATGGGGGACCATGTCCTCTCTCCGCCGGTCGGGTCGCTGGGGTGCCTTGCTCCTGGTGACAGGCCTGCCTTGGTTGTCCGCGTGCACGGCACCGTCAGGGCTGCCCGATGTCGTGCCTATGGCGGGGTTGCCACCTTCCCGTCCTCCAGAACGCTTCCTCTGGGGGGTGGCGGTGGCGGGTCATCAGGTCGAGGGTGGGGCAGCGCCGTCCCAATGGCGCGAATGGGAGAAGGCGGGACGGGTTCCTGACCGCAGTCGGCCCCACCTCGGCGGTTGGTGGCGGTGGCGGGAAGATTTGGCACTTGCGAAGCGGATGGGCCTGACCGCTTATCGTTTCGGGGTCGAGTGGGCGCGTGTCGAGCCTTCACCAGACGCATGGGATGATCGTGCGCTGGCCCGATATGCGGCCATGGCCCGCGAGGCCCGACGACTTGGCATGCGGCCGATTGTCACGCTCATGCACTTCACCTATCCGGCTTGGCTGGATCAAGCGGATTTCTACGGCCGCAGGGGCTGGGAGCGTCGTGACGCGCCCGAGCGCTTTGCCCGTTACGCTGCCCGCGTGGCAAGGGCCCTGGCTCCTGAGGATCCCCTCTGGCTGACGCTCAACGAACCGACCATGATGGCCTACAAGGGCTACGTCGACGGCCAATTTCCCCCAGGTGAGCGCAGCCCCTGGAAAGGGTTGCTGGTCCTGGGGCGTCTGCTTCAGGGGCATGTGTTGGCTCGCGAGGTCCTGAAGCAGGTTCATCCCGGAGCCTTGGTCGGCTTCACCCACTACATGCTGGCGATGCACCCCTTTTCGGTCTCCCCTCTTGAGCCTGGGGACATCGGAAAGCCTTTGCCCAAGGTGCCCTTCGGCCCCCTCGAGCCGGACCTGTGGCTGATGGGCCTGCTGGAGCCAAGGGCCCTGGCCGAGGTGGACTTTCTCGGTCTGGATGCCTATACCGCCGTGTCACTCGCGCGTCCCGATCCCGGTCCGTACGCCCGTTGGCCGGTCGTGCCTCACGGACTGCGCGAGGCGGCCAGGCGGGCTTGGCATCATGTGGGTCGCAAGCCCCTGCTGTTCACCGAAAACGGCATGGCGACCGAAGACGGCAGGCCACGGAAGGACGGCTGGAGTCGATCGGCCCATCTCGTGGCTCACGTGCGGATGGTGGAAGAGCTGAAACGCTCCGGAGTGCCGGTATGGGGTTACTGCCACTGGACCCTCTATGACAACTGGGAGTGGGGGTCTCGCGTCCCGCGCTTCGGATTGTACGCCGCAGAGCCCGGTGACCATGACGGAATCCGACGTCCCACCGCTGCGGTCGGCACCTATGCCCGGATTGTGCGGGAGGGGGGTGTCGGCACTGCTCTGGTGCAAGATGTGCTGCGGCAGCTCAAAGTTCCTTAGGTTCCACTGCTCGGGAAGCGCACGGCGTAAAGGTCCACAAGAGCCATCCCGGAGGCTTGTTGCAGCAACAGGTCGTCGTCTTCTGGGCCCAGCATGACCGCCACGTGCTCCGCGACGGGCCCGGGCAGTCTGGGGGGATGCCTCAGGACGATGCTGCCCTTGGCACCCCTTCTACCATGCCTTGCGTCGTGCAAGACAAGTCCCGCCTGTTCGGCAAGGGTCAGGACATGGTCGTCCCAAGGGGGGCAGGCCAGCAGCACGCATCGACCGGTTCGCCCGCCCAGCCAGCCCAATGCGGCCATGCATGCGGCCTCGGGTCCCGGTAGGGTGCCCGGTTCGGGCATCAAGCGTGGCATCATGCCTCCATCCAAACGGCTCGTGCCGAGGAGGACCACGTGCATTTCGACTGGATCTCGCAGCGTGTCGCACTGGGGCCCAGACCCTCGTCGACTCACGATCTGCAGGAGCTTGCTTTCGAGGGCATCACCCACGTCGTCAACATGGCCGCTGAGGTCGATCTGGCGAACCTCGTGCCTCGGAGAGGCCTGCCGGAAGGTCAGCCCTGGCCCGTGCTCACGGCTTTTCCTGTCGGGGATGCCGAAGAGGGGAGGGGCCGACGCGGCGACAAGTTGCGTGCGGCGGTCGCTCACGTGACGGACGTGCTGGAGCAGAGCCAGGAGCATCGCGTGTACGTTCACTGTGTGCATGGCGTCTCGCGGTCAGCCACCGTGGTCCTCGGATGGCTGATGCAGACGCAAGGCATGTCGGTGGGGGAAGCCCTCGTCCATCTCAGGGCGGCTCGCCCCAAGGCCTCGCCTCATCCCTTGTTGGTAGCTGAAATGCTGGACACCCCCCGGTCCTGACGGAAGCGGGGGGTGTCGCTCGGTCAGCGCCTCAGAAGGACACGCCGGCCTCGATGAAGGGGCCTGTCTCGATCGTGGAACGGAAAGTATCCTGAATGGTCTTGGCCCGGTTCACCGCCTCGGACCGAATGACATCAGGCGCGGAGCCGGTCAACACGGCACTGGGGTTCAGACCGCCGGGCAGGGCACCGCCCAGTAGGCTGCCGAAGGCGCTGCCGAAGTCGGAACCATAACCTGTAAGTCGGAAACGCTGGCCTGCCTTGAACTTGATGCCCCACAGCGTCAGGCCCAGTGCGGCTTCCGCTTCGGCAGGCACGATGGTGGAGGCGGTCGCCGCACCGTCAGCAACCGTCAGGGGAGCCACTCCTCCGAGGATATCCAACCCTGCGCTCACAGGACCGATGCCGAGCCCAAGGCCATATCCCACCAGGAATTCGTTAAGGGCGACGTCCTTGCCGGCGTCCACGCCAGGTACGCCCCTGTAGGTCTCTCGGCGATAACCGGCGCGGAAGCCCAGCGCCTTCCCATAAAAGCCGGTGTAACCCTGGCTCAGAAGCGGGGCGGGAGCTGCCAGCAGCGTGCTAGGAACGCTCGTGCTCTGGAAGGTGGCCGGCGCCTGGCGGAAGCCAGCCGCCTCAACTCCGGCGGAGAAGAACAGGAAGCTCAACTCGGCCTTGAGTGAGTTGAGCGACGCACCACTTGCTTCCTGGTTTGCAAGCTCCGGTTTGGCGATGTCCGGGATGGTGACGGTCTGGTTGGTGACGGGCACGCTGTAGCTCGTATCCTTGAAGGCCGCATAGTCTGTCCTGACGTTCTGGTTGGCACGGGAGCCCAGCATCACCTCCAGCGACAAGAACGGCGGCAGCTTCGGAGGCCAGCCGAGGCTCGGTCCAGCCGGGGTCTCGGCGGTCGTTCCGTTCTCCACCTTGCCGCTCATGACCATGCCGTTGGCCGGACGAGCGATCGACGCATCGGGGGCCGGTGCAGCCGGGGCGGGCACGGCGGCAGGGGGGGCGACGGGATTCGCCGGGGCATTGTCGGGG
Organism: Candidatus Sericytochromatia bacterium; assembly: GCA_035285595.1. Lineage (GTDB taxonomy): Bacteria > Cyanobacteriota > Sericytochromatia > S15B-MN24 > VGJW01 > VGJW01. The sequence goes on from JAYKGV010000002.1 coordinate 55,046, forward strand.
GCGGGTCCCGAGCGGCGGATTTGAGCTTCGGCGGGGGGAGCGATCAGGAATGTGGTGGCAAGCAAGGCCACCGCGGTGACGGGACGGGTGTGGTTCATGGGTGTCAAGGAGCCTCCTCAGGTCTCCAGTGCAGCATCCAGCAACAAGCTGGCCTCGCCGATGTCCCGGCGCTTCAGGGCGGATTCCACCTTGGCGATGTCGGTCCGGAGCCTCGAGGCTTTCGTGACCGTGGGGTCCGAGAGCAGCTCGGTCGTCCGCAGCAGCTCCATGGAGGTCTTGCGCAAGGAGGCATGATTCCCTGCCCTGATATCGCGGATGCAGGCCTCCGCCAGCTCTACCATCTGGTTCGATCGGTTGACGACCTGACCGTCGAAGACTTCGGCGGTACGGCTCAGGACATTGGCCGCGCGCAGCAAGTTGGGGTCAACTTCCCCCTGCATGAGCTTGCGCAGGGCCATGCTGCCCTTGAGCAACTCGACGGCACGTCCGAAAATGGGGTCTCCCATCACTGCGCTGCCGCCCTGGACCAGGATGGCCAAGGGCACTACGAAGGGGTAATGTTTGGCCTTCAAGGTCTGAACCAGCTGCAGCAGCTGTTTGTCGATCTGTTTCCACTTGTCCTGATTGCCTTGGGCCGAGACTTCCGTGCGATCCGTGACCTCGGGAATTTCGACCTCTTCGCCTCTGGCCGCGACGACAGAACCCGCGCTGATGACTTGTTCCGTAAGATCCACCACGAGCCCGAAATCCTTGGCTGAGAGGGCTTTGAGCAACTTTCCGCCCACTTTGGTCAAGAACCGGGCCTGTCGGTGCATCTCCTTGTCCAGACGCAGCTGACGGACATCGAAGTCCCGGCACCACGTTTCGACGGTGTCGAGTTCGTGCGCCTCGATGGCTTCCTGCAGCTTGGGAAGGATGGCGCGGACTTCGCGGGCTTCCTTGAGAATGTCGTCTCCCAGCAATGCGGCTTCGCCGACCAATCGGACCGCCTGTTGCTTCAAGGCGTGCGGGTCGTGGTCCCTCGCAGCGTGGTGCAGGGTTGTCTCAAGGCTTGACAAGGCTTCCAGCCGGACCGTCTCGGTGCGGATCAAGTTGTCGGCATCGGCGGTGCGGTCCTCCAGTAGCAGGATCACCGCTGCGGAATCAGCCCGGTCGAGGATGGGTTTGAGCTCGTCGTGCAGAGGTTTGCGTCGCTTCAGATCCTTGGGCTCGTCCGGTCGCCGGAAGAAGCTTTCGATGCGCATGCGCATCGTCTGCGTCAGCTCATTGGTCTTGCTGCGTGCGGGGCTGCTGCCCTTGCCCCAGCCCTTGGCGGTGCCCTCGGGCGGTGCGAATCCGGCGAGTGAACCGGTGTGTGCAGGCTTGGGGGGCGCCGTGGCTACCGGATCCCCGCCGCCGGCTCCTCGAAGGCTTGTCGTCCGTGTTTTCGTAGGAGGGTTGACTTGCTTTTCAGCAGCCGAGACCTTGCTTGGACCCTTGCGGGCCCCTTTCTTCCGTTTCTTGCGTTTCCGATTGCCGCGGCCAGCCCCCTTGCCCAGGAGGCCCAGCAGAAGCTCAAGCAGTCCCAATCCGTCACCCGACCGTCGACATTCGCCCTGCAGTCTAGCATTCCTGCGGCCGCCAGGTTGTGACCGAGGAACGCCCGCGCCGGCAATTCTCTATCGCGTCGGCAAGGGCAGTGGCGGACGATATCGAGGGCGTTCGATTGTAGTGCCCATCACGTCGGGAAGATAAGTGATCATCTCGCCCCGAGGGGTCGACACCGTCAGGCCGGTTTCAAGCTGCTGGAGATACAGCGGTTGGTAATAAAACATCGGGTTTTCCGGGGTGTCGTCGATCAATTGGATTCTGGCATCGAAGACCAGGTTGTTGTTGGTCAGTACATTGCCGCCCCACATCAGGATCCAATTTCGGGCAGGCTCCGGCAGGGCCGGGCGTTCCCGCCGCACGCCGTCGTCGAAGCGCATGGTGACGCGGCCTTGTTGGATCGTTGCCCCGATGCAATGCCCTCGCATCGCGGGGGGAGGAATCATGCGGTCAGGAAAGAGGATGATGTCGTTGCCGTCGATGCGAACGCCTTTGTCTTCGCGAGCCTTGAGCATCTCGGCAACTTCCACGCCGAAGAGGTCGAGCACACCCTTGACCGGAATGCCATTGGACTTGATGCGATCCGGGCGAAGAACCAACTGACCTTTCCCATTGGGGGTCAGGTTTCCCTCGAGTTCCGTTGTGATCGTCAAGCCGAACTTGCGGAGCTTGGCGGTTTGGCGAAGACGACCGTTGATGCACGAAATCCGGATGTCGCTGATCGGGGAGCCTGGAAAGTTGAAGACGTGACGGTTCATCAAGGCCGCCAAGGCCTCATCGGTCATGCTGAACTCGGCGAGATGCACCTTGACCAGGTAGTCCCGGATGTTCGAGGGCATGAGCGGCTTGTTCAAGTCATAAGGGACAAGATCTGCGTCCATCGAGGCCATGTCGACAACGACAGCTTCATCGATGCGGTAAGCCACGTTCTGTGCGTAAAACCGGGTCGCCAACCCCTTGGGTTCCTGCTTGTAATCGTGGGCTGGCGCGGGGCTCGGTACGTCCGAGGAGGCCGGGCTTCCCCCGCACCCCGACAGCCACACGACAGCCACTGCCGCCAGAATCCGTCGGGACGGAAGGAGGGAGGGGCGGAGGGGACGCATGCGATAATTATCGTCGGAGAAGTAAAGGGTCTGACGTCTTAGGGTTAAGATTACCTCTGAATTACGTTAAATCACGCCGTCCGCGCGTAGCCGTCGAGAATCTCGAACAGGGCTTCCGCCGTTCGTGTCTGGTTGACCGCGTGACGCAACTCGGCAGACCCCGGTAGGCCTTTGGTGTACCAGGCCACGTGCTTGCGGCATTCCGGCACTCCTTGGGCTTCCCCTTTCTCGTCGATGAGCAGACGGCAATGCTCGCGTGCGACTTCGAGGCGGACTTCAGCGGAGGGCTCAGCCGGCATCTCCCCGGTCTTCAGGTATGCGTCGATGCGCGGGATGATCCAAGGGTTGCCTTGGGCGCCACGGCCAATCATGATGCCTGCACAACCGGAAGCTCGCAGCCGCTGAGCCGCGACCAGCGGATCCCACAGGTCGCCGTTGCCCACTACCGGTACCGAGACGGACGCGGCGACTTCGGCAATCGCATCCCAGTCCGCCGTGCCCGAGTACATCTGGCTGCGGGTCCTGCCGTGCACGGTGATCATCTGCACACCGCACGATTCGGCAAGCCGCGCCACCTCCACATGGTTGCGCAGCTGTTCATCCCATCCCAGTCGCATCTTGATGGTCACGGGTACCTGATCGCCCACGGCCTGGACCATGGCGGTAAGGATTCGACCCAGGAGAGGCAGGTCCCGCAACAGGCCGCTGCCGTCGCAGTTTTTTGCGATCTTCGGTACGGGACAGCCGAGGTTGAGGTCCACCACATCGGTTCCTGCCGCCACGAGGATTCGGGCGGCCTGGCCCATGGTCGTCGGGTCGTGCCCGAAGACTTGCAGGCCGAGGGGCCGCAGGCCCGGGGGAATTTCCACCCGCAGCCGACTCTTCCAATGAACGAGACCGACGGCACTGAACATCTCGTGGAAGATCAGCGAGCGTTGGTCGAAGCGACGTAACAGTTTCAAGTAAGGTACGTCACACACTCCGCACATGGGGGCAAGGATGACACGACTGTCGAGCGTCAGCGGGCCAATGCGGAACGGTTGGTCAAGTGAGGGGATCATCTCCCCTCAAGGATACCGTTCCAAGGACGCGGGGCGTAGCCCCCGATGCTGATTGCAGAAGGCGTCATACATTGGCGCGAAGAGCTCGAAGTGTCCTGATCGCATGCGGGTGGGCGGCAACGCGGCACCCCAGCCTCCCAGATGGACCACCAGATCGGGCGACGCCATCGACAGATCTCGGATTCCTTCGATCAGGCGGGCAGCCTCCTCGTCGGTGCAGCCCTCGATGCAGCCGAGGAACCCTTCGCCGGAATCGGCAAGGCGGATGGACACGCGACCCTCGCCGAACCTGTCGAGCAGGGCTTCGGTCGTTCCCACCACGTCGCAGGCGCCTGAGTCTCCGTCGAGCTGGAACACGAAGGCGTGACCACGAGCCTCGAACATCTGTCGTCGTGACCCCTTTCGCCTCTGGGTGTCGTCCTGGTGGACCCCCTTTGTCGTACCCGGGCCCTTCGGGCGCATAACCCCGGTTTGACGTGGCCGCTGCACCCCTGCTAGCCTTGGCGGTCTCTGCAGGATCGAGGTCAAGCGTGCCCCAGCCAGCCCTACGTCATCGCATCCGCGTCCGTTTTTCCGATGGTACCGTGATGGAGCTTGATCGCGATCCCGACCGTGAGGTCGGTGAGCTCGTCTCTGCCGAGTTGCTGGCGTGGCCTGGCGGTCCGGGTAAGTTCCTCGTGACGACCAAGGATATCCGTCTAGGCTCCGCTGTCGAGCCTGCCGAAACGGTCTACGAGGTGCGGCTGCTCGGCAGCTGACGAAGGTCGCATTCCTGCCGGAACCCGAGCCGGACACACGACGGGGCTGCGAGGGAACACGAGACCGTGAACCCTGTGCGCCATTCCCCGCACCTGTTCCTATTTCAGGATGAAGCCTGCGCCGATTTCGTAGGTGAAGCCCCCGACATCCGTCGTTCCTTCCAAGCCGTTTACCGTCCGCTGCCTGAGGGCGCGTTGCTGGGGAAGATTGACGAAGCCGATGTTGAGAAAGCTTTCGGGAGTGAACCTGAGCATCAGCCCACCCTTCGCCAACATCGCGTTGCGCAAGTCATTGTCGGCAATCATGAAGCCCTGTCCAAGACCACCATAGAGGTTGACCACCCGGTTCTTCGTCTCCTTGAAGAACAACGGGTCGAGGGACAGGAGGAAGGCTGCATTGACGTTGAGCAGCTGAACCGAAACATCCGGCTTGATGGGAGCCCCCAAGGCGGAGTAACCTGCCTCGACCCCGAAGGCCAGGTTGTCGAGAAAGCTGCTTTGACGTAGCAGGGCCAAGTTCAACCCAAGGCTACCATCCGCTGTTTCGGCGGCTCCCCCCGTCGTTGAGGCACGACTCGCCGAAAATCCTTGGAAGGCACCACTGATGTAGAGACCCGAATCTCCATAGCGCCGTTCCTCATCAGCCTTCTGCCGCCGTTCGGCGGCCAGATCCCGATAGGGCTCGGTCTGGAAGCTCTTTGACCATACGATGGCCCCGTCCATGGCCCGGACGAGTTTGAAGTTGACGATCACGTTCTTGCCCGTTCCCATCGTGTGCCACATCAGAACGCCGTCCACGCCGAGCTGATGCCCGATTTCGGCCATTCGGGCGTTGCTCTCGATGGTGTTCGAGTAACTGAAGCTCTTGTCGTCAGAGACGACCCTGGGCGTCCGGCATTCGCGACATTCCACGACACGGAAGCGATTCGTCCGAATGAGCTCGTCCGTGATGCGCGATTCAATCAAGGCATTGAGTTCAGGAAATCGATCCTGACGGGTCTCACGGAACACGACCACCTTGACCAGACCCGGATCCACCGTGCGAATGGATTCAGGGAAGGTTGCGAACAGCTGGTCGAAGAGCACGGGGCTCGTGACCATCGCGATAGCGGGATCCTCGGGCTGCAAAGCAGCCTTGATTTCTGCCGCGTGAGCCGCGGGCGCGGGCAGACCAAGCGCGGCCAAACCGGCGAGGGTGAGGAGCTTGCGGCGAATCATCGGGATTACCTGAAGATGGACAGGGAGGCGGAGTCAGCGGAGAGGACGTCGGTCGAGACGTCCGAGGCTCTGTCGGACATCCGACAGGCCAGGATCGAGATCAAGGGCACGGGACCAAGAAAGTCGAGCGAGCGTCAGATCGCCCATCTTGTAGTAGATGGACCCTTGAAGGGCCAGAACCTGCGCGTTGTCAGGCGACAGGTCCAGGGCGCGCGCGACTTCCGCCAACGCACGGTCATAGCGGGCAGCATAGGCGAGGCGTTGGGCCATCGTGTAATGCCGCTGGATCGAGTTGACGAGTGCCGCCACGTCTTGCGGAGAGGGCGTCACGACCACGACCGGCGGTTTGGGGTACGGCGGCGGCGTGGGGTAAGGAGGTGGGGTCGGATAGGCAGGGAACTTGAAGTCCGTCGGCATTTTATTTTCTATCTCGATTTTCGAGACGGACTCGACTCTGGAGCGTTCATTTACTTCATTGCGCTGCGCGGCCTCGGTCCGAATCGTGCTGTCGCTGCGGATGTTGGTGTCGTTTCGTGCCACACTGTTCTGGCGTGTGTTGGCTTCGGTACGTTGCGATGCGGGGCCGTATCCCTCGCCACCGCCCTGGATGCCACGGACCAGTGCGGGCTCGGCCACGGCAGGACGGGGCAGGGGAGCAGGTTCAGGCGGCACTGCGACCTTGAGGAACAGGTCTCTGTCTTCAGGGAAGAGCAGACTTTCGAGGTCCACCGAAGAGCCTTTGCGCTTGAGCCGGATAAAGTCCCCGGCCTGACGTGGCGGATCGGCGGGTGGCAAGGCAGCGGGCGTGGGCACGACGGTTGCGGGTGCGGCAGCGGCAGGTCGAGCCTTGGGCTGGGCAACGGGGAGAAACTCGTCGAGCCGTGGCACCCGGGGGGTCGGCTCGGGCGCGAAGCGGAAGGCAGGGGCTGGGGTTTCATTCGGCCTGCGCGCATAGGGATTGCTCAAGGCCGGGGTCCCATACGCGGGGGGGGCCGGCGGGGGAGGCAGTCTCCGGACCGCAGGAACGGTGGGGGCCTCCGCTGGCAGAGGCGTGGCGATGCCTACGGAAGCGGAAGTAGCCGGAACGGTCGTGGAACGGGGCGGAGGTGGCGCCTCGATGGGCACTGACGCGACCGCCGTGGGGGTGGAGACCACAGGAGGGGTTTCCGTGGGGACATTCTCCCTGCTCACTTCAGGTGGAGGCTCCGCGGGCAGGGCCTCTTCCATCGGAGTCTGGACGGCTGTCCGAGGTTCTGTCGTCGCAACTGGCGGGACGGCTGTCGAGACGGCTTCCGGTGGCGTGGGCTGTGGGTCGGGTCCAGCGTATTCAGGTGGCACGAGGAGCAGTTCCTCCTCGGCTTCCTCCTCGGATGCCGAGGGACTGGCATCATCCGCAAGGGGGGCTGACGGCACCGCCGCTACAGTTTCCTGAGCTGGCTCGACGACCGGATCAGGCGAGGCGGAAGGCGGAACGGTCTCAGGTAGGGATGCCGTCTCCAAGGAGGGAGATGCCGTCGCACTCGGCACGGGAGCCGTGACCACGTCTGGGGCGTCCGCCGCACCCTCAGGCTCGCCTGCGGAGTGGGCGGCTGGTGGCAGGCCCACTTCACCCGGTTTGCCGGACACGCCGCTTGCCACATCCGTGACCTGTGCCAAGCGCCCTTGTTCAAAACGCAGGACATATCGCGCCCCACCCGGTGGCCCATAGGTCATTTCTTCGACCAGATTTTGGGTCCCGCCGGTGATCTGGGTGGAGGGCTGACCGAGAAACTCGATGATTTTCTCCGGTGTCATGCCGAGCCGCAGCTCCGACACGTGCTCCACCGACGCGTGGGCCAAGGCGGCCCGGGGACCTGAGATCAGCGTGGCTGCAAGACCCAGGGCCACCAGAGAAGGGCGTTTCGTGGGCATGACCTAGCCCTCCGCCAAGGTTTTCATCGAAAACCGACCTTGGCGAACCAGCTCGCGGACGCGTCCGACCACCTCGCGGCGTGCCGATTCGGCCGCGTCCATCTCGATGGGCTGGCCTTCCAGCCGCTCGAGAGCATCCATCAGGAGCGCCCGACGCTTGTCGGTCATGGCTCCCAGAACGGCCTCCTGCAGGGGTTCCTCGGCGTCACGGATGGCGTGGGCCACGACGCCGGGATCGAGTTCCCGCACCGCATCCTTGATGACGGCGGCCGGCAGACGCGTCAGGTCGGCAAAGGTGAGGTACAGTTCGCGCACCTTCCGCATCATCTCGGGGTTCTGGGTCTTGAGATTGTCGAGAATGCGCTGTTCGGTCGTGGCATCTGCGTTGTCGAGAATGTTGACCAGAAGGTCGACGCCATCGGTGACCACCGCACTGAAGGATGGGGCCTGGGAGGCCTTGGTCGCGAGCTTTTCAGCGATGCTTTCAAAGGTCGTCAAGGGAATGGAGCCGAGATCACCCAGAGCGGTGGCCACCGGGCCCTGATCCTCGACGGGCCACTTGGACATAAGACCAGCCGCCCTCTTGTAGGGCAGCTGGGACAGCACCAGCGCGCGCACTCTCGCCCCCTCGTCCTGAAGAATCCAGAGGACCTGGGAGTCGTCGATGCGATCCAAGAATCCGAAGGGCGCAAGCTTGCGGCCGGCCTGGGCATTTCTCTCTGCCTTGGCCGCCACCAGCAAGGGGTAGGCTTCTTCCAGCACCGCCAGAGTCTCCTCCTGCGAGACCTCGCGCAAACCCAGCAAGGCAGCCTCCACTCGGGTCCGCTCCTCATCCCCGAGGTCGGGCAAGGTCCGAACGGCTTGGGTCATCCCAAGGATCTTGAGCAAATGGGCGACCTTTTGCAGGCCCTCTTCGCGCCGCGAGAGGCCTGCGACCAAGGGGCCCACAAGTTCCGGTTGCTCAAGCAGCATCGCCACGATCTCCTGACGCAGCGCCTGGGTCGCGCGTGCCGCACGTTGTTCCTCGGCCGAGGGGCCCGCGGAGGGCGGCTGTTCCTTCTGGGATTGGGGCAACAGCGCGGCCGCCCACGCCGGAGGACCGTCGCCGGGTGCGGCCGGATCGGGCCTCCGCCTGCGGAAGAGAGCAAAGAGCGCCAACAGGACGCCCACGCCCAAGAGGGCGAGCAGCAACCAGAGCATGGCTCTAAGGGTCGGATCGAGGCCCGAGGACGGAGCGTCCCCGGGCACAGCGAGAGGCCCCGCTGCCACGCCCGCCGGCACGCTGTCGGTTCCTGCCGTCGCTATCGCAGCAGCCTTCTGCAACGTCGGGGGGAATTGCCGGTTCATGATCTCCAGGCTGTCCCCTCGAGCAAAATTGAGGTCGGCCTTCTGGTAGATGAGTTTTTCCAGGAAGTCCCGTTCTTCTTGTGCCAACGTCTTCTCGATGACGGTCAAGATCCGCACCCTCTCGACACGCAACCCACTCGCCTCAGTCATGGGCGGCTGACCTGCAGCGGCCATGGCGGGCAGGGGCGGGGGTGCCGCCACGGGGGCGGCTGGCCGGGCTGCGCCCGTCCGCGCAGGCAAGCCAGGGAGATCGAGTTCTTCCGGATCGAGGGGTTCCGTACCTGGCAAGTTGGCCGTCAGTGCCGGCTGCAACGGTGCAGGCAGGGCCTGCAAGGGCTTGGTCGCCTGACCGGGAGTCTTCTGCATCCTGACTCTGACCTGAATGATGAAGCGGTCGTTGCCGAGGTAGGACCCGATGGCCTGCTTCAGGCTTTCTTCCAAAAGTTTCTCGTAACTCAATTCTTCGAGCACGACACCGTCATGCCGGGCCTCTGTCGGTCCGGAGGCGAACTGAGCTTGCGCAGGGAGCGCGAAGCTGGATGTCCCCGTAATAACAGCGGCGGCGACCGCTGCGCGGAGAGCAGGCGTGGCGCGCATCGGAAGGGGCCGTGGGGCTCGCATGTGACGTTACCGGGACGAGGGTCGGGGCAAGGGGCGATCCTCCGGATTCAGGCCACCGTAAAGTGACGGGCGTGGGATCACTGGACGTCACCATACCCTATGCGCCATTCTCTCAAAAGTCATGGCCGAATCGACGACCGGGCCGGGCACGTACGAGGGCCCCCGTGCCTATCTGGATGCTCATGCCACCACCCCGGTGGCCGAAGCCGTTCTGGCCGAGATGTGGCCCTGGTTCGGGCAGCGGTTCGGCAATCCCTCTTCCGCAGGACACGCCTGGGGGTGGGAGGCCCGCGGTGCCGTCGACGGCTCACGACAGCGTATCGCTGACCTTCTGGGGGTCGGTGTCCGGGAGGTCATATTCACAAGTGGCGCTACCGAGGCCAATCATCTGGCACTCCTTGGCGTCCTCGAGGCGGCAGGTCCGGGGGCAAGGCTGATCACCCAGCCTACCGAGCACGCCTCGGTGCTGGAGGTGGCGAACCGCTGGTCCAGACTCGGCGGGGAAGTCACGCTGCTGCCGGTGGACGGTCAGGGCTTGGTGGCCCCCGAGGCTCTGGAACGGGAGCTTGGGCGTCCCGCCGCCTTGGTGTCCTTGATGGCAGCCAATAACGAAGTGGGCACCTTGCAACCCCTGGACCTACTGGGTGACCTGTGCCGCCGGTCGAGAGTCCCGTTGCACGCTGATGCGGCCCAGATTCCCGGTCGCGTGCCTCTGGCGAGTGTCGTTCCCCACGTCGCCTTGTTGTCTCTTTCCGCTCACAAGGCCTACGGCCCCAAGGGAGTGGGAGTCCTCGTGGCGCGTCGACGGGGGCCGAGAGTCCGGCTGGTGCCACAGATGACAGGAGGGGGACAGGAGGAAGGTCGACGTGGGGGTACGGTGCCCGTGCCCTTGGTCGTGGGCATGGCCTCGGCGCTGGAGCGTGCCGAGCGGGCCTGCGAAGATTGGGCTCGTGAGGCCTCGCAGGCGGCGGCACTGATTCGACAGCGCATGGACGATGCCTTGGCGGGCATTCTCTGGTTGGGCCACCCGCAACGGCGTCTTCCAGGCCATCTCGCGATGATTTTGCCGGACCGTACGGCGACGGCTTTCATGCGTGCTTGCCCGGGACTTGCCATGTCGTCCGGTGCGGCTTGTCATGCCGGGGCGCCCAGCCACGTCTTGTCCGCCTTGGGCTTCGAGACCGAGGCGGCCGGGCGCATGGTCAGGCTGGGCTGGGGTCCCCACCTCCACAAAGAAGACCCCGGCGTCGTGGCCGGGGTCTTGGTCGATGCGTTGACCAGAGCGCGCTAGGCGGCTTGCGAGACCGTCTGCTCGATGGAATGGCCGCACACGCACGCAGAATGTTCTCCGCGCACGGGCTCGAGGTGCAGGATGATGCCGCAGACCCCACACTGCACCTCGACGGTGGTGGTCGCCCGGGCGGGCAGGGATTTGAACAAGCTCTTTTCCTCCGACGGTTGCAGCGAGGTCTCGACGAGGCCGAAGACTGCGCTCACCATGAGGATCTTACCCAACCATCCGGGTCCCGAGTCAACTTCGCGGGGAGTCCATGGCACCTGATGACCTTATTGCGACAGCCTTGGCACCTGCTGTGGCCATGTCTTCCGGGGCGATCCTGGCCACCGGGCTTCAGACCAGGTTCTCTGCTCTCGTGGATCGTATCCGGCATCTGACGGCCGAGCAGCGTGACCTCAGGACCCAGCTGTCCTTGTCGGCGACAGAGGGCACCCGTCTGGCCCGGATCGAACGGCAGTTGCCCTTGATGGTGGCCCGCGGCCGGTGGGTCCAGGCGGCGGTGGTGTTTCTCTACCTTGGCATTGCTTCCTTCCTGACCTGCACGTTGGCTCTGGCTTTCGCGGCCAGGGGCGTGGCCGGTGCGTGGCGCGTGGCAGCCGAGATCCTGTTTTTGTCCGGGGCCTCGTCCCTGTTGGCCGGGGTCGTGGCCGAGATCATGGAGGTCCGGCTTGCCTTCCGGGTGGTGCGTGCGGAGGTCGGCATCGGTTGAGTGATGTTCCAGGGTCTCGACCTGCTGTTACGATGGGGCCATGAGCGAATGGATTTCCGTATGCCACAAGGATGAGCTGCCCGAAGGCACCTGGAAAGTCGTCCAGGTCGGCGGGCGTGAGGTCGTCGTTGTCCATGCCGAAGGTGGGTACTGGGCCATCGACGATGAGTGTCCGCATCGCGGCGGGCCTTTGTCCAAGGGGTTTCTCGAGGGCCGCAACCTGTATTGCCCCTTGCATGGCTGGCCCTTTGACGTGACCACCGGCCAGATGCCAGGTAGTCCCGACCTTTGTGTGCCCCGGCATCCCGTTTCCGTGGAAGGGGACGTCGTCCGGGTCGGGCCAGCCGAGTCCGTCTAGTGCGCCATCGGCGGACCCGTTCCCGGATTGGCCGGCCACGCCCGAACTACAAGCCCAGCGTAGCTTCCAGGAGGCCGAGGCGGGCCTCCAGGCGTGCCATGCAGGCCAGGAGCTCCGGACTCGGTGCCGCAGGCTCGACGTCAGTGGGTCGGACAATCGCCATGGCTGTTATTTTACATCACCCAAGCGCGGTCTTGGACGGCGGCTAGCCCTCGTCGTCCTGACGCAACGTGGCCAGCACCGACAGGTCTTCGAGGGTGGTGGTATCACCAAAGGCGTGGCTACCTGCAGCAAGTTCGCGCAACAGGCGGCGCATGATCTTGCCCGACCGGGTTTTCGGCAGGGCATCCGTCAACCGGATTTCCTCGGGACGGGCGATGGCCCCGATCTCCTGCGCCACATGGTTTTTCAGGTCAGCCTTCAGGGATTCGCTTCCTTCCAGACCGGCCTTGAGGGTCACGAAGGCCACCACGGCCGTGCCCCTGACCTCGTCCGGTCGCCCCACGACAGCCGCTTCTGCCACGGTCGGATGACTCACGAGCGCCGATTCGATTTCCATCGTGCCCAGACGGTGTCCCGCCACGTTGATGACATCGTCCACCCGGCCCATGATCCAGTGGTAGCCTTCGGCGTCCCGCCGGGCACCATCACCGGTGAAGTAGGCTCCTGGTACCTGGGACCAATACTGGGTCAGGTAGCGTGCGTGATCTCCATGGATGGTACGTGCCATCGACGGCCAAGCCTCCCGGATCACGAGGTAACCGCCTTGACCATCCGGTACCGGTTGACCCTTGGGGTCCACGATATCGGGCTTGATGCCGAAGAACGCCTGCGTGGCCGATCCCGGTCGGGTGGTCGTGAGGCCCGGCAGGGGAGCAATCATGATGGCCCCGGTCTCTGTTTGCCACCAAGTGTCCACGATCGGGCACCGCTCGCCGCCGATGACCCGGTGGTACCACATCCAGGCCTCGGGATTGATGGGCTCTCCCACCGTTCCCAGCAGCCTGAGGGTGCTAAGGTCGTGGCGTGCGGGGTGTTCGTCCCCAAGGCGCATGAAGGTGCGGATGGCCGTTGGCGCCGTGTAGAGGATGGTGATCCCCCACCGGGCGATCATGTCCCAGAAGCGATCCGGTCCCGGATGCAGCGGTGCACCCTCGTAGAGGAACGCGGTCGCGCCCGCCAGCAGCGGTCCGTAGGCCACGTAGCTGTGGCCTGTAATCCAGCCCACATCGGCCGTGCACCAGTAGATGTCGTGTTCCTTCAGATCGAAGACGAAGCGGGAAGTCAGGAACACCTGTGTCATGTAGCCGCCGGTCGTGTGGACCAGACCCTTCGGCTTTCCCGTCGTCCCGCTGGTGTAAAGGATGAACAGGGGATCTTCCGCTCCGACGGGCACCGCCTGATGGCGTGGGCTTGCCGACGCCCGCAGATCCTCCCACCAATGATCGCGCCCCTCGGTCCAAGCCACGTCCTCCCCGGTGCGTCGGACGACGAGCACGTGCTCGAGCGTGGGAATTCCCTCGGCGGCAAGGTCGACCTGGGCCTTGAGCCTGACGACCTGACCGCGGCGCCAGCCACCGTCAGCCGTGAGGATGGCCTTCGCCCCGGCGTCGTTCATCCGGTCCTTCAAGGCCTCGGCGCTGAACCCGCCGAAGACCACCGAGTGCACCAATCCAAGCCTGGCGCAAGCCAGCATTCCCACCACCGCTTCGGGCACCATGGGCATGTAGATGCCGACCCGGTCACCCTTGGCCAATCCCAGCTGCTGAAGCGCGTTTGCCATGCGACAGACCTCGCGATGGAGTTCCAGGTAGGTCAAGGTTCGTGAATCGCCGGGCTCGCCTTCCCATACCAAGGCTGCGCGATTGCGCACGGCACCGTCGAGGTGTCGGTCGAGACAGTTGAACGCGAGGTTGGTCTGACCATCCTCGAACCAGCGGGTGTTCGCTCCCTCGCCGGTCCGGACCTTGGTGAACGGGGTGAACCAGTGGAGTTCTCGCGCCACTTCGCGCCAGAAGACCTCGGGAACCTCGCGCGAGAGCGACTGCAGGCGCTCGTGCCGTTCGGGGTCTCCGACGACCGCCGTGCGCTGGAAATCCGCCGGCGGCGGGAACGAGCGGGACTCCTGCAGGACCGTGGCGATGGCAGCGTGTTCGTCGGCCAAGTGGGAACCTCCGGGTCTTTTCAGGGCCCTCCATTGTGCCTTGGACCTCACGGGGGTGACAAACCTGAGGGTGTCTTGCCCGTCGCGTGCAGATCCCGGTCGTCTCGGGGCATAACATGATGTATCGCCCGCAGCCCGAAGCCGGCGGTCACGGAGACGTTGCCTTGTCCCAGCAGGACCTATTGACCCCCAAGCCCGCGCCCCGGACGCTCGTGGCTCGATTGATCGCGCAGCGTTATGGGCGTGTGCTCGATGGCGATATGGCGGACATGGCTCTGGAGCGGTTGGCTGTGGCAGGGGAGTCGCCCGAGGAAACGGTCGAGCGTCTCCTGACGGATCCTGCGGCTCACGAAGAAGCGCTCGTGCGCATGGCTGCCGTAGGTGAGACGTGGTTCTTTCGGGAACCCTTGCAGTTCAGTCTGCTTGAGGAGGAGGTACTGCCCAGACTCCTGAGGACGCTCGAGCGACCTGTCGTGGCGTGGGTGGCTGGTTGCTCGACGGGCGAGGACGCCTACAGTCTCGCGTTGGTCGCGTTGCGGCTTTGGGGCGACGAGGCGCCCCTGCGCATTCGGATTGTGGCCACGGACTTGAGCGCGGCCTTCGTGCACCGTGCGGAGGCAGGGCTTTTTCTCAAGCGGAGTTTCCGAGGGGTCACGGTGGAGGAGCTTGCCCCGTGGCTGGAGGAAGTCCCGGACGGCTTCAGAGTCAAGCCTGCGGTTCGTGAGCTGGTGACCTTCCGGACGCACAACCTTGTGCCCGACGAGGGTTATCAGACGATGCTCGGGGGAACGGCCGACGTCGTCCTTTGTCGCAACGTCGTGTCGTACTTTGCCAAGGAGACCTTCCGTTCCGTCAACCGCAAGCTTGCGGCTGCCGTGGCTCCCGGGGGCGTCCTGTTGCTGGGCCCGGCCGAGACGGTCTTGCACGATTCCGGTGCTTTGCGTCTGGAGCAGCGCGGTGGACTGTTCTACTACACGAGGTCAGCCGATGCCCTGCCCGGGGCTCTTCCCTCCGACATGCCACTCCCCCGGGCCGTGCGGGCCGCGGAGTTCAGACGCGCCACAGGATTCCTCGGTACTGCTGCTCGCGCGCCTTATCATGGGGGCACTGGCCCGCTGCAGCCCTTGCCCTTTCGTGCCGAGGTGGCCGAGGAGCCTTCACCAGACGAAGGCTTGCTGGGTGAGGCCCTGATGCTGATCGATGTGGGCTCGTTGCCCGACGCGGTCGTTCTCTGTCAGGCGGCTCTCGAGGAGGATCCGTGCCGTCCGGCGGCTCACTTCCTGCTTGGTCTGGCAAGGCGCCTGCAGGGGTCCTTCCAAGAGGCGGTACACCTGTTCCGTGCCGCGGCCTACCTGCAGCCGGACGATTGGTTGGCGCCGTTTCATCTTGCCGAGTCCTACCGCGCCCTCGATCGGTGGGACGAGGCCTTGCGTGAATATCGCAGTTGCCTCGCCAGGATGGATGCCGGCCAGGTGGAGCCCGCACCGGCCTTGCTGGGTGGCTTTGCCCCGTCGTATTTCCGCAAGGCCTGTGCGCGCCACATCGAGCAGCTTGGAGAGATTCTGAGCGACGCCGGCGCGTGATGCGCTTGGCTTCTCCATGCTGACGGCCATCACGGAGAAACTTGTCGCCTAGCGCCACAATCGGCGTCATGAAGCGTGTGTACGTCGATGCGACAGATCGTCTGGAGCGGGCTGAGAGCGGTAACTTCGCACCGGGAGACTGGGCGCGGCTCGCGAGGTTGGCTTCACGTTTCCGTGAGACCACGGTGCAGGACGAGCTCCTGTCCCTGACGGCTTGGCCCTCGCTGTCGGAACCTACAGAGGCTGTCATTCGGGCGGTACGTGATCTTGTGGGCCGTTGCCAGGGTCGAGGGGTCCTGACTTGGTCCGAATCTGCCGAACCCTTGCAGGTTGCGGGGCTTCTCATCCGGGAGTGGCTCGTGAGGGAGCCCGGGCGGATTCTTGTCTGGGCAGCACCCGGCAGGCTCGTGAGGTGGCAGCGGCTTGTGTCAGGCCTCGGGGATCGCGTGGTGGTGCTGCCCCACGGAGCGACGCCTCCTGAGGAGCTCTCCGAAGATCCGTGCACGGCATGGCTGGTGGATCGCCCGCCTCTCGACCTGTTGCCGCCGTCCGCACGATCGAGTGTGCGGCGTCTGGTCCTGCTGTCGCCGCGGCCGTGGGGCGCCGGGCAGTCCCTCGGGTGGCATGCGGCTTGGTTGGACAAGCAGGACGTGCCCTTGGTCCGACTCGAAGAGGAACTTCTGGTCGAGGGTCCTGCGGGCTCCGAATCTGAAACGGTTGCTCCCGATGTCAGAGTGGTGGCGGTTCGTCCGGGGGAGGCCGAGAAGGCTCTGATCTCCGAACTCGAAGGTCTTACGACCTGGTTGCACGACACGGGACGGCTCGACACCGGCGCGTTGGCCTCCGCCTGGGCGGATTTGCTGACGACGGCGGAGGTTTGGCCGGGTGCCCTTCCCCTCGTGGCGGAGCCCTTGTTGTCGCTCGAAACCGAACCGTTGGCCCGGGCTCGATTGCTGGCGCTCCTGCGTGTCGCCCTCGAGGCTTGGGAGGCGGGCCCGTCCATCGTTCCGGCCTTGCAGGCTCTCGTGGCCACCAGCCACCGGCGGGTGCGCCTCCATGTGGCGTGCCGTCCAGCTGCCGATGGCCTTCGTCTTCGTCTGCCCGCGGGGGTGGATCTGATCGTGGATGGAGACTCTTTCGAGGCGGAGGGCCATGACCTCTGGCTGCATGCGGAGCCTGTCCGGCATCCCGTGGACATGGTGGACCGCCACAAGGGCGGACAGCGACATCACCACCTCGTCCTTGAGGGAGGACGTTCGCACAGGTGGTTGGCCGCGCTGGAGGTCAGGGGGCTGTTGCGTGCCTCGGCAGGTTCCTGGGCCGAGTGGACGGCCGGGTTGTCCCACATCCCCGATCCGGTGGCGATCTGGCGCGATCCGGAGGGCGAGGCGAGTCGTCTCGCCGTGGTCCGGGATCAAAAGGCCGTGGGGTGAGACCTGCCATGCAAGATCCGACACTACGAACGTTCACGCTCGATTTCTTTCGCCGTCAAGGTGCCGAGGCCGCACCACTGGACACCCAGCGTCGTCGCTGGGCGATCAGGATGGGGGAGCGTCGCTTCGACATTGCCTTCGCACCTGGTACCGAGGTCGAAGCTGTGCTGCCGGGAACACCACGCTTCCGGGAAATTCTTGCCGAGTGCGAGGAGCGCGGGGCTGTCAGCCATCGCCACGTCGTCTCCGAGCCCATTTCCGACCCCGCCTCCTTGCTGCTCGGCATTGCGCCCGAGGGTTGGGTCATCTCCCGGGTTCGGTTGGACCGCGTCCGCTCAAGACGTGTGGTGGCCTTTACCCATCGGGTGGCCTATGGCGCGGGCGTGTTGCCCCATCCTGTCGAGGAGACACACGTCGACATCCTTGATCCGGTGACCGGCATGGCCAGTCCGGCACTGGTCGATGCGCTTTCCGGCCTGCAGGTCTTGCCAGCCGATCCCCCCCGCGATCTGCCACCCTTGGGGCCGCTGCACGCGCGTGCCGTGGCGCTGGTGGATGCGCGGACGGGAGTCAGAGGCGAGGCCCTCGAGCGACAGCTGCAGGCGCGTCGTACCGAGTCAGTGGCCCGTATCCGTCGCCATTACGGTGTGTTGCGCGAGGAAGCGCGCCAGCGCGAGATCCGAACTTTGGAGGAGCGCTTGGCGACCGTGCTTGGAGCCATACGGGGAGCGCTTCCTGCGGATCTGACCGACTTGAGTCGTGAGGGAAGCGAGCTCGCCCGGCGTCTGGACGATGCCCGCAAGGGACAGACCGTGGCCCTCGCGTCCCTTGCTCGTCTGGAGGAGGAAGCCGTAAGGGCTGAAGAAGCCGCCCATGAGGTCACTTTGACGACAGAGTTGGTCGCGCTCCATGTCGTGACCTATGATGAGGTCGCCTACGCCGTGCGGTTCGGCCGGCCTGGAGGATTTGAACGGTCACAGGGCAGCGAGTCTGCCGAGATCCTGGTCGGTTATGTACCGGTGACGCGACAGATTCTGCTTCCGGATTGTGGAGTCTGTGGCGAGGTGGTGGCGGATCCGGTGATGGCCGGTGCCGAGCTGGCCTGCAGGACCTGTGTCCGTTCGTGTGGTTCGTGTGACCGGCCGTGGCCGGATGACGGCGTTCCGGGACAGGTGTGCACGGCTTGCGGGATAGAGGCGTGTCCTGCGTGTCGGGGCGCCTGCACAGACTGCGAGACGGTGGTCTGTGCTCGACATCGTGAGTCGTGTGGGACCTGCGGTCGTGCGACGTGCCAAGGCTGTGCCGCCGCTTGTGCCGCCGATGGGGAGACGGTTTGCCATGGGTGTCGCCTCGAGGCCGGGGGTGTCCTGGTCTGTCCCGCGCATGGAGTGGCGTGTGGTCGTTGCGAAACGGTCATCCAGGTTGTGGATGCGTTGGCCAGCAAGATGGCCGGCGAGACCTTGTGCGCATCCTGTGCGGGGACGTGCGGGTCTTGTGGGGCGGTCTTTCCGCTGGAGGTCCTGCTGGAGGGCCCGGAGGGACCCTTGTGTCCCGAGCATGCAGGGACGTGCAGGACGTGCTTCGATGTCGTGTCGAGCGGCGAATTGAGCGGATGCGGCGTGTGTGGACGGATGCAGTGCGGCAGGCATCTCGCAGCGTGTGCCGGCTGTGGCCTCATGATGTGTCCCGAGTGCTCGGGCGAGGGCGCGGGCTGCCTCCTGTGCGGTCAGCTTGCTCTCGCCGCACCCCAAGATCCTCGATTGCAGGGACTGGAGCAGGAATTCGGCCTGCCACGGGTCCGGGCGTGGTTGGTGGCCGAGCGTCAAGGAGCCCGCGTCGTCGAGTGGCAGGGGGCCATGGGGCGCTGGGGGCGCCTCGCCTGGGATCGTGAAGGCAAGCGGGTGACGGATTTTCGCTACGGTCCGATCACGGCGATGGTGCAAGAAGTCCTCGCCAGAATCAGGCCTGCTTGAGCAGGGCCTCGACCCGGCGAATCTCCTGAGTAGCTCGGATCCCTTCGAACAGATCCCGGGCGCCCAGCAGCAGCGTGTCGGCCTCGCGGGTCTCACCTGCCTGTCGTGCCAGGTAGGCGAGGTGAACCATGGCTTGTCCCTTGTCGAGGGAGTGGCCGTGACGCCGGACATCCTCGAGCGCTTCTTTCCCTTGGGCGAGTCCTGCCTCGAGGTGTCCCTCCGCCGCCAGCAAACGACCCTCGAGGAGCCGGATCATGGCGGATTCTGCCTGCTGGCCGGCGTCGGCGGCCAGGGAGGCTGCCTTCCTGAGGACCTCTCGTGAGGTCTCGAGGCGTTCGGCCAGAAGCAGGGCCTGCCCGAGACCTCGTAGCACCTCGGCGGCATAGGTACCTGCACCGGCCTGCTCCAGCAGTCGAACAGACGCTTCGAAGCAAGGTATGGCCTCGATCGGAGCCTCGCGGGCCAAGTGAATCCGGCCGATGAAGTTGGCACAGGCCGCACGACCGAGGGGGTTGCCGAGGCTTTCGTAGAGCGTATCTGCACCTTGGATGGCCTCGGTGGCCTCGTCGAGGAGGCCGAGTTTCAGTCTCAGGCCTCCCAGGTTGTTCAGGATGTGAGCGCTGCGTGAACGGTCCCCGATGCGCGCACAGATCGCGTGAGCCCTGTCATACGCGTCCGCGGCGGCTCCCCAGTCCCCCGCCAACTCCTGGGCCATGGCGAGGTTCGTGAGACCGACCACGCGACGGGGAACATCCCGTGCCTCGTCTACAAGAGTCAGCATCCGCTGGTAGTAGCCGATGGCCTCAGGTCGGCCCCGCCGACTGGCCACGTTGCCGAGGATATTCATCACGTCCGCCATGACCAGCGGCTGCAGATCGGCTCGGATCAGTCCTAGGGCCAACTGACACTGGGCTTCGGCCTGATCCAGGTCACCCGAGGTCATGAGTTGTTCGGCCAAGGTCGCCCGCAGCGTGGCCTCCTCCTCGGGGTCGGTGACCTCGCCAATCCGGCGTTGGCACCTGGCGATGGCGCCCCGCGTGTCGCCTTGTCGGATGATGGCCCTGATCAATCCGGCTTCCCAGCTGCCTCTGTCCGGATCGTCGGGGGCGTGCGCCAGTGCCTCGAGGAAGCCCTCCTGGGCAAGGACGACTTCACCCGTGACCGTCAGGACCGTCGCGAGTCCAGCAAGGATGTGCGCCTTGGTGAGGCCCGGGTCGATGTCGAGGGTCAGTCGATCGAAATGCTCGAGTGCCTGACGGTACAAGCGGATCGCTTCCTCATTGCCAAAGGCGAAGCGTGCTTCTTCGGCGGCCTCGAAGGCGTATCGGGTGGCCGGACCGTCCTGTTCGGCCCGACCCAGATGATGAGCCAGAACCCTGGCCCTGTCTGGCGTACCCGGCACCGTGCGTTCCTCGATGGCCCTTGCGGCCTTTCCGTGCCAGTCCCGGCGCGCCGAGAGCAGCAGGTTCTCGTAGGCGACCTCCTGTGCGACGGCCTGTGTGAACGCGTGGCGGGCCTCGGGCATCGGGTACAGGAATCCGAGCCTGACCAGATCGGCCAAATCCCTGTCGGCATTTCGATCAAGTACGACCGACAGCAGGGGATCTTCAACGGTCCTGCCCAGTACGGATGCCACCTGCAAGACCTGTCGGGGTGAAGCATCAAGCTGATCGAGTCGAGCGGCAAGGGCCCCCTGGACACTGCTGGGCAACCGAAAGCCACCTTCACTGGAAGCGACGGACCACGTGGCACCTTCGCGGACGAGCACACCGGCTTCCTGAACCGCACGTATCAATTCCTTGAGATAAAAGGGATTGCCTTCTGCCTTGCCAAGGACCTCGTCCACCAGATGACGGACCGCGGGCGAAAGCGATTCCGGCACGGCCTGCAGAAGCGTCGTGACAAAGGCGCTCGACTCTTCGGGTGCCAGGGGAGCAAGCCGAATCGACCGGAACGTGGGATGTCGTTCAAAAATTCCGGGCAGCGTTTCAGGCTCACGCGTGGCCAGCAGCAGGAGCAGGCGTACCGTGCCCGCCTCGCGTTCGAGACGTTGCAGCAAGCCCTCGAGCCAAGCGAGAGAAGGCGCGTCGGCCCATTGGACGTCGTCGATCACGAGGACTGTCGGGCCCTCTCGCGCCATCGCGATCACAAGGTCGTCGAGCACGACGAAACTTGCCGACCGACGTTGCTGCGGGGAAAGGCTGGCTACTTCGGGATGAGTCACGGGAAGGCCCAGGAGATGGGCCAGAGAAGATGTGCTGCGAGGGACGTTGTACGGCAGCCAGCGGGCGACGAGGCCCTCGAGCGCGGCGAAGGCCTCCTCGGGCGTTGGGCCTCGGTTCTCGAGCAGTGGCTGCAAGACCGACGCGGCGACGGCGTGGGCTCGGTCACGATCGAAGGAGACCCCTCGACCCCAAAGGACCAGCGCGCCTTCCTGCCGAAACCGGCGGGTCTCCTGCCTCAGCAACAGAGATTTTCCCGAGCCGACGTCTCCGGCCAGTATCAAGCCGGCGGGTCGTCCATCGAGGACGGATTGCCAAGACGTTGCCAGCGCCTTTTGTTCCTCGAGGCGTCCGATGACATCCGCGTCCTGGCCGCCGAGGGATGGACCTTCGTCATGTTCTGGCCCAAGGATCTGCCACGCGGCCAAGGGTTGGTCCTTGCTGGCCGATGGGGGCGTCGCTGCCGGTTCACCGCGGAAATGGCCCTGAACCTGTCGCCAGGTTTCGGCCGAAACCAACACCCCGCCCGGCGGCGCGGCAGCCTCCATCTTCGAGGCGATGGTCACCGTTTCGCCCGTCACCGTGTAATCGGCCCTCTGGCTGCCGCCCACGCTTCCCGCCACCACGAGGCCCGTATGGAGACCCACACGGACCCTGAGCTTGATGCCGGTCTTCCCCTCGAGATCCTCGGCGAAACCTGACGCGGCCTGTTGCATCGCCCAGCCCGCCAGGACACCACGCAAGGCATCATCCTCGTGCGCCACCGGCGCCCCGAAGAGGGCCATGATGGCGTCGCCCAGATACTTGTCGACGACCCCCCCGTAGCGGTAGATGGGCTCGGTCAGAACCTGGAAAAACCGGTTGACGATGCCGGTGACTTCCTCGGGGTCAAGGCGCTCGGACATGGCTGTGAAGCCCGATACATCCGTGAAGAGGACCGTGACTACACGGCGATCCCCCTTGTGAAGTTCGGTCGTGGGGGTCGGCTTCGGAGGTGCCACGGACGAGGGGCCGGCGGACACGACAACCTCCGACACGACGGCCGTCGTGGGCGGTATGGATTGCGTCCTCTCCTGCTGCATCCCGCACTGCGTACAGAAGGAATGGTCGCGCGCCACCGGGGTGTCGCATGCCGGGCAGCGCGCGCCAAGACCACAGCCACACGCCTTGCAGAAGCGGGCGTAGGCGGGATTGGGCGTCGCGCAGCTCGGGCAGCCCACGGCGGTTTCAATCTCCCAATGCGAGGACCTGTTGGCCCAGAAGGACCGTTGCGAGGGCCTCGGGATCCGTGCCGATCTTTCGCGCGGCAGAACGGAGACGACCTGCAAGAGCCGAGGGCAGCGTGAGGGACATCGAGCCCTCGATCGCGGGTTCGGTCGACCGAGGAGCGAAGTCCTCCCCGTCTTCGTCGACAGGAGCCTGCCACGTGCGCACGACCGGACCCTTGCGTTCCCGCGGCGGCCCCTTGCGGTCGCGCGGTGGGCCCGAGCGTTCCCGCGGCGGGCCGGAAAAGTCGCCCCGGCCCGGGCCGCGTGGCGGTCGGCCGGCAGAGTCGCCGCGTGGGGGCCTGGAGGGGGGGCGTGAACTAGGCACGTGGGGGTCTCCTGCAAATTCGGGTCTGCTGTACCGTACCCTCCGGGGCCCCTACTGCGCCAGCATGGGCCGATCTCGTGGGAAAAAGGGGCTATGATGGGCGCATGAGTCAAGTCAACGTGGCCGTGGCCTTCGGCGCGGGACTGATGTCCTTCCTGTCGCCCTGCGTGCTGCCCCTGGTGCCCGGTTATCTGTCCTTCGTCGCCGGTGTATCCCTCGATGAACTCAAGGCGGGTGCCGCGACCGCCTCGGGGGCGCGTGGCCGCGTGCTGTCCCAGACCTTGGCCTTCGTGCTCGGCTTTTCCCTGGTCTTCGTGTTGCTCGGTGCGTCGGCCACGACTCTGGGGGCCTTGCTGCTCGACCATCAGGTCCTGATTGGCCGGTTGGCCGGGGCCGTGGTGATCCTGTTCGGTCTGCACACCGCCGGCTGGTTGCGGATTCCTTTCCTGTACCAGGAACGCCGCGCCAGCGTGAAGAACCGGCCAGCCGGTTTCGTGGGCGCCTTCGTCGTGGGCCTTGCCTTTGCCTTCGGTTGGACGCCCTGTATCGGGCCCATTCTGGCCTCGATCCTGACGCTGGCTTCTCAGGAAGAGACGTTGGGGCAGGGCGTCGCTCTTCTGGGAGCGTACTCCTGTGGATTGGCCCTGCCTTTCCTGGGGGCTGCGCTGGCCTTCGACAGGCTTCTGGGGCTGTTCGATCGTGTGAAGAGACACATGCGTGTGGTCGAGGTGGTCAGCGGCCTGCTGCTGGTGTTCGTCGGCATCTTGCTGGCCACGGGAGGCCTGACGGTCCTCGGGGGCATGATGCAGCGTCTTCCCCTCCTCAATCGGTTGTCCCTGTAGGGTTCCGTGTTCGTCTTGCCTGCTGCTCTATCCTTTCAGTGGTTGCTCGCCGGGGATCCCGGCATCCGTGAAGCCCTGGCTGTCCGTTGGTCGGTCTTCGTGGACGAACAGGGCTTGCCGGCCGCGGAAGAGGTGGATGAATGGGATGGCGTTTGTGAGCACCTTCTCGCAGTGTTGGAGGGTCGAACGGTGGGAACCGCCCGGTTGATTCCTCTCGATGCTCACACCGTGCGTGTCGGCCGGGTGGCTGTGATGCGCGAGGCGCGTCACCAAGGCGTGGCGACCCGCCTGATGGTGCATTGCGAGGACCGTGCAAGGAGCCAAGGACGAGAAGTGGTGCGCCTCTCCGCCCAATGGGGCGTCGTCTCCTTCTATGAGCAGCTGGGTTATGCGGTGACGGGTGCCCCCTACCTTGAGGCCGGTATCGTGCACGTAGCCATGGTCAAGCGGCTCGGACCTGCGGGAGTGTCCGGGGCTTAGCGTGGACTTCAGGGCAACTTAACCCTCTCTTCGCAAGTCCGGCGATGGATGAGCCGATAGTTCTCCCATCCTGCAAGTCCTCCAGAACCCTTACGGAGTGTGCCCCTGATGATCCCGAGTCGGCGTGTTCTGGCAAGCCTGTTCGCGTCTGCGATCATGGCTTCCGGCCTCGTCCTTTCCGGATGTGGCACCCGAGTCGGTTCGACCGGAGACCCCAACGCGGAGGAGCCTCCTGAGCCTGTGCAGCCGGCACCCATGCCCTCGTCGGATCCGGGCGGCTCCCTTCCTATCGTCCCCTCTCCCGGCATGCCCGAACCGGGGTTGCCGCCGCTGCCCGTGCAGCCTGCACCCTCCGTGCGTTTGCAGGTCACTCAAAAGATGTTCAAGACCGAGCTGCTCGGCTGGTTCTCCAAGCCCTACGTGGAGCTGTTGGTCACTAATCCCTCCCAGGCGGCACTCGGTGGCACCTTGACCGTGAGTTTCACCAAGAAGGGCGAGCCCACGGGTGACGACCAGACCCGTCAGGTCTCACTCGGCGCCAATCAAACCCAGACGCTGCGGATGACCGCTGTCAAGGGCAATCCCGACGGGGCCCGCTTCTCCATCTCTACGGACACTCCTGCTGCGATACCCGGCGGCTTTGGCAGCGGATATGGTTCGGGTTACGGTTCAGGTTACGGCAGCGGCTACGGTTCCGGTTCAGGGTTCGGCTACTGACGTCACGCTCGTCTTGCTCCTGGGAGCCCCCGGAGACCTTAGGGTCTCCGGGGGAAGTCTCCTTTTGGGGGGCTTTCGGATGGCACGGGGGGCGCCCCCATGCTTAAATCTCTCTTAGGAAAATCTTTTCCTGAATTGCGCAAGCCGGGCTCTCCGAGGGGGCGATAATCCCTTAACGCAGGCGCAGGGCCTGGAACCAGTGGAGGGAACCCCGATGTCGAAGCGGATGCTGCGGATGGCCGCCGTCCTCGGTGCGCTGATGCTGGCCGGTTGTGGTGGTGATCCGGGTTACGTGGATCCGGGCTTCGGCAACACGCCGAGCTACCCTTCGGATCCCGGCACGGGCTTCCCGTCTACTCCGACTTATCCTTCCAACCCTTCCAATCCAGGATTTCCCAGCTATCCGTCGAATCCTGGGGTCCCGTCGGTGCCTGGCACGCCTGCGGTGCCTCCGTCGGCCACCGTCACGGACAAGGCGCGGACGGGAGGGTTCCTGTTCATGTTTCGCAAGATGAAAGCCACCATCCAAGTCTCCAATCCGTCTCAGGCGATGTCTTCGGCTACCCTGACCATTACCTTCATGAAGGGTGGACAGACCGTTGAGACCATGACGCAGACAGTGGATCTCGCTCCCGGGGAGAGTCGCCAAATTCAAGTCACCTCGACCAAGACAGCGGATGATGTCAGTGCTTATGCCACGTCTAACGGGGGAGGCTCAGGCTATCCGACGCCCGTCGGTGGGTTCCCCGGCGGAGGCAGCTATGGTGGGGGCACCGGCAATGGATTCGGCGGTGGTACGGGTTACGGCGGTGGTACAGGCTACGGCGGTGGTACAGGTTACGGCGGTGGTACAGGTTACGGCGGTGGTACAGGTTACGGCGGTGGTACGGGCTTCGGGGGCTAGACGCCCCCCGTGGTCTTCCGCCACGGTGATCCCGGGCAGGCAGCCGGACCTATCGGTTTCCTGCCCGTCGTCGTCCTTCTCGGCACGATGGGAGCCGTGGCCAGTCTTCATGGCCTGAGGGTCCTGGAGCCAATGGGGGCGGTGGCGTGGCTCGGCCAAGCCCTGGATCGCGTGACGAGTCGCCAGGTAGCTCCTTTGCTGGCTGCTCTGGTGCTTGCAGCTGAGGCCGCCTCGGCCCTCGCGGGTGCCATGGTTGTCATGGCTCAGCAGGAAGGCTGGGCTGCGCTCCGTCTTCTCGGACGGACTCCCAGGACTTGGTGGGGGGCCGCTGCGCTCTGGCGCGGAATCGTGGGCGGCGCGAGCTACACGTTCGTGGGATGGCTTGCCTTCGTGGCCGGGGGAGCGATCGTGCTGTCGGTTCTCGGGCGATCCCTGGAACCTTGGATGGGGGCATTTCTCCGCCCGGGTCTGTTTGGAGACATCGGCACGGGCGTGCTCAAGGGAGCGTTTTTCGGGCTTGGCGTGCAGCTCACGGCTTTTTGCACAGGGGAGGGAGCCATCAGGGCTCTTGCCGAGGGACGAGGTCCCGCTGGCGAGGAGGCTGTTGGTGAAGCGGCAGGTACCGCTGTGGTCAGAGCTCTGCTTTTCCTGGCGATGGCCGAGGCGATCTGGGTTTTTCTGATCGAGGTCAAGGGGTGACGGGTTTTGACCCCAGGGAAAGTGAGCTCCCTGCAGCGGTGAGGGTCTCCTGGGAGGGCTTCAGGCTCGCTGTCGTGCCGGTGATGGTTGTTGCCGCCTTGCTGGCACTTGCCCTGACCATTCTCGCCCTTGGGCCATTTGCGAGGCTCGGGGCGCCCTCCAAGATCGGGGCACTGGAGGGCAGACTTTTCCTTGACGAACTCATGCCGTTGCTCGCGACAGCCTTGGCGACAGCCCGATGGGGTGCCGGTCGGACGGCCGAGGCGGCCATGATGCAGCACGGTGGGCAAAGGGAGGCGCTCCGCCTGCTGGGGGTTTCCTTGGTTCGGCGCCTCCACTTCTCCGGGATGGTTGGCATGTCGCTGGCCCTGCCCGCCTTGACGCTCTGGGCCAGCTGGGCCGCCTTCCTGACTGCAGCCCTTACGGCTCGATTGCATGCCGGATTGCCCCTCGACCTTTTCTGGGATGAGGTCCTTAGGGTGGCCACGCCGGCAGATCTGGGTCTCGCCCTTCTGAAAGCCATGGTGTTTGGGACAGGGGTCGGCTGGATGGCCACACATGCAGGACTTGCGTCTGCGCCCGGACCTCACGGATTGTCGCGTGCGGTTTCGGTCGGAGTCGTGCGGTCGACGTGGATGGTGGGGGTCGTCAATCTTCTTCTTACCGGGATGTGGACTCTCCGATGAGCGATCGGTTTCTGGTCGAGGCGCTTGGCGTCACGCTGGCCGTTCGCGGCCGCATCCTGGCGAGTGAACTCGATCTGCGGGTGTCGCGTGGCGAGCGGGTGTGTCTGGTCGGTCCTTCCGGGACAGGGAAGTCGGTCCTGTTGCAGACCTTGACGGGCGCCTTGCGGCCGGCTGCAGGAGAGGTGCGGCTTTTCGGCGCGGATCCCGCTTACCTGCCGCGGGGAATTGCCAGTCAGCTTGGCATGGCGTTTCAGGACGGGGCCCTCTTTCCTTCGCTCAGTGTCCGCGAGAACGTGGCCTTGCCGCTCGAATTGGCCGGTCTTGCCCATGACGTCTCTGACAGGGTTTCCGAAGTTCTTGCCAAGGTGGGGCTTGCCGGGGCGGCGGATCTACGGCCCTTGGATCTGTCGGGGGGCATGCGAAAGCGTGCCGGCCTCGCGAGAGCCTTGGTCCTCCATCCCCGGCTGCTGCTGCTCGACGAGCCTACGAGCGGGCTTGATCCCGTGACGGCTCGTGAGATGGCCGATGTGGTCGATGCCGTGGCGGGCGACGCCGGACTGCTCGCGGTTACCCACGATCCGATACTGCTGGCCCGACTCGGCGGACGTGTGCTGGTGCTGGAGGGCGGGCGCCTGCGACCCGCCGAGGGGGATCCCTGGTGGGAATCCTTCCGATTGGCCAGCAAGCCATGGTGCTCGTGCTAGACTGCCGAGGATGGCGACGGATTCGGGCAAACGAGGCCCATGGCGAGGCAGTCTCCTCGCCATGTTGCTGACGCTCGTCGCGGGATTCGCCTTGTGGTGGGGACTTTGGCCGGCAGGATCCCTGCATGGTCTTCGCATCAGGGCGCGATTCGAGGACGTCACAGGCTTGCCTCGTGACGGGATGGTCCAGCTTGGTGGTGTGCCTGTTGGCCGGGTCGTTTCCTTGGCGTGGCGAGAGGGAGCGGCCGAGGTGACCATGGTCGTGGACCGAAGGATTTCTTTGCCGAGGGATACCGAGGCGGTGCTGCGACCTCGTAGTCTGCTTGGCGAGCGCTTCATCGACTTGCGGCCCGGGCGCAGACAGGACGTGTTCCTGCGCGAAGGGGACCGACTCGAGCGAACCCGTCGTGCTCCGGATCTGGAGGCGCTGCTGGCCGCCCTGCCCGCCGATCGCCTCGATGACGCTGCCGTAGGCACGGTAGAGACCATCGAAGCGGCCCGGCGGTTGCTGCGGCGACTCGAAGGCACTTTGGACCGCGCGGATCGTGCCTTGGGTGCCGTCGAACGCTTGGCTGAGGAAGCCCGGCGCGACGTGGGCGAGGTGCGTCGGGTGGCGACGGAAGTTGGACCGGATCTTGAGCTGACGTTGCAAGATGCCGGGCGATTGGCCCGGACCGTCGATCGGGTGCTGGACCGTGACGTGGCTCCCTTGCTGCAGGGAGGCCAAAGGACGGTGAAGCGCCTCGATGCGTTGGCGCTCAAGCTGGAAGGGACGTTGCTGCGCTTGGACCCTGTCCTTGTCCAGGCACGCGAGGTGGTGGATCGTGACTATCTGCACCATCTCCTCCGCGAGGAGGGCGTGCGCGTCCACGTCGCGCCTTTTCGTTGAGTCGTCCCGGCCCTTTTCCTTAGTAGTCGACCCGTAACCGCGGCTGGGTCTGTTCCCGCCGAGAAGCTTCCTCGGCGAATTGCCACGCCTCCCAAGCGCCGAGCCCCCACGGCACCATGGCCGCCAGCACGCCGATGAGAGCGCCAGGTGCGAGGCTGCCGTCCGCTCCGATGAGGCGACCCGTCAGCGCTGCCTGACTGCCCAAACCAACGAAGAGGCCACTGGCAAGCGTCACGCCCGCTACCGTCCAGCTGCGGCCATGTTGCCCCAGCCAAACTTGTCCGCCGCCGGGCAAGGCGACCCCCATGCCCAGGGCGATCCAGGGATTGGGCGGGGCCGCCGGTGCGACACTCTCGCGGGGGACCCGCACGATGCCCGTCGCCGTCACGACCTCCAGGGTCATGTCATCCTGCTTCTGGATGCGACCCTCGAGGCGGGTGCCGTTGCGGAGGTGAAGGGTCTCCGCTCCGGCGGGCCAGCCCATGGGGATTCCGGACAGGCCGAGGAGGACGATCGCGATGGTACGACAGGGTATGGCTGGCACGGGAAACCTCACGTCAGACAACCGGGAAGGATGTCCGGGTTCATGATGTCGTCCGGATCGCAGGTGCGCTTGAGGTCGCGCGAGAGCTCCAAGTCGGTCCGAGCGGGTCCCAGCGTGCCATGGCCCGGTCCTCGGGTCTGCTGCCACAACCCCCCGGAAGCTTCGGTCATCCTCGCGACAGGGGGAAGCGGGGCACCGTCCTCGCACCAGAGGGCGAGGTCCAGTCGTCCTCTGCCCGGGTCGGCTCGCCACGTCCATTCCCTGCCTTCGGCGGCGTGCAGGTCCAGCCACGAAGCAAGCCCGCCGAGCAGCGGCACGAGCCGGGACGGCAGCAAGGCCAACACCCAGGCCGCGTCGGGGGGGCGTGTCTCCGGGTAGGGGGGCTGCTGTTGCCAGTGGTCCGGCCCTGCCGTCGATCCGGAGCAGGTACCCGACCAGCCTGCGGAAACCGCATCAACCCGTGCCACGTGACCTTCCACCCCGGCCACGAGCCTCCAGGCAAGGCCCCCTCGCCAAGGCAGGCGCCCAGGTGCGAGCAGGGCCTGTGGACTGCCAATTCTGTTTGAGGAGGATGCGACATCGGGAACGAGGCGGAGCCAATCCAAGGGAATCCTCCGTAGGGGGGCAAGGGCTCGGGCAAGGGCTTCTTCGCCGTGGCCGTTCGAAATCGATTCTGTCCAGGCTTCGGGCAAGGCTGCGACCTTGAAGGTCACCGACAGGATGAAGCCAAGGGTGCCGCGACTCCCGCACCAGAGGCGGACGCCGTCATAGCCGGCTACGTTCTTCACGACTCTCGCGCCCACGCGCATCCGCTCCCCGGTTCCCAGAACCGTGTCTAGCCCCACCACCCACGTCCGAGGCAGTCCGGGGCCGTGCAATCGAGGACCCGTGGTGCCATGGGCTACCAACCCTCCGACCGTCCCTCCGGGGGGGGCATCGAGGGGCAGCGCCTGCCCGCAATTCGCCAGCCGCTCCCGCAATTCGTCGAGGGTCATGCCGGCTGGAGCCGTGACGAGCAGATCCTCGGGGTGATGCAGCCATTCGCCGGCGTCTGCGGCCACATGGACCTCTTGTCCCGCAGGTCGCACGGAGCCGGCACGGGTCCCTGCCCCGAAAGGATGCAGGGGCGTGCCGTGGCGTCGGGCCTCGCGCACCAGCGCCTGGGTCTCCTCGGGCGAGGCGAGCCGGACGACAGAGGGAGAGATCAACGTGTTCGCTCCTCCGGGCAGCGCCGGATCGGGATGGCCTTGTCCGGATTCCAACGCCCCAGGGGGTCCCACGCCCGGCGAAACCTGTCTTGCCAGGCGAGTTCTTCCGGGCTGAACATCGTGTCCATCGCCTGACGCTTCTCGAGCCCGATGCCGTGCTCACCCGTCAGCGTGCCCCCGAGGTCCAGACACACATCTAGGATTTCCAGGCCGGCCTGCTCCACGGCGCGCACCTGCTCCGGACGCTCCGCATCGAAGAGCACCACAGGATGCAGGTTGCCGTCTCCGGCATGAAAGACGTTGGCGATGGTAAGTCGGTGGCGTCGGGCGATGGCGTCGATCCGGGTCAAGGCTTCGGGCAGCAGGGAGGGGCGGATCACGCCGTCCTGGATGATCTGGGCGGGGGCGAGGCGGCCCAGGGCGGCCACGGCCTTCTTGCGAGCCAGCCAGAGGCGTTCCCGGGCCGCTTCGTCATTCGCCGCGGTCACGGACGAAGCACCCGCGACCGCGAGGAGGTTCCCCAGCGGTGTCGCCGCCGCCGCGACTTCGGCGCGGGTGCCGTCGAGTTCCAGCAGCAGCAGCGCCGCGGCGTCCCGGGGCAGGCCCACGCGGAAGGCGTCCTCCACGGCCCCCACCACCTTCTGGTCCACCAGCTCCAGTGCCGAGGGCAGGAGGCCGGCGCAGAGCACCTTGCCCACCGCCACGGCAGCCTTTTCTACGCTGGGAAAGGCTGCGAGGACCGTGTGGGTGGCTTCCGGCCTCGGAACCAGCCGCACGGTCAGCTCGGCCGCGAAGCCCAAGGTTCCCTCGCTGCCCGTGAAAGCACCCGTCAGATCGAGACCCGGACCCAGGCCGGTGGGGTGCCCCAGCTCTAGGACCTCGCCGTCGCCTCGCACGACCCGGGCAGCCAGGATGTGATGCACGGTCATGCCGTGTTTGAGGGTGTGGGGACCGCCCGCGTTTTCGGCCACATTCCCACCGAGGGTGCAGGTGGACTGGCTGGATGGATCCGGGGCGAAAGCCAAGCCAAGCGGCCTTGCCATCGCATCCAGATGGGCGTTGACCATGCCGGGCTGCACCACGGCGAGGCCATCATCCGGGGCCAGGGCCAGCAACCGCCGCATGCCGGACGTCAGGATCACGGTGGCCCCTGGGCTGGGCGTCGCTCCGCCCGAAAGGCCCGTGCCTGCACCCCTGGGGGTGAGGGAGATGTCGTGCCGGGTGGCCCACCGACAGATCTCGACGACGTCCCGGAGGCTTTCCGGTCTCACCACGGCAGCGGCCGATGCATGGGCCAGTACATAGGCGTCGCGATCGTAGGCCCGTGCCAGTGCAGGTCCTGTGAGCACTCTACCGGCGCCGATCGCCCTTCTGAGCTCGGCCAGGGCCTGGGGGGTGGGGGGCTTTGGCACGGCTTCATCCTAGCCCATCAGGTCCCGAATGATGGCCGGGTGGCTCTCCCGACATCTTTCCGGTACGATTTTGGAGTTATTCCCGTCGAAAGACGTTTTGCCCATGTTTACCGGTCTGATTGAAGCCATCGGTCGTGTCGTCCAGCGACAGGACGGTCGATTTCTTTTCGCTGCTCCCTTTGCGGCCGAGCTCGAAGCTGGAGATTCGGTGGCGGTCTCGGGTGCGTGTCTGACGGTTGTGGCGCTTGAAGAAGAGGGCTTCTGGGCGGATGTCTCGGCCACGACCTTGGCGATGACCCACATGGGCGCCTGGGAGGTGGGTCGGGCTGTCAACCTCGAGCGGGCCTTGGCCCTCGGGGATCGTCTCGGGGGGCATCTGGTCTCGGGCCATGTCGAAGGGCTCGCCGTGCTGTCGAAGGTCGTCGCCCTGCCCGAAGGGGCGTGGCGTCTTGCCTTCGAGGTGGGACGCGAGCACGCGGCCCTGATGTTGCCGCAAGGTTCCGTCGCGGTTGACGGGGTGTCTCTCACCCTGAATGAAGTCGGGCCTGAATCCTTCACCGTCACCATCATCCCCGAGACTTGGGTGCGGACCACCCTGTCTGCTCTGCATCCAGGGGATCGGGTGCATCTCGAGAACGACATGCTGGCACGGCATGTCCATCGCTGCCTCCAGCCCTGGCTGGAAAGGCTGCCCGCGCTGGGAGGCGCGTGACCCATATGACACAGCTCGCCGAGATGCCCGAGGTCCTCGAGGCCCTGCGCCGTGGAGAAATGCTCGTCGTCGTCGACGATGAGGACCGCGAGAACGAGGGTGACCTCGTGATGGCCGCGGAGTTCGCCACGCCTGAGGCCATCAACTTCATGGCCACCCACGGCCGGGGGCTGATTTGCCTGACCCTGACGCCCGAGCGCGGCAAGGCTCTTGGACTCGGGTTGATGGTTCCGGAGAATGAGGGGACGGACGGGACGGCCTTCACCGTATCCGTGGACGCCGTACACGGCGCGACCACGGGGATTTCAGCCAAGGATCGCGCCCGGACCGTGGAAGTTTGCCTCGACCCTGCTTCGCGCCCCGAGGACCTCCGCAGGCCTGGCCATATCTTCCCGCTCATCGCCAAACCGGGTGGAGTGCTGGCCCGTGCCGGCCATACCGAGGCCGCTTGTGATTTGGCACGGCTCGCCGGGTGTCAACCCGCAGGTCTGATCTGCGAAGTGCTCCGCGAGGATGGGGAGATGTCACGCCTCCCCGACCTGCTGGAATTCGCCAGATTGCATGGATTGTTGATCACCTCGGTGGCCAAGGTCATCGCCTGGCGCCTCGAGCGCGAGCGGTTCGTCGCGCGGCGGACCGAGGCCCGACTGCCGACCCGCTTCGGGGAGTTCAAAGTTCTCGGCTACGAGAACGTGCTGACGGGCGGACATCATGTCGCGCTCGTCATGGGAGATCCCACCCGTCCCGGCGTGCTCGTGCGGATGCATTCCGAATGTCTGACGGGGGACTCTCTCGGCTCCTTGCGTTGCGACTGCGGGCAGCAGCGGGATGCCGCCCTTGAGGCCATCGCCCGCGAGGGGCACGGGGTATTCGTCTACCTGCGGCAGGAGGGTCGTGGCATCGGGCTGTTGAACAAGCTCCATGCCTACCGCTTGCAGGACGAGGGGCTCGACACGGTCGAGGCCAACCTTGAACTGGGCTTCCCCCCCGACCTGCGGGATTACGGCCAAGGTGCCCAGATTCTGGTCGAGATGGGCGTCCAGCGCATGCGGTTGCTGACGAACAACCCGAGGAAGGTCGTGGCCCTCGAGGGATATGGTCTCGAGGTCGAGGATCGGGTGGCCATGCCAGTGGAGCACAACGAATACAACGCGGGGTATCTCCGCACCAAGGCCGAAAAGCTCGGTCATCTGCTGTCCTGACGGAGGAAGCCGAATGCCGCAGATGCTCGAGGGACGCGTGGTGGGTACGGGGCGGAAGTTCGCCGTGGTGGCCTCCCGCTTCAATGATTTGGTCGTGCGGCGCCTGGTCGATGGGGCCGTCGACGCTTTTCGACGGCATGGCGTGGCGGAGGCCGACCTGCATGTAGCCTGGGTTCCAGGAGCGTGGGAGCTGCCGGTGGTCGCATCCAGCCTTTTCAAGGCCTTCCCCGACCTCGAGGGTGTGGTGGTCCTCGGTTGTGTCATCCGAGGCGAGACGGCGCATTTCGAACATGTCGCCGGGCCTGTATCCGCGCAGTTGGCCGCACTTTCGCGCGAGTCGGGCAAGCCGGTCGGCTTCGGTGTTCTGACGACCGATACGCTGGAGCAGGCGCTCCAGCGCGCGGGCGCCAAGGCGGGTAACAAGGGCTGGGAATCAGCGGTCGCGGTGCTCGAGACGGCCGATCTGCTGGCTTCCTTGGCTCAAGGCGAGGCTTCCCGTTAGCCCCGGGTAGGCGAGGGGTACGCAGAGGGTGTCCTCGCGTGTCCCCGGAAGCCTGATGCCCTTCGTTCCACGCCGTGTCATCCTTGTTTTGGCCACGGGCCTGTCCTGCGTGGCCGTGTGGGCTTGTACCGTGCAAGGGCAGACCCAGGGCACCGCTTTGACGACG
This sequence comes from Candidatus Sericytochromatia bacterium, assembly GCA_035285595.1. Classification (GTDB taxonomy): domain Bacteria; phylum Cyanobacteriota; class Sericytochromatia; order S15B-MN24; family VGJW01; genus VGJW01. The sequence goes on from JAYKGV010000002.1 coordinate 89,651, forward strand.
CCCGTATCCTTGCCTTTGGCCGTGGGGAACCGTCAGGCCCCGGTAGCAGGTGGTACGCCCGTGGACATCGGGCCTACCACTCCGCCGCCTATTTTTCGCCCCGTGACCCCGACACCGGCTCCGACCCCTACGGGGCCTCTGGTCCCGTTCCGAATCACGATTGATTCGGCCCTGAACAAGGTCAATGTCTATGGTTTGTTTCAATTTCTGCTGCCGCAGGCGGAGGACGAACAGGAGAAGCCTGACCTGCCGTACTCGCGGGAGCTGGTGTCGTTCGTTGAATACGGAAATGCTCTTGAGGGAGGCCTTCTTCCGACCCTTGTCGCATCTCGTTCCCTGGTGTCGTGCACTTGGACGCTCGACAATGTCGTGCGACAGTCGGCGGTCGGGACGGCCTCTTTCGAAGCAGGAGATTTCATCCGGTTGACACCTCTCTCGCCGGCAACCGGTTCCGAGGCCCTGAGTGTCACCGGTGAGCGCGTCCGCATCCGGATTCTGCCCCAGCCAGCCCCCTTCTTGGGTTACGTGGTGGGTTCGTTGACCGTGACTCCCGTCGCGACGGACGTGCTGGATCCAAAGGCGCCCAGCTTTTCGCGAGTCGGCATCGAGGCGGCCAATGTAGGCAAGATGACGTTCGAGATTTCCGGCCTGGGGGCCATGGGGCGATGAGGATGGCGAGGCTTGCAGTCGCCCTGGCGGGCCTGCTGTTGATGGTGTCGGCTTGCCGGACGCCCGGTCCCGGTACGCTCACGCGACTGCAGGAGCCACCGGCAGGGCGGGAAAGTGCTCGGGCTGCAGGTGGCGGCATCACCCGGGACCGGGCCGACGGACTCGTCATCGAGACTGCTGCGCCCGTGGCCTTGCCTTCCTCTCGCATTAAGGTTCCCGCCGCCCTGGAGGGCAAGTCCTGGGGCCTCGCCTCCGTAGCCGTACGATGGCCCGCGCTGACGCCTGCCCGTTCGACGCAGGCCATCCCCCGCCAGGCTCGCAGCCTGCGCCTGAGGGTCATCGGATCCGATGGGCGAGTGCGTCTCTCCGACTTCTTCTTCAGGGGAGCGGATGATGTAGTTACCCGAAAGACCTACGCGCTGCCGGTCGAGACGGGCCTGCTGCTCGAGGTCCGGGCCTACCTCGAGACACGAGGAGAGCTGGAGACGACGCCGGCATCTGGCCAGACGGCCGTCTACCTTGCGGATGCCGTGCCTGGTTTTGTCGAGCCGCCCTTCAATGACGGTCAGGTGGGAGGGCAGCGTGAATTCAACATGGTGGGACGCAGGGTTCTCGCCGAAGGCGTGACCTTCAACTTTCAGGTGCAACTCTTCGCGGATTCGGCCGTCAGTATCCGGCTGGATGACAGTCAGCTCGTTGCGGGTATCGGCGGGGAACCTTCCTATGGCCTTGGTGGGGATCCCTACTTCCCCAACTTCGTCAGCACGGCCAGGTTCGCGCCCTTGGCCAACCCGCGCAATCTTTACCTTGATACCTGGAATAGCCGACGTCGCCTGCTGTTCACGGTAAATCCCCAATTCGAGGTCGAGGATCCCAAGATCAGGCATCTTGTCATGATGCTGACAAGTCCGGGCATCGAAGGGCGTCAGTCCGATGCCGAAGCCACCGGTAGCCAGGTGTTGCGGCATGTCGCCGGGGGCAGCAAGCTGCTTTCCATCGATGAAGCCTTGACTGCTCTGCCCTTGAGGACCTTGCCTCTCGGTGCGGTTCGCCTCGCCACGTTGTTCGGTGTGCCCACCAATGCGACGGTGGTTCCCCATCTGTATTTCGACAGTGTTGCGGGCGAGACCCGAAGGTTTCTGGGGGTGCCTGTCGACGGCGCGGAAGCGATGAAGAGCAACATTGTCAGGAGCGACCTCGTGGATTTCGCTGTCACGGGGCTCGAGCGTGAAATGGTGGCGATGTCGGGCTTTGCGGCTGCCAGCTCGGGAGTCGGTTCTGGCGTGGGCAAGGGCTTGCTCCTGGCGAAATCTCGCGAGCTCTACGAGATCGAGGGCGGCGACCAGCCAAGGCTTCGGGCCGGTGGGGCGGCGGCTGCCAATGCGACACCCAGCGCCAGCGTGACCTCCAGGGCGTTGGACATCATCCTGCGCGACAACATCGTCGGGGTCGCCGGCATGGTGGAGGACGAGGAGTCCTACGCTTTGGCGAGTTCTACCCTGCTGCTGCACGGCATCGGCCCCGACGTGCGGCTGGCCCTCGGGTCCGAGGATGTGTCGAATCCCACCTTGGCCACGGTACCGGAGGGCCTGGGCACGAATCCCGCCGATGTCCGTGCCACCGACCTGCGTGATGTCGTGGCGTCGCCGGCATCGGCATCCGTGGTTTATGTGGCGGGTGGGGAAGATGGAGTCTTGCTGCGGATGGTGCTGCCTGCGAACCACAACTATGCCGTGACCGCGCCGACCTTGGAGGTTCACAGGGTCTCAGGCTATGTCCCGGTGTCCCTCTCGGTGTCCTCGGACGGGACTCGACTGGCCGTGGTCGATTCTACGGGCGGTTTGCGCGTGCTTTCCGTGGGCGCCAACCCCTCTGATTCCTCATCGTGGACCGAGGTAGCCGTGCCGACGCTGACCAATGTCGTGCGGGCATGCTTCGTCCCCCGAACGGGCGGTGATTTGCTGGTGGCGTTCACGGTCGACGAACGTCGAGGCCAGATGCAGGCCATCGAACCATCTGGTGGAGATGGAAGCTCGTTGTTGGATGGCTATTCCAGTTATGATCTGCGCCTGGGTGATGGCCGGAGCCTGAGTTTTCTCAGATTCGGTTTCTTCCTGGCGGATTCCGGCTTCATCGACCAGCCGGGCGCTCTGTCGGTCTTGGCCTCGGGCGATGTGGTGGTGGCGGACACAGGAAATAGTCGTGTGCGATATGTCCGCATGCAGGGTGACGATCCTGACCGCCTGGATTCCTTGGTCACCAGTGATCCCGAGAGAAATCCGTTGCCCCTGTTTGTTCTGGATCGGGTGGAGGGTTTGGACACGGATGCCCATAGCACCGTCTTCGTCGCGGACAGCGAAAACTACTGCATCAGGATCTGGCGACCTTCTTGTGGTTTTCGGTTGACCGGCCTTCAGGTTGTAGCCGGTGAAGGCCAGAGGGGCTACAACTGGGACAACATCAACGCCAGGCTGGTTCAACTTGGCAAGGTCACCAGCGTGAAGGTCGAGCGTTCGATCTCTGGGCGACGCCGTGTCTTCTTCATTGATGGAGGCCAGCGGGTGCGCATGCTGACCCCGAGGTATCCCGACCTCATGACTCCTCTGGTCGACTGCGGGCCTGATCCCTACTTCGATTACATCGTTTCGACTATTGCGGGCGGGGGGCAAGGCACCTCCGAGAAAAATGCCGCTCAGTTCCGCTTGACGTCTCCTTCCTGGCTGGACGTGGATCAGCGTGGGTACGTCTATGTGGCAGATGGCCGGGACATTCGACGGATAGACCCTGACGCAGGGACCATCGTGAGTATTTTCACCGCTTCCGCGAACATCACGAGCTTCGTTATCGACGATTCGGACGCACGTCTGCGGGAACTGTATTTCACCACCGAGGAGAACCAGACCATCCGCAAGTTGATTCTCGAGGACTGAACAGAAAGAACTTTTTTGCCTTGTCGCTCTTGAAAGACGCAATGAGAACCTCTAGGATAACGATGTTAATCCTTGGTTAACTTTTTCTTATCCCTCTTTCTTTGGAGTGCTTGACAGCCATGCGCAAGGCGATGGGGCTTTTGGTGGTGGCGGCAACCGTAGGATGTGGCCAGCAGTTGGCCGGTTCTCCAGCGCTTGAGACCCGCCAGGCGGGTCAGGATGTCAGTGCGGCTGCGGCTCGTGAAGTGATGGTGCTGGTCCAGCCCGGCGCTGCGCTCCAGGCGACGAAGGCCGTTCGGGCCATGGGTGGGACGGTCGCTCGCTCGTTCCGTCTGCGTCAGGAAGTTCAGGTCGTCCGTGTTCCCTCGGGTGTGGATCGTGACGCCTTCGTGGCTCGTCTGGGACAGCAGCCCGGTGTCACGGCCGCAGTGCCGCAGCGGGTATACCGGGCCATTCCGGTGATGCAGGAGTCTGAGCTTTCCAGAGAGGTTGGTGCCCTGCTCAGTTTGAACGATCCCAAATTTTCCCAGCAGTGGGCTTATAACCGCACGGGTGTTCCGGCAAACTGGGCCGGTATCGATGCGACGAACACCCTTGTTGCGGTCGCTGACACGGGTGTCGATGCGGCCCATCCCGATCTGGGCGGTCGGGTTCGGAGTGGGGGCAACTTCGCAGGTGGCGAGGGAACGGCGGACAAGGTCGGTCACGGGACGCATTGCGCCGGCATCATCGGCGCCACGGGCAACAACGGCAAGGGAATCGCGGGCATCGTATGGAATGCCCCGATTCTTGCCATCAAGGTTCTGGGCGACAATGGCTCCGGCACGACTGAAGGCGTGGCCCAAGGTATGAAGGCCGCGGCCGACGCGGGAGCCAAGGTCCTGAACATGAGTCTCGGCTCTGATACCACTCAGGTGGACCCCGTGATGCATGACGCCTTGGAGTACTGTCTCTCGAAGGGGACCGTGGTCATCTGCGCGGCAGGTAACAACGGCCGGTTCGTGGGCTCACCCGCCAACGACCCGCTTGCCATCGCGGTGTCGAGTACCAGCGACGGCATGTTCGGCGGTGAGAAGATCTCCGGCTTCTCGAGCCGCGGCCGGCAGATCTGGGTCGCTGCCCCGGGTGGAGGAATCATGAGCACGCTCCCCACGACGGGTAGCCAGATGGGATCCACCTACGGCAAGGCTTCCGGGACTTCGATGGCTTGTCCTTTCGTTGCCGGTACGGCCACGATGATGCGGGCATCCCATCCCGACTGGTCCGTGGCCCAGGTTCGCGAAGCCCTCAAGGTCTCTACGGACGATCTCGGGACCCCGGGCTTCGACGCGCTCTATGGACACGGCCGCATCAATCTGGTCAAGGCTTCGCGCTAGTCAGGAAAATTTCCAAGGGGCCCCTACATTGCGGAGGGGCCCCTTGGTTTCTTTATGGGACCAGGTATGGCAGCTTGAACCAGAACGTAGACCCGCACGTGGCACCAGGCTCGACCCCGATCTCGCCTCCATGGGCTTCGATGAAGGCTCGAGACACGTAGAGACCGAGGCCCGAGCCTCTCTTGGCCGAGACGGGATTCCGACTCCCTTGGAAATACTTGTCGAAGACCTTGGCGACATCCTCCGGTTGGATGCCGATGCCATCGTCCGAAACGCGAACCACGACGTGGTGGTCGGTCCGATCAATGTCGACCCGAATCGTGCCCCCTTTAGGTGTGAATTTGATGGCGTTTCCGATCAGGTTCAAGAGGACCTGGCCGATACGTTGGGGGTCGCACGACACCTCAGTTTCGGGAGTTTCTTCGGGTAGAAGAAGCTGTACGGATGCATCCCTGAGCTGGGGCCACATACTCGAGGCCACCTGTCGCGCGAGATCCGCAAGGTTGACTTCTCGCTGGGACAGACTGAAGGTGCCTGCCTCAAGCTTCGCATAGTCAAGCAGATCGTCCACGAGACGTTGCAGACGCCCGGCAGCCAGCTGAATTTCGTGGAGAAAGTCCAGCTGACGCGGGCTCAGCGGACCTTCCAGACCATCTTCCAGCAGTTCAGCATGGCCGATGATTGAAGCCAAGGGCGTGTGCAACTCGTGAGACGCCGCGCTGACAAAGTCGTCGCGCAACCGATCAAGATGCTTCTGTCGTGCCGTGTGTTCCGCTTCGCGTTGTTCGCGCTCGATGCGTGGAGTCACATCGATGGCCAGAAGAAGCGTCGCGCTGCCATCTCTTGCGGAGTCGAGCGGTTGGACGGCCAGGTCCCACCAGGACGTCTGTCCGCCATTCCATCCGGGTAGCCGGAGCGGAAAGGCTTCGAGTCGGAAAGGGCCGCGAGGGAGTGGCTGGTGCGCCAGATCGACCGGAGTGAGACCTTCGAGCAGATTGCCCAGGGGCTTGCCAATCAGGTCTTCTGCCTTACGCTGTAGCCATTCGGCTGCCTGTGGGCTGACCCATGTCAGGCACCTGTGGGCATCCAATGTTGCCAGCATGGCGGGCATTTGCCTGATGACCTGCTCCGAAAAGGCTTGATTACGAGCGATGACGAGTGCGGTGACAAGTTGGTCTGCCAGAGCAGCGGCCACTTGGAGCTCGCGTGCGGAGAACCGCCGGGGTTCGACAAAGAACGTGAAGACATGGCCTAGCGTTCGACCGTCGTGAACCAAAGGCGATCCGAAATAGCTCCCGAATCCCCAAGCTAGTCCCATCCTTCGGCCCATCGGGGTTGATTCCGGATCCTGTTGGACATCCTCCACGAGGATGGGCCCATCGGGGATCTCGAGACGCTCGGGCTGCCCATATCGCCCAAGGTGCTCCGCGAGCATGGTACGAGCCTCTGCAAGCTTGGCAGATTGACGATCTTCGGGGATTCCACGAACCCAGAGGGCCTCGAGACCCATTGAGCCGGTCCCTTGACGTAAGACCACCGCGCAATACCGGGCATCGAGCAGTTCGGTCATCTGACGGATGCCTGTCCGGATCAGTCGATCGGGCGAATATCCTTCAGCAACTCCTCGGCTAAGTTCACCGAGAAGCCTTAGTTCCGGCAGGGGAGCACGATCGAATGTGGCCTCCGAACCCGGGTCGGGACGGGCGGAGCGCATCAGAAACCTCCTTTACGTGTCGTTGACCTCAAGTACGGCAGCGATCCCTTGTCCGCCACCAATACATAGAGTGACGAGCGCGTGACCGCCACCTCGTTGACGAAGTTGTTCGAGGGCCGTAAGGACCAATCGCGTCCCCGACGCTGCCAGGGGATGGCCCAATGCGATGGCGCCACCCTGCAGGTTGATGCGCTCGGGATCGAGGCTCAGCTCTCGGCACACCGCAAGCGCCTGAGCCGCAAAGGCTTCGTTGATCTCGACAACTGCCATGTCTTGCAGGCGCAGGCCTGAGCGTTCGAGAGCCTTTCGGCTCGCGGGGACGGGACCAATGCCCATGATGCTGGGCTCGACACCGGCCACGGCCCAGGAACGCAGGATTCCCAGTGGCTTAAGACCCTTGCGATCAGCCCACGACGAGCGGGCCAAGACTACTGCCGCCGCACCGTCATTGATGCCACTGGCGTTCCCCGCCGTGACCGTGCCCCCTTCACGAAAGCGGGCCGGTAGCCGAGCCAGCGCCTCGAGCGTGGCCTCCGCCCGTACGTGCTCATCCTGCTCAAGGAGGGCGTCCCCCTTCTTCCCTTGGATGCGTACGGATACGATCTCGCATGCAAGGGCTTCCTTGGCGGCTGCGGCCAAGGCATGGGACCGCAAGGAGAACGCATCCTGCTCCTGACGCGAGATACCGTGCTTCTCGGCAAGGTTCTCGGCAGTGATGGCCATTGGAGTCTTGCAGAACTTGTCGGTCAATGCGGACCAAAGGGTGTCGACCAAGGGCATGGCGTTCATGGGGTGACCCCAGCGAGCCTTGGGGATGACGTAAGGTGCGGTACTCAGGCTTTCGGTTCCTCCGGCAAGAGCGACTTCCGCTTCCCCAAGCAGGATGTCCTGAGCTGCCGTCACGACCGCCTGTAGCCCTGACCCACAAAGGCGATTGACGGTCAGGGCGGGAGCTTCGATAGGTATTCCGGCATGCAGGGCCACGTGGCGTGCCAGGTACGCAGCATCTTCCCGACAGTGAACGACGTTACCCATGACCACGTCTTCGATATCGGTGGCTGAAACGCCCGCTCTTTCCAAGGCCCCTTGAGCCGCCACCACCCCGAGTTCGGTCGGGGACAGATCACGCCCTGGCCCTCCAAACTCAAGGAATGGCGTCCTCGCCCCACCCAGCAGGACGATGGAATCAGTCATTGGAAACCTCCTGTCCTGCGCGGGTTGAAATGGTGTTCAAGCCTTGAGCTTTGGGTCCAAGGCATCTCTTAGGCCATCGCCGATGAAGTTGATCGATACGACGGTCAAGAAGATCATGATGCCCGGGTAAACGGCAAGCCACGGGGTCGCAATCATATATTGCTGTGCGTTGCTCAACATGTTGCCCCAGCTGGGTACCGGTGGCTGAATACCCATGCCGAGGAAGGACAGTCCGCTCTCCAGGATGATGGCTTCGCCCACCTGCAGCGTGGCGGCCACGAAAATGGGAGCCATGGCATTGGGAATGAGGTGACGGGTGATGATCCAGAAGGATTTTCCCCCGACGGCCGTAGAGGCTTCGACAAACTCCTGTTCCCTGAGTGACAGGAACTCGCCTCTGACGAGACGGGCCACACCCATCCAAGAGCTGGCGCCAATGATGACCGAGATCAGCGCCAGCTGCTGCAATTCGGGTGCGATGAAGGGAACGAGGGTCTTGCCTCTGGTGAAATTCGAAAGTACGAGCAACAGCATCAGCAGTGGGATACAGAGAAACATGTCGGTCAACCGCATACCCAAGGTATCGATCCACTTGCCGAAATATCCCGTCACGGCTCCGACGAGGGTTCCGATCAGGACGCCAAGGACAGCCGCAGACAAGCCGACGAAGAGGGAAATGCGTCCGGCATAGAGGAGTCGGGCAAGCACATCCTGCCCCAGCTCATCCGTACCCAGTGGATGGGCCAAGCTGGGGGCCAGTTGGTTTGTGTTGGCAAGATCCTGCGCGTCGTAGGCGGGAAGGAACCACGGCCCGACGACGGCTGCCAGCACCAGCAGCAGCAACATAAGAAAAGACGCCACAGCCAGGCGATGCTTGCGGAAGCGGCGCAGGACCATCGCCCCGAAGGACTCGGGAGGTGGCAGCTGTGACACAGCCGTGACGGCCTGGGAAGGAGTTGCGATGGCCAAGCGGAGACCTCAGTCGTACCGGATGCGCGGGTCGAGCGCGGCGTAGGCAATGTCGGCCAGGATGTTGGACAACACCACGAGGGTGGCCGAGATGGTCAAAATGGCCATGATGACGGGGTAGTCGCTGCGCCCGAGCGAGTCGAAGAAGAGTCGTCCGATACCCGGCCACGCAAAGATGGTCTCGGTCATGATGGCCCCGCCGAAGATGCCCGGAAGAGCCAGAGCGATGATGGTCACGACGGGGACCAATGCGTTGCGGAAGGCGTGACGGCCGATCACGCGGAACTCGTCGAGTCCCTTTGCTCTGGCGGTACGAACGTACTCCTGGCGGATGACTTCCAGCATGGAACTGCGCATGTAGCGGCTCCACGACGCCACCGACACAATGGACAACATGGTCACGGGCAAGACGAGATGCTCGATGAGGTCCAGGAGACCCGTCTCGCCCAGGTCGTGAACACCACCTGAAGGCAGCCATCGAAGCTGGGCAGCGAACAGGAGAAGCAGCATGACCCCGAACCAGAAGACGGGAAGACTGTAGCCGATGAACGCAAAGGTCGTGACCCCGAAGTCAAAGGCGCTGTACTGCTTTACCGCGCTCATGACGCCAAGGAAGACACCGATGGCGAGCGACACGGTGAAGGCCGTGCCCATCAACACCAGGGTGTTGGGCAGGAACGCGGCAATCATGTCTGTCACGGCCTGACCCGTGAAGAGCGAGTTGCCGAGATTTCCCGTGAGCAAAGACCGGAGCCAGTAAAGGTATTGGATGTACAAGGGCTGGTCGAGCCCCATGATGTGCTTGATCTTTTCAAGGTCTTCGGGGCGGACTCTAGGGTTCTGGGTGTAGGCGGCGAGTGGGCCCCCGGGCATCAGGTGCATGATCAGGAACAGCAGCAGGGTGACGCCGATGAGCAGCGGGATGCTTGTGAGCAGCCTACGAAGGATAAAGGAACCCATGCGTCAGCTTCCCTGCCGGATGGACCACTCGTGGCAGTTCCACAGGTTGCCCGCTGAGGTCGGGTTCGGCTTGAAGCCTTCGATGCGTTGATTGACCACGTTGAGCGTCGTCCAAACCAGCAGGGGCATCATCGGAGCATCTTCGGCCAGCAGCATCTGGATGCGCTTGTAGATCTTGGCACGTTCCGCAGTGTTGACCGTGGCATTACCGGCTTCCGTGAGCTTGTCGATTTCCGGGTTGCTGTAGCGGGTGTAGTTCTGTCCCGCCGGTGGATGCTGCTTGCTGTTCCAAAGGAAGATGTTATTGGGGTCGATGTTGCTCACCCAAGCATAAAGACCCAGATCATACTGGCCGCTGTAAAGCAGGCCGTCCGGCCGCCCGAAAAGCTTGGGGCCGGGCACGTTGTTGATTTCGAGGTTGACGCCTACGGCCTTGAGATAGCTCTTGATGACCTGCTCCGTAAGCTCGCGAGGCTTGCGACCACTCGTCGAGACGATGGTCAGTTTGAGAGGCTTTCCATCTTTGCTACGGAAACCATCGCTCCCCACGACCCATCCGGCCTCGTCGAGAAGTTTCTTTGCACCTTCCGGATCGAAGGACGAGAGCTTCTCAACGCCAGGCTCGTAAAATGTGGTGTTGAGTGGCGACTGATCGCTATAGGCTGCCTTATAGAGACCTTTATAGATCTTGGCCGAGATTTCCTCGCGGTTGATGGCCATCGTCAAGGCACGGCGCACCTTGATGTCCGCCAGTATGGGATTCTGCAGGTTGAAGTCCAGATGCTCGTACGAAAGTGAAGGAGTTTCGTGGATAACAACGCCTGACATCTTCTTGAGTTGGTCATATTGCGTCAGTGCAGCACTCTGGTAGATGTCGATGGCACCGGCTTGGAGCTGCGTGTACGCGTTGTTTTCGTCCGGAATGATCTTGAAGACGATGGTATCCACCTTGGGCTTGCCCCTGTAGTACGCTGGGTTCGCTTCGTAGGTGATGTGGTCGCCAGGTACCCACTCCTTGAACTTGAAGGCACCAGAGCCCACCGGGGCTCTGTTCCAGGCCGACTGATTGAAGTGGCTGTCACCCGGCCTGTCCTCTTTCTTCAGATCGGCATCCAGCAGGTGACGGGGGAAAATGCCGCCGAAGAGGCCCAGATAAGGCGCGTAAATTTCCTTGAAATGGACGACCACAGTCTGGGCATCCGGCGTGTCGATCGAAGAGATCTTGTCGTAGCCGTCTCGGCTTGTGACCTTGACGGACGGACTCATGTAGACCTGCCAGGTGAAGGCGACGTCGGCCGAGGTGACGGGTTTGCCGTCGTGCCACGTGGCCTTCTTGAGCTTGTAGGTCACCGACATGCCCTTGCCCCTGATCCGAACGCCCTTGTTTTCAAGAGTCGGCACGGTCTCGGCAAGGTCAGGGATGTATTCCATCTTGTCGTTGACGGTCACGAGCGCGCTCATGATGGGCGTGATGGCATCCACCGTCGCCATCATGCTCGAGATGGCCCCATTGAGAGTTTCTGGCTCCTGCTGGTTGTGAATCACGACCGTGCGGGCCATCGCGCCGCTCGCGGCGTTGCCGGTTTTGTCAGGCTTGTTGTCGCCTTTTCCGGAGCACCCGGCGAGAAGGGTGAGCGACAAGAGCGAGGGCAGGAGTCGGCGCATGGGGGTCGGGGCTCCGGTCGGGAACAGGGTCAGCGGGAACCGGGGAGGCCACCGGCGGCGGCCATCGGCAGGGACACGGCAGGATGAAGATGACAGGCCACCCTGTGACCCGCACCCGTATCGACGAAGGCCGGGTCCTCGACCTTGCAGCGATCGATGGCCACGGGGCAGCGGGTGTGGAAGCGACAACCTGCTGGAGGATCGACCGGGCTGGGGATGTCGCCTTGCAGGATTACACGCTCGCGGCGCAGCGTGGGGTCGGGTTCGGGCACAGCGGAGAGCAGGGCCTTGGTATAGGGATGCTTGGGGTCGTTGTAGAGCTGATCGGACGTGCCGAGTTCGACCATCTTGCCCAGATACATGACAGCGACCCGGTCACTGATGTGCTGCACCGTGGCGAGGTTGTGGGCGATGAACAGGTACGTCAGTCCGAACTCTTCCTGCAGTTCGTCAAGCAGGTTGAGGACTTGCGCCTGAACCGAGACATCGAGTGCGGAGACGGGCTCGTCGGCCACGATGAAGCGGGGTTTGATGGCCAGGGCGCGGGCGATGCCGATGCGCTGGCGCTGACCACCGGAAAACTCATGGGGGTAGCGGCCAGAGTACGTCGGGGAAAGGCCTACCCTTTCGAGCAACTCCTTGACCCGAGCCTGAATGCTCCCTTCATCGCCGACTCCGTGGACTCTCAAGGGTTCGGCGATGGAGTCCCCGATGGTCATGCGAGGGTCAAGCGAGGCGTAGGGGTTCTGGAATACGATTTGCATCTGCTTTCGCATCTCGCGCATCCGATCGGCCGGCAACTTCAGGAGATCCACTCCGTCGAACAGGACTTCGCCCGCCGTGGCCTCGATGAGGCGAAGGATCAGGCGACCTGTGGTCGACTTGCCGCAGCCCGACTCGCCCACGAGCCCCAGAGTCTCGCCAGGAAGGACATCGAAGTCAAGGCCGTCGACGGCCTTGACGGCACCTACCTGTTTCTTGAAAAGGATGCCGCGATGGATCGGGAAGTGCTTCTTGAGGTTGCGGACCTGCAGCAGGGGCGTGTTGCTCATCGGGCCAAGGCCTCCTCGGCGGCGGCAGACGCGACCCAGCAGCGGACCTGGTGATCGGCGGCGATCGACGTCAGACGGGGCATCTGGTCACACGTTCCGCCCCTGTAGCTGGTGCACCGCGGGGCGAACGAACATCCTGGCGGGAGGTGGGCCAAGGAAGGAGGCTGACCCTCGATGGGGATCAAGCGGTCTTTCTTGCCTCCCATTCGGGGGATGGACTGAAGCAAGCCACGGGTGTACGGATGAGCCGGATTCGCAAAGAGGGTGTGTACGTCGGTGTATTCCACGACCTTGCCTGCGTACATGACGGCGACGTGATCGCACATTTCGGCCACGACGCCCAGGTCGTGGGTGATGAGCACCACGGCGGCTTGGCGCTCGGTACGAATCTTGTGCATCAAGTCGAGGATCTGTGCCTGGATGGTGACGTCGAGGGCCGTCGTGGGTTCATCGGCAATCAGGAGATCAGGTTCACAAGCCAAAGCCATGGCGATGATGGCCCGTTGGCGCATGCCGCCGGAAAACTGGTGGGGATAGTCGTCCACCCTGCTTTCTGGCGAGGGGATGCCCACGTCTGCCAAGGCCTTGATCGCCCGTTGGCGTGCCGTCCCCTTGTCGACCCGCTGATGCAGGATGATGGCTTCCATGATTTGGTCGCCCACCGTCAGGACAGGGTTCAGGCTGGTCATGGGATCCTGCGAGATGAGCGCGATCCGGTTTCCGCGGATGCGCCTCATCTCCGCTTCCGGCAGCTTGAGCAAGTCCTGGCCTTGGAAAAGAATCTGGCCGCCGACGGTCCTGCCGGTCGGACCCGCCACGAGCCGCATGATGGAGAGCGAGGTGATGGACTTGCCGCAACCGGACTCGCCCACGATGCCAAGGATCTTGCCGCGCTGGACTTCGAAGTCCACGCCATCCACGGCCTTGACCACACCTTCATCCGTGAAGAAATGGGTCTGAAGTCCAGACACCTTGAGCAATGCTTCGGCCACGTCGGGGGGGTTCTCCTGCATCGGACGATCCGACACGATAGCACGCTCACGCCGGTGCCCGCCACCGAGGGGGCCTGAGGCTTCGCGAGCCTGTCCTGTGGGCTATCATTGGGGGCATGACGGGTCTTTCGGGTGTCATACGGGTCAAGGGTGCCCGCGCCCACAACCTCAAGGACATCAGCCTCGAGATTCCGCGCGATCGTCTGGTGGTCTTCACGGGCGTGTCCGGATCGGGCAAGTCCTCCTTGGCTTTCGATACTATTTTTGCCGAGGGGCAGAGGCGTTACGTAGAGAGTCTGTCGGCCTATGCCAGGCAGTTCTTGGGCCAGATGGACAAGCCCGACGTCGACCTCATCGAGGGATTGTCGCCAGCCATCTCGATCGACCAGAAGTCCACATCACACAATCCGCGGTCGACAGTAGGTACGGTCACCGAGATACATGATTACCTGAGGTTGCTTTACGCCCGGGTCGGTGTGCCCCACTGTCCCCGTTGCGCCTTGCCCATCAGCCCACAGAGCGTCGAACAGATCAGCGACAGGCTTTCGGCGTTGCCCGAGGGCACGCGATTCCAGATTCTCGCACCGCTGGTGCGGGGTCGGAAGGGAGAGTTCCGACAGCTGCTGGAGGAAGTGCGCAGGGAAGGCTTCGTCCGCGTGCGCCTCGATGGTGAGGTCGTGGAGCTGGATGGCGCGTTGCCCGCCCTCGACAAGAACAAGAAGCACGACCTGGCGGTCATCGTCGATCGACTGGTGGCACGCTCGGATCTCGGCAGTCGGCTCGTGGATTCTGTCGGCCAGGCCCTGCGTCGGGGTGAGGGGTTGATGATCGCCGAATTGCTCGGCACCCGCGAGGATCCTCGTTCGGAGGAGTTGCTGTTCAGCGAGCGGCACGCGTGTCCGACCTGTGATTTCTCTTTTGCCGAAATCGAGCCAAGGCTGTTCAGTTTCAACAGTCCGTTCGGGGCATGTCCTGCCTGTCACGGGCTGGGCAGTCGCCAGGAGTTCGATCCCGGGAGGATCGTGCCGGACGGTGGGAAGCGTCTCTCCGAGGCCATCGCGCCTTGGGCTGGTTCCGCCAACCCCTACTACGGTCAGCTGCTTGAGGCCATCGCTGCGCATCTGGGCGTCACCGTATCGACCCGATGGGATGATTTGCCCGCCGAGGCTCGTGGGGTCATTCTCGAAGGCACATCCGAGCGCATCCGGGTGGATCGAGAAAGTTGGTTCCGACCCGGCGAAGTCGGTTACATGACCCGATGGGAGGGGGTCTTGCGCCAGTTGGAGCGACGGCATGCCGAATCCACCTCGGATCGGGTGAAGGAAGAGTTGGCTTCCTACATGACCGAGCGGGACTGTGAAACCTGCAAGGGAACACGGCTGAAGCCCGAGGCCCTCGCAGTGCGTGTCGGCGCTTGTTCCATCGCCGATGTGGCGAGCATGGATATCCGTGGAGCCAGGAGCTTCTTCGAGGAGCTGGTCCTCGGCCCGCGTGAGGAGCGCATAGCCCAGCAGATCCTGAAGGAGATCCGAGCGCGCCTGCAATTCCTGCTCGATGTGGGTCTCGATTACCTGACGCTGGGACGCAAGGCTGGAACCTTGTCCGGAGGCGAGGCCCAGCGGATCAGATTGGCAACCCAGATCGGCAGCGGCCTTACCGGCGTGATGTATGTACTCGATGAGCCGAGCATCGGGTTGCACCAGCGAGACAACGAACGTCTTCTCGCCACCCTCTCGCGGCTGCGTGACCTCGGCAATTCGGTGTTGGTCGTGGAGCACGACGAGGACACCATCAAGATGGCGGATTGGGTCGTCGACATCGGTCCGGGAGCTGGGCGACACGGTGGCGAAGTGGTCTTCTCGGGCCCCCCTGCGGATCTGCTGCGACATCCTGTGTCCTGGACGGGCCAATACCTGTCCGGTCGGCGTGTCATTTCCGTGCCAGCCGTTCGTCGCCCCGGGCATGGCATGGCCTTGCGCCTCTTGGGCTGCCATCGCAACAATTTGAAGAACCTCGATGTGGCATTTCCGCTGGGCTGTTTCGTCTGCGTGACGGGAGTGTCAGGTTCAGGCAAGAGTACGCTGGTCAACGATCTGCTGCACGAGTCCCTGCGCTTCCATCTTCACGGCGGGCCTCGTCCGTCGGGTCTGAGAGGCATCGAGGGCCTCGAGCACGTCGACAAGGTCATCGTCATCGACCAAGCCCCCATCGGCCGGACGCCCCGATCGAATCCCGCGACTTACACGGGCCTGTTCGATCTCGTGCGAGAGACGTTCGCGCAGACGCTCGACGCAAAGGCCCGTGGGTTCGGCCCCGGCCGCTTCAGTTTCAATGTCAAGGGCGGCCGATGCGAGGCTTGCGGCGGTGAGGGCATGAACCGCATCGAGATGCACTTCCTGCCAGATATCTATGTGCCGTGTGAGGTTTGTCGGGGCACCCGCTACAACCGTGAGACCCTGACGATATCCTTCAAGGGCAAGCACATCGCCGATGTTCTGGATATGACGGTGGATGAGGCCCTCGATTTCTTCCGTAATCTGGCGCGTCTCAAGTCGAAGCTACAGACCCTGAGCGACGTAGGGCTCGGCTACATCAAGCTGGGACAGCCCGCCACCACCTTGTCCGGGGGGGAAGCCCAGCGCGTGAAGCTTGCCGAACAGCTCTCGCGGCGAAGCACCGGCCGGACCGTCCTCATCCTCGACGAGCCCACCACCGGCTTGTCAGCCTTCGATACGGATCGCTTGCTGGGTGTTTTGCAGCGTCTGGTGGATGCAGGCAACAGCGTGGTCTGCATCGAGCACAACCTTGATGTCATCAAGGGGGCTGACTGGCTCATCGATCTCGGTCCGGAGGGGGGAGCGGGCGGTGGGACATTGGTGGCCCAAGGCACCCCTGAGAACGTCGCACGGCATCTCGAATCCCATACGGGACGTTTCCTCGAGCCCGTTCTCGCATCCCTTCCGGCGAACGGGTAGATACCGCTCGCGCCCGCCGAGGCTTCAGGCAGACAGCCGGATGCCCACGATTCCGAGGGACGCCAGGCTACGGTCATCGGCCGGGGTTCCGGTCCAGGTGCCCAGGAGCTCCAGAGCAGGCCCCTGTGCCGACAACCCATCGACGTCCCGGGTGACCCCTTCAAGGCCCGCATCCAACGCGGCGTTCAGGAAGGCGCCAAGGTCCGTGGTGGAACGCAACGCACCTTCTGCCAGCGTTTCCAGATCGACTCCGGGCACCTCACGTGCTTCCTCGGGCAACTGCAAGCCACTGCTTCGCCCCGGCAGGTCCCTCGTACCGTTCACGTCGGTGGCCGGCAGCGGCAAGTTCTCCCCTTCAGCGGCATGGGAGACAGTTGAGGCCGCTGACGCCGGGTTCACGGGGACCTGGGGACTGGCCCCGGTCAGGCGTGGGCCGAAGATACTCGTCATGACTGCTGATTCCTCTTGGAGGGATTATGCGGGCACACCGACTTCAAAGCGATTCATTTCAAGGGTTCTTTACAACTCCGAGCGAATCAGGTCAGTAGATGCCTTGCATCGCCTTGTCGATTTGTCCGAGGATGCCGCCGTAGAGGCGGGCCAACTTGCCGACCAGCAGCGCGGCCACGAGCACGTAGGCCACGTGTCCGGTCATCTGTGCCAGCCGGCGTAAGGCAGCTTCGAGCGCTTCTCCTTGGCGCCGGGCGTGTCGCTCGAGTGTCTGATCCAGCTTGCCGGTGGCTTCGCCTGTCATGTAGGCCGTGGACCACGGCGTTCCAAATCGGTGCTCGAGCATCGCCACGGCTTCATCGGGGGGGCGGCCGTTTCCTATGGACATGGCGGCGGACATGCCAGCCTCATCCAGTCCGGGCGCCCCGGACGCGGCCGTGGCCAATCGCCAGGTCTCGTCCAGTGGAAGGCCCGCGCGCCAAAGGCTCGCCATGGCCTGGGTGAGCCTGACCTCGGCCGCGAGGCGCCAAGGAGTCCCGAGCAAGGGAATCTTTTCCATGCCAAGACGCAGGGTCGACCGCAGCCCGGGCAGGCGTGACGCGAGGCCAAAGGCAAGACCGGCAAGGAAGAGGAAGGCGAGCCCGGTTCCAAGGAGGCTGATGAGTCCCGCGAGGTAGCCTCCGGCGCCTTCGGCCAGCAGGCGGTCCACCGGGGACACTAGACACAGAAGGACCAGCAGGCCGGCAGGATAGGCCAGGCTTGCACGAAGCCGGGCGGCTGTTGCACGTTGCTCAGCCCAATGTCGGGCCAGCTGGGCACAGGTCGAGGGCAGTTGTCCGCCCCGCTCTCCCGCGGTCAACCAAGCCACTTCCCATGCGGCAAAGGGCGATTCTCCGCTTCGTTGTTCCTTGTCGAGGGTTTCTTCGAGGGACCAGCCCCTTTCCAGACGGCCCCCCATGCGGGCCATCTCTCTGGAGTCGCCCTTGATGCGTTGCCAGGCTCCGGTCAGTGGAATGCCGCTCTCAAGCAGGGTGGCCAACTGCTCGAAGACTTGCTCCCGTTGCCGCGGGGTCATGGCCATGCGTCCACCCCTCTGCCGAAACATGGATTGCTTCCCTTGGGGTATACACCCGGGACGTATTTCATGGACATCGACCTTCAGCATGCCCATCCCTTCGAGGTCAGCCCCGACGAGGCCTACCGGTTGCAACGCGAACTGGCGCGCAAGGTGGTCCGGGACAATCGGGTGGGCGTACCCGATGTCATCATGGGGCTTGAAGTCGAGCATGTCCGCGGAGAGGGTCGCGTGGCCGCGGCGGCCGTGTCCGTCCGGTGGCCGGGGCTCGAGATCGTCGGGCGTTCGGTCGCCGACAGAATCGTCCGCTTCCCGGATATCCGTGATCTGGCGGCCTTCCAGGAGTTGCCGGTGCTGCTGCACGTGCTGGCCGAGGCCGGCCCGCGTCCCGACCTCGTTCTCATGGGGGCACCGGGACGGGCTCATCCCCGTGGCCTCGGGACGGCCAGCCATTTGGGGGTCCTCTTGGGCATTCCTACCATCTCTTGCGGAGGCAAGGGCCATCTTGGCCAACATCTCCCGGTTCCCCCCGAGGCCGGAGCGAGGGTGCCCTTGCTGCATCGAGGTGAGGTGCTCGGTGATGTCCTCAGGACCCGTCCCCGGATCGCACCTGTGGTCGTGACCCCCGGGCACGGCGTCGACACGGCGGCCGCCTTGCACTGGGTGCAGGCCCTGCTGCGCGGACATCGTCTCCCCGAGCCCAACCACCTTGCGACGAACTTGTTGCGCGATGCCCGCAAGCGGCTCAGGCAGATCGTCCGCGAGGGGCGACCGAGCTCCTGACGGGGGGTTTGCCCGACATGGCTGCCCGGGGTAGCATGCACCACCCTTGGGTTCCTGCCCATCGCTTCCGGAGTCGTTCATGTCCCTGAATCCCCGACGCCACCGGGGCGCCGTCGCGCTCCTGCTGGCCGCCGGCTGTTCGAGCACCAGCCCTACCTCCCCGGGTGGCACGGGGGCTCAGCTGCCTCCGGCTACTGGCGTGGCAGGGGCTGCGGCCACCAATGCGAAGATCGACAAGGCGACTGTCAAGGGGCGGCTTGTCGATGCCCTCACCGGCAAGCCCGTCGAGGATGTTCAGGTTTGGGCCGAGATGTTGCCCGACGAATTGCCGGAAAGTGAGATGCCGGGACCTAGGGTACAGGCGTCGGGCAGTCAGATCCCGCCACCACCGGGCACAGGTTCCGCTGGGGTGGTGCCGCCTGCGGGGGCCATCGCCCCGGCGCGCGCCGCGGCCTCTCCCAAGCCCCCCGGTGCCGTTCTTGAAAAGCCCTTGCGTGCCGACACAGACGAAAAGGGTCAGTTCGAATGGAAAGACCTACCGGTAGGTACCTACGCCTATACCGTCTGGCATCGGGACTACACCCCCTTGACCATCGTGGGCGGGCGACCGGCATCAGGTCGTTTCAACCTCAAGCTGACGCCGCGGCGGCCCGAGCGGCAGGCTCACGAGGTGACAGGAAAGGTCCAGGCCGTCAACCGCAGGCCGACCTCGGGGATTCAGGTCGCAGCCGCACTCCCCGCCGACTTGGCGGGTGAGGGCCTGGCCGTCACCGACGGCGAGGGAGGATTCCGCCTGGGCGGCCTGCCGCCCGGCAAGCGTGCAGTGGCCGCGTGGTTGCCGGGAGAGCCGGGGGAGATCCGCGCCTTTGGTCTGGTGCGGTCCATTCGTGTCGCCGAGGGCAAGGAAGGCAAGACCGATCCGGTCGAGCTGACCTTGCGGGCGGTCTCACGCAAGATTTTGCTGGCCGGCAGGGTGGTCTCGCCTCGCAAGGAGCTTCTTCCGAGGCAAGTCCAGGCTTTCTTCGTGCCTGATTCGGGTCAGGAATGCCTGGTCTCCAGCGTCGTTCCCGACGAGGACGGTCGTTACCGATTCACCTTGCCTCAGCCCGAGGCCAGCGCCAGCTATCACCTGCGGGCCGTGGCCGTGGATGGTTCCGGCAATGCCAGCCAGGGACATGCGCACCAGGTGACGGCACAGGGGCTCAGCCTGGACTTCAAGCTTCCCGATCTCGGGGCGACGCCTTCTGTCGGCTTCGACGGATCCACGGCCTTCACCTGGGCAGCCTCCCCCGAGGTCTCGGCATATCGGGTCCGCCTCGAGGAAGCCGAGGAGGACCTGTCGACCGTATGGGAAGCTTGGACGACATCGACCCTGGTCCGGATGCCGAAGGTGCCGTCCCTTGCCTTGCGCAAGGGGGCGCAATATCGTTTCAGCGTCACGGCGGTGAAGATGCCCGGCTCCTTCGAGTTGCCTGAGGCACCTCGTCTCCCTTGGGCGGTTTCGACGGTCCATGCCCCTGTGTCCTTCGTGGCCGGCGAGGAGCCGCGTCTCGAAACACCCCGTCCGCAGCGTCCGTCGGTTGGTCAGGCGCCCGGCGGGGGTGTAGGGGGAAGGCCGGTGACCGCCGAGCCCGCGGGACCCGGACCCGTACGTCCCGCGATGACGCCGGTGCCGGGACGCTTGCCTCCCCGTGCGGCAACGCCGCCTCGCGCCCCCGGGTCTGCTCGGCCGCGTTGATGCGCATCGTAGTCCTGGACCTCGAGACCACAGGGGTGGACCCCCGGGTGGACCGCATTCTCGAAGTGGGCATGGTATGCCTCGTCGACGGCGAAAAAGCGGCCGAGTACCAAATCCTGGTGGATCCCGGCGTGCCTTTGCGGCCCTCGAACGTCGCCATTCACGGAATCACGGGGGACATGGTCCGGGGCGCTCCACGCCTCGACGAAGTGCTTGAGGACATCCTGGCCTTCATGGGGGAGGATCCGTATGTCGTGGGCCATAATGTGGCTTTCGATATCGCCTTTCTTGATGCGGCACTCCGGGAGCTGCGGGGCACTGCTTTCAGCCCCCGTTCCCTCGACACCCAGATTTGGGCCCGTGAAGTCTTCCCCGGTGAGAGGGCTTTGTCGGTCGAGCGCCTGGTCCAACTCTTCGGGTTGAGCCACGAAGGTTATCATCGAGCATTGAACGATGCCCGTGCCCTCGCCGCAGTTTATCCCTTGTTGGAGCGCGCTTGGCTGGACCGTATGGCCGTGTACCGCGGCAGGTTCGCGGAGGTGCGCGCGGTGGCTTCCGAGCTTCTTGATGTGCAGGGAGAGCTGGAACGTCTGAAGATTATGGAATTCACCCTCAGGCGAATCCTCGAGTTGTATCTTGAGGAATCCGGAGATGAAACCGTTGAGATTCCCGGAAGAGTGCGCTTCCGGTTGGAACGTAGGGAAAATGTCGGTTACCACGCCGAGGAGCTCAAGGAGCTGCTGGCAGGGGCGGGCTTGTTGGCCCGAGTGGCCAAAGTGGATCGCGACAAGCTCGACCGGCTCCTGCGCTCCGATCGTTTGTCTCCGGCACAGCTGGACGCCATCGCGCGCACCCGACGAACCCTCTCCTTCCGCCGACAGCTGATTGCGGATCGTCTCGACCCGGAGGTCCGCTCGTGGCCCACGATGCCTTCCCCCACCTGACAGAACGGGGCTTGACCCGAGAGGTGGCCTGGCAAGGCCGCCTCCTCCAGGTCTGGGTTCATGAGGTGGCCCTGCCCGATGGCCGCATTGCCCGGCGCGAAGTGCTGGAGCACCCCGGGGCAGTGGCCATCGCAGCTCACGAAAACGGTAGCGTCGTCCTCGTCCGACAGTACCGGCACGCGATCGGACGGGTGACCCTCGAGTTGCCGGCAGGTACCTGCACGCCAGGGGAACCGCACGACGAGACCGCACGTCGCGAGTTGGCCGAGGAAACGGGTCTTGCGGCCGCATCCTGGATGGGACTCGGTGACGTGCACGTGGCTCCCGGTTGGGCCACCGAAACCGTGCGTTTGTATGAGGCGACGGGGCTATCTCCCATCGACGGGCACGAACCCGACGACGACGAGTTTGTCGAGCAAGTACGCTTGCCCTTGTCGGAGGCGTTGGCGATGGCGAAGGATGGCCGATTGCGCGATGCCAAGACGGTGGTGGGATTGTTGCGCCTCGGGGCACGACTGGGGCTCTGACCGAGGATGACCTCGGCTACCTGATCGGAGATCTGGCAGGGGGCCGGGGAAGGCCTGTCTGCCTCTGTTACAATGGGGGCCGCATGAACGCCTCGCTCTTCGCCTTGCTCTGCACTCTGGCCCTGGCGGTCATCGTTCCGAGCGTCCTTGTCCTCGCCATCGAACGCCTTGGTCCCCGGCGCAAGGTGGCGGCCAAGGGCCTTCCCTACGAAGCCGGCATCCAGCGGACCGTGGGGTCCTCCAGGGAGCGTTTCTCGGTCAAGTTCTATCTTGTCGCGATCCTGTTCATCCTGTTCGATGTTGAGGCCGTCTTCCTCTTTCCGTGGGCTGCAAGCTTCCGGGAGCTTGGAGTCACCGGTCTGGTCGAGATGGGGACGTTCATCGTCGTGCTGTTCTTTGGTTACTTCTATGTCCTTGGACGGGGGGCCCTCAGGTGGGAGTAGAATCTGCCTTCGGTGATTCCTGGATTACGACGACCATCGATTCGGTCCTGAATTGGGGCCGTGAGCACAGTCTCATGCCCATGCCCTTCGGTACGGCCTGTTGTGCCATCGAGTTCATGGGACTGGTGTCTTCGGAGTATGACCTGTCGCGGTTCGGGGCCGAGATCGTTCGTTTCAGTCCACGGCAGAGCGATCTGCTGATGGTGATGGGGACAATCAGCTATAAGCAGGCTCCCATTCTCAAGCGTGTCTACGACCAGATGCCGGAGCCGAAGTGGGTCCTCAGCATGGGGGTCTGCGCTTCTTCGGGTGGATTCTATGACAACTACTGCACGGTGCAGGGCATCGACGACATCATCCCGGTCGATATCTACGTCGGTGGGTGCCCTCCTCGTCCCGAGGGTTTGATCGAGGCCATCGTGAAGTTGCAGGAGCAGCGGATCGCTCGGCAGAGTGTCCTCGAACAGCCGGAGGATGCCGCGTGAGCGATCTGCTTGATCGGCTATCCGAAGAGTTCGGCGAGCGTCTCATCTCCCATCGGCTCGGCGTGGATATGCCGTCCGTGACGGTCAGGCCGGAGGCCCTGCTGGACTTGGTCAGCAGACTGCGGGAGGAGGGATTCGATTTTTTGGTCGACGTGGCCGGGGTCGATTACTTGAAGCACCCCGTCCGGCAGCCTTCGCGCTTTGCGGTGGTCTATCACTTCCGCAGCATGGCGAGCGGGCACCGGGTGCGGGTCAAGTGCCATGTCGGGGATGACCTTCGCCTCCCCACCCTGACGCATTGGTGGCAGGCGGCGGATTGGCTGGAGCGGGAAGCCTGGGACCAGTTCGGCATCGTCTTCGATGGTCATCCCAATCTCAAGCGCATTCTCAACCATCACGAGTTCGTGGGTCATCCCCTTCGCAAGGATTACCCGATCCGGGCCCGGCAGCCCTTGTCCGAGAATGATGCTCTGGTCGACGAAATGGCGCTGCGCTTGCAGTCGCGTGGTTTCCTCCTGCCGGAGGTCGAACGTGAGATGTTGTCGGGCATCAGGGGTTCGGATCATGGGGTCGAAGCTGCCCCGGGAGCCCCTTCGGCCGGTGCCCACGGGGGCTCGCCGGCGGTGCTCGTGGAGCGGCTGTCCCCTGTAGACGGGGGGCTGTCCGCCACGGACCTTCATACGGAACTGATGTTCGTCAATCTCGGTCCCTCTCATCCTGCGTCGCACGGGACACTTCGGACCTTCGTGGCGCTCGATGGTGAGACCATCGTGGCGGCGGTGGCCGAAATCGGCTATTTACATCGCGGATTCGAGAAGAGCACCGAGACCCAGACCTACAATGCGTGTATTCCTTATACGGATCGGCTCAATTACTGCTCGGCGATGCTCAACAATTTTGCCTTCTGCAAAGCGGTGGAAAAGGCTCTCGGTCTCGAGATCACTCCCAGAACCCGGGCCATTCGCGTCGTCATCGGCGAACTTTCGCGCATCATCGACCATCTGGTCTGCATCGGGACCAATCTCGTCGATCTCGGGGCCTTGACCAACTTTTGGTACTTCTTCAACGTACGTGAGAAGGTCTACACCATTTTCGACAAGTTGACCGGCGCACGCCTGACCAACAGCTACGGACGGATCGGTGGCCTCGCACGCGACTTCTACGACGGGTGCGTGCAGGACATTCTTGCCGTCCTGTCCGAAATCGAGCAGGCCGTTGGCGAGGTCGAGACCTTGGTCAAACGCAACCGCATCTTCCTTGAGCGTGTGCAGGACATCTGCGTCGTTCCTCCGGAAATGGCCCTGTCGTACGGCTGGACCGGTCCGAATCTCAGAGCCTCGGGTGTGGACTACGATCTGCGCAAGGCGGCACCTTACGATGGATACGAAACCTATGACTTCGAAACGGTCACGGGTTCCGTCGGGGATACGTATGATCGGATTTTCGTGCGGTTCGGCGAGATCGGCCAATCCGCCCGGATCATCCGCCAAGCCCTTTCCCGGTTGCCCGAAGGGCCGGTGATGGTCGAGACCAAGGGAGTCTCATTGCCCTCCAAGGATGAGACTTACAACAATATCGAAGGTCTCATGAATCACTTCAAGCTGGTGTTCGAGGGGGTCAAGGTCCCGTCCGGTGAAATCTATGACGCCAGCGAAGGGGCAAACGGCGAGCTGGGTTTCTACATCGTGTCCGATGGCACGGGCAAGCCTTACCGCAACCGCTGCCGGCCTCCCTCCTTCATGTCGTTCGCGGCCTTCCCGGACATGATCGAGGGCCACATGGTCGCGGATGCCATCGCCAGCCTAGGCAGCATCAACATCATCGCAGGGGAGCTTGATCGATGACGGAAGCCGCCACAACCTTCGGTCCTCCTTCGGCGCCCGTAGCGTTTGCCTTCAACGAGGCAAGCCTCGCGCACATACGACGCATCCTGCCACGGTATCCGCAGCAGCAGGCCGCTCTCCTGCCTGTCCTCTGGGTGGCCCAGGAACAGGTGGACGCAGATCCTTCCCGGCCCAGGCAGTTGACGGCCGATGTCATCAAGGCAGTGGCCGATGTGTTGGGACTTGCGCCTGCCTATGTCTGGGGCGTGGCGACCTTCTACACCATGTACTTCACCCAGCCGGTCGGCAAGCACTTGATCGAGGTCTGCACGAGCGTGGCCTGCTGCCTCGTCGGGGGTGAAGAGCTTTATCAGCGACTGTGCGACCGCGTCGGGGTGGATCCGTCGTCCGGTGGCACCTCGGCGGACGGCCGCTTCACGGTTCGTCGTGCGGAGTGCTTGGCTGCTTGTGGTTATGCTCCGATGCTGCAGCTGGACAACGGGGCCTTTCATGAGCACATGACCGACGAGAAGCTCGACGCCCTGATTGAAAGCCTGCAGGAGGCCTCACGATGACGAAGGTCCTGACGGCCCATGTCGATCATCCCGACAGTCACCTGCTGTCCCACTACCGTTCCGTGGGTGGCTATGAGGCTGCTCGCAAGGCATGGACCACCATGTCGCCCGCCGACATCATCGCCGAGGTGCGGGCGAGCGGGTTGCGCGGCCGAGGAGGGGCCGGCTTCCCCACGGGCATGAAGTGGGGCTTCATCCCGACCAACAGCCCGAAGCCGAAGTACCTTGTCATCAACGCGGATGAGTCGGAGCCCGGGACCTTCAAGGATCGGCTGCTCATCGAGCGAAATCCGCATGCGGTTCTCGAAGGCGTGGTCATCGGGGCCCGGGCCATCGGTGCCCGCCGGGCGTACATCTACATTCGCGGTGAGTTTGCGACCCAGGTCAAGGTGCTCGAACAAGCCCTTGCCGAGGCGGAGGCCGCTGGATTCGTCGGTCCGGACTTGTTCGGGACAGGCGAGGGGGTGGAGATCGTCATCCACAGGGGCGCAGGTGCCTACATCTGTGGCGAGGAGACGGCCCTTATCAACTCGTTGGAGGGGCGCAGGGGGTATCCGCGCTTGAAGCCCCCCTTTCCCGCAACCCATGGGGCTTGGGATTGCCCGACATGTGTCAACAACGTCGAGACCATTGCCACCATTCCGTGGATCATTTCGCATGGGGGAGCGGCCTACGGTCGCATCGGAGTGTTCGAGCCTGGTGAAGAGGGCAAGCCACCCAAGGTCGACTCGAGAGGGACACGGCTCATGTGTCTTTCGGGTCATGTGGCGCGACCTGGGGTCTATGAGGTGCCTTTGGGAATCAGCTTCCGGGAACTCATCGAGGATTATGGCGGCGGTGTCTGGAAGGGCCGCAAGCTCAAGGCGGTCATCCCGGGGGGCTCCAGCACGCCCATTCTCACGGCCGAGGAGGCCATGGGGGCCGTTCTCACCTACGAGGACTGTGCGCGGCTCAAGACCATGTTCGGTTCGGGGGGATTGATGGTCATCGACGACCAGACGTGCATGGTCTCGTTGCTGACTGTCCTTCTGCGATTCTATGCACATGAGTCCTGTGGGCAGTGCTCACCCTGTCGGGAAGGCACGGATTGGCTCTTCCAGATTGTCACCCGCCTGCGCGACGGCAAGGGGCGTCCGGAGGATTTGCAGACCATTCGCGACCTTTGCGTCAACATGGAAGGTCGCACCGTCTGTCCCTTGGCTGCGGCGGCCACCATGCCCACCATCAGCTACCTCACCAAGTTCCTGCCGGAGTTCGAGGCCAAGGTCTCGTCTGCTTCACCCGTCGGAGTCCATTGATGGCGCTTGTCACGATCAACGGTCAGACCCTCGAGGTGCCTGATGGCACCAACGTGATCCAGGCTGCGGCCCTGGCGGGATTTGACATCCCGCATTATTGCTACCACCCCGGATTGCCCATCGATGGCAACTGTCGGATGTGCTTGGTCGAGGTTGAGGGGGCGCGTGGTCCCCAGATTGCGTGCAACACCATCTTGAAGGCCACGCGGAACAAGGAAGGCGTCGAGGTGCCGGCGGCGGTCGTGCATACCGAGACCGATGCCGTTCGCCAGATGCGTCAGGGCGTCATGGAGTTCTTGCTGCTCAACCATCCTATCGACTGTCCGGTCTGCGATCAGGCCGGGGAGTGTGGGCTGCAGGATTACTACATGGAGCACGGCAAATACAATCACCGTTCGGTCGTGCCCAAGGTCGAGAAGCTGAAGGCCCAGCCCATCGGTCCCAATGTCATCCTCGATCAGGAACGCTGCATCCTTTGTTCCCGCTGTGTCCGATTCACCCGGGACGTGACGAAGACCCATGAGCTGGTCATCGCCGGCAGGGGGGACAAGAGTCGGATCGAAGTTTTCCCGGGCACGCAGTTGGACAATGACTATGCCACCAACGTCGTGGACCTCTGTCCCGTAGGTGCTCTGACCAGTCGTGACTTCCGCTTCAAGAAGCGGGTCTGGTTCCTGCAGACCGCCGAGACCATCTGTACCGGCTGTTCCCGTGGTTGTAACGTGCACCTCGACCATGAAGGGGGCAAGGCCTATCGCTATCGTCCTCGCCAGAACGAGTCGGTGAACCAGTGGTGGATGTGTGACCGGGGACGCTTCACTTACAAGGCCGTCAATGAAGGGCGCCAGCGCGACGCGAGGGTGGGTTCCGAGACCGTGCCCTTCGCTCGGGCAACTCAGGAGCTCCGCCAGTTCTTGACCTCGGGCAAGGTAGGCTTCGTCGTGGGCGGACAGGCCTCGCTCGAGGACATCGCCATCGCCAAGTGGCTCGCTGCGGCGCTGGGGGCAAGGCTCTGGGGCCTTGATTGGACCGAGCCGGGCAAGGAAGACGACTTCTTGATGAAAGCGGATCTGACACCGAATCGACGGGGTCTGGCACTGCTGGGCCTCGATGCGGACGAAGCCGCCTTCCGTGCCGAACTGCCCGGACTTTCGGCGCTGATCACGTTGGGAGTCACCCTGCCCGAGGATCTCGTGCATCCTCGCATCGCTGCGCTCGTCACCCACGCAGCAGCGGTGCCCCCGGGAGCGGCTCTGGTCTTGCCCGTGGCCGTCCATGCCGAGCGGCAGGCAGCCTATGTCAACTGTGACGGCATCATCCAGCACGTGCAGGCCGCCTTCGAGCCCAGCGGGGATGCCTTGCCGGCAAGTTCGCTGTTGGCCCTTCAGGCTGCCGGCCTGGGGCATCCGCTGCCGTTCGATCGTGACGGGGTCTGGAAGCGTCTCGAGGCGGAATTGGGGGTGATGGCGTGAGCTGGCTCTTGGCCTCGGCCGACTACTTGGCCGTCCTGCTTCGCCTCGTGCTGTCCGCAGGCATCCTGTTGACGGTCATGCCACTGACCATCTACCTGGAACGCAAGGGTTCTGCCTTGATCCAGGATCGGCCGGGTCCCAATCGGGCGGCCTTGTTCGGCATGTTTCGCCTGGGGGGGGTGGCCCACGTTCTGGCGGACGTCATCAAGCTCATCACCAAGGAAGACATCATCCCTGCGGGGGTCAACCGGTTTTATTTCAAGCTTGCACCTTTCATCGTCGCGTTCATCCCGCTCACGACCTTCATGATTGTGCCGATAGCCGACGATGTCCGTCTCTCTGACACCTTCGCGACGCCGATGGCGACTCTGGAGCTGGACGGCGGACTGCTATGGTTCTTTGCCATGACCTCGCTTGCGGTGTACGGCGTGGTCTTCGCCGGATGGGCCTCCAACAACAAGTTCAGCTTGCTGGGCGGCATCCGCAGCAGCGCCCAGCTGTTGAGCTACGAGATTCCGATGGCTCTGTCCGTGATTGCCGTGATGCTGACCTATGCGACGGTTCAGCCCAATGCGATGGTCCAGGCCCAAGGCGAGTTGCTCTGGGGATTCCTGCCGCACTGGGGCATCATCCTCCAGCCGCTCGGGTTCATCGTGTTCATCACGTGTGCCTTTGCCGAAATCAACCGAGTGCCCTTCGATCTCGCGGAAGGCGAGGCGGAGCTCGTGGCCGGCTACCACACCGAGTATTCGGGCATGCGGTTCGGTCTGTTCTTCATGGCCGAGTACATGGCGCTGGTGACCTCCGGGGCGTTGACCGTGACGATGTTCCTCGGTGGCTGGCAACTGCCTGGCTTGCCTACGGAACGTCTGATTGCGGACGCAGGCATCCTGATCCCTGCCTTTGTTGCGGGGGCGGGTCTCCTGTTGGCGTTCGGCGCGGGTCGACTGGTGCGGCACTATCGTGACTACACCCGCGGTCGTTGGGGTGATCGTCGGGACCTTGAACCCCTCGTCTTCGGGGTCCTGTTCGCGGTCGGAGCCGTCCTCCATTTCGCCGGGGCCGGCGCCGCTTGGGCGGCACGTGATCTGCTTCCCAGCTGGATGCCACCCATCTTTGCTGCCGTCGTCCAGGTGTCGGTCTTCACCCTGAAGCTGCTGTTCCTGTGCTGGTGTTTCGTATGGGTCCGCTGGACGATGCCCCGTTTCCGCTACGACCAAGTAATGGATCTGGGTTGGAAGAATCTTCTGCCCCTCGCATTGTTCAACCTTCTCGTGACCGCCGTGCTGATGCTGAAGCCTTGGGGGCGCGAACTGCTCCCCGTCGCACCCTTGGCCACCTTGCTCCTCATGTGGGTTTGGAAGCGCTTCCTGATCCCGGCACAGGCTCGAATTCCCGCAACGTCCCGGCTCGTCGTCCAGGAGGAAGCCTCGGTATGAAGGTCGAGCGTGTCAAGCCATCGGAGGGTCTGGAATCCACCTACCTCTGGCACATCGTCAAGGGACTGGGTGTCACCGTCGGGCACACCGTAAAGCACCTTGTGGGCAGCAAGCCGATGCAGACCAAGGAGTATCCCGAAGTTCGCAAGGAGATGCCTGAAGGCTATCGCGGCAAGCATCGACTGCTTCCCAAGGAGTCTGGCGAGCCCAAGTGCACGGCGTGCATGATGTGCGCGACCGTTTGCCCTGCTGCATGCATCCACATCGAGGCGGGTGAGCATCCGGATCCTAAGGTCGAGAAGTTCCCTGTCACCTTCGACATCGATCTTCTCAAGTGTGTCTTCTGTGGCATGTGCGTGGAAGCCTGCCCCGTGGACGCCATACGCATGGACTCGGGCATCTACACCTTCGCCGATTTCCAGCGCGACGACTTTGTCGTGCACAAGGACGAGCTGCTGCGCACGCCTTCGCAGTGGTCCGATCCGGTGTAACCTGAACGGACCGACCATGCTCGACACTTTTCTCTTCCTCGTTCTGGCCGTCATTGCCGTTGTCGGTGCCGTGGCTACCGTCTCGCGCCGTCATCCCTTGGGTTCCGCCCTGGCCTTGATCGTCGTGATGATTGCCCTGGCTGGCATGTACGCCTTGCTGGCTGCGCCACTTGTGGCGATGTTGCAGATCCTGGTTTACGGCGGTGCCATCCTCGCCTTGATTGTGTTTGTCATCATGCTGCTTAACGTCAAACACGAGGATCTGGCGCATGAGGATGATCTGGTGGGTCGCCTCGGCATGGGGCTCACGGTGGGCGGCCTGCTCTTCATGGCCCTGGCCGCGGGTATCCTCGCCATTCCCTCCGACCCCTTCGTTCCGGCTCCTCCGGGCTTTGGAGGCATTGTTGCCGTGGGGCGTGGTTTGTTCCGGGATCACCCGGTGCCTTTCGAGGTCGTGTCGCTGTTGCTGACGGTCGCCGTGGTGTCGGCCGTGGGCATGGCCAAGCGGAGGCTGGATTGATGGGCCTGCAGGCACCTTTGCTCGTCGCGGCGGCGCTGTTTTCGATTGGTGTGGGCGGATTCGTCGCACGGCGGAACGTCTTCTCGCTTCTCATGTGCATCGAGCTGATGCTCAATGCCGTGAATCTCGTCTTTGTGACCTTCAGTCGCCAGTGGCTTGCCCCTGAAGGGCACGTCACCGTGCTGCTGGTCGTGGCCCTCGCGGCAGCTGAGGCCGCTGTCGCCCTGGCCATCGTCATCATGCTGTTTCGCCATCGCGAGACGCTCGATGTCGATGTCTTCGCCTCGATGAAGGAGTGATCCCACCGTGTCGCATGTGCACTTGCTCGGTTGGATTCTCTTTGCCCCGCTGGCCGCTGCGGTCCTGAACGCCATCGTGGCTCTCCGATCCGCCCGTCTCCCTCGGGAGGCGAATGGTCACTCCCTTAGGCCACGGGACCAGCTGTCGGCGATGGTCGGAGTCGGGGGACCCTTGGCTTCGGCCCTCGCGGCCTGGGCCCTCGGGTTCGATTTTCTGTCCCGTGACCGCGCCTTGCGCTTGGTCGAACTTGACCTCGGTCCCTGGTTCTCCTTTGGCCAAGCCCATGTGGAGTGGCTGTTCAGAGTCGATGCCCTTTCCTTGGTGATGGTTTTGGTCGTGACCACGGTCGGTACCCTCATCCACTTGTATTCCATTGGATACATGGCCGGTGATACAGGGTTTCCCCGGTTCTTTACGTGGCTCAACCTCTTCACCTTTGCCATGCTGGTCTTGGTGACCGCGCGCGACCTCGTCGTGTTGTTCCTTGGCTGGGAAGGCGTGGGAGTCTGTTCGTATCTGCTGATCGGCTACTGGTTCACGGATGCGGCCAAGGCCGCTGCGGGGCTCAAGGCCTTCGTCGTGAATCGGGTAGGCGACCTCGGATTGCTGTTGGGCATGTTTCTGCTGTATTGGAGCATGGCACCCGGTGGGCAGGCTTCGCTGGACCTGGATCTGCTCTTGGCCCACGTATCCAAGCTCTCGGTCCCCTTGGCCACGGCCGCGGCTGTCCTGCTTTTCGTAGGCGCCATGGGCAAGTCCGCACAGGTCCCGTTGCACATCTGGCTCCCTGATGCGATGGCCGGTCCGACGCCAGTTTCGGCCCTGATCCACGCGGCGACCATGGTGACGGCCGGTGTGTATCTGGTGGCCCGTCTTCACCCTCTGTATCACCACGCGCCGGCCGCCCTGGCCTTCATAGGTGGCCTGGGAGCGCTCACGGCACTTTTGGCCGCTACCGTCGCGTGTACCCAGACCAACATCAAGCGGGTCATCGCTTGGTCGACGGTGTCACAACTGGGCTATATGTTCATGGCTCTGGGTGCCGGTGCGTTTTCCGTGGGGATTTATCACCTGGTCACCCACGCCTTCTTCAAGGCCCTGTTCTTCCTGTCTGCCGGTGCGGTCATTCACGCCTTGCACGGCGAGGAGAACCTGGAGCGTATGGGTGGCCTGTGGTCTCGGTTACGCCTGACGGGTCCTGCCTTCCTGGTGGCTGCCGCAGCCAACGCAGGTTTGCCCCCCCTGTCGGGGTTCGTGAGCAAGGATGCCATCTTGGTGGCGACGTGGCATGCGCATCATCCGGTTTGGTTCGGGGTGGGGCTGTTGACCGCAGGCATGACTGCCTTCTATTCCTTCCGGTTGGTCGCCCTCGTCATGGGTGGCACCGCGAGGGATCCCGAGTTGGCCAACGGGGCGCATGAGGCGGGCTGGACGATGGGGCTTCCCCTCGTGGTCCTCGCCGTTGGCGCCTTAGGGGCGGGCGCTCTCGAGTGGCCCCACGAACTGGGTGGAACCCTGTGGTTCAGCCAGTGGCTCGAGCCCATCTTCTATCCGAGTCTCGATCACGGTGTCCACGGGAGTCCGTGGATTGATTTGGCTTTGACGGCCGTTTCGGTGGCTGTCGTGGCCTTAGGCGCAGCGATAGGCTGGGGCTTGCATGCCGGGCCTGGCGCGGGAACGGAGTCGCCTTGGCCGCGTCTGCAGGGACTGTGGCTCACCATGCGGCGTGGCTGGCATGTGGACGAGTCTCTCGATCTGGTGGCCGTGAAGCCGGTGGTGTTCTCCTCAAAGGCTGCCGCCCCTTTCCTTGAGGTCCTTCTGTCCGCATGCTCGCGGCTGCTCCTGGGTGGGGTAACGGTGGCCGGACGTGGCGTTGCGGCCCTGCAGAGCGGACTGGCGCGCCACTACGCCATGGCCATGCTGGTCGGATTGGTAGGCCTTGTGGCGTGGGCCGTGCTGGCCGGAGGCCAATGACGTGATGTTTTCTTTGCCTGTCTGGATGCTCTTGCTGCCGTTCTTGGCTGCCGCCGTCGTCATGGTTCTTCCCCGGGCTTGGGCCCGCACGTTTTCCAGTCTCGCCATGGCCGGGCTGGTACTCCTTGCCGCTTGGATTCTCAAGGATTTCAGGATGACCGCCGAGCTGCAGCAGACGGTCTCGTGGCCGATGCTGCCCCTGTTTGGACAGGCCCTGCGTCTGGGAGTCGATGGCTTGTCGCTTCTGCTGCTTGTCGCTGGGGCATCCCTGGGGTTGGTGGCCGTTCTGGTGGCGGGCAAGGATCGACCTCCCGCCTTCCACGCTTGGTTGCTGCTCTTCGTCGGCACGATGACCGGTGTGCTGCTGGTCCAGGACCTCTTGTTGTTCTATGTGTTCTGGGAGCTCATGCTCCTGCCTGCCTTGTTCCTGATCCTGCTATGGGGCGATGCTGACAGGCGCCGTGCGACCATGCCGTTCGTTGCGGTGACGCTGGTCGGTTCGTTGGCCATGTTGGCGACCGTGTTGGCGATCGGTGCGGATGTCCGTCTGCGTGCAGGTGCAGTGACCTTCGATCTGGACGTGTTGCCCATGGTTCTGGAGTCGTGGTCCCCGACGGCCAAGACGTGGGCGTTTGCGGGTCTGGTGTTGGCCTTTGCCGTCAAAATACCGCTGTTTCCACTGCACTTCTGGCTGCCGGCCGCCTATACCTCTGCTCCGCTGCCTGCAGTGATCCTGCTGTCGGGGCTGATGGCCAAGCTGGGGACCTACGGGATGTTGCGCATCGCCATGCCGCTTTT
This sequence comes from Candidatus Sericytochromatia bacterium, assembly GCA_035285595.1. Classification (GTDB taxonomy): domain Bacteria; phylum Cyanobacteriota; class Sericytochromatia; order S15B-MN24; family VGJW01; genus VGJW01. The sequence goes on from JAYKGV010000002.1 coordinate 123,282, forward strand.
CCCCGAACAGGCGGCCGCCTGGGCCCCGTGGCTCGCGGGCCTGGCCATCGCCGGCATCCTGCACGGGGCCGTGCTGGCGCTGGGTGCCCGTGATGTACGGACGGTGCTGGCCTGCTCGAGCTTTTCCCACCTGGGCTGGGTGGCCTTGGGCATCTTCAGTTTGACAGCCGAGGGATGGACGGGGGCCTTGCTGCAGCAGGTGGGCCATGCCATCACCACGGCGGCTCTTTTCATCCTGGCGGCCTATGCGAGCGAGCGACAGGGTGCGACCAAGCTCGCCACCTTCGGCGGAATGGCTACCACGTATCCGTGGCTCGCCGTCGCTCTCGTCTTCGCGGCGATGGCCTCTGCAGGGCTGCCGGGCCTGAACGGCTTCGTGGGTGAGTTCTTGATCCTTCTCGGAGCCTGGGGGTTGTCACCGTGGGCCGCAGCTGTCGGGGGGCTTGGCGTGGTCTTCGGAGCGGCCTATCTGCTCTGGTTGCTCCAACGCATGCTCTATGGGGCGGTACCGCCTGCCTCTCCCCGAGGAGCGGACCTTTCCCCCCGTGAGCTGGTGATTGTGATGCCGCTGCTGGTCATGATGCTGGTCTTCGGGATTCGTCCCGCTCTTGTGTTGGACCGGATCAAGCCTTGGGCAGATGCCAAGGCGGGATTGTTTCACGCCACGTCATCCCACGCCGCTGAGATGGCAGGTAATCTCTGATGAACCCCCAGTTCGCCGCCTATCTTCCCTTGGCCCCCCTGGCACTGCTGGTCCTTGGCGCTTTGCTTGCCCTGCTTCTCGTGCCTGCCTCGCGGCAAGGTGACCCCGAGCGGACCTTGCCGTGGCACGCCGGGATGGTCCTTGCCAGTGCCTTGATTCTGGCTCTCACACTTTGGATTCGACCGGTGCTGGGGATGGATCCGGTCGGTCCATCGGGAGCCTTCCGGGCTTCCTACCTGGGTGGCGCCATCACGGTTGATAGCTTGTCCCTCCTCCTTGTCGTCCTGGCCTCTGCGGGTGGCCTGCTGACCCTGCCTCTCCTCGTGAACGCTTCGGAGAGAGGTGGCTTTGCCTACGGCGAGCTGCACGCACTGTTGTTGTTTGCCGTGAGCGGGGCCGGGATGGTCGGTGCGGCGGGTGATATGTTCACCGGTTTCCTGGGACTGGAGGTGCTTGCCATCTCCGTGTATGGCCTGATTGGGCTCGAGCGCTCCCGGCCCAGAGCTCAGGAGGCGGTTCTCAAGTACTTGCTGCTTGGTGCCTTTGCGTCGGCGATCATGCTGCTGGGGATGGCCTTTCTCTTCGGGGCGTCGGGTAGCCTCTCTTTCACGGCACTGCAGAAGTCCTCGGCCCATCTGCCGCCTGCACGGCACGCGGTGGCGTTGCTTGGCCTTGCGGCGGTAGCTGCTGGATTGGCTTTCAAGGTGGCGGCGGTACCGTTTCACATGTGGTCCGCGGATGTCTATGAAGGGGCTTCTACACCGGTCACGGGATTCATGGCGACTGTCGTGAAGGTGACGGCCTTCGTCTTTGGCATGAGAGTCCTGTTGTGGGGTCTGGCCGGTCTTGGACAGGATTGGCAGCCTTTGTTGGCTACGTTGGCCGTGGCGTCGATGCTTGTCGGCAATCTGATGGCCATCACGCAGTCGAAGCCTAAGCGGACGTTGGCGTTCTCGAGCGTGGTCCATAGCGGCTATATGCTCGTGGGCCTCTCCTCTGCTGCAGGGACGTCCGGGGTAGGTGCGGCCGAGGCCCTCGTCATCTACCTTGTGGCCTACCTGCTCACCAACCTCGCCGCCTTTGCCTGCCTTGACATCCTGGAGCGCGACGGTGGCCTCGATGGGGCAGTTTCCCGTCATCCATGGGTTGCGTCGGCCTTCATCTTGTCGTTGCTCTCGCTGGTCGGTTTCCCGATGACGGCGGGCTTCCTTGGAAAGTACCTCGTGTTCGCATCTGCCTTTGAGGCGGGGTTGTCCTGGCTGGGCGTGCTCGCCATTTTCAGCAGCATCCTGTCCTTGGCCTATTACCTCCCCTTGATTTTCAAACTGATGGGTTCATCTGGGCGTGGCCCAGCCGAGGCCGTCTTGGTGCCTGGGCGTGGCGAATCGATCTCCGTAGCCGTCTCCTCGACCCTTGTGGTGGCCATAGGGGCAGGGATTCTTGCCGTGGCGGGCTGGATGGTGCCTGGTGCCCAGTGGCTCGCACAGTGGGCGGCGCAGGCCGGTCATATCTTGTTCCCTTGACCTGACCCTGATTATGGCCTAAAATTAAACCCTTCCCGCGGAAGTGGCGGAACGGCAGACGCGCACGCCTCAGGAGCGTGTACCCAAAAGGTGTGGGGGTTCAAATCCCCCCTTCCGCACCTAATTCGAGGCTGGCAGGCGTAGGTCTGTCAGCCTTCTTGTTGGGCTTTCCGATCGGTCGACCTTATCAAGGGTAACGGCGGAGGGGAGCGGCGAGCTTGCTCTTGCCTCTTCCCCTCCGCCGTTGTGACGCAGGTGCTGCGGCGGGGTTCAACCTGCCGCGCCCACTCCTTGGCGAGAAAGCTCGGCCACGAGAGCCGGGACGATCTCGTGGGCATCGCCCACGGCAGCTACGTTGGCCACCTTCATGATAGGGGCCTCGGGGTCACTGTTGATGGCCACGATGGTCCCCGACGTCCGCATGCCCACGAGGTGCTGGATGGCGCCGGAGATGCCCATGGCGACATACAGCTTCGGGCTGACCGTCTTCCCTGTTTGACCAATCTGTTCCTTGTGAGGACGCCAACCGGAATCCACCACCGCTCTCGACGCACCGACCGCGCCGCCAAGTGCCTTGGCGAGATCCTCGACCGGACCGAATTTGTCGGCACCACCGAGGCCCCGACCGCCGGACACCACAATTTCTGCGTCAGCCAGAGAGAGGCTGCCGCCTGCCTCTTGTCGAAGCTCGAGCACTTCTACGCGACGCGCGAGCTCGTCGGCTTGGACAGGGATTGAGAGGACTTCAGCCGTTCGGCCAGATGAACCGGGTGTCGCGTTCAGCGCTCGTGCACGAACCGTCACCACGACGCTGTGGTCAGTGGGTGTGGCCTTGGACCACATGCTTCCCCCGAAGATGCTGCGGGTGATCACGGGTTTGCCGTGCTCGACAGCTACGGCGGTGGCATCGGCGATCACGCCACATCCCATCCGAATGGCCAGCCTCCCGGCCAGGTCCTTGCCTGCGCTGGTGTGGCCCAGCAAGACAATCGTCGCCTGCTGTTCGCTCAGGAAAGGGGCAAGCACACGCGTCACGACATCCGCAGGCGCCTGGGTCAGGCCCGGTGCGTCTGCGACGGCTACCACGTCGGCACCGTGTTCGGCGAGGCGGCTGACAAGTCCACCCATCTCGTGTCCGACCACCAAAGCCCCAACTTTGTATCCGCCCAATCCTTCGGCCAACTGCCGCGCTGCGGACAGAAGCTCGAAGGTTATCCCCTTGAGGTCGCCTTGTTCGATCTCGGCCAAGGTCCAAATGGTTGACATGTCGAAGTCTCCTTGGAGTTGGGCTAGACGAGCTTCTGCTCGGTCAGGTACTGGGCAAGTTTGCGGGCCACTTCACCGGCCGACCCCGTGAGGACGACGCTGGCAGGACGCTGAGGTGGCTCGCCGGCGGCGGTAACCTTCACCGCTTTTTCCGGAATCGCCACGCCGAGGTCCGCGGTAGACCAGCCGAGAATTTCCTTCTTGTTGGCGGCCTGGATCCCTTTGAAGTTGGCCAATCTGGGCTCGAAGGTGGCCTTGGTGACCGTCAGCAGGACAGGCAGGCCGGCGCGGGCAATCTCGAGTGACCCCTCGATGTCTCGCGTGGCGGTGATCGAGCGGCCGGCGACATCCAGCGAGGCTTCCTTGCAGACCGTCAACTGCGGCAGGTCGAGTACCTCCGCGAGGGCAGGGCCGACCAACGCCGATTCCCCGTCGGAGGATCTCAGCCCGCACAGCACGGCATCGACGTCCCCGATCTTCTGGATCGCCGCGGCCAAGATCCTTGCCGTGCCGATGGCGTCGGTTCCCGCAAGTGCGGGATCCGTCACCAGGACGGCGCGATCCGCGCCCTTGGCCAAACACTTCTTGATGTTGTTCCGGGTATCGTCAGGTCCCATGGTGAGGACCACGACTTCCAGGTCAGGCTGGGCGTCCTTCCACTTCAGCGCCATCTCGAGGGCATAGTCATCCATGGGGTTAACGGCCCCTTGGACCCCCGTCCGCACCAAGGCATGCTGGTCACCTAGGCGCTTGGGTTCGGTGGTGTCGGGAACGATCTTGACGCAGACGACGACGCGCACGCATGAGCTCCTTCGCTTGTGGGTGCTGGACAGGATGTCATGCTATCACGGGCAGGCCCACCCCCCCGGCCTCGGGAGGGCAGGCCCGGTCCCGGACGTCAGATTACGTAGGCAGGTACGTATCGACCGTAACGGTACAAGTAGGGAGCGGTCATGACGGGCTGGTAGAGCCCGTCGACTTCCGCGTACGGATAGTAGTAGGTGGCACCGCCCACCACGACGGGGTAGAAGTACGAGCCGTAGAAGTCTCCGTACCACGTCGGTCCCCATCCGCCCCAGTAGCCGCCCCAGCCGCGGCCCCACCGACCCCAGCCGCGACCCCAGCCACGACCGAATCCCCGGGCGTAGCCCCGGCCGAATCCCCGGCCGAAGCCCCGTCCAAAGCCACGACCGACTCCTCCACCGAAGCCACGACCGATACCCCCGCCGAAGCCACGTCCGCCCCTTTGAATCTGCCTGTCGCCTTCGGGCTCCGTTGCGCTGCTCTCGGCCTCGGTATCGGAAGGTACCTCGATCAGTTCCGCGGAGACCTTCTTGAGCATCTGTTCAAGCTGTTCACGCGTCAGGCCACGGGGCAGCAGCTTTTCCAGCTGGGCCTCGTCTGGGGGCGTGACGGATTCCGTTTGTCCTGGCACGACCCCTGCGGGAGGCTGGACCGAGACCGCACCATGAACCGGGGCTTGGGCTTCGCCTGACGACGGAGTCAGGGCACCTTGGGCGGGGCGCGGTGGCTGGACGGGAGCCTGGGCGGGATGCGCGACGCTGCATCCCGCCAGTGCGGCGGCCATGAACGGGGCATGCCATCGGCAACGCTTCATAGGACACCTCCTCATCGGATGGGAAGGGACTCCCGATCCGCGGCCCGAAGCATGCCCAGCCACGCGCTCCCGTCACAACGCCGGATTGCCGCTTCCTACCGGCCCAGGGCCCAACCGATTCCGCCCGCGGGACGCAGAGGTGCGGCACCTGGAGGGACCATCCCCGGTGCTAGCCCGCCAACGGATGCCGTGCCAGGCGGAGTTGCCCCCGGCGTGATCGGTGGCTGCCCTGGCCACGCGCCGGAGAATGGACCGCTGTAGGGGGTCATGCCGTTGCCAGCCGCCATGGGGGGGAGGCCTGCGCCTCCCGGCATCATCGGCAACGGAGCTCCACCGGCCACCGCAGGAACGGCGGCTCCCCCTGCCATCAGCGGCATGCCCCCGAGGTATCCGGCAGCGGCCACGGGGGGAGTCACTCCGCCGACGAAGGGGCTAAGGGTCGTCACATACTGGGGCACCAGGGGAGTGGTGCCGTAGGCCAGCGGCAAGTCCTGATAGGGGAGCAACCCGCCCGCCTCGTAGTAGAAGGGCACGTAGGCCGGGACATAGTAGCCGCCGACCAGAGCGTAGGGGATCATGTAGAGATTGCCGCCCCAGCCGTAGGGCTGAAAGCACCAGGCATCGCCGTAGCCGAAGCCTGCATTCCACGCCGGTCCGCAGCCCGCAAGGCCGCCAAAGCCTACGACATCGGGCGGATCTTCCCCGAGTACCCGGCCCCCTCGACCCCTCGGTCCTTCGCTCCGTCTGGGTATGCGCACAAGACGTCGCTCGGCTTCCTCCGGGCTCAAACGGTCGGGTACGTCGCGCTTGAGCGTTTCGACCGGAGGCAGTTCTTCTTTATTTTGCTTGCGTAAACGTTCGCGCATGGGCGCCAGTTCCCGCCAACGCTGAATAGCCAACAACCCATCCGGGGCGCGCAGGCCATCCGGCAAGGTCATCCTGGCCGAGCCTCCGGGCAGTTCGGGCGGCACTTGGCCGCAGCCTGCAAGGCCTATCAAACCGAGCACCAGCATGGGCCTACCGGTTGTAAGTCGAGTCATCGCGGCTCCTTCCGTCCAAGACGTGCAGGGGTTCCGCGCGCAGTGTCCGGCGTTCGGGCCGGGGTTACAACCCCCGCTCGTCGGCACCATCCCCTGCAAGGCCCACAGGGGGCGGGGCAGCAGCGGTCGGAGACAGGTGTCGTCCACGATGCCACGCAAGCGCTGTGGCCGGCACACCTTCCAAGCGCGAGATCACCATCGTGGCGAGGGCATTGCCTATCACGTTGACGACGGTGCGGCCCATGTCCATCAAACGATCCACCCCGGCGATGAGAGCCAGTCCCTCCAGCGGAAGGCCCGTGGAGGAAAGGGTGGCAGCCAGCACCACGAAGGAGGTGCCGGGGACCCCTGCGATGCCCTTGGAGGTCACCATCAGCGTGAGCAGGATGGTGACCTGTTGGCCCAGGGACAGATCCACGTGGAAGACCTGGGCGATGAAAATGACGGCCAACCCTTGGTAGAGGGAGGAACCATCGAGATTGAAGGTATAACCCGTCGGCAGGACGAAAGACACGACGCCTTGCGGGGCCCCGGCCGCCTGCAACCGATCCATCATGCGGGCCAGCACGGTTTCGGAACTGGCTGTCGAGAATGCCAGCAAGAGCTCCTCGCGGAGATCACGGATCATGCGGACCAACGAGAGGCCGGCCGCACGGGCGATCCCCCCGAGTACCACCAGCACGAACACCGCCATGGTCAGGTATAGCCCGAAGACCAACTTCCCCAGGGGCAGGAGGACTCCCAGGCCGAAGGTCGCCACCGTCTGCCCGACCAGCGCCGCGACCCCGAAAGGTGCAAGCGACATCACCAGATGGGTGAAGCGGAACATCACCTGCCCGAGCGAGCGCATCGTCTCGAGCCAGACTTTCCCGGCTGAGCCCGCTGCGGCGGTCGCCAGACCCAGAAGTACCGAGAAGACCAGAACCTGAAGCAGGTCGCCTCTCGCAGCGGCATCCACGACATTCGAGGGGATGGCGGCCAGCAGGAGATTGTGGCTCTGCTGTCCCTTGGTGA
>JAYKGV010000003.1:0-153124 GCA_035285595.1 Candidatus Sericytochromatia bacterium
GCGGTCGCCAGACCCAGAAGTACCGAGAAGACCAGAACCTGAAGCAGGTCGCCTCTCGCAGCGGCATCCACGACATTCGAGGGGATGGCGGCCAGCAGGAGATTGTGGCTCTGCTGTCCCTTGGTGACGTGGGTGGAAACGTCCGCGCGAGGCAAGCTGCTTGGGTCCAGGCCTGCACCGGGTTGCAGCACCTGAGCGGCCACCAGCCCCAGTGCCAGGGCAATCGTGGTCACGACCTCGAAATAGAGGAGCGTCCGCAAGCCCAGTGTCCCGACCCGTTTGAGGTCGCCGGCGTCCGCGATGCCTACGGTGATGGTGGCCACCAGGATGGGTACCACGATCAGCTTGATCAGGTGGATGAAAGCTTCGCCGACAGGCGCGAACCTGAGTGCGGCTTCAGGTGCCAAGGCTCCTGCTAGCGCGCCGACAGCCAAGCCCAACAGGATCCGGGTGGCCAGCCCAGGTTTCGGGAATCTCACCTCGAATCAGTCGCCGATGCTTCCCGACAGGCTGGCGCCCGGAACAGGCGTGAGACTGGGAAAGGGGACCGGAGTCGCGGTGCTAGGCTTGGGCTTTTCGCCATAATCCACGCGACCGAACAGTGGAGCGGGCGTCACGCTGGCTGTCGGGATCGGTGTCGCTGTGGCCGCCGCGGCGCTGCCAGAGGCCTCGTCTTGCGCATCCGTTTCCTCTGCAGGTACACAACCCTCTGGACGGACACCTTCATCAGGACAGTCCACCGCTGACGCCGTCGTGCCCGAGGTGCGCAGCAGACCGATGCGGGCCAGCTGGTCAGCCGAGCAACCCCCCATCGAGACGGACAGGAGCAGGAACGATAAGGCCGAAAGAGACCCCTTAGGAAAACGAGCGGTCAATGAAGGGTCCTTTCTGGTCGGGTCGGACACTATACCAATACCCGTAGGTGGCATCACCCCCACACGACGATCAGCCCGAACCGGACCGCCACGCTGCCGTGACGGTCCGGTTCGAAGACGTCATTCGACCGCGGGTTCTGCCGCCTCGGGATCTGCCACGGGCACGGCCTCCTTCTCGGCGGGTGCGTCGGTGCTGGAGATCTCGGCCTCGACCTTGTCCGCAGCCTCATCCACTGCCACCTCGGCCTTCACCTTCTGGCGGGTGTCCGTGACGGTGGCTTTCACCACGCCGTCCGCTCCCACGGACCGCTCGATGTTGACCTTGCTGCCATCGAAACGCGTGAGGGTGCCTGTTCCGGAAGAGGAGCCATCCGGCTGAACGGTGCGCTCCCACACGATCGACTTTTCCTTGCCGTCCTTGCGGGTGATGGTCTGCGAGAAGGAGATGTCCTTGCTGCCATCCTCGTTGACCGCGACGGTCCGGATGCTCTTGACAGAGACACCATTCTTGAGCATCCGAGTGCTTTCGACCTGGCTCGAGAGCAGGTTCTCGGGCTTGACGTCAGCCTCAGAGGTGCCCTTGAAGATCTGCTCGGTCTTGGTGCTGTGGGTACCTCCCTTGTTGGCCTGTTCGAAGGTAGCTACCACGGCGACCGTGCCGTCCTCGCCTGGAATGACGTCTCTCTTGGCGTTCCTGATGGCTTGTCTCTTGGCGTCCACCTTGCCCTTGAGCTTGCCGACGCGCTGTTCCGCCAACTGCTTGAGCTTGGCCACCTGAGCGGGATCGCCGGGCTTGCCACGCTTGATCTGGGTCCCAGGCTTCATCGGCGGGGGCGGCAGGAAGCCAATCTTGCCTACGAAAGCGGGAGGCCGCTCCATGCCTGCGACAGGGCCCTGGCCGCCCACGAGCGGGCCCTCGGCTTCAGGACGGGGAGCGTCGCCTCTGGGGGACTCGCCGGTGGCCGTGATGCCCACCATGCCCGGAGGTGGTACGTAGCCCTCGAGCTGCACGCGGTACGCCTGCGCCGAGCCGGGCTCCATGGCGGCGTATCCTGCGGCCTCGCCGTCGGTCTCTGCGACCAAAGCCGTCACGGTGTCCTGGACCAACGCCGAGCCGATCGTACGCAGAGACGGCGCCAGCTGGGTCACGGCCTTGCGGGCTCCGTCGGTGACACCGGACAGGCCGTCTGTAGCGCAGCCGGCGGTCGAGAGGGCCAACGTGGCCGCGACCAGTGCCTTGGGCAGTTTCGACATCATCTTCCTCCTGCAGGTCCTTGGCCGGACCGGTGGGTGATGAAGTCACCTTACCCCTTGGTGCTTACAGCTACGCTTTCACAAGGAGCGGAAGCAAGCTACTTGCCGATGAGGCCCTGCAGAGGCAGGTGGATGCGCACCGTCACCCCGCCTTGGCTACCTTCGCGACTCCGGACCTTGAGGTCCTCGGCGCGGAAGGGCAAGCCCATGTGCTGGAGATAGCCGCGGACATAAGCTGCGGTCGTCTCGGCGCGACGGATGGCCACTTCGCCCTCGCCTGCGTTCGCTTCACCCTCCACCTCGATGTCGAAGTCCTTGTGGGAGGTGATGCGCTGCAGCTGGTCGGTGGTCAGCCCACGGACCTTTCCGGAAAGGTCCGTCAACAGCCGGGTGACCTGGTCCTCACCGGCTTTCCCTACTTCCAGAAGGCTCGTGACCTTGCCTTCCAAGCGCTGGGTGGCCTCGAGATCGACGGAGGTTTGGGCTTCCGCCTCGGCGACCTGTTCGTTGCGCTTTTTCTTGGCGGCGGCCTCGAGTACCGACGCTCTCGACGGGATCCGGATCACCGGGCCTTGCCCCAGGCGTCCGCGGATGAAGGCCATTGCCTTCTGTAGCTGGGCGTCCTTGGCGTCACGGGCCTTGTCATCGGTGGGATCCGGTTCCGCTTCCTTCTTGCCGGGCCGTGCCGGCTCCTGCAGCAAGTCAGGTACGATCCCGCGTTTGTTGATGTCGTTGCCACCCGCCGTCAGGTACTTGTTGGTCGTGATGGTCAGGCCTGCGCCTTCCTCGAGGGGATGTACCGTCTGGACCAGACCCTTGCCAAAGGTCGTGGTGCCGATGAGGGTCCCCACCCCGGCATCTTGAAGGGCGCCCGCCAGGATCTCGGAGGCCGAGGCCGATCCCCCGTCGACCAGAACGACCAGAGGCTTGCGCTTGTCCCACAGGACCTTGTTGCCCATTCGGCGATCCATGCCTTCGGTAGGCAGGACGTCCCGATGTCCTTCGCGGTCGACAATCTGGACGATGGGACCCTTGTCGACGAACATTCGTCCGATGGTCACGGCGTTCGGCAGGAGGCCGCCCGGATTGCCCCTGAGGTCGAGGATCAAGGCTCGCTTGGAGGTCAGCTGTTGCAGGGCCTCGCGCATCTCACGGTCGGCGGATTCGCTCATGAAGGTCGAGAGCCTGATGTAGCCGATATTGTCCGGCAGCGTCCGACTGCGAACGGCCTTCGTGATGATGTTGTCGCGCACGATGGCGATCGTGCGGGGCTTGGAACCGCCCCGGACGATGACGAGCTTGACGGGCGTGCCCCGCTGGCCACGTATCAGCCCCACCGCCTCGTCTATGGCCATGTCCTTGGTGGACTTGCCGTCCACGGAGACGATGTGGTCCCCGGCCTTCAGGCCGGCCTTCCACGCCGGTGTTTCCTCGATCGGAGCCACCACCGTCAGCTTCTTGTCCCGCATGCCTATCTGGATGCCGATGCCAGAGAAGGAACCCTGACGCTCCTCCTGCATGGCCTTGAAGACCTTCGGTTCCATGAAGCGGGTGTAGGGGTCATCCAACGTTTCGAGCATGCCGCGAATGGCCCCGTACTCGAGCTTGGTCTCGTCGCCGGGAGGAGTGAGGAACTCGCCGCGGACCTTGTTGTAGACCTCGAAGAAGGTCCGGAAGTCACGGCTCTCTGCCGCCATCACCAACGGGGCGTACCCGGTGCCCAGTCCGAAGGAGCCGGCCATCAGGCCCGCCAGCAGACTCACCCGTCCCAGTTTGCCCAAGGCTTGCCTTCCAACCTTCATGCGCCGCCACTCCTCCCGTCCGTCATTGGCGGATTTCCGCGACGGAACCCCACCGTCATCATATCCCCCGGCATCACTTCAGGTAACCCGCAGGATTGACGGGAGAACCGTTGCGTCGGACTTCGAAGTGGAGATGGGGACCGGTGGACAGGCCCGTGGAGCCTATCCGGCCAATGACCTGACCTCGGTTGACCTTCGTCCCTGCCGACACCTCTATGCCGGAGAGGTGGCCGTACAGGGTGGCCAGAGAGGCTCCGTGGTCCAAGATGATGACCTTGCCGTACCCGCCATACCAGCCCGAGAAAAGGACCACGCCGGTATCCGCAGCGAACACGGGGCTGCCGATTCGCCCCCCGAAGTCGATGCCATGATGAGGGCGAGCCACCCTGTAGACGGGGTGGACACGGCGACCGTAGGGGCTGGTGATGCGTCCCTTGGCCGGCCAGACGAATCGACCGGTTCCCAGGCGAGGTCGGCTTCGCTGGGCGGCCAGCATGCGCCGGATGAAGGATTCGAGCTCGCGGCTGGTTCGTTCCAGCTGTTCCTCGGCGGCCTCCCAAGCCGCTCGTTCGCTTCTGATCCTATTGACCAGATCGGCCTGTGATTCTTTCTGTTCCAGTTGCTCTGACTTCTGGGCCGAGATCGAGCGGGTCTGTCTAACGACCTCGCCGACCAAGTCGTCGTAGCGTTGCTTTTTCTCGTGGATGTCGGCCACCATCCGATCCAGCCGGTCAAGAAGGCGTTGGTCCGTTACGGACACGTGCCGCAGGTATTGGTAGCGAGTCAGGAAGGCGAAGAGGTCAGGAGCCGTCAAGAGCGCTTCCCAGCGCGGCACGTGCCGGAATTTGTGGATGGTCCGCAGGCGATTCGAAGCCAAGGCCTGCTCACGAGCGAAGCTGTCCTGAGCGCGACGCAATTCGCCTCGTGTGGCCGAAAGTCGTCGTTGGGCTTTGGTGAGGCGGAATCTCGAATCCTCGAGTCTGCGGCTGGTGACTTCCACGGCCTGCTGGATTTCCGTCAACCGCCGGACGTGGGTCGTCTCGAGGCGTTTGAGCTCGCGGACCCGACGACGGGCCTCCCCCAGGCGCTGTTGGACCATCCGTTGTTGCTGCTGGGCCTGGCTCAGTCCCTTGACTGGCCGACTGGCCGTCCGGACGACGAGAGCAGGAGGAGCAGGTACTTGCCGACGGTCTCGCGCCACGGCAGGCGAGGTGAACAGTCCGATCAAGGCGCAAAAGCAGACCAGGAGGCGACTACCGTCCCATAGCCGCTCACGCATCGGCCGGTCCCCCTGAATGCCGCTCGCCCAGCCGTGCGGAAACCCTTTCGGCCAGCTGACGGGGAATGCCTCCGCGCCGAGCCAATTCAGCGGGCGCCATACTTCGCATCGCCTCGACCGAACCCAGTCTCTCAAGCAGCTGAGTCCGTCGCCGGGGACCCAGCCCTTCGATTCCTTCGAGCACGCTGCGGGTTCCTGCCCGAGCCCGGCGCTTGCGGTGCAGCCCCAGGGCGAACCGGTGCGCTTCATCGCGCACGTGCTGGATCAGCAGCCGAGCGGGCGCATCGGCTGGCAGCAAGACGGGCGTTTCCTGTCCAGGAAGAAAGATGGCCTCGAGGCGTTTGGCGAGGCCGAATATCGGCTGTTCCCCGAGCCCCAGCCCTTCGAGGGCCCGTACGGCCGCCGCGAGCTGCGCCGGTCCACCGTCGATGAGAATGACGTCAGGCAAGTCGCCTTCTTCGTCGAGGACCCTGCGGTACCTGCGACCCACGACCTCTTCCATACCGGCGAAGTCATCCCCGCCACGGGCGCGACGAATCCGGAAATGACGGTACTGATCCGTCCGAGGATGGCCGTCCCGGAAGACCACAAGTGAAGCCACGGCTTCGGTGCCCTGGGTGTGGGACAGGTCGAAGCCTTCGATGTGCCGCGTCGGTGTGTCCAGGCCCAGTACCCCTGCGAGCGCGGCCAAGGCCTCCCCGCGATCGTTGGCTGCGGCCACGCGTCGGGCGAGGGCCAGCCGCTCGAGGCCCGTTCGGGCATTGTCTGCTGCCATGTCCAGCAAGGATACGCGAGCTCCTCGCTGGGGCACGGCCAATCGGACGCGGCTGCCCCGGATACTCGAGAGCAGTCCACCGAGCGTCTCCACATCCTCAGGAAGGACGGGGACAAGAATCTCGGGCGGCAAGGCCATGCCTTCGTAGCCTTGTGCCAGAAACGCCGAGAGAATGCTGGCCGTCAAGGTGGCGTCGCCGGGTTCGCCTTCGCCCGGCAGATCCACGCCGTGTTCACGTCGGCCGATGACCCGCCCGCCACGGACCTGCAAGACCTCGACGCAAGCCATGTCTCGACCGACGGCAACCTGGATGGCATCCAGATCTTGGTCCGTGGGGCCCACCACCACCTGGCGAACGGTGACCCTTCGCAGGGCGCTCAAGGTATCCCTGAGGCGGGCCGCCTGTTCGAAGTCCAGACGTTCGGCCGCCTCGGCCATCTCCTGCTCGAGTCGCGCCTCGAGATCGGTGGAGCGGCCTTCGAGAAACTCCTGCACGCCCAGGACCATCTTGCGGTAGGTGGCCCGGTCGACCATCCCTTGGCATGGGGCGAGACAGCGACCGATGTCGAAGTTGAGGCAAGGTCGATCGCGGAATGGGGGCTTTCCCTTCTTGCGCAGCGGAAAGAGGCGGCCGGCCAGATGCAGGGTTGCCCGCATGGCGCCCGCATCCGGGAAGGGCCCGAAGTACCGGGAGCCGTCGGCGTGTCGTCGACGGACGACCAGGAGCCGGGGATAATCCTCTGCGAGCGTGAGCTTGAGCCACGGGTAAGTGGCGTCGTCACGCAGCCGAATGTTGAAAAACGGCTGATGCTCCTTGATAAGGGTGTTCTCGAGATTGAGTGCGTCTTCGGGAGTCGGCGTCTGGACGACTTCGACACTGTGAACCCGGCTGGCCAACACCCTCGTCTTGGCGGACTGAGAGGCGTCTTCCCGAAAATAGGACCGGACCCTTTGCCGAAGGTTGACGGCCTTGCCGATGTAGAGCAGCAGCCCCGACGCGTCCCGGAAAAGGTAGCAGCCGGGCCGGACGGGAAGTTCCGCGAGCTGGGCGGCCAGGATGTCGTGCATGCGGCCTACATTATAAGGGCCGGTCTTCCTCGGGCATAATGGACGAACGATGTTGCAGTGGTCGGTGAACCTGAACCCTGCCCGGCTGTGCCCTGATCTGGACCCTGCCGTTCAGGCCGCTCGCCTTGAACAGCTCCTGCCGAGGTTACGTGAACTTGGGGTCCGGATGGTGCGAACGGACCTGCTCTGGCGCCAGCTCCAACCTGTTGACGGACCTCTCGATGCGGCGGCTTCCGCCTTTTATCGCCATTTCCTGTCCCGGCTTCGCGAGGAGGGTTTCGGCGTCTGGGCCATCCTCTATAATCCGCCCGACTGGGCGATGGAGCGTGCAGCGAGGGATCCTGCGGCCTACATTGATGCGTGGAGCCGGTATCTCGAGGGGGTCCGTACGGTGTGCGAAGATTCCGTCACCGTGTGGCAGGTATGGAACGAGCCCAACAATTGGCTTGCGGCCACCAAGGGGGATGCGGCACTTTTCGCGACGCGACGAGTCAGCCTGCGTGGTCGTGAGGTCGACGTGCCGACCGAGGTGCGCTGGCCTCTTCTCGAGGGCATGCATCGGACCGCTCGACGTGTGCTGGGACACGATGCCCGTCTCGCGGTCAATATCCTGGCCGACATCGGACACCTCGTGCCGCTCGAATTGCCGGCGTGGGCCACGTGGGAGGGCTTTCTCGAGGCCTATATGGCTCGATGCGGCGACTGGGTGGACATCATTGGTCTCGATCACTATCCCGACACGTGGATCCCGGGCCTGGGGCCGTTGTCCTGGCGTCCGCTCGACCAGTTGCGTGCGATGGTCTCGGATCCGCGTTCGGCGTGTTGGGGCAAGGCGGTCTGTGTTGCCGAGACAGGCTACGCCAGCTGCGGGCCCGTGCGATTGCCGTGGGGCGGCGCGATGTTCCAGGATGCCCATGACGAGGATGCGATGGCGCGCTGGCTTGCCTTGGCCGTGCCCAGGCTGGCGCGGCTGGCGGGACCTGCCGCCCTGCCTGATCAGGATTTGCACGTCGTCAATCTCTACGAGCTGGTCGACCCCCCTCGTCCGATTGCCCTCGAGGGCTTGGTGGCCATTGAGAACCATTTCGGTCTGCTTCGTGCAGACGGGACTCCGAAGCCTGCTTTTCACGTCTTCCGCGACGTGATGCATGCAGACGCGGAGCCGGAAGGATCCGCTCCCCCCTTGGGTAGCGGGCCCCTGCGATGGATGGCCGACGCCTCGCACGCCAGCCGGGACCTTCATCGCAAGGTGCAGCCCGTCGTGCGGGACGTGGGGCAGTGGCTGGCGCCTCGGCTCGATCGGCATGATCGTTGGATTGCGGGTTTCGGGGCGGCACTATGGCTTTGGCGCAGGTGGCGAGGATGACCTCACCGGCCATCCAGACGTCCGGACTCTGCCGACGCTTCGGTGAGTTGGAAGCCGTGGCCCCGCTCGATCTTGAGGTCCGTCGGGGCGAGGTGCTGGGCTTCCTGGGTCCCAATGGTGCCGGCAAGACGACCTGCACACGGATGCTGTCGACGTTGCTCGAGCCCACGGCGGGTTCTGCCATCGTCCTGGGCCATGACCTCGAGGCGGGGGCGGACCGTATTCGCGCACGCATCGGAGTCCTCACGGAGCAGCCGGGGCTGCACCCGCGGCTGACGCCGCGGGAGCATTTGCGTCTGTTTGCCGGCTTGCACGGTCTGTCCGCCGCGTCAGGGCGGGTGACTGCCGTCCTCGCTGCCCTCGGCCTCAGTGACGTGGCGGACCGTCCCATGGCCGGTTTCTCGAAGGGGCAGGGGCAGAAGGTCGCGCTGGCCCGGACGCTTTTGCACGACCCGGATTTGATTTTTCTGGATGAGCCGACCTCGGGCCTCGATGTCGACAGCTGTCGTGTCGTTCGCGACCTGGTACTCGAGCTCAAGAGTCAAGGCAAGACCATTTTCATGGCGACACACCTGATGGATGAGGCCGAACGACTGTGTGATCGGGTGGCGATCTTCCGCCATCACCTGCTCGCTCTCGACACCCCGGATGTCTTGAGAGGGCGCTTCGGGGGGCAGCGCGTGGCCGTGCAGCTGGATGGCCCCCCCCCAGATCTCATGGCCTCACTCCGGCACTTGCCCTGGATACGGGACGCTGCGTGGCAGGATGGGGAGTTGATGGTGCGGGTCGACCGTCCCGAAACTTGCACCCCTGACCTGGTCAATCATCTGGTGTCCCGGGGGGCGAGGGTTCGACAAGTTCGTCCGGCTACCGCGACGCTCGAGGAGGCCGTGCTCGGGACGCTGGGCCTCACGCCCGGGAGTGAGGCACCGTGAACCGTGGTCGCGTGGCTTGGTTGCTATGGCGTGAGAGCCTCGATCTCTGGCGCAATCGTCGACTCTTCCTTGGGGTGGTGGTGGTGCCTCTGCTGCTGGCCGCCGCCATGACCCCGGCTCTGATGGTCATTGTCGGGCGTACCGAGCAGGTGCTGACGGCCCAGATGCAGGTCGCCCGCACGCGCCAGGAGGTCCTCGGGACCCCGCGAGTCGTTCGCGCCAGCGGACCGGATCCGCAGCAAGCTCCCTTGCCTGGTCTGCTGCATCCCCGAATCGCCCAGGAACCTCCGGGACGACAGGTGCTTTGGATGCTGGTCTTCTTCTCTCTGGGGTATGTGACGCTTTTTCCTTTGCTCCTGCCTTTGACCACCGGCTCTCATGCCATTGTGCAGGAACGTGCGGAAGGCACCTTGGAGCCTTTGTTGGCCACGCCCATTAGGACGACCGAGTTGCTGGTGGCCAAGGTGGTGGCGGCCAGCGTTCCGCCGGTCCTGATTACCTGGTCTTCGTGGGGAATCCAGCTTGCCGTGGCAGCCGCTTTCCTGACGTGGCCCCTCGTTCGAGAGATCCTGGTCACCCCGGGCTGGTTGCTCGTGGTTTTCCTGGGGGCGCCGCTGGCCTCTGTCCTCCTGACCCTGCTGCTTGTCGTGCTGTCGTCCCGGATCCCGGATGCCCGTGCGGCACAACAATGGGGAGCTCTCGTGGTCCTGCCGGTCCTTGGCCTGCAGATGGGCATGTTGTCGGGCATGGTAAGGCTCGACGAGCGTCTCCTCCTGGTTTTGTTGCCGTTGGCGGTATTGCTGGTACCCGCCTTTCGGGCGGCGGAACGCGCATTTGCCCGCGGGGCCATCGTGGCGTTGCGGCGGTGAGGGAATGAACCAGTCCCCGACGGGGCATGGATGGCTGGGATGATTCGCCTTTTCCGTGGATACACCGGCCTGCTGCGACCTCGCACGTCGGTTGCGCCGGGAATCGCCGATCATGCGGAGAAGCGCCTGCCGCTTGCGGGTCGTATGATCTCCGGGCTGCTGCCTTCCTGTTTGCTCTTCGGTTACATGGCCGTGACGGGGGGCTTCGATTCAGCCTCGTTCGCGCGAGCCTTGGGCGCTTTCGTGCTGACCTTTGCCGTGATGTCTTTCATCATCGTGCGAGGAGTCATGTTCTGGTCGGCCCCCATGAGGCGCGTCCTCCGCGAGCTGGAACTGGGCTCCGAGATCTCCCCCCCTGACCTGCAAAATGCCAGACGCATCGCCATTTCCATCCCGTATCGATCTGCCATGGGGAGTGTCCTCACGTGGGGATTTGTCTACCCACGTGTCATTTCTTGGGCCATCGAGGCCTTCGGTGGCCCACCCTCCGGGGATCTGGCATATGGGGGGTGGCTCGTCGGACCTCTGACGGGCGTGGTGGCGTTGCTCAGTTACGACATCCTCATGCGCCCGGTCTTCGCCGCACTTTTCGAGGGTGCGGATCCGATGGAACACCGTTCTGGCTGGATGCTTTCTGTCCGTGGCCGTGTCATGGTGTCTGTCATTTTCGTGGGTCCCTACTGGTTCGCCATGGCCATGCTGTTGCTGGCTCACGAACTCGAACGAGGGCTGGCACCGGGGGATACGCTCCCCCTGCTCTCTTATCTGCTGGCGGTCTCGGTGCTGTTGTGCGTGGTCTTCGCCATGCTCATCCGCCATAATCTGACGCGCCCCATCGAGCGCATCTCCAAAGGGCTCGAGCACGTCGAGGAAGGTCGTCTGGATGTCAGACTTCCCATAGAGTCCAACGATCGATTGGGACAACTCGCCTTCCGCTACAACCACATGGCGGAGGGACTCGACGAGCGCCGTCGGCTGGAGGACGCCATGGCACGGTACACGTCCCCCGAGATTGCCCAGTCGGCCAAGCGAGGCACTGCCTCGTTGGGGGTTCGTCGCGAGCACTTGGTCGTCCTCTTTTCCGATGTCCGTTCGTTCACGGCCATGTCCGAGCGTCTGTCGCCTGAGGAGTTGGTCGATTCCTTGAACCGTTACTTCCCGTTCATGGTCGACGCCGTTCGGGGCGAAGGCGGATCCGTGAACAAGTTCATTGGTGACGGAATGATGGCCCTGTTCGGCGCCCCCTCGAAGCTCGCCGATCCCGAACTGGCGGCGATTCGTGCGGCACAGCAGATGCAACGTGCGCTCGTGCTTTTCAATGGGGATCAGCGCCTGCGTGGACTTCCCCAGTTTGCCATCGGCATCGGAATCACGAGCGGCATGGGGGTCGTAGGCAATATCGGCAGTGAGGACCGCCTCGAGTACACCGCCATTGGGGATGTGGTCAACACGGCTGCACGGATCGAGGGCCTAACCAAGGAAGTCGGCGTGGGTATCTTGATCGATGATGCCACGGCACGTGCCGTCGAGGGCCGCGTGGAATTGCGCCCTTGCGGTGCTCTGGCGGTCAAGGGCAAGGAAGCCGTCGTGAGGGTGCACGAGCCGCTCGAGATCCTGATGCCTAAGGGCTAAAGCCGGGGCTCGACCAGCCGAAGCCATGGGCATGGCCGAAGAAAACGCGCTTTCCCCCGGACAATTGCTTGTCCGTCCGCTGCGTGATCCCGGATCCCGTGCGATTTTCCTCCCGGCCGGAACCGTCTTGAGCGAGCGCTTGATTCGCCGGTTGCGACGTGCCTCGCTCGAGGAAGCGTGCCTCGCCTGCGTGGGGGAGCCCCCGTGGGGGCGATTGCCCCAACCGACGGTCGAGGTCGCTCGTCGGAACCTTGCCCGTCGTCCCACAGGGGGACTCGAGGACGTTTTTCAGTCGGCATCCTTGCGCCAAGCGGACCAGGCGCTGTGGACGATGATGCTGGTGGTGTTGCTGGGAGCCGCCGTGGCCGCCCTGATTCTAGGTGACCCTCGCTTGCTCGATCTCGCCCTCGGGGCCACGCTGGTCCTCCTGGCGGCCGTAGGATTTCACTTTTGGGTCGCGTCCAAGTTGCGCCATCGGGCCTTGGTCAGGGAGCAATTCCTGAAGGAGTGCTGAGCGGTCGCACGGCGAGTCTGCGGTCAAGCCAAGATAGCAGGGCGGGCACCAGCAGAGTAAGGACGATGGTGAGCCACGTCAGGCTCGGTATGCCGTCGAGTCCTCCGTCGGGACGACTTGTAAGGAAGAGCGTGCCTGCCCCGGCACCCAGGGCAGAACCGAGATTCTGGAAGGAGGCCTGCAGTGACGAGAAGCCAGCACGTTCTTCCGGACGGGGAATTCTCGTCGACATGGTGCCCGTGGTGACGACACGAGCGCCGTTGCCCAGCATGAACAGCGCACCCACGAGTGCAGGCGGCCAGGCTCGCGGCTCCTGCAGGAAGGCGGCCCCGAGGAGCCCGATGTAAGCGAGGGAGATGATCCAGCCGGGGAGAGGTGAGCCATGGCGATCCACGATGCGACCGGTCACTTGCATCGCGATGAAGGTCAAGACACCCCCGAGCAGATAGACGGCGGGCAGCTCCGTTCGGGGCAGACCGAGATTGTGTTGCATGTAGGCCGACAGATTGGGGATCAGGGCAAAGCTCCCAGCTGACGCTGCCAAGGTCATCGCGAGGCCTGCCATGGCCTCGGGGCGTCGCACCAAGGCTCCGAAGCCCGACAGGATTTCTCGTGCCGGCCGGGGAGGGGCTGGCGTGCTCTTCGGGACGGCGCGCAGGGCCAAGGGCAACACCAGGACACCCAGAGCCGCGATGGCGAAGAAAGGTGTCCGCCAGCCTCCCCACGTCCCGAGCATCAGGGCTGCGGGGACGCCGAGGACCGAGGCGACCGAGAAGGCGCCAAGCAACGTGCTCATGGCTCGTCCTCGCCGACGCAGCGGCACCACGTCCGTGACGAGGGCCACGGCGAGGGCTGTCACCGGTCCACCCATGAGGCCTGCGAGAATTCTGAACCCCAGCAACATCGCGGCATGGGTGGCGAACCCGCAGAGGCACGTGGCGACAATGAGGCCCAGGGCGCTCCAGAACAAGGCCCTGTCTCTGGGGAAGCGATCCAGGACGAAGCTGCCCGCCAGGCCGGCCACAAAGGCGGCCAAGGTATAGGCACCACCGAAGATCCCCAGATGCTCGGAAGATACGCCAAGAGCACGACCAAGGTCGGGCCCCAGCGGCATCACAATCATGAATTCGAGGACATGGACGAACTGCAGGGCGGAAAGACCCAGAACAAGCCGACGTTCCTCGCGGGGGACTACCGCATCGTCTCCCTCGGTCCCCGTCACGCCCGCGTCTTCATCTTCTCGACCAGTTCCTGCACGGATGCGGCGCTACGCTGCAGTTGTGCCTGCTCATCCGTGGTGAGCTTGATCTGGAAGATGCTCTCCACTCCGGAAGCCCCGAGCTTCACCGGCACGCCAACGAAAAGCCCTTCGATCCCGTACTCGCCCTCGAGGTAGACCGCGCAGGGAAGAATCTTCTTCTGGTCGTAAACGATGGCGTCGACCATCGCGAGGACGGATGCCGAAGGTGCGTAGTACGCGCTGCCGGTCTTGAGCAGGCCGACGATCTCCGCGCCGCCATTGCGTGCTCTGTCTTCCAAGGCGGCGACGCGCTCGGCGGGCAGCAACTCGGTGATGGGAACGCCCGCGACCGTGGTGTATCGGGACAAGGGGACCATCGTGTCTCCGTGGCCTCCGAGGACGAAGGCGTTGATGTCGGTGACGGAGACCTCGAGCTCCATCGAGATGAAGGTTGCGAAACGCGCCGAGTCGAGCACGCCCGCCATGCCGATGACCCGGTTCTTGGGGAAGCCGGACACTTCCCAGGCCAGTTGAGCCATGGCGTCCAGCGGGTTCGAGACGATGATCAAGATCGCGTTCGGACTACGCTTGGCGATCTCCTGAGTCACGCCACGAACGATGTCCATGTTGGCGAAAAGCAGGTCGTCCCGACTCATCCCAGGCTTGCGTGCCATCCCAGAGGTGATGACCACGATGTCCGACCCGGCCGTTTCCTCGTAGCCATTCGTGCCGATCACCTTGGCGTCGTAGCCGTAGACCGGACCTGCTTCCATGATGTCGAGGCCCTTGCCCTGAGGCATGCCCTCCACGATGTCGACCAGCACGACGTCGGCATAGTTACGCTCGGCAAGGCGCTGGGCGGTCGTACCTCCAACCATGCCGGCGCCTACGACGGTGATCTTCTTGCGCATCTTCGCGCTCCTCCGTACGGGGAATGGACGATGGGAACAATTTGAGTTCCCTTCTACCACGCGGCGGAAGAACCGGGCAAACCTTTCCACGATGCGTTACCCTGCTTCATGCCATGGATTTGTTGACCCGTCTGTTTGATTTCGGTGGCGACCGTCAGGTCGAGCTGTTCAAGGTGGCGTGTTCGCAGCGGGATCCCATCCTGTACCTCTTCATCGAGGAAGCGGAGCCTTGGCACCTGCTGCTCGTGAAGTATCTGCTGCCCATCATGGAATGGCGGCTGGCGCTCTTTCCCGAAGATCCGACACCAGCCTTTGAGATTCATGGCGAGCAGTCGATCATGGTCGAGCGCGAGTCCTCGGGAAAACTGCCCGAAGTGGCTCTGCTCAACGTCTTTCCGATGGTACCCGAGTCGCGGGACTACGAGCCGTTCATGCGACAGTGCGAAAAGTTTCAGAACCTTTATCCGTTCGTGTTCCGCTGTCGCCCGCGGCATGCCAGTTCGGTCAAGATGTCGACCGAGGAGGTTGAAGCCTGCGTCGAGCTCTTGAAGTTGACGCTGGGCATGCCGTCTGCGCGGCTCGACGGCTTTGCGCTCGATACGCTTCGGTACGCCTTCAAGGAGCTTGAGCGACAGGCGACCTTGGCCCAGATTTCCGCGGCACGCTCCCTTGCCCCGGTCGGCTTCCGCACCGGTCAGGAGCCGCAGAATCACCTCACGGCCCGACTGCTGGCCTACAAGTCCCTTCTGGCGCTTCATCCGGAGGACGAGATCCATTGTGGTCGACGGATGTTGCCGGCCCAGCCTGATCTGGTGGGACAGACGGCGATGGACAATGCCGAGATGGAGCAGATGCTTCAGGCATCACCCGATCAGGACCCCGAGCGCATGATGGTCTTTGGTGAGTTCCGGAGTCCGGATTTGCTGGTGCGGGATCAGATCTGGGTCGAAGTCGAGACGCTTGTCGGTCTGGCGGCGGGGGACCAAGACCCGTTTGCGGCGTTCCAACGCAAGCTGCTCGCCAAGGCTCATTGGATAGGAACGTGTCGCGAGCTCTGGCTGGTCGTGCTTCCCCAATTGGTGGCTTTCTTTCCCGAGATATTCAACGGCCTCGTTCGCGACGTCGCGGCAGGCCTCGAGCGCCTTGGCAATCCCGTTCACGTTAGGCTGTTCATTCCGGACTACGGCAGGCAGCAGCTCCACGAGGTGACTCCGGCGGCCCCTTGATGAGGCACCCCTGGAGGTTCAGAGCTTGTCCCAGATGCTCCGGGGCACTTCGGTGCGCACCAGGCCCGCGAGGCGCTTGCGAATGAGGTCCGTGGCTTCCTTGGGAACCGCGATCATGACCGGGACCGGATTGAGCACGGCGGCCGTGGCCATCCGTTCGGCCACGGTTGCCTCGATGCCCAGCGCCTCTACAAGGGCTTCGGTCAAGGGCGGAACCTTGTCGAGCGAGGGTGTGATGATGATCAGGTCATACAGAGGCCAGACGCTTTCGTGCTCGATGCGCTGGCGGTAGACCTCGGTGGCGACCCAGGGTGCGCGTTCATAAGCGCGCAGCCACGACGGAGCCTCGACCAGTGCGGCCTCAGCCTTGCCCAAGGGGCCCGTGCGGGCTTTCTTGGGCTTCGGCAGTTCCTCTTCCTTCAGATCCGGTGCCGGCCAAGGGGCATGTGGCAACAGATCCAAGGCGCACTGGAGGCCGCGGCTAAGGATATCATCCATGGTCGGTGATGCCTCGGAGTTCCGATCTCAGCCGCGCTGGGCCATTGGCACATAGGCGCGCTCGCGCGGGCCGACATAATCCGAGTCGGGCCGGATGAGCCGGTTGTCGGCATACTGCTCAAGCAGGTTGGCGGTCCAGCCGGCGATTCGGGAGAGGGCGAAGATTGGGGTGTAGAGGTCCGTCTTGATGCCCATCATGAAGTAAGTGGAGGCCGAGTAGAAGTCCACATTGGGATAAAGTCCCTTCTGGGCCAGGACCTCCTGCTCCACAGTCCGGGAAATCTGATACCACTGCGGGGTCCCGAGTCGCTCACCAAGCTCCTTGGACAGCTTGCGCAGAACGGTGGCCCGGGGGTCCTCTGTCTTGTAGACCCGATGGCCGAAACCCATCACCCGCTTCTTGTTGGCAAGAGCGTCCTTGATCCAGGTCTCGGCATGCTCCGGGCCGCCCACCTGCTGCAGCATCTCCATCACGCGTGCGTTGGCGCCGCCATGCAAGGAGCCTTTCAACGTGCCGACGGCCGACGTGATGGCCGAATAGACATCAGAAAGGGTCGACGCCGTGGTACGCGCCGAGAAGGTCGAAGCATTCATCTCGTGGTCCGCATGGAGGATCAGGCAGATGTCGAAGATGCGTGCGCTTGTCTCGTCCGATTCCTTGCCGGTCAGCATGTATAGAAAATTCGCGGCATGGGACAGGTCAGTCCGGGGAGGGAGAGGGTCCTGTCCCGTCCGGACGCGTTCGAAGGCCGCGACAATGGTGGCAAGCTTCGCCGTCAGTGCGACCGCCTTCTTGCGGTTGGCCTCGGCGGACAGGTCTTCGGCTGCCCCATCGTAGAAGGCCAGCATCGACACGGCCGTGCGCAGGGCCGCCATCGAGTCCGCATCGGCGGGAAGCATGCGAAGCATCTGGACGATGCCGTCCGGAATCGCACGCTCGGCAGCCAGTTCGGCCTTGAATCCCTCGAGCTGGGCCGCGGTCGGGAGCTCGCCGTTCAAGAGCAACCACACCACTTCCTCGTAGGTGCCATGCTCGGCCAAGTCCCCGATGAGGTAGCCCCTGTACATCAGCTTGCCGAGCTGGCCATCGATGCTGGTCAGCGAACTGGCCGTGATCACGACCCCTTCGAGTCCCTTGTTGATCACCTTCTCCATCACCATCGGTGGATGCCCTCGTCGAAAGCCTGCGGGTGCGTGAACGAGGTCACGCCGGGAAACGAGCCTCGTCGTTCCCCTTATACCATGCGGGCGTCGGACCGGACGTCTTGCCCGGCACCTCTGCCGTTCCTTATGATGTCCTGTCGGAAGCCCCGGGACGGGAGGGTGCGTGAGCAGCCAGGAAGAACTTTTGGCAGGCGCGGTCGAGGCGTTCCCTGAGGGCCGTCTCGAGCAACTGCTGGCACTTGGCAGGCCCCTGAGGGTCAAGCTGGGCTTTGATCCGACGAAGCCGGATCTGCACCTCGGTC
This sequence comes from Candidatus Sericytochromatia bacterium, assembly GCA_035285595.1. Lineage (GTDB taxonomy): Bacteria > Cyanobacteriota > Sericytochromatia > S15B-MN24 > VGJW01 > VGJW01. The sequence goes on from JAYKGV010000003.1 coordinate 17,711, forward strand.
ATTCCGTCGTGTTGGAAGGCTTGCGTCGGTTCCAGCAGGCGGGTCATCAAGTGGTGCTGATCATCGGGGATTTCACCGCACGCATCGGCGATCCTACGGGCAAGGAGGTTGCCCGCCCCCCGCTTACGCAGGCTGAGGTCGAGGCGCACGCCCGCACTTATCTGGAACAACTGGGTCTGATGATTGACCTGGAACGAGCCGAGATTCATCACAATTCGCGTTGGCTCGAGACCATGGACCTGACGGCGGTGCTGCGCCTGCTCGGCCAGGCGACAGTCGCCCAGATGCTGGCGCGCGACAACTTTTCGAGGCGGTATGAACGAGGGGATGCCATCGGTTTGCATGAACTGCTCTACCCGCTGCTGCAAGGGCAGGACTCGGTCGAGATCAGGGCCGACGTGGAGCTCGGCGGCGATGATCAGCGCTTCAACCTGCTCGTAGGACGAGACCTTCAGGCTGCGGCCGGGCAATCACCTCAGGCGTGCGTCACGTATGGCTTGTTGGTGGGGACGGACGGACGCGAGAAAATGTCCAAGTCATTGGGCAATGACATTCCACTTACGTGCCCCCCAGGTGAGATGTACGGCCGGGTGATGTCAGTGCCCGACTCTGCTTTGCCCGAGTGGTGGCGTCTGGCGTCGGCCAGGCCCCTCGCCGAGGTGGCCGAGGTCCGCCGAACTCTCGAGGACGGCAGTCTTCATCCTCGCGATGCGAAGATGCGCCTCGGTCGGGCCATAGTGGAGCGCTTCCATGGTCCGGAGGCGGCCGAGGAGGCCGAGGCCGCCTTCGTGAGGCGTTTTCAGGAGCGGGCCCTGCCGTTGGACATACCTGCAGTCCTCGAATGGCCGGCGGAGTTGCCGCTGGCGGCCCTGCTGGTGCACCTTGGCCTTGCGGGGACCACGAGTGACGCTCGGCGTCTCGTGGCTCAAGGCGGGGTCCGCATGCATCTTCCCTCGGGGCAGGTCGAGGTTCTTGCGGATCCGGGTTCTCCCCCCGGACCCGGGGCGCCAGGGTCCGTGATACAGGTCGGGAAGCGGCGTTTCGTGCGGTTGGGGCTTCCGGAACGCGTCTGATGGAGGTCCTGCAGGGCTGGCAGCCCGCCGAGGCCGAGCGACTCTGGCTGGAGCGGCTGGTCCGGCAGCTGCCTTTCGTTTCCGAGGTGCTGTCCGCCGATTGCTGGTTGGCCGTGCCGTTGCATGACGGCTCCTGGGGCGTCCTCGCCGAGGCCAGACCGTCTCGTGCCCCGAGCTTCAGGCCGACGCCGCGAGTCGGGGAGCGCCTCGACGACGCGGAGAGAGGAGTCTGGCAAGCCATTCGGGGGGGATCGATCGCGGAAGGGGATGCGGGGCGGGTGATCGGCGGACGGCCCCGGCACCAGTCGGCCTATCCCATTCGTTCCGGCCCTCGCACGGCAGGGGTCTGGGTCGTCGAGCGTTCGCTGCTGGATGAGGTGGGCCACGAGGCGGATCGGATCGAGCGATTTCGGCTGGCCATCAGACGGCTGGTCTCCACGCTGATGGCACGTGCACGCCTGCTGGACGAGGTCTTGTTGCCGCCGGTACCGGGGGATGCCGTTCTGATGGTGGCGCAAAATGGGGTCATTCGCCATGCGGGACCGGAGGTGGCGCCGCTCTCGAGGCGGTTCGGCTTCACGGCTCTGGTGGATGGCGCCCCTTGGCAGGAGAGCTTGCCGGGTCGAGGCGAGATGCGAACCCTCGCGGCCAACGGTCTGTGGGAAGAGGTCGAGATTTCGGCGCGGAAGGGCGTCCTCTCCGTGCGCATCGTGCCATTGGAGCCCGCCGACGCCGAGGTCGGCGCCTTGTTGCTCTTGAGGGATGTGACCGAGGCTCGGGAGCGGGAGCGGGAGATGATGGTCAAGGACACCATCATCAAGGAGGTTCACCACAGGGTGAAGAACAACCTGCAGACCATTGCGGCCCTCCTGCGCATGCAGGCGCGTCGCACCACGTCCGGGGAGGCCCGTCTCGTGATTACGGACTGCATCGACCGTATCAACAGCATTGCGCTTGTCCACGAATATCTGTCCCACGAGGAGGTCGAAGCCGTCGACATGAAGGACCTGGCTTACAATCTCCTTTCTGCCTTGGTCCAAGGTGTGTCGTCCCCTCTCACGGCCGTCGCGGCCCGCGTGATCGTCCCCAAGGGGCGCCTGACGCTGGCGTCGGCACCGGCGACCTCTGCGGCGCTCGTCATGAACGAATTGGTTCAGAATGCCTTGAAGCACGCGTTTACAGGGCGTCGGCGCGGCAAACTCGACTTGGTCCTGGCGGTCGAGGACGGTGATTTGCTGGTGACGGTCGAGGACGATGGCATCGGGCTGCCCAAGGGATTCGAGCCGGAGCGCAGCCCGCGGCTGGGCTGGCAGATCATTCGGACGTTGGTGACACAGGATCTGCGGGGCTCGCTGTCGATTTCCAGTGGTTCCTCGGGTACACGGGTGCTGGTGCGCTGGCCCATGGGGGACCGCCCCGGGGAGGGTGAACGTGACGCGTGATCTGACTGAAGACTCGCCCATCCGAGTCATGATTGTCGACGACGAGCCGATCATCCGCCTTGACCTGCGCGAGATGCTCGAGGAGAGAGGGTATCTCGTCGTGGCCGAAGCGGCGGATGGCGAGGCTGCGGTCGAGATGGCGCTCGCCGAGCGTCCGGATCTGCTTTTCATGGACATCAAGATGCCCCGTCTCGACGGATTGGGGGCCTTGCAGCGGATTCAGCAGGCCTCGCGTATCCCTGCCATCATGCTGACGGCCTGGGCGCAGCCCGATCTGGTCGAGCAGGCCGTGGATCTTGGCGTGTATGGCTATCTCGTCAAGCCCGTCAAAGAGGCCGAGCTGGTGCCTGCCATAGAGGTTGCTCTTGCCCGGGCCGATGAGATGCGTGCCCTCGAAGACGAGGTCGGCACCTTGGAGGGGGAGGTCGAGACGCTGCGTGAGACGCTCGAGACCCGCAAGCTGGTCGAGCGTGCGAAGGGGATCCTGATGGAGCAGGCGGGCTTGGCGGAGGCGGCTGCCTTTCGTCGGATCCAGAAGCTTTCCATGGACAAGCGCAAATCCTTGAAGGAGATCGCCGAGGCCATTATTTTGGCCGCCGAGATGAACATGGGGCGCTAGAGGGCAAGTTGATGAAGTGGAACGTCGATACAAGACAGCGGGAGGACACCGCCAATGGCTGAAGTCCGTCGGAGAGAGCAGGCGGCCGCGCCGGTCGCGTCCCGCACGTCACCGCAGCCGCAGGCAACTCGTCCTGACGAGCGCCAGAGCCACATGGCGGGTGATCGTTTCCAGTCTTCCCGGTCGGTCCAGATGGAAAGCGGCTTGCGAACGGGTGCCACCGTCGTGGGGGCCGCCGATGGGGCGCTGGCCGGGGCGAGTCTGCTTGCCCGAGTCTCGAATCGGCTGGCACCTGTCGTGGCCCGCACGGCGAGCGTAGCCCGTCTGACGACGAAAGCTGCTCCGGTCTTGAACTTGCCAGTGGCCGTCTATGACGTCTTGAAGGCGCGTCGTGCACAGCAGGACCCCAAGGCCACGGCGGAGCAGAAGCAGAGCCAAAAGGTCATGGCTGGATTGAGCGTCACGTCGGCTGTGACGGGTGTTGCAGCCCTCGTGTTTCCGCCGGCCGCCATTCCCTTGGCCGTCATCTCCGTGGGGGCGGGGGTCGGCTCCATCGCAGCCGACAAATGGCCTGCCATCCGTCGATGGTGGGGAGGGGACAAGCGCTGACAACGGGTCCGGACCTGCGATGATGGAGGTCCGATGCTTGGCAAGACCTTGGAGGTCCGGCGGCTGGGGCTGGTGCCCTATCCCGTTGCGCTCGATTTGATGGATGCGGCGGTGGCCGCGCGGTTGGCGGGCGGACCAGACCTCCTGATGGTTGTGCGTCACCCGCCTGTGATCACGGTGGGGCGGAAGCGGGGCGCCGTCGAGCACATCAAGGAGGCAACCGGCCTGCCCGTGGTGGAGGTCCCCCGGGGGGGCGACGTGACCTTGCATGGGGAGGGCCAGCTGGTGGCTTATCCCGTCGTCGCTCTCGAGGGTCCCGAGCGGGATCTGCACAGGTTTCTCAGGTTGTTGGAGGAGGCTTGTCTCGAGGCCTTGCGGCACTTCGGCATCCGTGCCGACCGTTCCGATGGGCGTACCGGTGTCTGGGTGGGGCCTCGCAAGATTGCTTCGGTGGGCATTGCGGTGCGCAGCTGGGTGACGTATCACGGCCTTGCCCTGAATGTGAGGCCCGAGCCTCTCTTCGCCGCGATTGTGCCGTGCGGCCTCGAAGGGGTGCAGATGACCTCGATGGAAGAGGAAGCGGGAGGTCCGCTGCCCCTGGCGGAAGTCGAAGAGGTCTTTGTCACCTCCTTCGGGAGGATTTGCGGGTATGCTGCGATAGTCCCGGCCGCGGAGAAGCCATGACGCGCATTCCTGGCGCTCTCGTGCCTGTCGTCGGCCAAGACGGGGGCTGGGGCCTCGAGCTGCGAGCCGTGGATTTGCTGGTGGTCGGCGGTGGCATCACGGGCGCTGGTATCGCGGCGGAAGCGGCGGCTCGTGGCCTCAAGGTCCTTCTGGTCGAGCGAGGAGATTTCGCCAGCGGGGCCAGCTCGCGATCCTCCAAGCTGCTACATGGTGGGCTGCGTTACCTCGAGCAGTATCACTTCGCGATGGTGGCCCAGGCCCTGGGTGAGCGAGGTCGGCTGCATCGCAGGTTGCCCCCGGATCTGGCCACGATGGTTCCCTTTCACTATCCCGTAGGCAAGGGGCAGGTCTTCGATGCGCTGCGCACTTGGGCGGGCATCTCACTCTATGACGTGATGGGTTTGGCTCAAGGCATGGCTTGGGCGGATCGTCATCGCACGTTGTGGCCAGCCGAGGTTCGGACCGAACTTCCGCTCTTCGACCCGGCGGGTCCGGGAGTCGTCTTCCGTTACGGGGACGTGGTCACTGATGATGCTCGGCTCGTCCTCGCGGTGTTGCGCCGTGCGGCTTCAACTGGAGCCATCATCCGCTCGCGGGCCGAGGTGCGCCGTTGGTTGTGGGATGGCGAGACCAGGGTCTGCGGCGCTGTCGTCGAGGATCGAGCCACCGGTCGGTTGCACGAGGTCCGTGCCGGTCTGGTCCTCAATGCGGCGGGCCCATGGGTGGATGCGCTCAACGCTCTCGAGAGCGGGCATGTCCCTCGCCTGCGACCGACCCGGGGAGCTCATGTGCTGGTGCCGGACTTCACAGGAGGCAAGGCACTGACGATCAAGTCCGTGCCCGACAGGTACGGGAAGCGCCGCTGGATGTTCGTGATTCCCTTTCAGGGACGATCGATGATCGGGACGACGGATACCGATCCTCCCCCGGGGATGTCTCCTGCAGAGTATCTGGACGATTCCCCCGTGGCGACTCGAGAGGAGGTCGAGTACCTTCTGGCTTCGGTGAATGCCGCGTGTCCCGGAGTGGCTCTCGGTCCCGGTGACGTGCTCGGCAGCTTTGCGGGTTGGCGACCCTTGTTGGCGCCGGCGGCCGATCTGCATGCGTCGGACGTCTCGCGGGAACACGAGATTTTTCTGACCCGCGCCGGGGTCTTGTGCATGGCCGGTGGCAAACTCACGACCTACCGGCTCATGGCGCGTGACATGGTGGACCGAGCCGTCCTCGAGTTGGCGCGTAGAGGGCGGGTCCCACGGACGCTTGTCCCGGGACCGATTTGGCCACTTTCTCATCGCGCCGGGGATCGGGTTGCAGCTTCCCCGCGATTGGTCCGGCGATTCGGCGATGAGGCCGAGGACGTGCGGATGTTGGGGGAGGCGTGCGGCGCCGCAGGGTTGTTGGAAGGCCTGGATGTCCCTGAGCCACCGGAGGAGGCCGAGGTGGTCTGGGCGGTGCTCGTCGAGGGAGCGTCGACTCCCGGTGATGTGCTCGAGAGGCGTCTGCGCGTCGCGCTGCTCGAGTCAGCAGGGGGCATGAACGCCGTGTCACGGGTCATTGAATTGATGGCTGCCGCTCTGGGAAAACTGTACGGTTGGACGGCGGAAGAACGTCGGCGCTGGATGCTCGCAAGCGGTGCTTGAATCCGGCAGCGGCACCATCGATTTTTGTGCGCCATGTCTTTTCGTGTCCGGGATCAGGCTGGCATCATGATCCCGCGCATCGCATAAGGTCCCGACATGTCGAGGAGCAAGGTTTGTGACTGTCACCGAGCTTGAGGTTTCAGGCATCGGCTCCGAAGCCCCATGGACCATCCCTGAAGGTTTCGTGGTCCTGGATGGACTTGGTCGCTGGATCGGTGCGTGTCCGTCCTGGAGGCCGCTTCTTGAGCGCATGCCCCCGCCGTCGGGGGGGCGCCCCTTCCTGGAGTTCCTGAGTCCGCCTTGCCGTGCTCTGTGGGCCGGGCGGTGGCTCCTGCACCGCCGGGGAGAAAATGTTCCGGCTTTCGAGGTCACACTCGAAGTGGCGGGTTCACCGCGCGTCCTCGTGACCTTGGCCGAGGGCGGGGAGCACCTCGTGGTGGCCCGACTGAAACAAGTCGGCTCGCGGCAGCCGTCTGGCCAGGAGCGCCTGGTGTCCGTGATGCGCTCTCTCTACAGTCGGTTTCCGAGTGGCGTCGTGCTGATGGACCTCGAGGGGCGCGTGCTCTGGGTCAACGACAGTGCGGGGCGGATGGGGGGGCGCGCGTGGGTCGGAGCCCCGTTCTCTCGATGCCTGCCGGGGACGGGTCTGGGTCGGGTGCTGGGCAAGGTGGCCCGCACGGCCGAAGCTGGCAGGATGCGTGGACTGGATGTCAAGGCGGCTGGTCTCGGGCCCATCCGGCACGTCGACATGGTCTTGTCACGGGTTGATGATGCGTGTGCCATCGGGATGGGGCTTCTTGCGATGATCGAGGACGCGACCAACCGGGTCGAGGACGAGCGCGAACGTCAGCGGATGGTGGCCGAGCAGACCCACGTCGAGCGCCTGAAGAACCAGTTCCTGAGCGCGGCCAGCCACGAACTCCGCACGCCCTTGTCTCTGATAACCGGTTTTGCCGAGTTTCTCGAGGACGGGCTCGGGGGTGAACTCACGCCGTCACAAGAGGAGTTCGTTCGTGGCATCCAGCTCGGAGCGAGGCAACTGCAACAGATGGTGGATGACCTGCTTGATTTCTCGCGCCTGCAGGACGGGACCTTCACGCTGGAACCGCAGGTCATCGAGGTTTCTCGACTTCTCCAGCAGGTGGTTTCCTCTTTGGCCAGCCGTGCCCGGGAAGCGTCGGTTCATCTCGCGTGGCACGAGTCGGACAATCTCCTCCCGGCCTATGCTGATCCCGAGGCCGTGGCACGGGTCGTGCATGCGCTTGTGGGCAATGCCTTGAAGTTTACTCCGCCAGGCGGCCATGTCGAAGTCAGGGCGCGGTTGTCAGACGGGAGACTCTTGATTGAGGTCGAAGACGATGGCATCGGGATTCCTGCGGAGCATCTGCCCCACGTTTTCGAGCGCTTTTATCAAGCCGATCCGGGCTTGACGCGCCTACACGGGGGTGCGGGTCTCGGTTTGTCGGTCGCTCGGGGATTGGTCGAGGGCCAGCGGGGACGCATCGGCGTAAAGTCCCAACCCGGAGTGGGTTCACGCTTCTGGTTCACGCTGCCCTCTCGTCCCAGGACCGGGTTGCGATCCGGTTCTTGATCCCCTCGGGCGACGAACGGGTGTTATGATGGCCGCATGATCCTAGCCGAGCCCCGGCGCGGGCCGCTTCTGGTCATCGGCGGAGCCGAGTCCAAGGAGCCCGGGGCCCCCATCCTCGGGACTCTCGTCGCTTTGGCGGGGGGCACGGCGGCTCGCATTGCCCTGATCCCTACGGCGTCCCGTGATGCAGAAGGCAAAGAGCGGACCTATGGGGAACTGTTCCGTGCGGCAGGGGTCGAACGGGTGGTCTGCCTGCCGATCGACTCTCGCGAGGAAGCCAACCGTGAGGATTATGTCCGTGCAGTCTACGACAGTACGGCCGTCTTTTTGACAGGGGGAGACCAGAATCGAATCTCGGCTCTTCTCGGTGGAACCGAGGTAGCCAAGGCGATGCACCGCGCCAACAAGACCGGTCTTGTGGTGGCGGGCACCTCTGCGGGTGCCAGTGCGATCAGCGAGCACATGATTGCCGAAGGGGGCACTGGCCTGCATCCCCGCAAACATATGCTGCATCTCGCGCCGGGATTGGGACTGCTTCGGCGGGTGGTCGTGGATCAGCATTTCCTTCAGCGCCAGAGGCTGGGGCGCCTCTTGTCCATCGTGGCTCAGAATCCCTTCGTGCTCGGGCTCGGGATCGATGAGGACACAGCCATGCTGGTGGCTCCCGATTACACGATGCAGGTATTGGGAGCGGGTGTGGTCACCATCGTCGACGGTAGAGAGCTGGCCGAGTCCAACGTCCTTTCGGCGCAGCCTGGTGACTTGCTGGCCATGGGGAATGTACGGCTGCACATGCTTCCTTCGGGCTGGAGCTACAACATCGAGACCCGCACGCTCCTTGGTGAGCGTGCCCTGCCCCCTTCCGCGGATTCCACTGCCGGAGGTCCCCTTGCCCATCAAGGTCATTGAACAGCGCCTGTTGCGCGGTCCGAACCTCTATAGCTCCCGCTCGGCGCTTTACCTCCACGTCGACTTGCAAGAGCTGCACGATCGTCCTTCCACGGCTGTTCCGGGATTCACCGACCGTCTCGTGCAGCTGCTGCCCGGTCTGGCGGATCATCGTTGTTCTCGTGGTTACCGGGGTGGTTTCGTGGCTCGGCTGCGTGAGGGAACGTACATGGCCCACATCCTCGAGCACGTGATCATCGAGTTGCAGTGCATGGCGGGTACCGAGGTCGGATTCGGGCGTGCGCGGGAGATGAGGGGCGAGCCGGCGGGTCATTACCGGATTGTGACCAGCTATCTGCTCGAGCGGGTCGTGACAGAGGCCGTACCGGTCGCGGTTCGCATCGTCGAAACGCTCTTCCGGGGTGAAGTCCCTGAGATCGGTCGGGACCTCGAGGAACTGCGTTACTGGGCTCGGCGTCACGCCCTCGGGCCCAGTACGGCCGCTATCGTGGAAGCGGCACGGCGCCGAGGGATCCCTGCCTTCCGCGTGACGGACGACGCCTCGCTCTTTCAGTTGGGTACCGGACGTTGGCAGAGGCGTATCCAAGCTGCGCTCACGAGTGAAACCAGCCACATCGCTGTCGAGATAGCCTCGGACAAAGACCTGACGAATGCCCTGTTGCGTGAGGCTGGTCTTCCTGTTCCTCGCGGCGAGGCCGTGACGCGCCTCGAAGATGCTCGGCGGCTCTTGCGTCGTCTTGGACGAGTGGCTGTCAAGCCCCATTATGGAAATCAAGGCAAAGGAGTCACGGTCGGTGTCACGACGCCGGAAGCCCTTGAGGCGGCCTTCCGGCTCGCTCGGGAGCACGGCCGAAGCGTGCTGGTCGAACAGTCCGTCGAAGGGCGTGACCATCGGGTGCTCGTGGTCGGCAACCGGGTGGTGGCGGTGGCGCGTCGCGACCCGGCCCATGTGGTCGGGGACGGGGTGCGTGCCATCCGGGAGCTTTGTGAGGAAGCGAATCGGGATCCGCGGCGCGGAACAGGTCACCTCAAGCCTCTCACCAAGCTCAAGCTGGATGCGAATGCCCTCGAGGTCCTCGCGAGCCAGAGCCTAGGGCCCGACGATGTGCCCGCGAGTGGCCGCATCGTCTGGCTCAGGACCAATGCGAACTTGTCGACAGGTGGGACAGCCGTCGACCTGACGGACGAGATTCATCCTGAGAATGCCCTCATGGCGGTTCGTGCGGCACGGAAGGTCGGGCTGGATGTCGCGGGCATCGACATGGTGGTGCGCGATATTTCTCGCCCTCTCTACGAACAGGACGGAGCCATCATCGAGGTCAATGCCGCTCCTGGCATCCGGATGCACCAGTCTCCGTCCGAGGGCGAGCCCCATGATGTGGGGGCAGCCATCGTGGAGATGCTTTTCCCCTCGGGGCGGCCCACCCAGGTCCCCATCATTTCAGTCACCGGTACCAACGGCAAAACGACCACAACCTTGCTCGTTGCTCACGTGCTGCGGCATGCAGGCCGACGCACGGGGACGACGACGACCGAGGGCATCTATCTCGATGGTCGCCGCATTCAGCGCGGCGATTGCACCGGTTACTGGTCGGCCCGAACCGTGCTTTCCGATCCCACCGTCGAGGTGGCCGTTCTCGAGACGGCCCGCGGAGGACTGTTCAAGCGCGGGCTGGCCTTCGATTGGTGCGACACGGGCATCGTGTTGAATGTCCGGGACGATCATCTTGGTCAACACGGGGTGAATACCCTCGAGGATCTGGCCGCCATCAAGGGCATCGTCGCGCGCAGGACCCGCGGTCATCTCGTGCTCAACGCCCAGGACGCCCATTGCGTGCGGATGGCGGACGAACTCGAGCCCGGGACGAAGGTGACGTGGTTTTCCATGGACGATGACGTGCCGCTGGTGCGGGCTCACATGGCCCAGGGTGGCGTGGCCGTGACCTTGCGCAAGGGAATGGTGATGGTGGCCTATGGCGAGCATCGCTTGCCCCTCGTGGAGGTCGAGCGCCTTCCCGTTACTTTGCGGGGCAAGGCACGTCACAACATCGAGAATGTTCTTGCGGCGGTGGCCGCGCTGATTCATCAAGGCCTCTCCCATGAGCAGATCGTCGAGGGCCTCGTCGGGTTCCACAGCACGTTCGAAACCAACCCCGGACGACTCAATCTTGTTCGAGTACGTGATTTCACCGTGCTGGTCGACTATGCCCACAACCCGGACTCCTATCGAGCCATCATCGATACGGTGCGGCAACTGGATGCGGCACGCCTCATCGGTGTGATCACGGCACCGGGGGATCGGCTTCCCGAGAAGTTGCGCGAGGTGGGTGAGCTTGCCGCCGCAGGTTTCGATTGGCTTGTCGTCCGGGATATGTCTGACTTGAGGGGCACGGCTCCAGGCTACGTGGCCTCCGTCATTGCCGACGGTGTGCGTGCCGCTGGCTTTCCCGAGGAGCGGCTTACGGTCATCGCTGACGAGACGGCCTCGATCAAGCATGCGTTGGCCATGGCCGAGGCAGGCGATCTCGTGGTCATTGGCTGCGCGGATACCCAGGAAGCGTTGGAAGCGGTTTTCCGGGAGGCCGAGGACGCCGGTCGTGGTCAGGCGTGGTCCGTCAGCCTGGGTACCGGGCCGCTTCATCCCTGAGGGGCGTGCTACCATGCGGTGTGGGCTTGCATCCCCCCGCGCGATGAGGCGCGGTTTTCGTCCTCCAGGTGCTCGATGACGGCGACGACTTTCCCTATGTCTGTCTCTACTTTACCGGCCTCGCTGCCCCGCACGATGCGGGCAGTCGTCAAGGCTGCCGCTGCTCCGGGCGCAGAGCTACGGCAGGTCGAGATTCCGGAACCCGGTCCGCGTGACATCCTGATCAAGGTTCAGGCGACGACGGTCTGTGGAACGGATCTGCATATTTACGACTGGGACCCGTGGGCCCAGGAACGGACGCGACCGCCCCTCATCGCCGGGCACGAATGCTCTGGCGAGGTTGTCGCCGTGGGGGCTGAAGTCGTGGATCTGGTACCGGGTGACCGGGTCGCGGTCGAGACGCATGTGGTTTGCGGGACGTGCCTTGCGTGTCGCGAAGGCAATGCCCATGTCTGCCGCCGCACCCTTATCCTGGGGGTCGATACGGCGGGAAGCTACGCCGAGTATGTCCGCTTGCCCGCCGCCAATGCCATCAAGGTTCCGGAGATGATGGAGCCGGTCGTGGCCTCGCTGCTCGAGCCCTTCGGCAATGCGGTACATACGGTGTTGGCAGGCCCCGTGGCCGGGCGCACGGTGCTTGTCATGGGTTGCGGCCCCATTGGCATCATGGCGTGCGCCGTCGCGGCCGCCGCGGGTGCGGCTGCCGTTTTTGCCGTGGATATCAATCCCTACCGTCTGGACTTTGCGCGCCAGATGGGGGCCACCCGTGTCATCCTGTCCACCGAAGAGGATCCGGTGGCCGCTATCCGTAAGGCGACGGGTGGCGAAGGCGCCGAGGTGGTCTGCGAGATGTCCGGCCATCCCGTGGCCATCCGTCAGGCTTTCGAAGCCTTGGCCTATGCCGGTCGCTACTCGATGCTGGGTCTGCCGAGTCGCCCTGTCGAGCTGGACTTGGCCAACGGCATCGTCTTCAAGGGGGCTACGGTCCAAGGCATTGCGGGCCGAAGATTGTACGAGACGTGGAGCAGGGCCATGGGGCTCGTGGCCAGCGGACGCGTGGATCTCGCGAGGCTCGTGACCCATCGCCTCCCGCTAGATGCTTTCGACGAGGCCATGTCCCTGATGCGCTCGGGGGCATGCGGCAAGGTTGCCCTGCTGCCCTGAGGGAATGTCCCGGAGGTTTGTCATGACCCAGCCCCTGCAGTTTCTCGAGGACGAAAAAGCCGAGCTCGTCGCCCAGGGGGCCTTTCGCATGGCAAGGGTGCTGGACGAGGCTCAGGAACCTGTTTGCCGCGTGGACGGTCGCACCGTCATCAACCTTTCGAGCAACAATTACCTGGCCCTCGCCAACCATCCGCGGTTGCGGGCGGCTGCGATTCGGGCGGTCGAAGAGTTCGGTGCGGGGTCGGCCTCAGTGCGTACCATCGCGGGCACCATGGCGGCGCATGTCGAGCTTGAGAATTACCTCGCGGACTTCAAGCACACCGAGGCCGCGGTGGTCTTCCAGAGCGGTTTCACCTCGAACGCGGGCACCGTCGGGGCGATTCTCGGCAAAGAAGACGTGATTGTCTCGGATGCCTTGAACCATGCCAGCATCATCGATGGTTGCCGCCTCTCCCGGGCTACCATCAAAGTTTACCGACATGCCGACGTGGCCGACTTGCGTCGGGTCCTGGATGAAGTCAAGGGGCATTACCGGCGAACACTCGTGGTGACGGACGGTGTCTTTTCGATGGACGGCGACGTGGCGCCCTTGCCTGACATCGTTGAGGCCGCCGAGGCTCACGGGGCCATCATCATGGTCGATGACGCGCATGCGTCGGGCGTGCTGGGCAAGCAAGGGCGGGGAACCGTCGATCATTTCGGCCTGCATGGTCGCGTGCATATCCAGGTCGGAACCCTCTCGAAGGCCATCGGAGTTCTGGGCGGCTACGTCGCGGGTCCACGGGTCTTGATCGAGATGCTGCACCAGAGGGGGCGTCCCTTCCTCTTCAGCACCTCCCATCCGCCTGCGGTGACGGCGGCTGTGCGCGAGGCGTTCCGGTTGCTGGAGGAGGACGACGGTCTCCTGACCCGGCTCTGGGACAACACCCGGTTCTTCAAGGAGGGCCTTCGAGCCCTCGGCTTTGACCTCGGGGCCTCGACCACGCCCATCACCCCGGTGATCGTCGGGGACACGCGCCTAGCCATGCGCCTTTCGGATCGTCTATTCGAAGAGGGTGTGTTCTGCGTGGGTATCGGCTTTCCGACGGTGCCCCGCGGAGCGGAGCGGGTCCGGGGGATCGTCACGGCCGGTCACACGCGAGAGGAGCTGCAGCGCGCCATCGACGCGTTCGCCCGGGTGGGTTCCGAACTGGGTATCTTGCCTGCCGTCACGGCTTCCTGACGCATGCCCTGACACTCTTCTCCTGCCCTCGTGATGGGAGCGCGACGGTCCTTCTGGTGCCATTGTCCTGGGTTCCCGCGGCGGGGAACGACAAGGAGGGCAAGATGCCACAAGTCGTACAGGTCTGGGGTGACGATCCCTTGGTGCGCCAAGGCAGGACCTTGCGCAAGGTCAGGGTACGGGCAGGGTTGACGCTGCGGGAGCTGGCCGGACGCATCGGCTTGAGCCACACCTCCCTGCTGCAGTATGAACATGGGCGCGCTCAACCTTCGGGTCGGACGTTGCTTGCCCTCGCGCAGGAGGTCGGAGTCTCCCCCGAGGCGCTTGGCCGGCCTGTTCACGAAAGGCTTCGCACGCCGGAGTGGCCGCGGGGAGTGGTGCTCGGGCCACGTCAGGCGAGCCGGTTGGCCGTGAGGATCACTGATGCCGTGGATCGGGCGGAGGGAGTCGAGGCCTTGGGGACCATTCGCCTCCAGCCGATGCATCTCGAGGCCGGTTTGGCGGGTCCCATCCGCAGCGGGGAGGAGGCCGAGCAACGGGCCGACAGGTTGCGTGTGCTGTGGGGGCAGGGGATGCATCCTTGGCGAGATCTCGGCTCCGAGATGGTCCGCAGGGGGTGGGTGCTCTTGCACGTCCCGCTCCCATTGGCCGCTCCTTTGGCTCGAAAGCCCGTACTAGTCGGCTCGCGACTCGTGGCTGTGCTCGCGACCGAACCTGATGCCAGCCGTGACCAATTGGCCCTGGCAGAGATTCTCGGATGGCATCTGGTCGGTGCGGAAGAACAGGATCCCCGCTGGGTGCGACGCTTTGCCCGTGCCCTGCTCGTCCCTCGCCTCGCTGCCGAAGCGATGCCCGGGCGCGGACGACAGCGCATGGACCTGCGGGAACTGCTGTTGCTCAAGACGCTGCATGGCTTGTCGATGAGTGCCTGGCTCGATCGCCTGGGAGAATTGGAACTGTTGTCGATGGAAAGCTGTTCGGACCTGGCGGCTGAGATGCATGATCGAGGCTGGATGGAGGACGAGCCCATCCGTGAAGGGGCTTGGCCCGACCCTGCGGAGGCCGCAGTGCTGTACGCCCTGAACGAGGGGAGGATCGCCCCGTCGCAGGCTGCTGCCCTGCTGGGGGAGAGCCAACTCGCGTTCTTGGCCCGTGCCCGTGGGGAGGCACCCCGGGGACGCCCCCGGCTTCATTGAGCCGGGGAAGGGAATTTCATGTTGAGCCACGGTCGGGGCAAGGCCAACGGCCGCCATGGCCCCGATTGACGCTTCATCTCTGCCTCCATCCAGGCAAGCCGTGCCTCGACGTCAGGATGGTCGCTCAGGAAGTCGGGTAGGCGAGGTTGTCCTGACTCTCGCTCCACGGCCTGCATGGTCCGGAATACCCGGACCATGCCCGAGGGATCCAATTGTGCCCGCACCATCAGGGCAAATCCTTCCCGATCGGCCTCCTCCTCAGCGGCTCGGTCGTGATGCAGCGCCGTCAGTCCCGCGGCTCCGGACCAAAGCCCGCCGGGATCTCCGCCGGTCAGCAGCAGCAGCAAAAGGTTCAAACCGGCCTGCTGACCCATGCGCTGCACGCCGTGCCGCCTGCGGACGTGGACGATCTCATGTGCCAGGACACCCGCCAACTCTTCAGGTGACTCACACCGCTGCAGCATGCCCTGCGTGACGACCATGGCGCCACCGGGAAGGGCCATGGCATTCACTTGCGGGTCTTCCGCCGCAATCGTGACGCGGTAGGACCAAGTGGCGTCCTCGCCGATCAGGCGTTCCACGATGGCCTGGGCCATGGCGACACGGATGCCTGACTTTTCAGCTTTTCCAGCCACCACCGAGGACAGGGCGGAGTCACCCAGCCTGCGTTCCCATTCGGGTGGGATCCAACGGACTGCAAGGCGACCGGCTCGGGGCAGTCCCCAGAACACCAGCCCAGCCAACACGGACAGTAGGCCGAGCAGCAGGCCTGCCACCATCCAGTCCCCGCGGTCCCGGAAGAGCATCGGTCCTGCATGGTCCTGATATTTCATGTGATTTCCTGGTCTCCGAGGTGGTCTCCCCCGGAGGACCATCCCACCAAGGCATCATGCCGTGCTCCCGGCTTGTCGGGAAGAGCTTCAGCGCAGGCGGTCCCGCGCCGATGGCCCGGGATCCTCCAACAAATCCGTCCCGAAGTGTCCTCCTTGCTGACGGAAGGTTTCCCCGATGTCACGCAGGATCCGGTCGGCCTCGCGCATGGTGTCGACCGAGAGGCGGGGAGAGGTCAAGGTCACGCCGCGGCGCTCCAGGCTATCAAACACGTCCGCGAGCAGTTGCCGACACTCCTGACCTTGGTAACCCTCTGTCACATCAAAGGCCAGCAGGCCCTCGGGCGTGATGCGCCACACCACCCGGCGCCGCGGGTCTCTTCGCGTGGCCGAGATCCTGAGGTCCTCCCCGAAGACTTCGTCTCGGATGATGGTGTAGCCGGAGGCTTCCAAGGCCTCACGCAGCATCCGTCCGAGGTGGCGGTGGCGAGCTGCGGCCAGGGCTTCAAGCCCTGCTTTTCGTTCATCGTCCATCTGTGTGACCCATGCTTCAAGGTCTGGGAGAGCCGGCAGGGCACCGAACGGCCCGGTCAACCGAGCGTCAACTCCCTGCGCTTCGGGCCTCAGCAATCGTTCACCCTCTTGCTGCCAACGAGACAGAGCGGGGTCAGGCACAGCTCCTGAAAGCGCCTGCGCCCGCTCGAGCACCTGCAGGTGAGCGAGTGCCCTTATGGCCAATTCCCGTTCTGCAGCCCGATCCGAGAATCTTGAGGCCAGGACTTGATCTTGATGTTCGAGCTCTCGTTGCCAGGCTGATTCGGCTCTCGCGATCGCGGCCTTGCCGAACTCCAGCAACACCTCGCCCGCCTTGCCGATGTCAGCTCCGGCCTTGGCCGCCCCTGCCACAGCCGTTCCGGCAACGTGGGCCAGGACGGCCGCGATCCGCATGCCTCCCTGAAAGGCCATCTCGCCAGCTGCCACGCCTACGCTCCCGACCGGTAAGACCAGCGCGTTGACGACCAGATCTCCCTCCGCACTCACAACGCATCCCTTTCTCCGCCCGGCCGGATGCCTTGCTGTTCCTGCAGGGCGCGAACCTGCTCTTCGAGTTCGGCCACGCGGGCCTTGAGCGCCTTTTCCCGCCCCTGCACGGCCAGTAACTCGGCTTGATAGTCGGCGATCAGGCGTTCGGCATGAAGCAGGCGTTCCCGAAGATCCACGGTGTCTTCCCGAGAGTCGGGCACCGGATCCGGGACAATCTCTCGTGTGGGAGTCGGCGGTTTGATCCATTGCCCCGTGTTGACGTCGCGAATGGAGCGAATGACCGACTCGGGAGGTTCGCGCATGGGCTGGAGGATCCTCTAGGTCGTTCGAGACAGGCCGTGCCAAAGCCACCACCCTGCAGCGCCCGCCAGCACGAGCATCCACCAGGGTGAACCTGGACGAGGCTCATGCCTCGGGCTCGGGGCGGCCTGCATCTCCATGGGATCGAGGGTCGGAATCTCGCCGGGAAGATGGGGGCCCAGAAGGCCCTCCCCTACCCAGGTGACCAAACCTGCCCTCGACGTCGCAGGCTCGGCCATGGGGTCGATCACGAGAGCGACTTGGAACGGCAAGGGAAATTTCCGTGCGTGGACCTCGCGGTCGGGTGCCGAGAGAAAGACCCCATGGCCGGGGTGGGTATGGCACCAGCCCACGACATGCACGGCTTCCGGGCGAGCCCTCACCTCATCCATCGACCAGGTCCGATGGTGGTGATGCATCTTGAGGAAGGCCTCGGCAGGAAAGGTGAAAGATGCACCATCCCCTTCACCACTCACCTCCTCCAGTCGCTCGATGACGATGGACCAGCCCGTAGGGGCGTGCCTTGCCCTGCCGAGCAGAAATGCGCCGTGCTCGCGTCCTTCCCGGGCCGATCGCACCGCAAATTCGCAGAGGACCTGCCCGAGGCCTGCGGCCAGGTACACTTCGGGAGCACCCTCGGCCAGACCCGGCCAACGGATGTGGGGCGACGGTCCCCGGCTCACGTGGGGATCCTGCGCGACAAGGGAAAGAGCTCCGGCATCTCGTGCATGGTGTCGCGATACCAGCGCAAGGCCGCCTTGTTCAGGGCGTGGGCTTCGTCGGGATGCACGGCGCCCCGATCGGCGAAGGCCGTCATGGTGAACAGGCGGCGGACCAGGTCGGCCAGGCTGCGGTCGGGCTGTGCCCACGCCTGCTTGTCGCCGTAACACACGAGGCCGTTGTCCCAGCGGATGTTCGGATGCCAGACCCGGTCCACGAAGTAAACTTCGGGGCTTGTCGGCCGATTCGGGTCGGTGGGCAGGAACAAGCGCAACCTCAAGGGGGGCTGCGCCGGATCTTCGAGCGGTTCGGCGAAGACAGGTTCCCAATCCAGCGGGTCGGGGTCGAGGGTCCGGACGAAGGCTTCAGCATCCGAACCAAAATCGCGCTTGAGCGAACGTCCCCTGACCTCCATGTCCACGATGGCCACGGTTCTCAGCGCCAATTCGATCCGAACCGGCCCCACGCGCGTCGTGGGGTCCAGCCAGTCCGTGGCCGACACCTCCATGAGGGGAGGGGAGCCTGCGTGGGCGTGGGCAAGGTTCTGCAGGCTTTCCCATTGTCGGGACAGATGCTCCTGAAGGAGCCCCGTCATGCGACGGTTCCCGGGCTGGCCATCGCGAGGGTCCCTCCTTCGGGAACCCTGACCTCGAGGAGATCCTCGTCGTCCAGCAGTTCCCCTTGGTAGGCCATGAGATAGGGCCTCGGTTCTCCGCGAAGGTCAAGCCGCGGCAATCCCCACTGGGTCACGAGCGCGGCCTTGAGGTCCCGGACCGTCGTGCCGGCGGCCACGTCATAGGCCTTTGCCCCACGGGCTCGGTCCTTCAGGTCTTGGTCGAGCAACTCGATGATGTACTGCGGCATGTCGTGTCATGTTCCCCGGGATGCCCAGATGTCCCACAACCAAAGTCCGGCCGCCGTCGTGGCCAGGATGATCGGGCCCACGGTCCACGCGAGGTGCCGAAATCCCCCATCCGGGCCATGCCTCGCGTGGTCCATTCCGCAGTGGCTGCAGCGACCGTCGGCCATGATCCAGTGCACCCCGCACAGGACCCGCAGACACCCCGGTCGCGCGCAGGTCAGGCCAGCGGCCGTACAACCTGCCACCGGGCATGTCCCGAGGCCGGTTTCGAACTGCCGCAGGGCGTTCACGAGGCGCTGGCCGGGCGTGGGCAGGATGCGGGCAGCTTTCCAGGTCGTGGTCAGCAGCCCGATCGTCCACCCAGCAAGGAAGCTCGAGGTGCATCCGGGGCTGTGGCTTCCGCAGGCCAGGACAAGGGTACACGCTCCTCCGGCCAGGGAAAGGCCAATTCCGGCAGGGCCAGTGGCCCACGCTTCGGGTCCGGTCCTGCGGGTGCGCCAGGTCAGGACGACGAGGGAAGCCAACAGGAGTCCCAGCAAAGGGCACAGGATCGGGAATCGGCTGGCCACAGGGGTCAGTATCCAGGTCAGGACGACTCCGGATCCCGCGACGAGACCCGTGCGCCAGACGGACCGAGTCCACAGGGCACTCACGTCAGCACCGGCCACGTCAGCAGCTGTCGTTCTGTCGGCGTGACCCAGCTCAGTCCGGTACCGGGCCACATCTCGAGCTGGCGCGGGGTCATGGTCGCGACCGGATGATCGGCGGTCACGAACCGCAGGGTCTGCCCCAGCGGGTCAGGCTGGCCGCAGGCAGGACAAGGCGCGGGCAGGGTCGGGGTCCAGCGCCAGGCCAAGTTGGTTCGCCCGCAGGCTGGGCAACCGGGATGCTGCACCAAAGCTCCTTCTGGCACGAGGCCGCCGTCGGAACCCAGCAGGTCGCAAAGCTCCGCCAGGGGACGATCCGCGACAGGGGTCTCCAGCCGGATGATCCGGGTCGGCTGATGCCACGGGCATCCCGACCGGGCTCCGGGGCGTCGGAGCAGGTGAGCTTCGTGGGCGCGGGTGTTCCAATGCATGTAGCCGCCCCACGCCGGCGGTGTACCGAGGGGCGGCAGGTGACGCAGGCTGTGCAGCACGGCCAAGGCTTCCTGAACCATCAGACCACCCAGGATGGAGGCCGCCATCGGTGTCGAGGGGATGCCGCCCTCCTCCTCGGCTTGCTGCTGCTCTCGGGCACAGCCTCCGCGCGGCAGGGTTGCCGCAAGCACTTCATCGCCGATGCCCACAGGGAGATGACATTCGAGACAAGGGCCTTCGCCGGCGGGATGTACCGCAAGCGTCACCTTGAAGACATCGGCGGCTCCACCCAGCCCCCCCTGGATCCAGGGCCGACCGGCCGCACGGCAGGCACGACCCAGCATCACCTGGGCGGCAAGGCTGTCGAGGCAGCCCAGAACCACATCCGCCGAGGCCACGAGCGAGGGGGACAGCGAGGCCACGTCAAGGTGCAGCGGCAGCAGTCGCAGGTCCGGTTCCAGCTCGCACAGGCGTTCTGCCGCAGCCACAACTTTCGGGCGTCCCACGTCCGAGGAGCGGAACAGGACCGAGCGGGTCAGGTTATGGAGTGTGACCTGGTCACGGTCCACCAGAATGATGCGGCCGATGCCCAGTAACGCGAGGTTCTTCAGGACTTCGTTCCCGACGGCTCCTACGCCGGCTACGAGGAAGACGGCTCCGCGAACCGCCTCGCGGTCCCACCAGGGAAGGGCCTCGAGCCTCTGATAGCGATTCATGGGCCAGCTCCTTCCTGATCGCACGACCACAAGGAGAGGGCTTCTTCGCGCATCGGCGGGGGGGGCTTGGTGGGGGCCAGCCCTTGTGTGACGCGTCGCCATGCCCCGGGCAGCGTCGCACCCGTGAGCCCCAGAGCCAAGGCGAAAGGCAACCAGACCATGAGGCGGCCCGGAAATGAACCGGGCAGTGGCGGGACCAAGCCACCGCTGAGGTAACCGGTGCCCGTGGCTCCCGCCCGGACCAGCGTGACGCTCAGCTCATGGGTGTAGGGATCAGGATCGCGTCGACCCAAGCCGAGCTCGAGGCCATAGCTGCCACGTATGGCCCGAAGGATGCGGTCATACGCCATGGCGAGGCTCTCGGCGCGTGGGGCCAATTGATAGAGGCCACCGCCTCGGGCGGCGAGGTCCCGCAAGCCCGCGGCATCCACGCCCTGCTTTCCGTTGCGCGGTGCCCCGGGATCCCCGTAGGCAATCGCGTGCAGAGGACAGCCCAAGGCCTGTGCCTTGCGGACGAGTGCATCTTGCGAAGGTGCCCCCGGCACGTTGTGCACACCATCGGTAAGGACCACCAGCGCGAGCCGACTTTCCGGATCTTCCCGTCGATGCTGTCCCAGTGCCTCCAGTGCTCGGTCTACGGCACCCCTCAGGTTGGTGGTGCCCGCTCCCCAACGATCGGGGGCAATGCCCCCGATGCTCCTTTCAAGACGTTCGCGGGCGCTGGTGGCCGGTTCCACGTCGACCCGTCGGTCGAAGGAAGCCACGAGAACCTTGTCCGTGGGGCCGAGGCTGCGGACAAAGGACAACGCGGCTTCCCGGACGGCTTGCATGCGGGAGGGGCTGCCGGGTCCGCCCGAGGGGGAGAGCATGCTGCCGGAGCGATCGACCACGAGAGCCACGCAGATGGGCTGGTGAGATTCCCGGCCGCGCCCTGCCGCCAGCACCGGGACCTCCCGCCCGTCGATCCGGACGCGAAAATCCAGAGCATCCAGACCTTCCACCGGCGAATCCCCGCGCAACACGAGCACGTGGGTGCGTGCGCGCCACCGTCCCGCCTCATCGCGCTGCGGCTGAACCCGAGCATCCTGAACAACCACACGCCATGCCGCGGTGACCGCATGTGCGGCCTCCGCCTGACCCCATGCCAGCGCGGCCGCCAAGGTCACCCCCATGAGCACGGATGCGGACGGATTCCTCCGTTGCCCCCTGTCCAGCTTGATCACGCGCTCGAGATTCACGTGCAGGTGCGTGCCCTCACCGAGTCGCAGGACGTCATCCTGCATCAACTCGGTGAAGTGCTCTTCCGGCAGCCGGCGAAAAGGCATGTCTCCCAGTTCGGCGAGCGCCGAAGGCGGGACCGGGCGCATCGAGACCTCGACGGGGGCGTGCCCAAGAGGACGGACGGCCAACCCGGTTCCGGTCCTGGTCAACTCGAGATGCCTGGCCGTGATGCCCGGATCACCGGTGAGGATCCAAGTGGCCTTGAGACTGCCCAAGGTCTCGCGTTCTCCTTGGCTGCCCACGTCGAAGGACAAGCCTAGTTGCTTGCCTAGTGGCGAGGTCAAGACGATCAGCCGAGCCTGACGCGCGAGCACGCGGGCGAGAGCCATCCCCGAACCCAGGCACATGCCCAGCGCCGCGAGCCCGAGGGTCGTGACAAGCGTGGCTCCGGCTGGGGTACCGGACAGATTGCCCGCCCAGTCCGGACCATGCTCGACGACCCAGCCCCCTGCGAGGCCGCCTGTGCCTGCACCAAGTCCGGCTGTCACGGTCCTGCGCATCGAAGCGGCCTTGAAGCCTTCCGTCAGGCCCACACCCAGACCCAACAAGCCCCAGGACAGGCCGCGCGCCCAAGGTGCGTGACCCAGCCAGCCATAGGCTGCGGTGGCCGTCAACAGCGACACTGTCCCGAAGACCAGACCGGCTGCGGCACCCCGCGCGGCGTCGAGGCCCCATCGCAGAGGCGTCCTGATCAGGGCATGATCGAGCAACAAGAGCTCGAGCACGACCAGACCGCCCCCCAGTCCCGCACCTGTCATGCCGCCCAGCAATGCCGCGCGGGTGCGTTCCGAGGTGAGCCCGAGGAGCTCAGCGGTTTCCGCGGCCACTTGCCAGCAGAAGATCACCAAGGCGCCGACCCAGAGGGCCAGTTGCCACCTTCTCAAGGGCGCAGTCGGGCGAGAGCCCGCTCCAGCGGGGCGTTGCTGCCTTCGGCACGGCAGGCCGCGACCAGATCCGCCAGATCCGGCGGCAGGCGACGCGGCAGCATGGAGTGGAAGTTGGCGGCCATCAGGGCGCGGATGGCCTGCTCTTGGTAGATGGCAGGATCGTGATTCGGCTTGTAGTCGTCCAGAGCTTCCGCCAGGCTGCGGGAGTCCAGCGTGCCCGAGGGAGCCAGCTCGGCCGCACGGCGCACGATGACCTCGAGGCCAGCGCCCGTCAAGCCGGCTGTCCGATCCGCCAGGTGGCGCAAGTCCACATCGTCGGCATAGCGAGCGTCGAGCCGCGGTGCGAGGGTACGCAGCACAGCCATCCGCTCGTCGCGGTCAGGGGCGAGGATGGGGATCACCCTGTCGAAGCGCCGTAGCATGGCCGCATCGAGAAAGTCGGGTCTGTTGGTCGCGGCGACCCAGAGCACTTGTCCGCGGTGGCGATTGTCGCCCATGAACTCCAGCAGTTTGCCGAAGATCCGTTTGTCGGTGTCTCCGCCCCCGCTCGTCGAGGGTCCGCCGCGGCTACCTAGCGCCTGATCAATCTCATCTACGAACACCAGCACGGGAGCGAGCGCGACCAGCAGGTCCAGGACCTTGGTCAGGTTGCGTTCGCTCTCCCCGATCCACATGCTTCGAATGTCCTGCAGCTTGACCATGTTGAGGCGGCTCCCATGGGCCAGGGCCTCGGCCAGGATGGTCTTGCCCGTCCCGGGGGGGCCAGCCAGGAGGATGCCCCGGGGGACGAGGCCCAAGGCCCGCCGCACAGCCGTCCGGGATTCGGCGGTGTCCTCGGCCCGGGCATTGAGGTCGAGATAGGTCCGGATATGACCGATCTTTTCAGTGAGATAGTCCTTGACGTGCTCGAGGCCGCCAATGTCGGCGAGCCCGTGGCGGGTCTCGACGACTTGCAGCAGGCCGTGGCTTTCGAGTCGGATGATCTCCCGCTTGCGCTCCGCCACGAGATCTTCGCTTACCTGTCTCCCCGACGCAGCGGCGAGACGCAGGGTGTTCAGGATGTCCCGGAGCGAGAAACCCACCGTGTGGCCGGCCAAATCCCCTGGTCCGAAGTCCGGTGCCCATTCCAGCCGCGCGAAATGTGGATCCGCGAGGACGTGATCGAGGTAGGCCGTGCGGAGAGCGGCCTCCGGCAGGGGCACCTGCAGTGAAACCGTGCCGCTGTTGGCCCCGTGGACCGCCGGGGCGACCTGGCCGTGCTCGGCGGCCAACATGATGACGAGGTGGCCGTGCTCGGCGATCTCGGCATCGAGCGCCCATCGCTGCAAGGTCTCGATGGCGATCCACTGGTCCCGGCCACGAGCCTCTGCTGGCGCCAGCTTGTCCACATGGTCCAGCAGGATGCATATGCGTCGTTGTCCTTGGCGCAGCGCTCTCTCAAGCGCCGGCAAGGCCTCCTCGGCAGCTTGGAGGCCGCTGCGCCGACCCGCGGCCTGAAGCCGCTGAAACTCCTGGTCGCCGGAGCCTCTTGCGCCGGACACCTCCCCGGCCGTCTCCTCACGAAAGCCGAGCAGCTTCGCAAGGCGGGGATCCTGACTCAGCGACTGGGCTTGGGCACGGTCGACACCTGGAAAGTCCAGTCCGCGAGAAAGGCTGAAGGTGACGATCAGGAATCGGTCTGCGAGCCGCTGGATGAGCAGATCCCGCACGGTCATGATCCGACTTGCCACGAGCACGTGGTCCTGCACGTTGAAGTGCAGCAGGAACTGATGGGCGGCCTTGGCACGGTAGTGATCGCTAAGGGCCCTGAACCATCCCGGCAGGTTCGAGGACACCGGGGTGGGTTCCTGACTGGCGACGTCTGCTTGCGACATGATCGATCAGTTGCCAGTTTGTTCAGGCCGGAACGGCAGGTGTGCTTTCGCCGGACGTTCCGCGGGTGATGGCCCCGAGCAGGTCCACGGGACTGACGAGGCCCGTGACCTGACATTTCTCGTCCACCAGCAGGGCCAGATGGGCTTCGGCCCCCCGCAAGAGGGGCACCAGATCCAGGGCAGATACGGTGTCCGGGACCACGGGGACCTTGCGACGGGCGGCCAGGGACGCGAGGCTCTGCTCCGTATCAAGCGTTGAGAGGGCCTCCTGAATGCGCACGATGCCGATAGGACGATCAAGGCTGCCATCGCCGACCGGCAAGACTCCATGGACGGAAGCCAGCAGTTGGTCCCGCAAGCGTTCCCTTGAGTGGGTCGCATCGAGCCAGACGATGTCTTGCCGGCGCGTCATCCACGTGGCCAGCGGCCGCTCGGCCAGCGACAGCACTCCGGACACCAGATGCCGCTCGGCCTCGGCATAGCCCGAAGGCTGGTCTTCGTCTGCAGGGCGCTCGCCCAACAGCCTCATGACTTGTTCGGCCGTCCGGATGCGGAAAGGTCGAGCGGTCTCGGCACGGATCACGTTGCGTTGCCGCAACTGGTTGAAGGTCTCGATCACGATCGAGAAGCCGATGGCTGCGTAGAGATAGCCCTTGGGCACATGGACGTGGAAGGCCTCGGCCACGAGGCTGAAGCCGATCATAAGGAGGAAGGCCAGACACAGCACGACCACCGTGGGATGCTCGTTGACGAAGCGTGCCAAGGGCTTCGAGGCGAAGAGCATCACCCCCATCGAGAGGATGACCGCCGCCATCATCACGGCCAGATTGTCCACCATCCCGACCGCGGTGATGACGGAGTCGATCGAGAAGACGAGGTCCAGCAGGATGATCTGGGCCACCACCGACCCAAAGGGAGCGTGGACCGCCGGTCCGGAGGTTTGGTGCTCGCCCCCTTCGATGCGCTCATGAAGTTCCATCGTGGCCTTGAAGGTCAGGAACAGGCCGCCTGCAAGCAGGATCAGATCGCGGCCGGACAGCGACAGGCTACCGTAGGTCACCAGAGGTGTCGTCAGGCTGACAATCCACGAAATGCCCGCAAGCAATCCCAGTCGCATGCCAAGCGCGAGGGACAGGCCGATTCCACGCGCTTTGTCCCGTTGCGACGGTTCGACCTTCTCTGCCAGGATGGCGACGAACACCAGATTGTCGATGCCGAGGACGATCTCGAGGATGACCAGAGTCAGCAAGCCGATCCAGAGGGAAGGTTCGAGCAGAGAGGTCATGGGTGATCCTGCACAGGAACGAAGATGACGCTAGCAGGGTACCACCCGCGGGGTCAGGAATCCTTGGGAATGGACCGGATCTTGTGTCCCATCCAAAGGAAGAATCCCCCGGCCAGCAGGAGAGGAGCGAGCATCGCCCCAGCCGTGGCCGCAGCCACACCCCCCGCCAGAGAACCCAGCGTGGCGCCGGCCCAGGCGAGCCCCGGGCCTCCGGCCAGCAGCCCCAGGCCCAGCAGGAGCTGGCCCTTGCCTCCTTCACGTCCGGCGAGGATATCTCCAGTACCGACGACCACGTCAAAGCTCCCGACGATGAGTCCGGGCAGGCTGGCGCCGGCGAGGGCGAGCGTGAGGGCCACTGCGGGGCCGCCGACCAGCATGCCCAGCAGGGCACCGGTGCCGCCCAGCAGAGGCCCTCCAAGAGAGACGGCGAGAATTTGCGCGAGACCCTGGAAGTCCTGCAGACGTCTTGGCGTGACGGTCTGGGCCGCTCGAGGGGGCGGTGGCGGCGGTTCCGTTGGCCGGCGGACGTTTGCGGCCGCGACGGCAGGACCCGGCTGACGCACGAGGCATGGTCGACGGGCAAGGGTCGTGGTCTGGATCATGGCCGGGCTCACAGCGAAGGGATGACTTGAACGATTGTCGGCACTGAGGCGGGTTGGACCGATTAAGGCAGGATTGTCCGCAGGTCAAGTCTCGGGTCAGCCCGTATTGCGGAGTCCGGCGGCGATGCCACCGACACTCAGCTTCAAGGCGTCGAGCAAGGCAGGCGGCTGGGGGGTGTCGACCGACTCCCGCCATCTTGTGAGCAGGGCCATCTGGACATGATTCAGAGGGTCGACGTAAGGGTTGCGGGCGGCGATGGACTGGCGGAGCGTCGGGGTAAGCTCGAGCAGTTGTTCCTGCCCCAGAATCGCCAGTACCTCGCGTTTCGTCCGCTCGTATTCCTGGCGCAGTTCCTCCCAGATGTGCCCCATGGTCGGGTCATCCCCCGCAAGCGCATCGACGTAGCGGGAAGCGATGGCCATGTCCGCCTTGGCGAGCGTCATCTCGACGTTGGACAAGAGCGTGCGGAAGAAGGGAAAGTCCCTCGCCATCGCTTGCAACGTGGCCAGGCCTTCGGTGCCGTGTTCCCGGTGCCAGGACGCCAGTGCTGTCCCGAGGCCCAGCCAGCCCGGAAGGATCATGCGGTTCTGGGTCCAGGAGAAGACCCACGGGATTGCGCGCAGCGCCTCGAGATCCCCTCCGGTCTGACGCTTCGTGGGCCGCGATCCGAGTCGCAAGACACCCAGTAGATCGAGCGGGGTGACCCGGGCGAGAAAGGCAGGAAATTCCGGTTGCTCGTGAACGAAGCTGCGGTAGGCCTGGTAGGCTCGACCGGCAAGGTCGGCCGCGACTCGCTCCCAACCGATCGTTTCCGCAACCGGTTCGGCGGGGCGCAGGCTGCTTTCAAGCACGGCGGACGTCACCAGTTCGAGGCTGCGTCTGGCCAAGGGATCCCGGCCGTACTTGTGGCTCAGTACCTCGCCTTGCTCGGTCAGCTTGAGGCGCCCGGCGACCGTCCCGGGTGGTTGCGCCATAATGGCGAGATGTGAGGGCCCCCCACCCCGGCCGACGGAGCCGCCTCGGCCGTGGAAGAGCTTGAGTCGGATGCCGGCTTCGCCCGCCACCGCAAGCAGTTCCTGCTGGGCCCGATAAAGCGCCCAGGCCGAGGCCAGAAGGCCACCATCCTTGTTCGAGTCGCTGTACCCCAGCATGACCTCCTGCTCATCGCCCAGCGCCCGCAAGTGGGCCCGGTAGGGGGAGAAGGCCAACAGTCGGCGCAGGATGTCAGGCGCCCTCTCGAGATCCCCGATGGTCTCGAAGAGCGGGACCACAGGCATCGTGTCGGACACTTCACCGGTTTCCGTGTAATGGAGCAAACCGGCCTCGCGCAACAGCAGCAACGTGACCAGGACATCCTCCGGGCCGGTGGTCATGCTGAGGACGAAGGAGCCCAAGGCGGCGGGCCCGAAGGACCGGCGCGCGGCCGCTGCCATGCGGAAGGTCTCGAGCGTCTCGCGGGTCTCGGAGTCGAATCGTGAAAGGTCCTGTGGCACGAGGGGTCGCCTGTTGACCAATTCAGCCGCCAGCCAAGCCTCGCGCGCATCTCCGGAACCCACGGATTCCTTCATGCCCAGCCACGCCAGCACCGCATCGAGGGCCTCCACATGCCTGCGGGCATGCTGGCGCAGGTCCAGGCGCGCTCCGTGAAACCCGAAGGTGTCGACCTGTCGGCGCCAGATGGCGAGCCGGTCGTTGGCGACCCGATGGCCTTGGTGGGCCCGCAGGCTGGCATCCATGACCTGCAGATCCCTGGCCAGTTCCTGCGCAGAGGCATAAACATCGGGTCCTGCGGTCGATTCCTCTTGCCACCGTTCGGGCCAGCAGGTGGACGTGGCCCGCAGTCGGTGCCGGATGACAGCCAGACGCTGGCGGTACGGTTCGTGCGGGTTGCGTTCCCGGGCCTCGGCCGTCAGGCCCGGCCATCTAAGTGCGTCTTGCTCGAGCACTCCTGCGAGGTCTTCGCCGATGGCCACCCACCTGAGGCTCTGACTGAGGGTCGTGGACAGGCGATCGGCCGCCTCCAGATGTCTCCTGAGCATCAGGCGATGGGACGTGAGCAGCGCCTGCCAGGTGGCTTCGGGCGTCACATGAGGATTCCCGTCCCGGTCGCCGCCTATCCATGTGCCGAAGCGCAGAAAGGCC
Organism: Candidatus Sericytochromatia bacterium; assembly: GCA_035285595.1. GTDB lineage: Bacteria > Cyanobacteriota > Sericytochromatia > S15B-MN24 > VGJW01 > VGJW01. Next base: position 46,130 of record JAYKGV010000003.1, read on the forward strand.
GGGACGGCGAAGGTCTCGCCGGGGTAGTGCCGGGAGAGGGCCTCCTCCAGCGTGGCGAGCACCCGAGGAACGGCCTCGAAGAGAATGGTCTCGAGGTAGTAGAGACCTTGGCGGACTTCGTCCTGCACCGTCGGTGCGACCTGATGGACTTCGTCGGTTTGCCATAGCCCTTCGATGGCGGCGGCCACACGGCTTTCGAGGCGCTGCCGAGCGACGCTCCCGGGCCGATGCAGGTCTCGTTCTTCAAGGTCATCGGCCACTTCGCTCAGCCGCTCGAGGATGGTCCGGCGCAGGGCCTCCGTGGGGTGAGCCGTCAGGACGGGCTCGATGCAAAGATCGCTCAGCAGGCTCCGGATGGCGTCTGCGGAGATGCCGGCTGCGGCGAGGCGGGTCACGAGAGCTTCGAGAGAACCCGGTGCCGGGTCCCGATCCGGTTCTTCTTCCCTGGTCCTCAGCCGTCGGATGCGATGGTGTTGCTCGGCCAGATTGACAAGCTGGAAGTACAGCGTGAACGCTCGCAGCACACCTGCAGCCGTGTCGATGTCCAGCCCGGCAATCCGCTGCTGCAGGCGCTCGCCGAGAGACGTCTGGTCGGGCTGCGCTCGCCACGCCTTGAAGCCTTTGCGAAGCTCCTCCTCGAGGTCGTAGAGCGCGGCACCGCCTTGCTCGCCCAGCACCTGGCCGAGGCAGTCCCCCAGAAACCGGATGTCCTCCCGCAGGGGAGCGAGGCGAGGATCCCTGGGATACGAGGTCTCGGGCATGTCGCGATCAACGGTTGGTGCGCGGGGCACCCACACGGGCATATCCCTTGGCCGCGGCCAAGGTGGGATCCGCCGGCGTGGGGGCCAGGTGGGAGAGCGTGAGTCCTGCGGTCCGCAGCCAGTCCGAAATGTCCTTCATGGCCTGAGCGGCTTCGGGAGCATTGCGGCTCGGGGCGATCTCGACCTCATGTCGGATCGTTCCTTGGCCTGCGCCATCCAGCGTGCGGTGGGTCCCGAGGGTGACCTCGGCCTTCCAGCCCGCTCCGAAGGACAACTTGCGCTCGAGGAGGTTCTTGTCGGCGCGATAGGTCGGCACGACGAGCCCCGGCTGCGCCTTCCGCGCTCCGGCGAAGGCGTCGGCTCCCGCCCACAGCTGCGCTTGCCACGCCCTGTCGAGCTCGGTCATCGCCTTGCGGGTCGGGAACCCTCCCTGCTGCAGGGTACTCAACATGCCAAGGCCCGGCTCCCAAAGGGCCATCGATTGGCTTTCCAGCATCGTCTGTTCCCAGCTTTCGCTGACATTCATGACCAGCGGAAGTGCATCGGCAGGGGCCTGTTCCCGACTCAACGGACGTCGTAGCTGCATCGTGCTGGCTTTTGCCTTGCGCTTGATGCGGAGTTTCCAAGGCGTTTTCCCGCCCTTCCAAGCCCACCCTTGGCCGTCGAAGGCATCGAAGTACAGGTCGGTGCGCACCTTGGGGGTGCTCCAGCCGCCCTGGGCTGCCAGAAGGGCGTGGCCCTCTGCCGTGAGCTCCGCCCTGATTTCGATTTCCTGGGGATGGTGGCTGTCGCTCGCCCTCGTGCCGAGGCCCACGCCGCTTGCGCCACCCAAGACCGGCAAGGCTGTGCCGCAGGCCTGATTCAACAGGCAGGCCAGAAGGCCGAGCACAACGCGACCGGCGACAGGGGGGACGGTCGGGGGTGAAGCCATGGTTCGGTTGTGCGTGAGGTGTGCGTTTCGCTTGCGTGGGCCGAGGGATTCACGAATACATTTGCTATAATTTAAACTATTATTTCCTTGCTATTTAAGAAAGATGATCCCGTGCGTCGAGTTCTTCTGCCGGCCATCCTCGCCTTGTCTGCTGGCCTCGTAGCCTGTGGAAGGTCGCCCGCCGCGCTCACGGGGGGCGGCCCCGGTACGGCCGTCCAGGCGCTCGCTCAGCCGGTTCGCCTGCTGACGCCCGTCGTGGGGACCCAACGTGAGTTCAACAATTACTACTCCGGTGAGATCGACACGTGGCTGATGCGGGCCGTAGGCTACAAGGATCTTTTCCAGGGGCAGTGGGGGCGCGCGCAGTTTCGCGTCGAGGAGACCTTCTATGATGAGGTCTCGGGCATGGTGGGGGCGCACCGCGTAAGGCTGCGGGTCAACAATGACTGGACGCTTTCGGGAGAGTCCCGTGGCGCGGCGGTGACTGGCCGTTTCGACGGCAAATGGGGGGCAGAGGCCACCGCCCACGGACGTAGCGTCTACTTCGAGCGCTTCGCCACCCAGGTGGAGGGACGTACGGACTCGGGGGGGCGCTTTCTGATTCAGGCCACCCTCGAGGCCAGTGACATCCAGTTGTTGGGCATGCTGGCCGTGTTGCTGGCAGGTGATCCCACGCGATACGCCGACGAAGCCAGGTAGGTTAGGTATCCGGGGGCGTCAGCCGCAGCGTGCGGTGTGCCCCACCGAGAGGTCGAGACCGCGCGAGCGGCAGGCACCGAGGATTTCTTCCAGCAGATCCTCGTCCCCGACGAATCCAAGGAATCCTTCGCTCTCGTCCATCACGAGGCGCACGAATCGGCCGTCCTGTCCGTGAAAGTCGTAACTCCTGCGAGGGCCGGCGCCTCCAGGCCCCAGCCGAGTCGCTTCACCCCCGACGTGCACGCGTGACAACCCCCTGTCCCGCATCGCTTGTGCCATCGTCCGTGCCGCGTCGGCCGGATAGGCCGGGGTCCCGCGCATGAGGTGCTGCGGGTGGAACCGCAGCAGATGCCATGGAGTTTCGGGACCAAGTGTGTCCCGGATCCAATCCGCCAGGGGCTGCAGGCTTTCCGTGGTGTCGTGGTGCCCAGGAATCAGGCAGGTCACGATCTCGACGTGGACGCCGGCGGCGTGTGCTTCCTGGGTGCGCGCCCGGCACTCGGCGGCGGCGTTCTCCACGTCGCCGGCTCCGAGCAGGGTGCGGTAGGTGGGTTCGTCCCAGGCCTTGAGGTCCACGCGCCAAACATCGAGATGGGGCAGTAGCTGCGCCAAGGCCTCGCGAGTGTAAAAACCATTGGTGACCAGCACCACGAAGCCTCCCGCTTCGCGAACGGCGACACTGGCACGAATGACGAATGGCCACCAGGTCGCAGCTTCGGTGGTGGTCCATGCCACGCCCGCGCAGCCTGTCGCAAGCATCCGCGCCACGACGTCCTCCGGTGTCCACACGCGTTCCGGCTCGGGCGCCTTCCTGGTCCATGCCAGATCGCCGTTCAGGCAGTGACGGCAGCGCAACGTGCAGCCCCACGTGCCCAGCGACAACACCCTTGTGCCGGCTCGATCATGCCAGATAGGTTTCTTCTCGATGGGATCCACGGACACGTGCGCCACGTGACCCTCGAACAGGGCGATGGGGCCGTTCGGTCCGGCGGTGTAGGCGCCGCACCAAGCGGATCCGGTCCCGAGGTCGCAGCGCCGGGGGCAGATGTCGCAGCGGCTGGTCATGGACATGACCTACCCCCGACATGTCATCCTTCCGTCATGAGGGGTTGGTTTCAGCGAGAAGCCCTGGCCGCATCACGGGTCACGGACGATCGTCGCCAGTGGGCGCGGGTGGCTTTGCGTCTCTGGACCCCTTGGGCCGGGTTCGCGACGCTGCTGGTCCTCCTGCACGAGGTCACGTCCTGGTCGCTTGCCCTCAGCCTTGTGGTGGGCGGGCCTCTCGTCCTGCTGGCGACCGGTGGCCTTCCCTGGGGTCCGAGAGGCACCTTGACGGCTGCTGCGTTCCTTTGGTGCATGCTTGTCGGGGGAACTGCGTGGAGTCTCGGCAGGACGGGACCAGGGCTCTGGCTTCCTGCGCTCTCGCCTGTGTTGCTCGTCGTGGCCTCCTGGCCGCGGCTGCTTCGGGTGCTGGTGCTGGGGCCCCGGGCCAAGGGATGGAACCTGCCCCCCGAAGCCTTGCTTCGCGAGCAACCTTGCCCTGCCCATCTGCAACGACTTGCGCGTGAAGCTCTGGTCCCGCGGCAAGATCCGGAGGAGCCCCCCGTGGCGGTCCTGGGCATGCCGGAGGCCCCCACGGACCGGACAGGCCGTCCCCTCTCTCGCCTGCACCAGCGTGCGCGCGCCCTCCGTGCGCACGCCCTTGCCCGGGCTGCGGAAACATCCGTCGGGATGCCCCGTGCGGCTGGGGCCAGTCCATTGGAGCAGGCGGAGGCGGCAGGGGACCACGTGTTGCGCTGCCGCATCCTCGCGGCAACGGCGCCGTGGCAGTTGGCGCATGAGGTCACGGAGCGTCCCGGTTGCGTAGCCGAGGCCCTTGCCTGGGAGCTTCCCGGTCTTGAAGACGCTTGGGGGTTGCCGCCCGTTTTGCCGCGCCCGATTCCCGGTCGGATCGTCCGACTTCCTGTGGCCGGAGGTGTCACGGCCCTGCAACGGGGCATGCCGGGTCATCTGCCCTACTTGGGCACGGCGTTCGGGCAATTCCTGGTCCTTTCCCGCACACCCGAGTGGAAGCTGGTCTCCCTGGGGCACGACGAGGCTCGAGTGCCCATCGTCTCCATCGACGCCGATCCGAAGAACGTCCGGATGGCGTATGGACGCAAGGATGGGGTGGTGGCGTTGGTCCGGGTGGAGGGAGAGAAGGTGGTCGGCGACGGGCGTGAGGTCGATGCGGATCCGATCGCCGACATACGGTTCGTGCCCGGCCGTCCGTGGCTGGCGGCCCTGGCGGATCGTGGCTGGTTGCAGGTCATGTCGCTCGATGGTCCTCGTCTGCCCGTGCTTTACCGTCAGCAACCCGCGCCTGCCTTGTCCCGCATGGACTGGCGCCTCCGCGACGAGGGTGTCGCCGTATGGCTGATCGGGCCGGGTTACCTGCGTTGGGTGCGGCCAGAGCAGGATCGTACGCCGGCTGCGGGCGAGTTCCCGGATCATTGGGTCGCTCTCGCCATCGAGCCGGACCGGGGCTGGTGGGTACTGGGCGATGACGGGGAGATCCGCGGATACGCGGCCACGGGCGGAGAGCCCTCTTGGCGTCTGCAGGGTAGAGGACGTCCCCGCGACGCGGCCTTCGGGCGGCGTGGAGCCTGGTTGGCTTCAGTCTGGACGTCTGGCGAGGTGCGGGTGCATGACGTGGCTGCTGGCGGCAGCCTGCTGGCCTGCCATCGACTTGAGGGGTTGACCGGTCCGGTGGCCCTGCTCGAGGACGGGGGGATCGTGGCGGTTGGAACCGAGGAGGGTCTGGTCTTGCTCCCGGTGCATCCGATTCGGGACCTAAGCGCAGGTTAAGATAAGGGAAATTAACATTGAAGATATTCCCGATGTGCGTCAGTTGGTCGATTTTCGTAGCGACAGCATGGCGTGGATTCCGTTTTCTACTTCGAAAGGTTTTTCTTGTGACAGGCAGGTCGCTCGGGCTTTTGTCGGTCCTTTTCTCCTCGGTGCTCGCGGCGTGCGGCCAGTCTCCTCCTTCCCGGCCTGCAGCGACGACGCAGACAGCCGCCCGTCCCGCGGAACCGCAGGGAGATCTTCAGGCTCAGGGCATGTTTCGCCCGACTTATATCGAAGCTCTGGTCACCGAGGTCTTTGCGAACTACGACCACAACCGCAACGGCTACATCGAATTGGAAAAGCCGGACGGTTTCTGGCGCGGTATCTTTCACCGTGACGAGCGTTTCCGTCGCGAGGGTCATGCGTCCTCGGGCGTTTCGGTGCTCACGATGCGGGACCTCTTCTATCACGCGGATCGAGATCAGGACATGAAAGTCACGCGTTCCGAGTTGGACGCCCAGATCAAGACGTTTGACGTCAATGGCAACGGGATTCTGGACGCCCGCTCGCTTTGGCAATGGGTGATCTTGCGGCCGGATCAGGAGTACGAAAGGTTCATGGCGCGCTACCGGGAGCAGGTGGTACGCCGGGATCCGCCGGAGCCTTCCCGTCCCATAGGGACCCCCGTGCCGGCGCCGACCGTACAGCCGTCCGCAGCGCCTTCCGGACCGCCGGTCATCGGCGTCCCGCGCATGCCCTGAGCAGTGGCCGGCGGCTCCGGACCACCCTTCCGCCTCGACCGACTCGATCTCATCGCCTGCACACAGGCCGCGGCTGTGCACGCCGCATTGCCCGTACTGCCGCTGGTCGCGCGCAGTGCAGGGGGCGGGACGGCCACCGTCAGTGCGATGGTCACGGCGTCGATGCTTGCGGGACTCGCGACCCAGCTTCCCGGAGGATGGTGGTCCGATCGCGTAGGGCGCCGGCCGGTCCTGCTGGTGGGCCTGTGGCTTCACGCTTCGGTTGCGGCACTTTTCCTGCTTGGTGCGGGTGGACTTGGCGGATTGGTGCCGCTGCGCGCCCTTGAGGGCGTGGCCGCGGCCCTGTCCACGACGTCCGCCTTGGCCTTGGCGGCTGAAGCCGTCGGGCCTGGCGAAAGGGGCCGCCGCGTGGCCCGCCTGGCCGGTGCCCAGAGTGCGGGTTACGCCTTGGGGCCCGCCCTCGGTGTCCCATTTCTGGCCTGGGGCTACCAAGGCACTTTCGCTGCCGCGCTTTGCCTCGCGATCCTGTCGTTGCTGCTGCTGCCAGGTCTGAAGGAGAGGTCGGACGGTATCGTGGATCAGGATGAGACGCGCCCGGATCGCGGCGTGTTTCCCGAGGTTGCGGCCACCCCTGACTGGCCGGTCGTCGCCATGTTGGCCTGGCGGGCCTTGGGAGGCGGGCTGGTGGTCGGCATGTATGAGGCGACCTGGGCGGATTACATGGTCGCACGTGGGGCAGGGGGGGCGCTGATCAGTGCCTCGTGGGCCATATTCGCCCTTCCTCCGCTTCTCTTCGCCCCTTGGGTGGGCCGCCAGCTGGATCGGATGGGCGCCTCGCGCCCTCTCGTGGTCGGTTCGGGCTTGCAGGCCATCGCGCTTGCCACCTATCCCTTCTGGCCTGGACCCGCTTGGCCTTTGGCCGGTTGTGTTCTCGAGGGTCTGGGCTTCGCTTGGTCGATGCCGGCCCACCAGGTGCTTTCCGTTCAGGCGGCACCTGCGGCGGTGCGTGGACGCATTCTGGGCTTCTTGGGGGCCTGCTTCACGGCAGGTGTCGTGGCCGGAGCGTGGTTCTTTCCATGGTTCGAGGCGCTCTTTCCCGGTCGGATGTTTTTTGTTGCGGCCTTGGCCCTCATGCTTCCGGCGCTGCCCTTCATGCTCTTGCGCCGTCTTCCGGTCCGTTACCCCATTTCCTGAGCGAGGTCGTGCAGATGTCCCGCCGTTTGACCCTGGTTGCCATCGTATCGAGCCTCGTGCTGCTCGGAGCCCTGTCGCTCCAGGCTTTCGTCCTGGTTCCGCAGGCCAACGCCAAGCCGCAACTGCCCGCCCTGCGGCCAGCAGATCCTGATGCCTTGCGCCGGGCCCGCCTCGAGCTCGTGGCCCGCTCGACCGGCCAACCGGTGGCCTTTGCGGCGCCGGCCGGAGCCGCGACGGGCGAAGGCTGGCTGGTCGAGAAGTCAGGTCGTTTGCGTACCGTTGCTGCGGCGGGCCTTGGAAATCGGCCTATCCTCGACCTTTCGGCGGAGGTGTCCGGCGGGGGAGAACAAGGGCTGCTGGGCCTCGCCTTCCATCCGCACTTCATGTCGGATGGAAGGTTCTACACGAACCATACGGACAAGGCCGGTGATTCGGTGGTCACGGCGTGGCGGGTCGCGCGTCCGACGACGTGGGCGGGAGGCGTGGAGGGTCGTCCCCTGCCGCAGGTGCGTCGGGAGGCTCGGTTGCTGCGGGTTCATCAGCCCTTCTCCAACCACAACGGGGGGCATCTGGCCTTTGGTCCCGATGGTCGACTCTACGTCGGCTTCGGCGACGGGGGAGCGGCCTTTGATCCCTTGGGGCATGCGCAGAACCCCTCCAGCTTGCTCGGCAAGCTGGTGGCACTGGACGTCGAGGTCCCGGACCCGAGGCCCGTCCTCGTGGCCTCGGGCCTGCGCAATCCGTGGTCGTTCACCTTCGACCGCGTGACCGGAGACTGCTGGATCGCCGACGTGGGACAGAACCGCTGGGAAGAGGTGAACCACGTGACCTTCGCCACTTTGGCCGGTCGCAATTTCGGCTGGAGCCGCGTGGAGGGAAGAGGCCATTGCGTGGGCCCGAGGTCGGCGTGCGAGGATCCGGCGTTCACCGCCCCGGTCTGGGAATATGCCCATGAGCGTGGGTGCAGTGTCACGGGAGGCGTGGCTTATCGTGGTCGGCTCGTGCCGTGGCTTCGTGGTCGCTATCTCTTCAGCGACTATTGCACGGCCTTCGTCCACGTCTTGAGAATGGAAGCGGGCCAAGTGGTGGAAGCGGAGGATGCCTCGCCTTGGTTCAAGGCGGTCGAGGCCACGCGTATCACGGCGCTCGCCGAAGATGCGGCGGGCGAGGTCATCGTGCTGGGGCAGGACGGTGGCGTCTGGCGCCTGGTTCCAGCAGCCCGGCCGCGCAAGGGAGCCACCCTGCAGCGGACAGATGGGATGCGGGTGGGATCCTGAACCCTTCCCAAATGCTCCATCCGGTCCCCCCAAGGGGCTCTCATCTCGCTACCATGCAGCCGAACCAGGGGAGGTCAGCATTGCGCGCACGTCGGTCGATCGGGTCTCTCTGGCTTGCTGCACGATGCGCGTCGGCCTTCCCCATCGTCGTGATCGCCTTGGCCCAACCCGCAGGAGCCTCTCCTCCTGCCGTGGTCGAGTCCGCACCTGCGGCCGCGGCTCGTCGAGACCCCGTCGTTCGCAAATTCCTCACGATGGCCGCGACGGCACACAGATTCCGAGGCAAGGTCCGTGTCAAGGTATGGAAAGGGAACGAATCGGCGACGATGCTTCTTGACCTGGCTCTGGAGAAGCCCGATCGGACGGCCTACACCATTGTTTCTTCAGATCGCACTCCAGACGCCGCAGGAACCCGCATCGTCTGGTTCGGGGAGCGTGACGTTCACGTGCGCACCAAATTCTTCGGATTCCCCCTGTCGTTGACGTTGCCGCTCGACGATCCTCGGCTCAAGGATTTCAGGGGGGATGATCATCGGGATCTGGCCATCACTCGGGTGTTCGAACAGCTCGAGCGACCCGCGTGCCGGCTCGGTCTCCTGTCGTCCGGCACCTGGCAACAGCGTCCCGTGACTCGCCTCTGGCTGGATGGGCCCGGCCAGCCTCGTGGGATCACCCACCAGATTTTCTGGCTTGACGATGCCGATGGCTTGCCGCGGATGCGCCAGATGTATGAGGGCGACCGGATCGTCTACCAGCTTGAGGTCCTCCGGGGCGAGGTGGATGGGAGCCTGCCCCCGAATCATTTCCGGCCCTGACCGGGGACCCTCGGTATCATGGACGGCACGCGCAGGAGACCGGCCATGATCGAATCTTCCCTCGAGCCTTGGGCGGCCCGGGCAGGTCACTGGCTGTTGGCTCGCCGGAGGCAGGTTCTCCTGGTGTGGGGAGCGCTCCTGCTGCTCGGTGCGCTGGCCGCGCTGCGTCTCCCCCAGGTCCTCTTCCAGGGGTCTCTGGCAATTCCCGGGAGTGCCTCCGAAGGGGTCGAGGTCCTGCTGCGGGATCGCTTCGCCTCTCCCTATGCCAAGCACGGCCTCGTGGTCTTGAACGTGCCGAACTTGACGATCGAAGATCCCCGCCTGGGAAGCCTGCTGGATCGGATCCCGCAGGCCTTGGCCCGTGTCCCCGGGGTCTGGCGGGTCACAGGGTGGCGCGACCGGCGTGATGCCCGGTTTCTCTCCCCGGACCGAGCAACGACCTTGTGGATGGTCGGCTTCAAGGTTTCCGACAGCAAGGCGGAACAACTGCTCATCCCGGAGGTGCGCCGTGTTCTCGAGCCCTTGAGAAAGGAGCTGGCGTTGGCGGTGCCCGGCAGTCGACTGGTGCTGACGGGCCGGGCGACGATGCTTCACGATATCGATCACCACAGTGCACGAGACGCCGAGATCGGCGAACTGCGTGCGCTTCCGCTCACTGCTTTCATCTTGATCGTGGCGTTCGGAGCCTTGGCTGCGGCAGGCATTCCTCTTGTCGTGGCCCTGGTCGGTACGCTCGTCGCCCTGGGGTTGTCATGGGTGGCTGCACAGGTTTTCACCTTGTCCGCGATGCTGCAGAACATCGTGTCCATGATGGGACTCGCTGTGGGCATCGATTACAGCCTCCTGCTCGTCAGTCGATTTCGTGAAGCCCTCGTCCATCACCCCCCCCGCGAGGCTGCCGTGTGGACGCTTTCGCGGACCGGTCCCGCCATCGTGGTGTCGGCTCTGGCTGTCGTGGTGGCGTTGTCGGGGCTTTGGCTCTCTCCCATGGTTGAACTACGAAGTATCGCGGTGGGGGGCATGCTGGTCGTCATCGTGGCAGCCTTGGGCAGCCTCACGCTCGTTCCCGTCCTGCTTGCGATGTTAGGCCCGAACATCGACTGGCCGAGACGCCTCGTCCCTCCCGAGGGTCGGGCCTGGGTCCGCCGTGGCTGGTATCGCTTGACGCAGGGCCTCCTGACCCGGCCTTGGCGGACGATGCTGGGCGCTGTGTCCATGTTGGCGCTTCTCATCTGGCCCCTGAACGATTTGCGGCTGGGATTCGGCAGTACGACGTGGTTGCCGGCAGCCATGGAGAGCCGGCAAGGCATCGACCTGCTCGAGGAGATGGGGCCCCGGAACGCCATGCTTCCGATCCAGATTGTCGTCGAGGCGACCGATGGCAAGCCGGCTCTCTGGGTCGGCCATCTCCCTGCGCTGCACGCTTGGGCCAGGGCATTGTCACGCCGCGAGGGCATCGCGGACGTCCTATCGCCTATGCATCTGCGGGCAGGCATGAGCCTTGCCGAGACGATGGTGATGTACAGAAATCCCGACAAGGCCTTGGAACGCATGCCCGAAATCCGTGAGGCCTTTGTGAGTCGAGACGGTACGGCCATTTGGTTTCAAGTGCTGCCTGCCCGGGACCTTGGCCTTGAGGGTGCGCAAGCCCTCAGCAGAGCTCTTGCACGCGAAGGCCCGCCTGTGGGATTTCGCGTGCAAGTCGGGGGAGAGCCCCAGTATTACAACGATTTCGACGACCACATGGGTCGTGCATTCCTAAGGGCGCTTCTGCTGGTGCTTGGTGTGACCCTGCTGGTGCTGGGCCTGGCTTTCCGCTCGATTCTGGTTCCTGTCAAGGCGATCCTCATGAATTTGCTTGCCGTGGGTGCCTCCTACGGTGTGCTCGTGGCAGTCTTCCAGCATGGGATCGGATTGTCCTGGCTCGGCATGGATGAACCGCTCGAAGCCATCCCGCGTACGATTCCCATCATTATTTTTTGCATTACTTTCGGCTTGTCGATGGACTATGAGGTATTCCTTCTGAGCCGGATTCGCGAGGCATGGGTCGTCCACGGTGATAATCGCAGGGCTGTTGCCGAGGGTCTTGCGGCCACAGGGGGGCTGATCACCAGTGCCGCGGCCATCATGGTGGTGGTGTTCGGCTGCTTTGCGTGGGCCGAGGTCGCCATTGTGAAGATGATCGGACTGGGACTCGCAGTGGCGGTCCTGCTGGATGCCACGGTGATCCGGGTGATGCTGGTGCCGGCCTTCATGACCTTGGCCGGACGATGGAACTGGTGGCCCGGGGATCGCCCCGTGCTACGATCCATGGCACAGGAGGTGCCTCATGACCCCCAGCGTGCCAGATAGGTCATCCTTGTCTCGCGTCGTTCCAGCCTTGCTTCTTGTCAGTTCCTTGACCATGCTCGGCGGTTGCGATGAGGTCAGGGCCATCGCCGAGGCCCCGATGCGTTCCTCGGCGAACGAGGAAATCGGCAGAGCCGTCCTGCGCGAGTTCGGGGCGGGGGTTCAGATTTCCCTTGAAGTCAAGGGCCTCAAACCCGGGAGACACGGCTTTCACCTGCACAAGGTCGGTCAGTGCCTGCCCCCGGACTTCCTGTCCGCCGGCTCTCATCTCAATCCGGAGGGGCGGGAGCACGGGCGACGCAATCCCCGTGGACATCATCTGGGTGACTTGCCCAATCTCGAAATTGGTCCCGGCGGAACCGGAAGCATCGTGGTCATGGTGCCCGGCGTGACCTTGCGCGAGGGACCCCACACGCTGATGGACAACGATGGGACGTCGCTCGTCATCCACGCGGATCCCGACGACGAGACCACGGAGCCCGTCGGCAAGGCCGGCCCGCGTATTGCCTGTGGCACCATTCTTGAGTTGTTGCCTGCGATCCGCACCGAAGCCAAGCCCTAGGCCCCTGGAAACAGTATTCCGATGAAGCAGGATTCGATGGTTCAAGGCTCAGGTGAGGCTCTCGAGGCCCCCCGCGACTTCGTGCGGCAGATCGTCGACGAAGACGTGGCCTCGGGCAAGCACTCGGGCAGGGTCGCCACTCGGTTCCCTCCCGAGCCCAACGGTTATCTGCACTTGGGTCATGCCAAGTCCATCTGTCTCAACTTCGGCATCGCCCAGGAATTCGGTGGCGTCTGTCATCTGCGTTTCGATGACACCAACCCGGCCAAGGAAAATCAGGAGTATGTCGATGCCATCCAGCGGGATGTTCGCTGGCTGGGGTTCGAATGGGGACCTCATCTTTACTATGCCTCGGACTACTTCGAGGCCATGCTGGACCAGGCGCGCCAGTTGATTCGTGCGGGTCTGGCCTACGTCTGTCAGCTGTCGCCGGATGACATGCGCACGTACCGCGGCACCCCGACCGAGCCCGGCCGCGACAGTCCCTACCGCGATCGGACCGTGGCGGAGAATCTGACGCTCTTCGAGCAGATGGTGGCAGGCGCGTTCGAGGAAGGTGCCTGCACGTTGCGCGCCCGAATCGACATGGCGTCTCCGAACCTCAACTTGCGTGATCCTGCCATCTACCGCATCAAGCGGGCGCATCACCATCGCACGGGCGAGCAATACGTGGTGTACCCCATGTATGACTTCGCACATTGCGTCTCGGATGCGTTGGAACGCATCACGCATTCGGTCTGTACTCTGGAGTTCGAGGACCATCGTCCCCTTTATGACTGGTTTCTCGATCATCTCGAGGTACCGGCCCATCCCCAGCAAATCGAGTTTGCCAGGCTCAACATGACCTACGTCATGATGAGCAAGCGCAAATTGCTGCAGTTGGTTCAAGATGGGCACGTGCGGGGCTGGGACGATCCGAGGATGCCCACGATTTCCGGGATCCGTCGACGGGGCTATCCTGCGGCTGCCGTTCGAGCCTTCTGCGAATCGATTGGGGTTTCAAAGGCTAACAGCATCGTTCATTACGAACATCTGGAACACTACGTGCGCCAGGAACTCAATGTTCGTGCCCAGCGGGTCATGGCGGTACTCGAGCCCTTGAGGGTCGTGATCGAGAATTATCCCGAAGGTCAGGTCGAGTGGTTCGAGGCAGAGAATAACCCCGAGGATCCTGAAGCAGGAACTCGCCAGGTGCCCTTCGGACGTGAAATCTGGATCGAGCGTGGTGATTTTGCGGAGACGCCTCCCCCCAAGTGGTTCAGGTTGTCACCAGGGCGAGAGATTCGTCTCAAGCACGCCTACTACATCACGTGTCGCGAGGTTGTGAAGGATGCCGCTGGACAGGTGGTGGAGCTGCGCTGCACGTATGACCCCGAATCGAGAGGCGGCGGAACCCCGGATGGTCGGGTCGTGCGCGGGACCTCGCACTGGGTATCCGTGGCGCATGGGGTGTCGGCCGAGATTCGACACTACGAACATCTCTTCAGGAAGCCTCATGGCATGGATGAAGGCGAGGATCTGGGAGAGGCCGTGAATCCCGACTCCTTGCGCATCTACGAGAGCGTGCTCGAACCGGAGGCTGCCGGTCTGCAGCCGGGCACTTCGGTCCAGTTCCTGAGACAGGGTTATTACTGTGTCGACCCCGACAGTCGACCTGAGCGGCCTGTTTACAATCGGACCGTCGGTCTCAGGGACACCTGGGCCAAGCTCTCTCGGCACTGAGCCGGAGATCGGGCACGTCCTTGCACTGGATTCTGCCGGCGTGGCTCCGTGAGGCGGCTGTCCGCGCCTGGCGTTGGGCAGATCAGGCCACGGATCGTTATGCGGCCGTGCGAGGCGGGATGCTGGCCGCTGCCATCGCATTCTATGCCGCCTTGGCGCTCTTTCCCTTGCTCCTTGGCTTGTTGGCAATGGCCGGCCATCTGCTGCATCCTGCCGAAGCGCGAGAACTCGTGGACAGGGCGTCGGCCGGTCTGATGCCGTCCCAGCGAACGTTCTTGGCCGATACCATCGGAGAGGTCGTGGAGGCCCGTGGAGCCCTTGGCTTCTTCGCCGTTTCGTTGCTGATCTGGTCCGGCAGGGGCCTATTTTCCTCGTTGCAAACGGCACTGGATGCCGTGCACGGGTTCCAGCGGCCGTCTGGTCCGTGGGCGGTCGTCACGGGGGAGCTCCGTGCCTTGCTCTTTGCGGCGGCGACCTTGGCCCTGGCGCTGGGGGAGATTCTGTTGCGCCTCGGATTGTCGGACTTGCCGCGCCTGCTGTCTCACTTGCCTCCGGCCGTTCGCCTGCGTAGCACGGGCCTAGCGACAGGTGGGTGGATCCAGCAGGTGGCCAAGGCTTGGGATCAGTTACCTGCCTCGCTGCCGTTCCTCGCCATGCTTCTCGGACTGGTCCTGTTGTTTCGCTATCTGCCTCATCGTACGATTCCCTGGCGGGATGCGGCGGTGACGTCCCTGCTTACACTCGGTCTCTGGATTCCCCTGTCGGCTGGGCTGCAGTGGTACTTGACCGAGTTCGCACGGTTGAACGCGGTCTACGGGAGCTTGAGCGGAGTCGTCGGCTTTCTGCTTTGGCTGCAGCTGGCGGCCTTGGCCGTCGTGGTCGCAGCCGCGGCCGGGGCTACCGCAGTCAAAGCGACAGGGTGAACGGCAGCGTCACGAGACCGGTGTCACGACGCGCCTGCAGCCAGAAGCGGTAGGTGCCTGACGGCACAGCCTCGTCGGGACCGAGGATGAAGGTCCAGTCGCCGGGTGCCCCGGGATCGTGGGTTTCGTGATGGGCGCCGTGATGTCCGTGGGGGTTTGCCTCGGCCGAGGGAGGCGCGGGGTGGTGGACTCTGCCATGTCCCGCATGTGCACCTTCGGGATGAAGGTGGCGGAAAATCGGTCCGTCACTATTCTTGCCTAGCAGGACCCCGTGAGCGCTCATGCCCAGCCAGGGGCGGAACCCGAGGATCTGCTCGCCCCTCGGGTTCACCAGTTTGCACGTGAGAATCAGCGTGCCGTCGGATCGCCGGGAACGTGTCCAGATCGCCATGGTGGCCGAATCCACATCGATCGAGGCCGTGGCGGCATCTCCGGCCCACTTCATGGGTGAAGGCAACGCCCGTGCCGCAACCTTTCCGGGGACACGGACACGGTCCTGCAGGACGACGGTCTGACCGGGAAAGTCCGAAACTTCCGCAAAGACCCACCAGGTGCCAGGCTTTGCAAACCCATGCACCGCCTGGTCATTATCGAGATCCCGTGGCCCCTTGCGGTCCCGGAGACGTAACGAGAAGCGTCCCTCTCCACGATCGTGGGGATGGACATGGACCAGTTCCGAGAGGTCTTCGGGAACG
This sequence comes from Candidatus Sericytochromatia bacterium, assembly GCA_035285595.1. Taxonomy (GTDB): domain Bacteria; phylum Cyanobacteriota; class Sericytochromatia; order S15B-MN24; family VGJW01; genus VGJW01. Next base: position 61,648 of record JAYKGV010000003.1, read on the forward strand.
GCGACCAGATGCATGGTTTTTTCGTGATGCGGCAGAAGCACCGAGGCGGGTGCTCCCTCGTCGTCGAGGACGGCCAGCTCCAACGTGATCGGCTTGCTGGCCTCACGGGGCTGCGGCTTGCCATCGAAGCGCATCTTGAGCTGCAGGGCGTCCGCGGGGGCCGCAAGCAACAACCCCAGAGTCGCGAGGGTCATGACTGCAGGTCGTTTCGGGTTCGAGGTCTTCACAGGTTGTCCTTGCCGCCGGAAAGCCTGGCTTCGGTCGAGTCGGCCACATCGATGACCAGCTGCAGGACGGCCCGCAGACTGGCTTCGGTCGGGGGGCCCGGTACCTTGGCGACAAAGATCAAGACCCGTTCGTCCTCGGAAATTCGCCGCATTTGCCACGCGCCCAGCTTTTTGACCTGACTATCCTCGAGAAAACTCTCGGCTTCGGGCAACTTACCCTTGAAGCGATGGGCCGGCGACCAGATCTCGTGAATTTCGTAGGGTCCGTAGGTCTCGGTCTCCCCGTTGATCCACACCATCTGGCTGCGGCCGTCGTCCAGCTGGAAGATCAGCTTGTAGTCACCGTCTGAGTCTCTTTCGTGGACGAAACCCAAGCCATCCAGCAACCGGGCCATCAAGGGACGTTCACCCGTACCGGGGGGTGCGGCGTGCGCGACAAGGGGCAGCCCCAGGACCAGCGCGAGTGAACCGGACAGAATCAGGCAGCGTCTCATCGGGGCCTCGGTCAGACGGGGTCAACATGCTCATTCTACCCCCGTGGGCCCACCCCGGACCCATGGGTCCGGGGCGGAGGCGCCAGGGTCAGCTACGGGCGGACTGTTCACCCTCCACCAAGCTGCGCAGCTGCCACGCCATACGATCGTGAGACTCCATCCGGTCGATCAGCAAATTTTCCGTCACGGGGTCCTTGGCCGTGCGGCAGATGTCCAACATGGCCCGGAACTCCTTCTCGAGGGTCTCATGATCCTTGAGCAGTTGTCCGAGCATGGCATGGGCCGAGGGCACGCTGCCGTTGGGCTCTTCGATCCGGGTCATGCGGCCATACTCGCTGTAACCTGCAGGGGCCACGTTGCCAAGGGCCCGGATGCGCTCGGCGAGATCGTCACAGGCCGAGAACAGCTTCTCGTACTGCCGTTCGAACAGACGATGGAGGGTGTCGAACTGGGCGCCCGTGACATTCCAGTGGAAGTACTGCGTCTTCATCTGGAGCGTGTAGGTGTCGGCGAGCAGCTTGCAGAGCCCCTCCGAAACCGCGGTGTGTTGTTTGACGGCCATGAGGCGGTCGACGGCCATAGGTCATCCTCCTGGTAGATGTGGATCAAAGGGTGGTTCCGTGGATGTTCTCTCCCGGGCCACCCTTAGGAGGATGCCTCGACGCTTGCTTGCCGTCGTCGGCCTCATGCGCCAGCAGAACTTGGCCGTTCAGCCGAGGTCCTGTTTGCGGCTGCGTCGCCTGCCGCGCCACCACACGAGACTGCCCCACGCACCGGCCGCCAGTGCAGCCTCCTCGCCCCCGGCATCCGGCATGCCTGCGGTTTGTGCAGGATTGCTGCAGCCACATCCGGGCTGGCTCTGCACGACACCGGAGATGGTTTTCAGCGCATCGGCGATCTTGGCCAGATTGTCGACGATGAGTTCCGCATCGCCTTCCTCGAAGAGACGCTCGATGCGGGCAGCAGCCGGCATGGTGCCAAGGGGGACCACCGGCCTGGCGTTCGTCAGGGTGAACGCCTGGCCATTCTCAAGGGTCACCCGGATGGGAGCTTCCCCGAAGGTGACACTGTCGGAGCACAGCCGCTCTCCTCGAGCCTTGTGGTCAGAAGCGGTACCCGCCATGTTCGTGTGAAAGGAAAATGTAGGGTCCTCGGTCATCTGCTCGGGAGACATCGTGGTGTAGAACCTCGTCATCACGGGATTGCGGCGGATGAGTCCGGCCGCTTCCCGCATGGGGGTGATGTAGATGGCGTCAAGGTCTTCCACAAAGGCCGAGACCGAAAAGCCCCCGGGCATGGGAGAAGGTTCCCCCGGTCGCCCCTGGTCATTCCAGGGGGAGATCGCGGGACCTGCCGCCACGCCATTTCCGGTTGTCGTAAATCCGTACCAAGCCCAATACTGACTTTCTGTCCATCCTTGGGCCGCCAGATCGGCCGGCAGGGGCAAGTGTCGGCGCAGCAAACCCTGGACCGCCGAACCAGGCAGCCCGGCTCTCGTCATGGCGAAGGCGAGGTCTCTGGGACCTGGGGAAGAGAGCAGCCTGGCCTTGTCGAGACCAGGGTCGAGGTTCAGTCCCAGGGCCGAAGTCGGTCCGGCCTTTTCGGTCACCCAGCCATTCCCGCCTGCTTCGGCAATGGCCTGGCTGACGACTGCATCGTAGTTGGGTGCAGGTGCGGCAAAGGGTGCCTGAGGTGAGGTAAGCGCCAGCGGGGTGGCGCCCTGCCAGTCGATGAGAGCCTCGTTGAGATGCACGTGCCGGTAGTTGCGCGGGATGGCCCTGCCCTCCCCGAAGACCCACAAGGTTATGGGCATGTTCGGCGTGGCGGCGACGGCCGTCAGGCGTATCGGTACGCAGGGATAGGCCTCGCGCATCTTGAGCGTGATGGGCTGCAGGTCGCCGGTGGTGCGGTCCTTCTGGAGGCGTAGGGCGACGAAATAGTGCTTGCTGCGGATATAAGGCGCAAGGAGCGGGTCGAGGGAATCGGGAATCTGGTACCCGTTTTCCCGCAGCCAGGTGACCAGCGCCTCAGGGTCGTCCGATTTCAGGGTCGCGGTTTCGTAAGGCCCCACGACACCCTGCGAGACGATGGTCACGCCTTCGGCGATCCGGGGGGCCATGTCGGCCAAGGCGACCGAAGTGGCCGTGGCTCCACCGAACCCGAAGAAACCCCGGGATTCCGTCTTGCACGATCCCGTCGTCGAGACCTCGAGGCGATAGGTCGGTCGGGTGGCGGCGGCGAGGCGCGCGAACAAGGCCTCACTACCTACGCCGACCTTTGGTTCCGTAGGCACCGGGATGACCCAGGCAAACTGCTCTGCAGGTCCTTGATACTGGACCTGGACGATGGCGGTGACCTCCTCGCCATCCACGGCAAAAACCACCCTTTCCCCGGCTTGGTCCACGGGGACCCGCACGCAGAAGAAACCACCGCATGCAAGAACCGGGCCGGCAGAGAAAGCCATGAGGAGTCCCGTCGCACACGCCGTCAGGAATTTCGGGAACATGCGACGGGCCTCCGAGGGGTCAAGGGACAGTCCTTGCATACCCCCGCTGGCTCTGGGTCAGCGTCGGGCGAACACGGACTCCGGCAGCAACGGCCATTCGCCCGCTCCGCCGCGGCCGGGCTGGGTGGCGACGTCCCGCATGGTCTCGAGCACGTCGCGGAACTGAGGAACGCTGGCTTCCTCGAGGGGAATGGAGATGCCGATGCCGGGCACGTTGGCACCTGCCAGCAGGCGGGGTGCCACCTGCAGATCGAAGAAGAACTCCTCCGTCAACTTGCGGATGAGATGCTCGCCGTAGTTGGTGACCTCGGTGTCCTCGTTGACCACGAGCACCCTGCCGGTCTTGGCCACGCTGCGCCGCAGCGCCGGCCAGTCCACGGGGAAGAGCGTCCTGAGATCGATGACCTCGCAGGAGATACCCTCGCCTTTCAGCTGGTCGGCGGCGCGCACGCACTCGTGCACGTGGCGACTGTAGGTGATGACCGTCAGATCAGAACCTTCGCGCACCACCGCAGCTTTGCCGATGGGCACCCGGTAATCTTCGACCGCCGGCCAGTCGGGAACCCAGTTGGTCCGGTCGCCGATAGGGGCGTTGATGCGCTTGTTGAGTTCGGCCAGATCGGCGGGCTCACCCGGGATCAGCTGTTCGCCCTTGACGCGCATGAGCGCCTTGGACTTGAGGTACATGACCGGATCGGGGTCGACGATGGAGGACAGCATCAGGCCATAGGCGTCAAGGGCATTCGAGGGCGCTACGACCTTGAATCCGGGGATATGGGTCGCCATGCTTTCGAAGGAGTGGGAGTGGTAGATGGACCCGTGGATGCCGGCGCCGACCGGGGTCATGATGACCAACGGCACGCCGAAATTGCCGTAGCTGGACCAGCGAAGGTTGCCCGCCAGCTTGAGCATGTCGAGCGTGTTGAAGATGTAGTCCGCAAACTGGATCTCCGCGACAGGACGGCCTCCCGCAAGGGCGATGCCAATCGCCATGCCGATGATCCCCCGTTCGTCGAGGGGCGAGTTCCAAGCACACTTGATGCCCTGGGTGGCGGTGAAGACTCCGCCCAGTGGCGGACCGACATCCTCGCCGAAGACGTCGGTGAGGCCGAGGTTTTCCTCGGCGTAGTGAAGGGCCAGGCGAATGCCTTGCGCGTATGTGGCCATGGGATGCTCTCCGTGAAGGTCAGACGGTGGCGGGCTCGGCGAAAACGTGGCGCCAGATGTCACTGCCGTCGGGCAGCGGCTCCTGACGGACCTGGGCCAGACATTCCTTGAGGTGATCCTTCCACTTCTTCCAGACCCCGTCGATTTCGGTCCGGGTCATGATCCCGTCCCTGACGAGCTTGTCTTCGAAGACCGTGATGCAGTCCACCTCAGGCACACGGTTGGCCCCTGTGGCGGACGAGTGTCCGAAGATCCGGCTGACGTTCGCCTGCAGGCAGTAGGGCTTGCGTTCCTTGCGGATGTAGGCGATTGCTTCCTCGAGGGCGGTCCAGATCTCTTCGACGTCATTGCCGTTGTGCATGGAGTTGCGAATGCCGAAGGGTTCCGCCAGCTTGTTCAGGGCGGGCTGGGCCTGGACCTGGCCACTCGGCGTGCTGATGCCGAACTTGTTGTGGGTCACGATGATCAGCAGGGGCAGCTCTTCACCCGGTCTGCTGGCCCAGTTCAAGCAGCAGTGGAAGTCGCCTTCGGCCGTTCCTGCATCGCCCCCGGTCACCACCGTGATGCCGTCACCCCCGAAACGCCGTTGGACGTGTGCCGTTCCCGGTGCCATCAGGTACTGGGTTTCGATGGTCGGGGTCACCGGCACGATGTTCCATTCGGGAATCGCGAAATGCTCGACGAACTGTCGTCCCCCCGAGTAACGATCGGTCGACGTGGCCCGCATCTGGCGGACCTGATCGATGGGCTCGGCACCCATGGCGATGGCAATGGGCGCGCCGCGGTAGTGCAAGTGCAGGTAATCGTAGGCCGGGCCTTGGCCCTTCTTGATCTGCAGGCCCAGGGCGACCCCGAAGGCCTCCTCGCCGGCACCTCCGATCCAGAAGAAGCCCTCGCCCTGTTTGTTCATGGAGATCGCGGTCTCTTCGGTGCACCGCGTCTTGACCATCAGGTCATGAATCTTGATCTTCGTCGCGCGATCGAGCATCTGGGAACCCCCTGTCGGGCCCATGGTAAGGACTTTGTGGGGAAGTTGTCGACCATGCGAGGCTGGCGGGGGACGAAGGCCCGGCGGAGTTGCCCTTGTGTCGCCACGACAGGTACCATGGAACACGCGTCTCCGGTCGTTCCGTCCGTCAGGCTCGCCTTCTGCAAGTCCCGGAGATATTTGCTACCCGAGGATGGCCGGTCTTTCCACCCGCCCTGCTGCGCCGGCTGTTCCGCCGCGGCCTCTGCGTCGTGGCCCGGGCATTCTGGGCTGGTTGTTCCGGCTTCTGGCCTTTCCCTTGGTCGTAGCCAACTTCTTTCTGGTCGGCGCGGGTACTGGGGTCATCTGGAAGCGTCTGATCCCCGAGCCGCCGGAGATCGTGGCTCGGCTCGGAGATGAGCCCGGCAAGGGCGTCCGGATCGTGGAAGACAACGGCGTGCTCAAGGCGGATGTCAACACCCGCAAGGTCCGCATCGATTTGGCACGTGGCTGGACCGTCGAGCAGCTGGCTTTCCAGGACACCCATGCGCTGCTCTATTTCACGGGACCGTTCTTTGAGGAGGAAGGCGGGACCGACTACGACGCCAAGGTGATCGGCGACCTGTACTTTTACGGCGAGCTGATCCCGGCCTCGAAGGAAAGTCGGGGATTCGCCGATCGGCGTTATTTCATGGCCCAGACGAAGCGGGGCAACATCCGCTTTGGCTTCGGTGGGTGGCAGGAGGGAGACGAGGACAAGTACAGGGTCTTCATCGGGGGCCTCGGCTACCTTGTCAACAGTTATGGTCCCCGTCCCGAGTACTCTGATCCGTATGCCGGTCTCAAGCAACGTCTGCATGACGCCATTCCGCGCGAGCGCCTGATCGTGGGCCGGGCCGCCAACGACCACCTCATCGTCATGAAGACGCCACCTCGCACGCGGGAGGAGGCGGTCCGCATTGCGCAGGCCGAGGGGCTCGAGGAAGCCTACTACGTCGATCAGGGCAACAAGGCCCGCTTCATCGTTCCCAGCCAGATCAACGACCGTCCTCGCTACAACCTGCCCTACATGCTGCGTATCGCCGAAAAAGACCACGTCTGGGTCTCCTCCCAGTCCGTGTCGCCCGCTTCGGCGGCTGCACCGGAAAAGCCAAGGCGCAAGAAGCGCAGGAAGCGGCGGGTCGAATCCCCACCGCCGCCGCCCGAGCCGCCGGCAGAGGCACCCGCGGGGGAACAGGTTCCCTCCGCGGGTGCCTCGCCCTGACATCCTCGGTCGGGGGCGGCAGACCCTTCACCGACCCAGCTGTTTGCGAAAGAAAGTCTGGATGGCAGGCGAAACGACGCGTTCACCTGAACGACCTACGGCATCGTTCATTTGCTCGTGGCCATAGCCCGGGCGGGAGACGCGCAGGAACTCATCTCCTGGCATCCGACGGTCGGTCTGGACGGTGGCGTGGTGGAAGGTGCGGGCGGCGGCCACCCTGCTTTCGCTTCCTTGGACCAGAATCAGGAAGGCGGGGGTCGATCGGCCTGATTGCAGTTGCCGCAGGGGGGAGGCATCCTGCAGGACCTCGGAAGACGTTCCGAATGCGTTGCGGATGAAGGAGGCGAGCAAGGGGCTGTCGGGCTTCGTCAGGTCATAGCTGGCCGTGTCATTGGCCACCACGCCACGGATGACATCCAGGCCCAGTCCGTGGGCGGAGAGAAATCGCGGGTTGCTCGAGACCAAGGCCGCAAGGTGGGCGCCGGCGGAGTGACCCAGCAACCCGAGGCCGGTGGGGCGTCCTCCGTATCCGGAGATGTTGCGGGTCACCCAAGCTACGGCACGGGCGATGTCCTGGGCCTGACAAGGGTGCATCGGGCGCTGGGCTTCCGGCAGTCCCGGGTCGGCGAGACGATAGTTGACGGAGACGAAAACATAGCCGAGGTCATTGAAGAATCGGGGTTTGTCGGCCATCTTGTGGCCTTTGTCCCCCAGATACCAGGCTCCCCCGTGGACATAGACCACGACCGGGCGCTGCGTCCGACCGTCCATGACGCCGTAGACGTCCAGCCTCTGCTGGGGATGCCGGCCATAAGGGATGTCCTTCCACGTCCGGCGCTTGGCCTCCGTTAGGCCCTGAACGGCCAAGGTGCCCTCGGCAACCGTGGTTTCGGGATCTGCAGCCATCGGCACGTCTGGCCTCGGCGAGGTCGCCCCGAAGACGAACGACGCGGTTCCTGAGGGAACTTGGCCACAGCCGGCCAGCACGGCAGCCAGGGTCACGGCGAAACGAACCATGGGGTCTCTTCCTCCTGAGCGGGGCCGAAGTCCACGCGGACCTCGCGCATCCGACAAGGGAAGTGTCGGGCTTGCCGCTCACCGGAGGCTCACCTGAGAAGGGTGGCGACCGACCGTGGCTGAGACAGCGGGTTCCTTGGGAAGGGCCAAGCCTGAGTGGCGCGGCCCGCGTGCGTCAGCGGTGGTTGGTTCGTCCCGGTGGCCAAGGCGGTCGCCTGGAGCCATTGTCCCAAGGAGAGTCCGGGCCTGTCCGGGTGTTTCCCTGCGGCCAGAGCGGCCACTCCCGAGGCATGTGCGGCCGCCATGCTCGTTCCTGCCCATGGTTGCCAGCCTTGCCCGGATGGGGCTCGACGACTCCATGTCGACAAGACGAGGTCGTCCGGATCGAGCACCACGGGTTTCCCTGATTCATCGACGCCAATGCCGCCTCCCGGAGCCAGGACTTCTGCGAGGCCCGGACCAAAGTTGGCATAGCGGGCCCGTTGCGTCGGCTCCTTGCCACCTTGGGGACCACACGCCGACGCGACCAAGGCCCAAGGGCTCGCGGCAGGCAGATGAGTCCAGCCGCTCGTGCGTTCGGCTTCGCCCTCATTGCCTGTCCCCGTCACGACCAGAGCACCCAGGCGCGCCGCTTCCCGCAGGGTCCTGTCCCAGGCCAGCGCAAGTGCGCCGGCCTCCGGCGTACCCCAACGGACTCGGGTACCGATGCTGACGTTGATGATTCGTGCACCGTCTCTGGCCGCCCGCAGGACGCCTTCCATGATGACGTGGTCGTGGCCGTATCCGTGGCGATCAAGAACCTTGACGATACGCAGCTGGCAATCGGGGGCGATGCCGGTCGTGCCCTGTCCATCGCGACGTGCCCCGATGAGACCGGCGACGTGGGTTCCGTGTCCGTTGAGGTCCACGAAGGCCTCCTCGGGTACCAGGTTCGTCGAGCGGGACCAGTCCACGGCGCCGAGAAAGTCCGGATGATCAGGATCGAGTCCGCTGTCGACCACCGCCACCGGAATGCCACGGCCCGTATATCCTGCGATCCAGGCCTCCGGGGCCCCGACCAAGGCGAGCCCCCATTGGCGAGATTCCAGATCGGCGCCTTCGTGACCCGACAGCCCGAGGAACCGATTGAGCCCCTGCATCTGCCCCGCGGCCGCGACTCCCCCTTCGTGCGGCACATCACGCCATCCGCCACGTATGCCTGCGAGCCCGATGGGCCGGGCACCCGGTGGAGCCTCCACACGACTAAGGCCCGGGACCTCGGTGCCGCCAAGGATTCGCCAGCCCTGCCCGGTCAGCTCCTGCAGAGCCCGATCTCCCGCCGCATCCATCTCGTGGAGGACCAGCCACCGCTCGTCGACCTGTGCCGCGAGGGGTTGAATTCTGGTGCCGCAGGCTTCCAGAACCACGGCAAGGATGGTTGGGGCGAGTTGGGCGCGAGGCGAAGGCAGACGCATGTCCCATGTAGGGCCTCGTCTTGCCTGAACCTTGGCTCACGTCATTCTTGCGCCGGCTTGAAGCCTTGGGGAGAGGACTTCCAACGGGCTGCTGCCAGTCCCAGTATGCATAGGGGAGGAACGTTCATGGAGATGCGACACGAGGTGGATGGGGCTCTCGGTGTGTGGCTCGCGCGGCTGGAGTGCGAGCCGGATTGGCAGGACGACTTCCGGCGTGATCCAGAGGATGCCCTGGGACGTCACGCACGCGACCTCTCGGTCGGGGATGCGACCATCTTGCGGTCGTTGCTGCTTTATGGCGGCCTGCTGGAGTTCCGTCGGACGGCAGGACAGCCTTGGGCGGGATGGGGAATCGGATGCTGAGACCCTTGGTCCTGCAGTTGGCCCCGACCAACGCGTGCAATCTGGCGTGCCGGCATTGCTACCGCAGTGCGGCCGATCGCTTCCCGGAGGAGTGGGGTTTCGAGGCCCAGGCCCGGACGGTGGAGGCCTGGGCGGAACTGGCGGCGGCCATGGGGCGCCCCCCGGTCCTTGTCCTGACCGGGGGAGAGCCGCTCATCTCCCAGGAGCTTGCCGATCTCGTTCACGTCGCCACGCGGGCGGGGATCGGGATCCGGTTGAATACCAATGGGCTTCTGGCCAGTCGTGAGCGGATCGAGCGGTTGGCCAGCCGGGGGCTGAGGCATGCGCAGGTGTCCCTTGAGTCTCCTCTTCCAGAGGAGCACGAGGCCATTCGGGGCCGGGGGACTTTTGTCCGTACTGCACGTGGTGTGGCCGTGATGCGTGAAGCTGGCATGCAGGTCTGGATCAAGGTGACAGTCGGTGCCTTGCCGATGGCGGCTCTCGCCTCGTGGCAGGAATTGGCCCATGCGTGGGGTGTTCAGGGCGTGGCCTTTGCACGTGTGTTGCCCCTCGGCCGTTGGGAGGGGGGAAGTGAATCCCTGCTGCCCGATTCGGCATGGCTCGAGGCTCTCGCCGCGGCCGATGATCCCCGAGGCTTGCGGATGGTCTGGCGAGATGCCCCCTTTGACACGCGGCAGGGCACCTTGGAAGGGGCCCCTTGGCGTCCCGAAGAGGGGAGAGATGTTCTCGCGGTGGATGCGGATGGTACCTGGCTGGTGTCCCGGAGAATGCCCGTCGTTCTGGGCAAGGTGGGGAGAATGGGCCCCCGTGAGGCGTGGGGACATCCGCTGATGCGTGATTTGCGGTCGTGGGATCCCGGGGAAGCGTGCGGGGGCTGTCCGGCCCTGCCTGCTTGCCAGGGGGGCAGCCGTGCGATGACGTGGGCACGTACCGGAGACTGGCGGGGACGAGACCCCGATTGCACCCGGGTGGCGCTTTCGGAAGGTCTTCCACGCCGGTGACAGGGTCGATGAGTACCTCACGACTGGTCGTGATCGAAGCCGGTCGGCACGAGCTAAGGCTTGTAGGGCGAGATGGCGGATGGCACACGCGGGCGACGAAGTGGCCGGACGTGGCCGACGCCGTCACGGGCTTGGTCGAGGCCCTGCACGCGCTCTGTCCGGATTCGTCGGCCCCCGTGCTTCTCGTCCTGGGTTGTCAGGACCGCTTCGGGGGACATCGTGAGGCGTTGATAGGGTTGGGTCGGGCGCTTGCATCCTGGCCGGGAAAGCCGCCCATGGTTCGGGTGGCTTGCGTGAATGGCACGTCCTGGCCCTTGGGGGCGGCCTTGCGCTCACCGCTTCCGGCGACCCGTTTCACCCTGCCGCGTGCCCCAGGTCTTCGCGCGTTGGCCGAGGGGGTCGGCCAGCCCGACGCGGAGGCCGTCGTGGATATCGGTGCGTCTTCTGCGGAATGGGTACGGCTGGTCTCGCGAGATCCTGTGGGCCCGCACGACCACGGGGCGCTCGCGCGTTTGCGAGATGGCCGCATGTCCTGGATCGGCCTGCTGGACACCCCGATGGATGCCGTACTCGAGACCTTCCGCGGTTGGCCGGTCGTGCCGAGGCACGCACGCATCCGGGCCGCGACGCGTTGGTTGGGCTTGCCTCCCCTGCCACTGCCCACACCTGCGGACCGTGCCGCTCTGGCTCGGGAATTGGCCGCCGCTCTTGCCCTCGATCCCGAAGGCCTGCTAAGGGCCTTTCCTCGGGAGGCGGATCCCTTCACGGCGTTGGCACAGGCCACGTGGCGCGCCGCGGTCCGTCGCCTCGCCCGCGCGTGGTCCACGCAAGCCCCTCCGGGGTCGCCTGTCTGGACCTGCGGGATTGGGGGGAGGTCTCTGGGCGGGGCGGCCCTTCGTCGCCTCCGGCATACGGTGCTCGGAGACCTGGAAGCGGTGCACGGGCTGCCGCCAGGGTATGGCGTGGCCGCAGGCTGGTTCATCAGGTCTCAGGTTCGGGGCTTGGCCGCCATCGCAACACCACCAGCGTGAGATCGTCGATGGCGGGGCTGTGCTCCGGTCCACGGGCCTCGTGGACCAGCTGGTCCGCCACCGCCTCGGCAGGCAAGTCCGGTATCTTGTCCAAGGCTACACCGACGGCTCCGAGTCCACGGTGGGCGAGACCATCGGCAAGGCCGTCCGTTGCCCAGATGATGCGGGTGCCGGGGCAAAGTTGGCGCACGTGCTCAGGTGGTCTGTGTCCTTCGAGCCATCCGAGTGCAGGCCCCGAGGGTCCTGGTGGCAGATTGTCAATCCACGGTTCCTGCTGGCCCGCCGAGGCTGTCCGCATAAGCCCGTGATGAGGGTCCAGGAGGCCGATGGACATGGTGACGAACATGGAGGGAGAGGGACGTTGACGATGGAGGAGCGTGCCGAGTTCCTCGAGTAGCTCCGCCGGGCCGGCGGGGCCGTCTGCTCTCGCCCGCAGGAGGGTCAGCGTGGCGACCATGAGCAAGGCGGCGGGGACCCCCTTGCCGGAGACATCCCCGACGGCGACGAGCCATAGTCCATCCGGCCGGCGATGAACCTCCGCAAAGTCTCCACCCACCTCGAGGGCCGGCAGACATCTGACTGCGATTTCCAGATCGGGAGACGGAGGCGGTGGAGGCCCAAGCCACGCGCTTTGCAGCTGGCGTGCCAGCGCAAGTTCACGGTCGACTCTCTCCTGGCGGACATGAGCGGCCACCAGAGCAAGATGCTCGCCCCAGAGGGCATGCGCACGGTCGAGGTCCGCGAGGAATTTGAGATCCCGTGTGCCCCAAGGTTGGCCCGAGCGACGAGGCCCCGGCATTCCGCGGGGAAGGGGGCCCACGGACGGGGCGATCGGTTCGACCGGGACGACCGTTTCCTCGAGGATACGGGCGCGGAGCTGGTCCAGTGAGGTGGGATCGGGACATGATCGGGCCGCCTCGTGGAAACGATCGAGTGCTTGCTGAGGGTCATAGGGCATCTGATCGAATAACTTGTCGAGGAGGGTCCGCAGGCGGCTGGCAAGCGGTTGCAGGCCCAAGGCGACGGCCAGAGAGGCCAGGACGCTCGGCCAAGGCCCCGCGGCATGGCCCCAGATGGTCAGCAGGAGGGCCTGCAGGCCGACGAGGGCCGCGGTGGCCAGCAAGTGGGCCAGCATGCGGCGGCTGCGGGAGTCGATGCCGAAGAGTTCGTCACGGACGAGCAGCACCCCCAGCGTCAGGGGAAACAGCAGCATCGTGGCCGCGAATCCCGCAGGCGGTCCTCCGCCGGCCAGTCCGCCGGTTCCGGTGACGACCGTGGGCAGGAGAGACAAGGCGGCACCTGCTGCGAAGGTCACCGAGCGTCGGCGCTCGTGCGCACGGGCCAGAGGATCGAGGAATCGCCCGATGGCCAGCACGGGCAAGGCCAGCAACCCCAGGCTGGCTCCGAGCAAGAGGCCGGGGTAAGCCCATGCGGCGGCTTCGGCATCCAGCCCCCCCCACAGGGCGAGCGCCATGCCCGCGAGGAGGCTCTTCACGGGAGGATGTCCTGGACCCCCGCCATCCGGGAGGTGGACCCTGCGCGCAAGGTCGAGGGCCAGCGCCGGGGTCGCCCCGAGGGCCAGCAGATTGATCAGCCACGTGTGGCGGGTCGTGACGCTTTCGAGGTTCGTGAGGGAAAAGAGGGCGACGACGAAAGTGAAGTCACCGAGTGAGCGGGCACCGGGATGGTGCGGGCGTATGGCCCCGATGCCCAGCCCGAGGCTACCCAGCAGGAGTCCGAGCCCGAGCCATGGTAGGAAGAAGCGCCAACGCGCGGCCTGGGTGAGCGGGACTTCCCGGAAAATGATCTCGGTGGGCGACTCGCCCCGTCGGACCGCGAGGCGCGTCCGACCGTCCGCCATGATGTCACGTGCCGTGACACGGTCTCCGACGCGCAGACCTGCCTCGAAGGCGGGCCAGCCTGGATCGTGCAGGGCCGAAACCACGCCGTGTCGTTCCAGCAGGTAGCCTGCGAAGGGTTCTCGCTGCCAGGCCAGAAAGGTCCCCGTGGCCAGCAGGGCCAGCCCGAGAAGGACCAAGCCGCGAAACCGCCACGCGCCCATCATGTCTTGGGGGCCCCCGTGGCGTGACGTCCATCCTGCGCTCGGATGACGCAAGGATGAAGCTCTTGCGCCGCCTCTGGCGACGAGGGCATGAAGGCGCCACGATGTGGTCATGACGGATGACAAGGTCGAGGTGATGGCGTGGGCGGGCGATCTCGACGCACGAGCTGCGGATCGGTTGGCCGAGCTGCTGGGAACCAGCCGTGCGAGTGGCGTGAGGGACGTGGTCCTTGATCTCGGGCAGGTCGGTTTCGTCAGCAGCGCGGGGTTTGGTGCGCTGGTGGCGGAAACAGGCGCTTTTCGTGAGGCAGGCGGTGACCTCTGGCTCTGCGGTTTCACCCCCCAGGTCCGGGCCGTGGCTGACTTGCTGGGGCTTTCGCGGGTGGCACGGGTCCACGAGGACCGAGCTGCGGCGCTGGACGCGCTGGGGGCTGCTAGGATGGCGGGGTGAGCCTGCCCTTGTTGACCAGTATTCGTAATCCCCGCGTGCAGCAGGTACGTCGTCTGCACGACGGGCGGGGCAGGCGCGAAGCAGGAGTGTTCGTGGTCGAGGGCACGCGCCTGCTCGAGGCCTTGCTTGTCGCGGATTGGCCGGTCCGTGAGGTGTACGTGGTCCCTGAACGGGAAGGTACCCTGCCAGCGGCTTGGCGGGATCGTACGACGGTCGTCGCGTCCCACGTCTATGCGGCGATGAGCACGCTCGAACACCCCGAAGGTGTCCTGGCCGTCGTCGAGTTGCCCGTGGCGCCGAGGATGCCGGCTGTAAGGCCCGACTCGCTCTGGCTGGCTCTGGATGGGTTGCAGGATCCCGGAAACGTCGGTGCGTTGATTCGGACCGCAGATGCCGCAGGTGTCGAAGCCGTGCTGCTGGGACCGGGCTGTGCGGATCCCTTCCAGCCCAAGGTCGTCCGGGCCAGCATGGGCTCCGTCTTCCACGTGCCGATGGTGCGTGTCCCGGACATGCTGGCCTGCTGCGCCTCCACCCGTGCGTCCGGCATGCGCTGGGTGGCGACCACCCTGGATGACGCCGTACCCTTGTGGCACGCGGCTCTGGCGGGCCCCTTATGTTGGTGGATGGGGCGGGAGGGCACCGGCCTGCCGAAGGCAGCCTTGGCGGCCGCAGATATTCGGGTCCACATCCCGATGCCCGGGCGGGCGGAGTCTCTCAATGCCGCGGCCGCCGCAGCGGTTTGTCTCTTCGAGACAGCCCGCCGACGGCGGCCGGATGAGGTGAGACCCGCGGGCAGTTAGCCTTCCGAGTCCTCACCCGCGGGAAGGGAAGCGGTCACCAGCTCCCGGTTGCGGAAGCGGACCTTGCCCTCCTCGAGATAGGCTTCGACGACGCCTTCCTTGCGGATGGAACCTGCAAGAATCTCCTCCGCGAGGGGATCCTCGACCAGTCGCTGGATGGCCCTGCGCAAGGGACGCGCACCGTAGGACGGGTTATAGCCGTCCTCCACCAACTTCTCCTTGACTTCTGCCGTGATCTCGAGAGTGAACTCGTTTTCCTTCATGCGAGCATACACTTCCTTCATCATGACGTCCGCAATCTGGGCGACTTCAGGCTTGGTGAGCGGATGGAAGACGATGGTCTCGTCGATCCGGTTAAGGAACTCTGGCCTGAAGGCCTGCTTGAGCTCATCCATCACCAGATCCTTCATCTTGCCATACCGCTGGTCAGCGCCACCGGTCTGGAAGCCGAGGGACGAGCCCTTCTCGATGGCACGGGCTCCGATGTTGGAAGTCAGGATCACGATGGTGTTCTTGAAGTCCACCGTCCGGCCCTTGGCATCCGTCAGGCGGCCGTCCTCCAGAATCTGCAGCAAGATGTTGAAGGCATCGGGGTGAGCTTTTTCGATCTCGTCGAAGAGCACCACGCTGTAGGGCTTGCGGCGCACAGCTTCGGTCAGTTGTCCCCCCTCGTTGTAGCCTACGTAGCCCGGGGGTGAGCCAATCATTTTGGAGACCGCATGCTTCTCCATGTACTCCGACATGTCGACCCTGATCAGGGCGTCTTCCTGCCCGAAGAAGTAGGAAGACAGAGCCTTGGCAACCTCGGTCTTGCCCACGCCGGTGGGCCCGCTGAAGATGAAGGAGCCAATCGGCCGCTTGGGGTTCTTGAGGCCCACTCGGGCACGACGGACCGCCTTGCAGATCATCTCGATGGCCTCGTGTTGGCCGATGACCCGCTCGTGCATGACCTCTTCCATCTTCAGGAGCTTTTCGGTTTCGCCTTCCGTGATCTTGGAGACCGGGATACCGGTCCAAGACGCCACGATGGCCGCGATTTCTTCCTCATCGACGACCGGAGCGGCTACATCCCCCCGCTCTTGACGCCACTCGGCCGCAATCTCTTTGATCCGCTCGCGCAGCGCCTGCTCCTGATCGCGGATCTGGCTGGCCTTCTCGAACTCCTGGTTGCGGATGTGTTGCTCTTTCTCCTTGGTGAACTGTCGCAGCTCCTTCTCGAGCTCCTTGGCCTTGGGCGGCAGGCTGCTCGAGCGCAACCGTACCCTCGAGGAGGCCTCATCCATCAGATCGATGGCCTTGTCCGGCAAGTACCGGTCCGAGATGTAGCGATCGGCCAGTTTGGCAGAGGCCACAAGTGCCTCGTCCGAGATCGTGAGACGGTGATGACTCTCGTAGCGTTCGCGCAAGCCACGCAGAATTTCGATGGTCTCCTCGACGCTCGGCTCACCTACCATCACAGGTTGGAAACGACGCTCCAGAGCTGCATCCCGTTCGATGTGCTTGCGATATTCGTCGAGGGTCGTGGCGCCGATGCACTGCAACTCGCCTCGTGCGAGGGCAGGTTTAAGGATGTTCGCGGCGTCCACGGCTCCTTCTGCAGCACCCGCGCCGATCAGGGTGTGGAGCTCGTCGATGACCAGGATGATATTTCCGGCCCCGCGGATCTCTTCCATGATCTTCTTGAGCCGCTCCTCGAATTCGCCGCGGTACTTCGTTCCGGCGACCAGACTGCCGATGTCCAGCGTGACCACCCGCTTCTCGGAAAGGATGTCGGGGACTTCACCGCTCGCTATGCGCAGGGCGAGACCTTCCGCAATGGCTGTCTTGCCCACGCCCGGCTCACCGATCAGCACCGGGTTGTTCTTGGAACGGCGACCCAGGATCTGAATGACCCGTTCGATTTCCTTTTCTCGTCCGACGACGGGGTCGAGGCGATGTTCTTCGGCCATGTGCGTCAGGTTGGCGCCAAACTCGTCCAGCGTGGGGGTCTTGGAACGCTGCTGTCCTTGCGGAGTGGGAGCTCCGGATTCGCCAAGCAACCGAATGACGTTGCTGCGCACGCGGGAAAGATCGACGCCCAGATTCTCCAGGACCCTGACCGCAACGCCCTCGCCCTCGCGAATCAGGCCGAGAAGCAGATGCTCGGTCCCGATGTAGTTGTGGCCCAGTTGACGGGCTTCGTCCCACGAAAGCTCGAGCACGCGCTTGGCCCGGGGCGTGAAGGGAATCTCGACGGCAACGAATCCCGACCCGCGGCCGATGATCTTCTCGACCTCGATGCGAGCATCCTTCAGGGACACGCCCATGCTTTTCAGGGTCTTGGCGGCCACCCCGGTGCCCTCTCCGATGAGACCCAGCAGGATCTGCTCAGTCCCCACGAAGTTGTGTCCCAGGCGGCGAGCTTCCTCCTGAGCGAGCATGATGACCTTGATCGCCTTTTCGGTGAACCGCTCGAACATCTTGGCACCTCGTCCTCGGGGTGGGCCCGGATGGGCCTCAGGGGAATCCTACCACGGGCCTCGCGACCCTATCCGTCGTTCCCCTCGCCATCGTCCAAGGCACCTTGGAGACGGGCCTGAAGGTCTGCAATTTCTCCCTGTCGCACCCTTTTCATGGTCTCCAGCTGCGTCAGGCGGTCCTGGATGTCCCGCAACTCGGCTTCCTTCAAGGCCTTGAGGTGGTCCAGCTCATTTTGAAGCCTGATGATGCGCTCCACTCCGGCCAGGTTGATGCCCAGCTCCTGCGTCAGGTTCTGGATGTAGATCAGACGCTCGATGTCGCGCTGGCTGTAAAGCCGGTTCTTACCCTGTCTCTTGGGCTGGACCAGGCCTCGCCTCTCATAGAGACGCAGGGTTTGCGGATGCATGTTCACCAGCTCTGCTGCCACGCTGATGATGTATAGCGGGCGATCCTTCGCGCCGGGTTCGAGCATGGACACCTCCGGAGAACTCGGGCCTGGGTCACCTGCGTCACGGTTCCACCGCACGGCTGCGATTATCCTATGTTAGTCCTCTCGTGTCAAATGACATTAGTCCCCAATGTGATTGTCACGAGGCCGCGACGGGGTACATGACCAAGGTACCCGAGGAGAATCCATGCGACGTCGTCAACCCGCTCTCCCCGCCTTCACGTTGGTCGAGACCATTCTCGTCACCGTAGTGGGGGTGGTGTTGCTGGCGAGTGCGACGTATGTCTACCAGGTGGCCAAGTCTAGTGCGGGCACGGCCAAGGCCAAGCAGAAGGTGGTCGCGCTCCAGGCCGTTGTCGAGGAGTTGGCGACCACAAGCGGGCGAGCCTACCCGGATATCCTCGTCCTGGCCGTCACGTGGCTGCAGAAGCGCTTCGACGCCGGCGCAAGCCCCTGGGGGGGCTCCGTGACGACGGGACTGGATCGTCGCGAGCTCACGGCCAGTCCGATGCCTGGCTTCACGGACGATGACGCCATTTGCCAAGGCATCGACGGCAGGGGGGGGCCAGCGAGTTATCCCTTGCACCGCCGTGATCTGCCGTCCGGCCGCCTCGATGAGAACCCGATGCCGATCTTGACGCCCGGGCCCAGCGCGGGCTTTGTCGGCATGATGCAGTACGCCCGGATCGAGCGCGGCCGGAGTGTCGTGGTGCTCGATTCGTCCATCCAGACGCCGGTCGAGGTCTCCGGCTACATCGTGGGGGTAACCGGCGAAGAGGGACAGCTGCAGTTCATCTCAGGCGGCGTGGATTCGAGGTCGCTGCTCAACCAGAATCAAGGCGGGGGCGGCGCGGGGGTCGTGACCGACTGAGATCGTGGTCGTCCTGTCGTCCACGCCCGAGGTCCCGGCGGCTCCGCCGGCATCCTGGTCCATCGAGGCGCGCCTCGTCGCCAGCGGGTCCATCCTGCCTCAGCTCGAGGGCATCTTGCGGGTGGAGAATACCTCTGGCCCCTGTCGCCCGGCTTTCCCGAATCCGGCACCTTGGGCGACGCGGCAGGCGATGGAAATCCGTTATGGCGATGACGTGGCCTGTCGTGCCGAACCTTGCAGCTCGGTGGCGACGTGGTCCGTTTTGCCCGGGGAGTCCGGACGAGCCTGGTCCTTCAGGATGACACTGCCTCAGCGTGCCGGTCCCGTCGGGCGCGCGGGCAGGGATACCCTGCTGGTCGGCGCGATGCCTTGGCCAAGCTCCGGGGATGATCGTCCGTCACATGACATGCAGGACTGGGAGACCGGTGCAAGGGTCCGGGATTCCTATGAACTGAAGCTCCACTTACCCCACGGACTCGAGCCTGTTTCCGGGATGCAGCCCGCAGCCGGACCCCTCGATGGGGAATGGCGAGAATGGAGGTGGTCACATGCCTCGGGCAGTGGCGTGCCTGGCTTGATTCGTCCCCCGGGGACCCTTCTCATCGAGAGGATCGGGCCGGTGACCCTGCGGGTCGCGGCGCCAGCGGGCAGCGAGTCTGATGCAAGGTCGCTGCGGGATCGGGCCAGACCCATCCTTGAGTGGATGATTCGGCGCTTCGGGCCGCCACCCCACCCTACGCTGACTCTGACCTGGACCGATGTCCTGGTGACAGCCCGAGAGGTGGCGGCTCCGGGGCTGGTGGTCCTGCCGGAGTTGATGATGGCGCAGGAAAGGCTCACGACCGGATGGGCAAGTTTGTCCGGCCTCGGAGGCCTCTTGCCGCGAGCCTTGGCGCGGCAGTGGTTCCCCTCGCCGGATGGCGATGTCCACGCCACCTGGCTGGGAGAGGTCCTGCCGCAGTGGGTGGCGGGTACCTGGATGCGTGAGGAAAGGCCGGGGGGAACGGTTGCCCGCAGTTGGCTCGAACCCGTATGGCGATGGTTGGATCCCCTGCGCCTGTTGACTCCGGGGCTGGCAGAGGAAGATGCGGATGGCATCGCTTATCAGGAAGTGATGGGTGAGGCGGTGCCGCTGGTCGCTTCTGCCGTGGCCGACCGGATGGCTCGGCCGCGGTTGTGGGCCTCGCGTGGACCGCGGGTCATCGAGGATTTCCGTCTTGCAATCCCACGTGGTGCCTTCCAGTCCTGGCTGGCCGATGTCATGGTCCTCTTGCAGGAAGGTCGTGCCACCACGGATCGGGTGCTGGAACGCGCCGCGCTTCATGGCGGTGACGGGCCGGCCGGGGCCTTGCGGGAACAGGTTCTCGGGCGGGGCGGATTCGGAGCCATGGTGCCGCCGCGTCTGTCCGCTCCCGCGATGGGCTGGCATGCCGATGTTGGGGGCGTGTTCAGGCCCCAGCCTTGGTTCTTCGGGTTGGGCGCCTATCCCTGGGCGGCGACCTGGGCCAGCCGTAACCAGACCTTCATCGGCGATCTCAGGTTGAACTTCGTGGGTGGGCATCCACCCGGGGAGGGGTGGGTGCCCTATGTACGTCCCGGCGTCAGGGCCCTGGTCGAGGGTGGGCAGACCCGAGGCGTGGTTCGTGTAGACTCGGGATTGGCTTGGGTACCCGAGCCCGTGCTCGGCGTGCGCCCCCGGGGGCTCTTGCTGCGGGTAGGGGCCGAGGGGCTTCCGGGAGCGGCGCGCGAGGGACTGGCCGATGCCGAGGCCGTCTGGCATCAAGACCTTGGTTGGCGGCGCCGCCTGTCCTTGCGAGCCTGGACAGGAGTGGCGCCGGAGGATGGGCGATCTTTACTGGATCTCGGTCACGAAGGTCTGACGCAGTGGGACCCCGTGGGAGCCATTCGGTGGGGGACGACCGTCGGGGCAGAGGCCGTCACGCCTCTGGGCTCCTCCTGGCGGCTGCCGTGGCTGCCTTTCGAAGGCTGGACACTCGGCACCGCTTTCTTGAATCAGGCTTGGTACGGCTTGCCCCGGGAGCTCGGGGGAGCCACGGGAACCCTGTCGGAAGCCGGGATCGGCGTGGTGGTCGGCCTGCCAAGCCTGGGATTCCCGAGCCTCCTCGGCGCTTTCGTGCCCTTGTGGACGCTTCCCCACGGGGGTGCCTTCGTGCCCGTCGTGCGGGCAGGGTCCGCTTTCAGGTTCTGAACGTGGCTACTTGGCTGCTCCCCAGTCGGCCCCCACATGAACATCGACTTCGAGCGGGACACTCAGCTCCATGGCCGCGGTCATTTCGCGGACGAGGAGGCCTGTCACCCTCTCCACCTCTTCCGGTGGAGCTTCCAGCACCAGTTCATCGTGAACCTGCAACACCATGCACGTGGCCAGTCCCTCCTCTCGCAAGGCGGCATCGACGCGAAGCATCGCCAACTTGATGAGGTCGGCCGCTGTCCCCTGGATGGGGGCGTTGATGGCCGCCCGCTCCGCCAAATCCCTTTCTTGACGCATGGATGAGCGCAGGCCGGGAAGGACCCTACGCCGCCCCATGAGCGTTTCCACCCAGCCGGTCTGGTGAGCTCGGGCGATGGTTTCGATCATGTAGCGCTGGATACCGGGGTATCGGGCGCGGTACGCGTCGATGAAGGCCTTCGCCTCCTTCTGGGGGATCCCCAGCTGCCGAGCCAGCCCGAAGGCGGTTTGACCATAGACGACGCCGAAATTCACGGCTTTGGCACGCCGACGCATGTCCCCATCGACGGCCTCGGCTGGAACGCCAAAAATCTCCGAGGCTGTGGCGGTGTGGATGTCCTTGCCTGCGGCGAAGGCCTCGAGGAAGGCCTCGTCCCGCGAGATGTGAGCAAGCAGGCGTAGTTCGATCTGGGAGTAATCTGCCGATACCATCGAGTTGCCGGGTATCCGCGGCAGGAAGGCACTGCGTATCTCACGCCCCAGTTCCCCTCGCACGGGAATGTTCTGCAGATTGGGATTGTCCGAGGACAAGCGCCCCGTCGCGGCCACGTGCTGATTGTAGGACGTGTGGACGCAGCCCGTTTCTGGATGGATGTAGCCTGGCAAGGTATCCACGTAGGTGCCCTTGAGCTTGCTGAGTTGCCGGTGTTCGAGCAGGAGCGGTATCAGCGGGTGCGCGGACTGCAGTTCCTCCAGCACGGCGGCATCGGTCGAACGGCCCGTCTTGGTGCGCTTGGGTGCAGGCAGACCGAGGTCGTCGAACAGGATGGTCTCCAGTTGTCGAGGACTGGCCAGGTTGAAAGTGCGGCCCATCAACGCATGTGCCGCGGCCTCCAGCTCCACCAGCCGCTCCCCCAGTCGTCGACTGATGGCTTCCAGTCTCACGCGATCCAGCCGCACACCGTGACGCTCCATCCGCTCCAACACCCGCAGCAGGGGCAGCTCGAGTTCACGGTACAGACGGTCCTGATGGCTGGCGACGAGGCGCGGGGCAAAGTATTCGCGCAGCGCCAGGGTCGCGGCCGCATCGGCCGCCGCATAACGGGCAGCCTCTTCCGCAGGGACCTGAATCATCGTGATTTGCTTGCGGCCCGAGCCGATCAGGTCCTCGATTGGCGTCATGGTGCGTCCGAGGATCCGGCGGGTGAGATCTTTCAGGCCAACCTTCCCTTGTCCACCCTCGGCCATGAAGGCGGCCAGCATGCTGTCCTCGACGAGCCCCCCCACTGTCAGGCCGGCTCGCTCCAGAACGTGCAGGTCGAACTTCGCGTTGTGCGCCACCTTGGGGTGCTCCGACGCCAGGAAGGGGCCGAGGATTTCCCGGACCAACTCCACATCGGCGCAGGGCCCTGTGTCGTGGCCGATGGGAATGTACGCCGTGGCCAGTTCGTCCACGTCTCCCTCCCCCCAGGCGAGTGAGAGACCCACCAGCCGGCAGTGGAGCGGCAGGAGGCCGTCGGTCTCGGTATCGAAGGCCACGAGGCTTGCGCTGGCGACCAATTGGTCGCGCAGCGACTCAAGCCCCATGCGATCGACGGGCATCAGGGGCCTGAGCGCGAGCGGACGATCGTCCCCCGGTGAGGCCTCCCGGGTCGGGGCCTCAAAGAGTTCCATCTGGCCAGCCGGGCTGTCCTCAGGCGACGCCGCTCCGGGTTCCGCGCCAGAGGACGGGGCGAAGTCTCCCAGCAGTCGCGGCAAGTTGCGCAGCAGTCCCTTGAAGCCGAGTCGTTCGAAAAAGCGTGTCAGCGGGGCGAGGTCGGGAATCTCGAGCCGGCAACGATGCCAATCCAGGCCTTCCAGCGGCACCTCGACGTCGATGGTGGCCAACTGCCGCGACACCCGGGCCAGGTCCTGATGGTCCAGAAGGTTCTGACGAAGTTTGGGCTTGGTGATGTCCGCCGTCCCCGCGAAGATGGCCTCGAAACTTCCGAAACGGCGCAGCAGTTCGACTGCCGTCTTATCGCCCACGCCAGGTACGCCGGGGATGTTGTCCGACGTGTCGCCGGCCAGACCCTTGTAATCGACGATGAGTTGAGGCGGCAGGCCCATCTTTGCCTCCACCCCGGCGGCGTCGAAGGTCTCAAGCTCGCCCACGGTCTTTCCGGGCATCACGACTTGGATGCGGTCGTCCACCAGTTGAAAGGTATCGCGGTCCCCGGTGAGAATACGGACATTCCAGCCTTCCGCAGCAGCTCGGGTCGCGATGGTGCCAAGGACATCGTCCGCCTCGAAGCCTGGCTGGTCGAACAGCGGAATGCCGAGCGCCACGACCAGCTCGCGCATCAGGTCGACTTGCGGGATCAGGTCGTCCGGCATCGGCTTGCGATGGGCCTTGTAGGCTTCGAAGGCTTCATGCCGGAAGGTCGGGGCCGGCAGATCGAAGGCCACAGCCACTCCCTGGGGTTTCAGGCGCGCGATGGCCGCAAACAGGATGCTCGCAAAGCCGTAGACGGCCCAGGTCGGCGTGCCATCTCCTGCCCTAAGCCCCTGCCGCATCAAGGCGTAATGGGCACGGTAGGCCATCGCGTGGCCATCGACGAGCAACAGGGTTCCGGTCGCGTCGGTGGGTAGTACCTGCGTCATTCAAAGGTTCTCCGTGAGCGTCCGGATCGAGCCTTGGTGGTGTCCGGCAGGGCGGGCGATGCTGCGTCTGCGGAGGCGCCCTCCACCAGCATCGTGACTTCACCCCTCGGGGGCTCCGCGAGAAAGCGATCGACGGCCTCGGTCAACGTGCCCCGGAAGATCTCCTCGTGGATCTTGGTCAGTTCTCTCCCGAGATTGATCTTGCGGTTGCCCCACAGGGCCAGAAGGTCGGACAGCGTATCGCACAAGCGATGGGGGCCTTCGAAAAACACGGTGGGCCGGCGCTCTTCCGCCATGGAACGCAGCAGTCTTCGCCGGGCCTTCCCTTCGCGAGGAAGGAAGCCCTCGAAGACAAAACGATGGGCCGGTAGGTCGGTCACCGAAAGCAAGCACGTCAGGGCACTTGGGCCGGGGATGGGCACGACCGGTACGCCTGCGGCCAGCGCGGCGCGTATCAGGCCTTGACCAGGATCGGAGAGGCCGGGCGTTCCGGCATCGCTGACGAAGGCCATCCTCTCTCCCGCTGCCATTCCGCGAGCCAGGGCCTCCAGCCGTTCGGGACCGGTGTGCTCATGACAAGACACGACGGGGCGATCGAGCCCATGGCGGTCGAGAAGCTTGCGGGCGACCCTGGTGTCCTCAGCCGCCACGCGGTCTACCTCGCCGAGCACGCGCAGGGCCCGCAGCGTCAGATCCTCGAGGTTTCCGATGGGTGTCGCCACGAGAAATAGGCAGCCGGGGGTGGTCATGGAAGGTCCCAAGCATAGCAATACCGCGGAAATTTGGGCTGGAAGCCTGCTAGGACCGTAGCCGTGCCGGGTATGACCATGAACAGGGCGCTTCGGTCGTCCCCGGGGGGCCACATGGGAGTGCTGCCCGGATGCAGGTTCTCGTCCTGTCGAACACGTATCAGCCGCTCTACACCGTGGGTGTGGAGAAGGCCATCACGATGCTCTACCAGGGTCGGGCCGTTTCTGTCAGGGATACCGAGGACGTGGTGCGCTCTCCGTCCACCGTGATCCGGATTCCCCACGCCATTCGCCTGCTGGCCCGCGTGGTCGCCAAGGTGAGTTTCGAATCCCTGAAGCCTTCCCGACAGGCCCTGTTTCGCAGGGATCGTCACGTCTGTCAGTACTGTGGGCGCAAGGGCGGGGATCTGACAGTCGATCACGTGATGCCCCGCTCCCGTGGCGGAGAGGACAGTTGGGAGAACCTGGTGGCCGCGTGTCTGCGATGCAACAATCGCAAAGGCGATCGGACTCCGGATGAGGCTCGCATGCCCCTGGTGCGGCAGCCACGGGCGCCACGCTCGGTCGAGCTGGCCAGCGATCTGTGGGCACGCCTGATGGGCTGGTGAATCAGGACTCGCACAGCCAACCGGCGGCGTCCAATGCGTGATAGGTGAGGATCAGGTCTGCTCCTGCGCGGCGTAGCCCCGTAAGCAGTTCGAGGACAATCCGACGCTCGTCAATCCAGCCGGCTTGCGCCGCTGCCTTGACCATGGCGTATTCGCCAGACACGTTGTAGGCCGCGAGCGGACGATCGGTCGCTTCCTTGACCGCTCGGACGACGTCCATGTAGGCGAGGGCGGGCTTGACCATCAGCATGTCCGCCCCTTCTGCCACGTCTTCCATGGCTTCCTTGAGGGCCTCGCGGACATTCCCGGGATCCATCTGGTAGCCCTTCCGGTCTCCCTGCTGGGGCGTGCTGCCCGCCGCATCGCGGAAGGGGCCATAAAAGGCCGAGGCGTATTTCACCGCGTAGGACAGGATGGGAATCTGGTCGTGACCGGCTTCGTCGAGGGCGTGGCGAATCGCTGCGACCCGTCCGTCCATCATGTCGCTGGGTGCGATCACATCGGCCCCGGCCTCCGCCAGGCTGACGGCCGCACGGGCCAGGCGTTCGAGTGACACGTCATTGACCACATGCCCGCCCTCGAGAATCCCGCAGTGACCGTGATCGGTATATTCGCACATGCACACGTCGGCGATGGTCAACAGTTCCGGCAGCTCGCGCCGGATGGCAACAAGGGCCTGTTGCACCGGGCCCCGAGTATCCCAGGCGGACGAACCTTCCGCGTCTTTCGTGGCAGGCAGCCCAAAGAGAATGATGCCTCCGAGGCCTGCCTCCTTGGCACGTGAAGCCGTGTCCAGCAACCTATCCACGGACTGCTGGAAGACTCCTGGCATCGACGGGACTTCGCGGGCGACTCCCTCTCCCGGACACGCAAACAAAGGCAGGATCAAGTGACGGGGCTCGAGGATGGTCTCGCGCACCGCACGCCTGAGGGCTTCGGTCCGACGCAGGCGACGTGGCCTGAAGCCGGGAGTGGGCAGGTTCATTCGACCGTAACCGACTTGGCAAGGTTACGTGGCTGGTCAATGTCCTTGCCCAGGATTCGCGCGATGTCATAAGCCAACAATTGAAGGGGCACCGCATTGATGATGGGCGACAGCAGCTCGGGGCAGTCGGGCACGTACAGCACCCGATCCACGTGGTGGGCAATCTGGGTGTCTCCTTCCGTCGCCACGGCGATGACGGTCCCTTTGGCTGCGCCCTTGCGGGAACGTGCTTCCTGGATGTTGCTGACCATTTTGTCGTATGTCGCGCTACGGGTGGCGATGGCCAATACCGGCATCGCCTCGTTGATGAGGGCGATGGGACCGTGCTTCATCTCACCTGCGGCATATGCCTCGGCGTGAATGTAGGAAATCTCCTTCAGTTTGAGGGCGCCCTCGAGGGCCGTGGGATAGTTGATGCCTCGTCCCAAGAAAAGGAAATTCTGTGACAGCGCGAAGGCCTCGGCCAACGCCCGAACCTGGGGTGCCATCTCGAGGGTGCGGGTGACCAGCGCCGGCAGATGCTTGAGGTCCCGGATGAGTCCTGCAGCCTCGGCATCGGAAAGCGTGTCCCGGACTTGGCCGAGATGGATCCCGACCAGCAGCATCGCCGCCACCATGCTGGTGTAGGCTTTGGTCGAGGCCACACTGATCTCGGGACCTGACTGCAACGCGAGAACGGCGTCCACTTCCCGGCCCATCGTGGAGCCGATGGCGTTGATGATGCCCAAGGTGGGACAGCCAAGACGTTTGGCCTCGCGCAGGGCCGCGAGGGTGTCCGCGGTTTCACCCGACTGTGAGATGGCGATGACGAGGGTATCCCGTTCGAGGATCGGTCGGCGGTAGCGGAACTCGGAGGCCACGTCGACCTCGACGGGCAGGCGAGCAAGGTCTTCCAGCACATACTTCCCCACGAGACCCGCATAGTAGGCGGTTCCGCACGCCACGACCACGACACGGCGGATGCTCCGCAGGATATCGTCGCTTAGCCGCTGGTCTCCGAGGACGATGCGGTTGGCTGCCTGGTCCAGCCGTCCACCCAGCGTGTTGGTGAGGCTGGAAGGCTGTTCGTGGATTTCCTTGAGCATGAAGTGCTCGAATCCCGCCTTTTCGGCGGCGGCCGGATTCCAGTCGACCCGATGGACTTCGTGCGCACGAGGCTGCCCCTCGAGATCGGTGACGTGGACGCCATCGGGGCCGATGCGGACAAGGTCGCCGTCGTCCAGGTAGATGACAGAACGGGTGTGATCGAGCAGCGCGCTCACGTCTGAGGCCAGGAAGGACTCTGCTTCGCCCACGCCGGCCACGAGCGGGGCCCCGTGCCGAACACCGACGATGGTATCGGGATGCTCCTGATGCAGGAAGGCGGCGGCATAGGTTCCTTCGACGCGCTGCAGCGCCGCACGGACGGCTTCGGCCAGATCGCCGGCATAGCAGCTGCCCACCAGGTGGGCGAGAACTTCACTGTCGGTATCGGACTGAAATGCGTGACCCTGATCCAGCAGTTCTTCCTTCAGGGCCAGATAGTTCTCGATGATGCCATTGTGGACCACGACCAAGCGGCCCGTGGCATCGGTGTGCGGATGTGCGTTGTAGGTGGTCGGTCGGCCATGGGTGGCCCAGCGGGTGTGCCCGATGCCAGCCGTTCCCGTCAGAGGAGCGCGGCTCAGCCCCTCGGCGAGGGCCTGAAGCTTTCCTACCTCACGCCGTATCTGAAGCTGGCCTTGCTCCAGAACCGCAACTCCCGCTGAGTCATAACCGCGGTACTCGAGACGGCGAAGGCCGCCCACCAGAACGTCGGAAGCCTGCTTGGGCCCCCAATAACCGACAATGCCGCACATGACCGCTGTGAACTCCCTCGTTCGAATCGTCAGGTAAAGGGAAGAGGTTGTTCATTTTAGGCCATTGGGCCCACCGCGTGCGTCATGTTCCTGTCACGGTCGCCGTCGTCGACCTGCCAGAGGTTCGTATCGGCAAGGCACGTCTTGGCTTTCTGACCACCAGCCGATGACGGGCTGCTTGCTTTCTTCGCGAACGCGGCGAGGTCTTCCGTCATCGGCCAGGATGAAGGCTCTGGGCGCCGGAGGACTCCGCTCCTCCGCCCGGAAGGACCCGCCATCCAGAAGCCGCCATGGAGCCGAGAGACGCAGCGGCCGCCGGAGGCGACGAAGGGGGGGCGGAACCTTGTCGGGGCGGGGTGGGCCGCACGGGACTCGGTCGGAATGCATGGTGCAACGCAGGCTTCGAGGCGCTGTGCCGGGCGTAACCGACTTCCTTACGGCTCGCCAAGTTCGTTCTGCTCGTCCGATTTTGAGGCCACGGAAACAGGTGGGGACTTCGGCAGGACGAGGGAGACAGCAGGTCCCAAAGAAAGCCCGGTAGGGTCGATGCCTACTGTGGGCAAGAGGTCGGCCCGCGTGTCCGAAACGTGAGGCCAACGGACCTGTACTGATTTCTCAACCCTGCCAAGGCTGTTCTACTTGCTCTGAGCGTAGGGGTTGAAGGTTAGGAATGGGTTAAGTTGGCGCTCTCTACTTTACTTTCTCTTAAGATTAACGGAAGATTAAAGGGCGTCGGAGGAGGTCCTTCGGCACTTCCCCCGCTCGCCTCCGAGGACAGGTCAGCCAAGCGATGCAGCTGCATGCCGCCCCTCCAACCCTTCGAGTGCTTCGGGCCGAGACCGTCTCGTTGCCCACGCACCCCGAGCGTGCCCCTTGGCAGTTGTCGCTTCGCACGGCACGACCGGCGAGGTGGCTGTTGCCTGTCGCCGCCATGGTAGCCGGTGCCTTGGCGACGGGGGCCGTCCCGATTTCGGCCGTGGGGCTGACCAGGCTTCTCTTCGGGGCTGTCCTTTGCGGGCCTTTGGTGGCGGGTCTGAGCAGTGTCGTCAACGCCATCTTCGATCGTGATCTCGATGCCGTGAACCATCCCGAACGGCCACTGCCGTCGGGGGCGCTGCCGCTCAACGTCCTCGTGGCCCAGATGGGCTTGATGGGCATGCTCATGCTCTTCTTCGCCCACTTGCTGGATCATGGCCTGGGGCTGTCTCTCTCTGGCAGGTTCGGGGTCGGGAGCAGGGATGGGGCAGGAGTTTTCTACGCCACCCTGACTTCTTCCGCGCTGGCCTTTGCCATGAATGCCCCACCCCTGTCCTTGCGGCGTCAGACCTGGGCCAGCGGACTTTTCAACGCCCTTTCCGTCATCTTCTTGCCTTGGCTTGTCGGTATGCTGCTTTTCGCTCACCTTGACTCGGGAGCGGTCCTGCTAGGTGCGGGATTTACCTATGGAGCGGTTGGACTTTTCACTCTCGGGACCCTCGGCAATGTGGACGCACACCGGCGTGTGGGCCTTAGAACCTTGGCCGCCTTGTTGGGGCCCGAGATGGGGCTGCTCATCGGATCCATGCTGCTCCTGACAGCTCTCCTGGCCGTCGCCATCCTCCTTGGAGTTCACCATCCCGCGCCTGCAGTGGCCATCGTCCTGTCGGCGATTGCACAGTTCACGGTGGTCTGGCGGGGATTCCGCGCCCAGCCGGGTCAACCAATCTGGTATGCCATCTCAGCTGGGTTATTTGCGTTCGCCATGATTTTGGCAGGTGCCACAGGGACCAAGGGAAGTCTGCTCTCCTGAATCTTTACCTCGGCTTGTTCTCGTGATAGCGTGAAGGGGTAGGCGGCACGGTCCCGCCTTCCTTGGCGCAACTTTCACATAGCTTGAAGCCGATACGCAGATAACTTCGTCGTTCCTCGCCAAGCCTACGAAGGCCGAATGTCGGAGGCGTTTTTGTCGGATTTTGCATCGCCCGAGGTCGGGCTTTGGGTCAGGTCCAGGAACAAGGTCCAGTCGGGCGGAAAAGTCCTGCGCTGGCCGGGCGCGCGAGAGGCACTCGGTCTGGGTGCCGCAGCCCTGATTGCAGGTGCTGGTGCCTCTTGGGCCGGCAGGATGGCCATTGGACCCGCCGGACGTGACGTAGCGGTCACGTGGCCTTCCTCCTCCCGAAGCGTGATGGCTCGGGCCCGTGCGGGAGAGATCTCCAGAGTTCCCGGGAGACAGGAGGCCGAGCAGGTCCGGACCTTCGGTTTGCGGGAAGGGCGCCGAGCCTCTTATCCTTATGCCGCCTTGATCCGGCGAGTTGCCGCGGAGCACGGACTTCCTGCCAGTCTCGTGGCGGGGGTGATCAAGATCGAGTCAGGATTCGATCCTAACTGCCTGAGTCCGGTGGGGGCCGTGGGCCTGATGCAGGTCATGCCGGCAACGGCCCGTGGTCTGCGCAGAAAGCTTGGCCTGGGCAGCATCGACCTTTATGACCCCGAGCAGAACATCCGGATCGGCACATACTTCCTCAAGGCCTTGTTGCGGGAGTTCGGCGGTGACCTCTCGATGGCCCTCAGCTACTACAATGCCGGCCGTCGCGGCATCATCAGTCGCGGCAGGTATCGAAACGGACGATACATCCGGGCGGTCATGGGTTCGTATGATCGATTCCGTAGGGACGGAACCCGGCCACTTCAGTTGGATGCAGCTGTCGTGACACCAAATTCCAGCTCGAGATAGGACAGCATTTTCTGTACGGCGGTCTCTCGATCAGGGACGACGAAGCATCGAGCAACTGTCGTGGTGTCATCGAGTTCGGCGGTGATCCAAAAGTGCTGCATGGCCATCCGTTAGCTGAGGGGGGGTGCTTGATCTATCGTGGATTATCCTCGAGCTTCGGTTGTCCCGACGTAAAGCGAAATTCAACTTTGCGCCAAGCCTCGCCACAGTGTCAGGACTCGTGGCAGGTGTGCGGGGACCAGGGCGGAAGGGGCGGGCACGCGCAACAGCAAGGCGGCTGCATGTGCCTCGGCCAAAATATCCAGAGCGGGTTCCTCGTAGGCGAAATTGAGCATCACCACGTGTCCATCTCGGCCCGCAAGCCGGCGCGCGTGGGTGAACAGGACCTCGGGCTGGTAGCGCTCGAGTGGCAGTCCCCAGTCCAGGTGTTCATCCACGTTCATGATCGGCAGCAACAAGAACACCAAGTCCTGGGGTTCGTTGAAGTGCAGGGCATCCATCGCGAGATAGCGCGCCGATGGGCAGGGCGCACGGTGCCAGGTCGCCCAGTCCCACCGAGAGTGGAAGTCCCGGTACACACGGAAGGCATCGATTTCAAGGCCAGTCAGCAACACCTCGCGCGGACCCCCGTATCCCTTCCGCAGCAGGGCTTCGAGGCCTCTAACGTAGTGCCAAGTCTTGGCGCCGATGTCGGCCACCCGAAGCGGGTCCGGCAAAGGCCCGGGGAGATGCTGAAGCGCGAGGTCTGTCGCGGCCACGATGTCCAGAGCATCAAGCACCCAGCTTGCCTCGGCAGACAGCGTGGCCAGATCCACCCCCAGGGGAGCGATGAGGGTATCCACCCGCAACCTTGCCGACTCAGGATCCTCGACTCCTTTCAGCAGGGAGCGCAGATCAACTGGCGCCACCTGCCGAATGGGGCGGCGATACGCCAGCGTCTCGCGGATGCTCCACGTCATCCGATTGGCCAGGCTCCACAGAGTAGACGGAAGGCCCCGGGGTCGTGCGAAGTCCACCCGTTGCACGTCAGGCCCGGAAAAAGCCCTTGGGGCCGGTGGGGACTCCCGAGGACCGGAAAGCTTCCTCGACGTGGTAGCCCGCCCGATCCACCGGTCTCATGTCCAGAAAGACCACTTTGGTCCCGGCGACATGTCGAACGGTGTAGATGACCCCTTCCAAGGGGACGGGGTAGGGGCGCGGCGCGCGTTGCAGGAATCTACGGACTGCGGATTCGGGACAAGTACCCGAGGGTACGGCCAACACGGCGAAGTGGGGCCATTGAGTCTCGTCGGGTTCGATTTCCCCGAGTGCGTGGCGAATCAGTCGTTCCCGCTCGTCCATGCCGGCATGCTATCATCCCACGCCTCGAAGGCATCGAAAGTGGCCAGCGGAGCAAAGGCCTCGCCGGCGCCCACGTCCCCAGCCTGCTGTTCCTGACGCAGGAAGGTCCAGTAGGGTTCAAGTGGAATAGGGATGCGGATGCGGCTTGCCCGTAGCGCCAAGTCCTCGAGAGAGACATGAGAGGGCCTGCCGAGGGTCTTCAGGCTAAGGGCGCGCATGATGTCGAACCACATCGCCCAAGTGGGGTGCTCCGCTTGGGCCACGAGGTTGCAAGCTTCGGCGAGATGCTCGAGGGCCGTTTCATATTTGCCTTGGACGAAGGCCACGTGGCCGGCGCTGCCCCAAGCTAAGGCACGGGCCAGATGAGCTTCCGTCGGAGCGGAACTGGCCGACTCCAGGGCTTGCCGAACCGAGAGGTCGGCGCCCGTGCCCTCGTCGGCTTCCGCACGCGCGATGCCAACGACGGCATGTAGAACGGCAAGATCTGCAGCGGCTCCCTCAAACGGGCTTGGCAACTCCCGAAGCAGGGTGTCCCGCATGCCGGCAAAAAGCCAAGCCACGGCCAAGAGCAGCTGCTCTTGCACAATCTTGCGGTCCGCCAAGGCGCTGCGAAAGTGTTCCGCAAGCTCCAGGACCGTCGGCGCGTCGCCCTCCTCTAGCGCGAGCCGTCCTATGAGGCACGCGATTTCCCGCAACCCCGCCGGTTCGAGCGTGACTTGCAGGGCTTGCCGCAGGCTGCGCTGCGCGAGTGTCAGATTCCCGTTCTTGCGGTGGGCTTCGGCAAGCAGCATCAAGGTTTCGCCAAGAGCATCCGGCTCGCGCAAGGACTCATAGATCTCAAGCGCATTCCGGCCCACGACGAGGGCTTCCTCGGGTAGCCCTTCCCATAGTCGAACTTTACCTTGCAGTCTCAGCAAGTCAGCTGCGGCAAGTCCGTGAGGATCGGAGTGCAGGACGAAATCCGCCCGCCGGGCCGCAGACTTCGCCACATCCCAACGCTCCTGGCGTGCAGCCAGCAGTCCCACCTCGATGAGAAATTTCGCCTGCTGTCCGGTCTCCCCGAGCAGTTCGGCCACGCTCAGGCCCTCCTCGGCAAAGGCCATGGCCTTGGCGAAGTCTCCTCGCAGTCCCGCGATACGCGCCAGCTGGGTTCGACTTTCGTGGCGTTTCGCGATCGGCAACACGTCGTGTAGGCTCTGCCAGAGATGTTCGGCCTCCGAAACGCTGCCGAATTGCAACTCCAGTCGAGCCACATCCCCCTGTGCGGCATGCAAGGCATCGGTCTGGCTGTCGGGTAGGCTTCGAAGCAGCCGCAAAATCTGATGCGCGCGCCGCAGGGCCTCGCTACCCTGCTTGCGATCATGGGCCAGTGCCATGGCTCGGTGGGCCCACTCCAGGGCTTCTCCGTAGGCGGCGCCCTCTTCCAGAAGGTCAGCTACACGGTCTTGCACCTTCTCCAAGTGTTCCTGATGGCGATCCACGAGTTTCATCGCCAGCTGGCGCTTCACGGCTTGCCGTTGCTCCGGCGTCCAACCGGCGGCGGTGAGTGTTCGAAGGGCCTCTTGGCGGAAACAGACCTCCTGGCCTTCAACAGACAGCAAGCCTGCATCCACCAGTGTCTGCACGAGGTCTGGCATTTCTTCCCTGCCGAGCAAGTCTTCCAGGTCTTCCCACGCCACCCTCGATCCGATGACGGCGGCAGTGGCCAACGCATGCCGGGCAGCCGGCGGCAGACGGGCTTCCTTGGACTGCAGCAGAATCGACAGGCTTTCGGGGACCAAGGAGCTTCCGGATATCCCCTGCAGGACCGTCCAACCGTCACCTCCGTAGCGCACCGTACCCGACGCAAGCAAATCGAAGGCCAGTTCGCGCAGGAACAGAGGATTGCCTCCTGCGTGCCGCACGTTTTCTTGAAGGACCGTGCGGAGGTCCGGCGTCCACGTCTCTCGATGGGCATCCAGGCCCATGGCGCCTGCGAGGCAAGCCAGGGCCTCATCTTCGCCCAGTGGCGGAAGGTGTGTGACGGTCAGGTCTAGCCCGGTCTCGGGCAGGACGAACCGCTGGGTGCTCGTGAGGATGACCCAGAGACGGTGGCCGGCCGAGGGGGTGGTTTGCAGAAACTGTTGCCACCATGCCCAGGAGTAGGCGTCGGTCCATTCAATGTTGTCCACTGCCAGCACCACGAGACGATGCCGCGAGGCATCCCACAGAAAGTTGGACAAGTGGGGAAGCAGCTGTTGGATTTGTTCAATGGACGGCGATTCGGTCCGGGACAGGCCGCTCAGCAGGGGCCATAGAAATTCCGCATGGGTGTCGGGCCATTGCTTCCCGAAGGCCGCGGCGTTCGGCCAAGGAGTTCCTTGGTCCGGGTCGGCCAGGATCTGGTCAATCAAATCGCGGACGAGACCGAAGTCACGATCCGGCGAGAGGCTGTGCACCCGAACCAGAAGCAGTCGGGAGAGCGAATCTCGTTGGGCTTCCGCCTGGGCCTCGACGACGAGACGGGACTTGCCTGCTCCTTCCGGGCCTGTCAGCACCCATACCTGAGGATGGCCGTCGACACAGGCTGCCAGCATACCCGCCAACTTCCGTCGCTCGGCCGTACGGCCGTACAGGGGAGACACCCGGTGCGGGTCCAGTCGGCGTTGGCCGGGAAGCAGCCACGAGAACTCTTCCTCGGCTGCAGGCTCGACGTCGAAATTGGCCTCCATCAATCTTGCGGTCCGCAGAGGCATGCCGATGCGTCCTTCCGGAAGTCCTGCCAGTCGAACGAGGGCTTCCTGACCCATGGTCGTTTCGGCCAAGGACAAAATGCGTCGTGGCAGGCTGCCGTGGCAGAGCCATGCCCTGGGTTCCCTGACCTCGCAGGCTGACCTACGGGCCATCAGGTCAAGTGCGGCGGCAGCGGCTCGACGAAGGTCGTCTTCGCGGGGATAGGGGCGTCCGAAAGCTGCGAGGATCTGACCTTCCTGCGACGACTCAATCGTGCCGCCCCACATCCCCAGCACGTGGGCTGCCATGTGGATGGAAAGAGCATCGGGCCAGTCGATGGCCAGCAAGGCCAACGGTGAGAGGTCACTATTCCGGCGTCCGAGGTTCTCGCCGCTCGACAGTTTTCGGCCGCATTGCCCGCAGTAGGCAGCGGCCGCGACGTGGGGCGTCTGGCAACCCGGACAGACCATGCCGTTTACTTGCCCCGGGTTGTGCTCTTTCACACAGCCCGAGGCGAAGTGAACGGTGTGCAGGCCGCTTGAATATTCTGTTAAGATACAGTAAAGTTCTAAGCATGAAGGCTGGCTGGAGAGTTTGGAGCGTCTTGTGGCTCGCGGGCTGCAGTCGCCCCTTGGCGGGAACCCCTCCGCTGCCCGTAGCCGCACCGATGCCGCCGGCTCTGACGGCAGAGCCTCTCGCTTCGGTACAGCCAGGGGGGGCGGGAAGTTCAACACCTGCGAACAGTCAGGTGGCGCCGCTGATCTCGTGGCCGGTCTGGAGGCTGGAGAAGACGGACCCCTTGGCTGCCTTGTCGGTGGCGTTGCGGCGTGACGCCGCAGGAGGGGTGGTCAGGCTTCCAGCCGACCCTCTGGCTTCCGTGAACGGGTCGAGGACTCTCCAGGTCAAGCCTTCGCACAGTCAGGAGCGTGCCAACGAGCGCGCGCAATCGTGGCAGGCGGATGCCCGACAGGTCTACGTGGCCTGGGGGTTCATGGGCCTGCGCTCCCTGTCGGAAGTCCAGCATGTCCATTACTCCCCCGCAGTTCGTCGCAGCCTCGTCCAGATCTTCCGGATGCAACCTTGGGCCAGTCGGACGCATCAGGAGGTGTCCCGGCGTATGGACAGAGGGGCTCCCTATCTTCAGGGTGTTCAGGATGATTTCGGCATCGACGCGCACGAGGCCTACGCCATCGCCCGAAGGGCCGGTTATTCCGGCGAGGGACTCACCAAGGCGGCCGTCTTGATTCGACCGCTGGTCATCGGTCCGGTATGGGCTTTTTTGGATAGTCCCGTCACGCAGATGACGGTCCTTGCGGTGGACGCCATCAGTGGTGAGGTCATACGCCCCGGTCTCAAAC
Organism: Candidatus Sericytochromatia bacterium; assembly: GCA_035285595.1. Taxonomy (GTDB): domain Bacteria; phylum Cyanobacteriota; class Sericytochromatia; order S15B-MN24; family VGJW01; genus VGJW01. The sequence goes on from JAYKGV010000003.1 coordinate 97,588, forward strand.
TGGATGTCATTCGTTACATCGTCGAGCCTGTGCCGGAAGATCCCCCGGTGATCTTGCCGTCGCCGGAACCGATTGCGCCGCGTTCGACCTGAGGTGGGTCGCAGGCCTTGGTCGTGCAGTCCTCGAACGAAGAAGCCCCATCCCGTTGACCGGAATGGGGCTTTGGCCTCCGAAGGATCTTCAGGCGGTCCTCTGGGCCGCGGCGCGCGCTTCCCGCGCCCGGTTCGCCAGCAACGTGAACGCCCCGGCATCCGACAGGGCGAGATCGGCCAGCATCTTGCGATTCACGACAATCTCAGCCAACTTGAGGCCGTGGATCATCTGACTGTAGCTGAGGCCATTCAGCCGCGCGGCAGCGTTGATCCGCTGAATCCAGAGCCGACGGAAATCGGATTTCCGCTCCCGCCGGTGCCGGTACATGTACCGCAGAGCTTTCATCATGGCCTGGTTGGCCGTGCGGAACAACTTGCTCGTGCCTGCGCGATGACCGCGGACGAGCTTCAGAACCTTCTTGTGCTTGCGACGATTGGCATTACCACGCTTGACGCGCATGGAGGAATCTCCTTAAGGAATAAAGCGGAATCAGGAAGAGGGGGAATCAGCGGGTGTACTTGAGGTAAGGCAATGCGCTGCGCACACGTGCCTCGTCCGCCGTGGAGATCTCCTGTTCGTCACCGATGCGACGAAGGCGAGCTCCTGACTTGTCGACGAGCAAGTGCTTGCGGAAGGACGTCCGGCGCACGATCTTGCCGGAACCGGTGGTCTTGTAGCGCTTGGCGGAACCGCGGTGGGTTTTCATCTTCGGCATGGAATGGCTCCTTGAAAAAAGGGCTTAGGGGGTGGAGTCCTTGGCCGGTCCCACAGGGGCCGTGGCCGGGGCGGCTTTATCCTGCTTCAGGGCTTCACGCTTCTCGGGCGTGAGCCCTTTCTTCGGGGCAAGGATGAGGAAGAGCGTCCGCCCCTCTTGCCGGGGCTCGCGCTCGATGGTGCAGTATTCGCCAAGTTCCCGGGCAAATCGCATCAGTACATTGATGCCGAGCGACTGATGCTGCATCTCGCGACCGCGGAAGCGAATGGTGACCTTGACTTTGTCACCATCGAGAAGGAACCGCTGGATGGCTCTGAATCGCACCTGGTAGTCGTGCTCGCCAATCTTGTAGGACAAGGTCACTTCTTTGAGACTCACGACGTGCTGTTTGCGTCGGGCCTCCCGGTTCTTCTTCTCCTGCTCGAACTTGTGTCGCCCGTAATCCATGATCTTGCAAACGGGCGGGTTGGCATCGGCAGCCACCAAGACGAGGTCAAGTCCTTTTTCCTGAGCGATGCGCAAGGCTTCGCGAGTCTGCAGGATCCCCAGCTGGGCTCCGTCGTCGTCGATGGTGCGGACTTCACGGGCGCGGATGCGCTCGTTCAGCAGCGTGGTGTCCTTCAGAATGGCCGGGTCTCCTGAGATACGCCTTGGGCGAGGTCAAAAACAAAGGCAGGTGGTATTCCACCTGCCGGACGAAGACTTGAAGTTCTACGGACGGGCCTGGTCGACTGCTCGCCAGGCGAGAAGGTGGGCCTTCTGCTTGCCCTAAGATTATGAAGGTGTCGTTCAGAGTTCGTCAAGGGCCGCGAGGGGGCGCCTCCGGCACTTGGCCGTGTCATGCAAGGAATGCTATTCTCGCCGGACATGAAGGACGACCTCGGTACCGAAGTCGTGCGGCGTCTGAGCCAGCGCCGGCATGAGCTCGAAGCCCTGTCGGCTGCACTTGTTCGGGTTCCAAGCTTTACAGGCGCCGAGCGTGCTCTGGCCGAGGCCGTGCTGGGTCATCTTGCGGACCGGGACCTCGAAGGCGGGACCATCGATGCGGCGGGCAACGTGGTCTATCACCTCAAGGGGAGGAGGCCGGGACCTTGCCTGGTCTTGGTGACCCATCTCGATACGGCCGCTCCGGGGCCTTCGGAGGCTTGGCTTCACGACCCACTCGCAGGGCTGGTCGATGGTCCTTGGCTTCACGGTCTCGGCGTCGCCTCCTGCAAGGGTGCCATGGCTGCACAGATTGAAGCCGTTGCGGCGCTTGCCCAGTTGGGTTGGAACTGTGGCGATCTCGTGCTGGCTGCCGTCGTCCATTCCGAAAGGGCGGGTTGTCTGGGATCGCAATACCTGCTCGAACACACTCTTCCTGCGATGGGACTGCGTCCCGAGGCGGTGGTCCTGGGGGATCCCACCGGCCTTGCGGTCCATCTGGGGCATCGAGGCCGAGCAGAACTCGAGATCGAGACGTTCGGCCGTACCTCGCATGCCAGCGTCCCCTGGCTGGGGCAGAACGCCGCCTACAAGATGATGCCTGTTCTGGAGGCCCTCGAGGACCTTCAACGGTCGTTGCCCAGCCATCCTTTGCTCGAGCGCAGCACGGTGGCGCTGACGGGGCTTGTCACCCGCCCGGACGACGGCAGCAGAATTCCTGACCGATGCGTCGCGACCATCGACCGGCGCTATCTCCCCGGGGAGTCGCTCGATGCCGTCGTGGGGCAGATTCGGACCATCCTCAACAAGGTGGCCCACCGAGATTCCGCCTTTCTCGGGGACGTGCGGATTCGGGAGGAAGTGGAAAGGACCTGGACCGGTCTCGAGCGTTCTGTTCCGCGGGTGATGGCACCGTGGCTCACTCGTGAGGACCATCCGGTCGTTCGCCGTGCGCTGGTTGCCCTGCGTGGTGTCGGCCAGGAGCCGCGTCTCGACAAATGGTCCTTCGGGACCGATGGTTCCTATGCGGCCGGTGCCCTGGGTCTGCCGACCATCGGGTATGGTCCTGGCGAGGAAGCCACTTCCCATACCCCGGGCGAGAAGGTCGCGCTCGAGGCTGTTGCACAGGCCGCCGTGGGGTATGCGGCAGTGGCCCGAGCTTTCTGCGAGGAGTCCCATGGCCTCTGATGGATTGTTTCTGCCCCCGCAGGTCCTGGGGATCGTTTGCTGGGATGCGGAGGGCCATCCCGTTCCCTCGGCGACGGCGCTGGAGGTCTTGGCGGCGCCGGACGATGCCTCGGTCACGGAGGCACGGGAGCGCCTCCATCAGATGCTGTCGTTGTCGGGTTTGCCGGAGCTCCTCGGTCAGGGCGAGGGGGCCGTCCAGGTCGTGCCGCCCTGGGCCGAGGAACAGGTGTTGCTGGTTTCGCTTTCCCGACCTTGCGGCCACGCGATCCTGGCGCTGACGGACATCGGTCCCCAGCAACGCTTGGCGAGATTGCAGCAGGATTTCGTGGCGAACGTGTCCCATGAGCTGCGCACGCCGCTGACGAGCATCAGGATGGCGGCGGAATCCCTGCAGATGGGGGCGATGGCCAGTGAGACCCTCCGCTCGAAATTCGCTTCAAACATCCAGCGCGAGGCAGAAAGGTTGACTCGCCTCGTCAACGAAATCCTTGTCGTGGCCAACCTCAGGGGGCGACCAGTCCTTCACCTCTCGGACTTTGCCCCTTTGGACTTGGCTCAGGAGGTGGTCACGACGCTGGAGCCCCATGCGGTCCTGAACCACGTCGATCTGCGGCTCGAGGCCCCCGAAGGCCTGCCGTTGGTGCGTTGGGACCGGGATCGGATTCATCAGGTGATCCTGAATCTGGTCGACAATGCCATCAAATTCACGCCCGCCGAAGGGAGAGTCACCCTACGCTTCGCTCTCATGGGAGAAGGTCTCGAAATTCGGGTCGTCGACACCGGGATCGGGATTCCCGAGATCGATCGGCCTCGTATCTTCGATCGTTTCTATCGGGTGGACAAGTCTCGCAGTCGGGTCACCGGTGGGGTGGGTCTCGGCCTGTCCATTGTCAAGGACCTCATCGTGGCCCACAGAGGTTCGATCGAGGTGGAGTCCCAGATTAACTCGGGCACGCAGTTCATCATCCGCATGCCCTTGCGTGCCGAGACGAACATCGCGGTCTGATCGGGGAACCCGTGGGAGACGCCGAGCTGCTTCGCCGTTCCGGCCTCAGGGTCACCCCCCAGCGTCTGGCCATCCTCGAAGCCTTTGAACAGTTGCCGGCAGGTACCCATTTGTCCGTGGAGGATTTACGTGCGCGGCTGTTGCAGCGTTCTGTGGACATCAGCATCGCGACAACCTATCGGACGTTGAACCTACTGGTCCGGCTCGGGCACCTGCGGGAGCATGATTTCACCGAGGGCCATCGCCACTATGAGCGAGTCAGGACAGCCGATCCTCACCATCAGCATCTGGTCTGCGTGTCCTGTCTCCGGCCGCACGAATTCTCGGAGGAGGCCGTTGAGCGTCTCGCCCGTGACGTGGCCGGACGTCACGGCTTCCGGTTGATGTCCTTCGAATTCGAGATTCGCGGTCTGTGCGGTGCCTGTCAGGGTTAAGCCGGGCTCAAGCGCTTGCCTACCTTCTTGGTCTGTGCTTAGTTCCCCCTTGGTCAAATGGGGGTGTCAAGTAGCCGTCAACTTCGGGTATACTTACTCGGAGAAGGCATGGTGGCTTGCTGCTGGCCTCTCTCCAAGGGCCGAGGGTGACTCGCCTTCATCTGAATTTATCCGTGAATTGAGATGAAGGGGGTTCAGCTTCCGGGCCTTGCGGGCGACAACCCGAGGAGAGGGTCAGGTTTGCCCCCTCGTCTTCCGTTCCCCGCCTCACTGTGAGGAGGTCGTGATGTCCGGCGTTTCCAATTCGTCGCTCAGCGGTGCCGCGTACCCTTCGCGTCCTCTGCCGGACGAGCGTTACGATCTGCCTGCCGTGGATGCGCCGCGGCGCCGCCCCGTGGATGAGGCAGGCCCGGTATATGGACGGGAGCCGGAGGGTCGTGGACTCTTCGGGCACATCGCCGATGTATTTGTCGGCGGCGGCGAGGCTATCTGGGACATGGCCAAGGGTGTAGGCACGATGATTGCCCACCCGATCCAGACCCTGAAGGGCATCGGTTATGCCATCACGCATCCTGCCGCCTTGATCGGAGCTTTCGTGGATCCCTACACTTCCGCCATCAAGGAGGGGCGTCCGGGCAAGGCACTTGGGCGGGGCATCGTCGAGATCGGCTCCTTCTTCATCGGCGGCGGAGCAGCTTCGGGTGGGGCAAAGGGCGTCGGAGCCGCGACGAAGGGCGCGGCGACCACCACCAACGCGGTGGTCAAGGGTGCGGCGGCTGCGGAGAAGACGGCGACGGTGGCCGGCAAGCTTTCTTACGGCGCGCGGCTCACCCGGGGGGTCGACAAGGTGCTTTCGAAGGCCAAGCTCCTGCAGGATGCCGCGGCTGCCGCCAAGGCATCCGGTGCTTCAGCCAACGCTGCGAAACTCAGCGCACAGGCAGTCAAGCTTACGGAGTATGCCGGTGTGCTGAAGAAGGCTGCCAAGGTGGCGGCTGCGGGCGACACGGCGGCGATTGCTGCGGCTCGAGCGAGTGTACAGGCCGGCATGAAGACGGCGGGAATGTCGGCGGCCTTCAAGGCATCTTCGGCTTTGCAGGGAGCGAGCCAGGGTGCGTCGCGGCTGGCGGCCGGGGCGGCCAAGGTGGCCTCGGGTGCCGACAAGGCTGCCGATGCGGGGCGCCTGGCGGCTCATCTGGCCCAAAAGCCGGTCATGACCGGGGCGGCCAAGGCGGCCCTCAAGAACGCAGGTGTCGGCCAGGCGGCTGGAAGTGCGGGTCTGGCGGCCGCGCACCAAGCCTATTGGCAGGCTCGTGCGGCGGGCAAGACGGTGCCAGCGGCCAAGGCCGCTGCAGCGGCCAAGGCGGCCGATGTCCTCGGATTGGCCAAGGATGCCGCAGCCGTCCGCAAGGTGGTCGACAGCGCAAGGCTCGCCGGTGCGGCTGCCGATGCCTCCAAGTGGTTCACCCGGGCCAACTACGTGGAACGTCCCTTGGTCAATGGAGCCCGCTTCGTGGGTCGGGGCGTCGATCGAGGCATTGCGGGAACCGTCAAGGTCGGAACCTATGTCGGCAATGGAGTCTCCTCTGCAGCAGGCCGTGTCGGCAATGCCATCGGACGCATCGGCCAGATGACCCTCAAGGATCTGATTCTGGCTCCCGTTCGCTTGCCCGGCAAAGTCATCTCGTCCGCGGGTGAGGTGCTGCGTGGAGCAGCGGCTGCCCTTCGCGGTGCGAATCTTGGCCAGATTGTGACCGCACCGGTTCGTGCCATCGGTCGCGGATTGACGGCGGTAGGTGCGATGACCGTAGGCGAGTTGATCCAATCGGCCGTCAAGTTACCTGGAACCTTGGCCTCCGCAGCGCTGGCGACCCCTGCCTCCTTGTTCGTGCCTGCCCTGGGCGTGGCTGGTCTGGTCAATCGCGTGGGACAGGGCACGCTCGGCGAGGTCCGGCGGGACTATGACGACATTTATGTGGACCGGCCCGAGTCTGGCCAGGAAGCTGGCGACGGTGCTCCTCTGTCCGAAGATCGGGTCAAAGCGGTCGCGGAGCGGTACGGCTTGTTGCCGACCTCACGTAACGTCGAGGCCTTTGTGCGCGAGATTCGGAGCTACGAACAGGATTCCATCGGGCCGGACACCGGGACGCCGGAGCAGGTCCGCCAGCTGCAGACGGTGTTGCGGGCCTATGGTTACAACGTCGAGCCGTCGGGGACCTTTGATGACGCCACGGCAGAGTCGGTCATCGATTTCAAGCAGCGCCATGGCATCACCCAGTCCTATCGTCTCGCCGATGGCAAGCCAGCCGTGAACGAGTACGTCGATGATCGGACGGCGGCTTTGCTGGTCGAGGCCATGAAGGCAGGAGAGCGAGCTGGCCAGCCGGTGAAAGTCAAGGCCGACCCTATTCTCGAAGAGCCGGCCATCGTGGATCCGGGCGATGAACCTGCAGCCACGGACAAGCCTGCGCCTGCGGATGCACCTGCAGCCACGGACAAGCCTGCGCCTGCGGATGCACCTGCAGCCACGGACAAGCCTGCGCCTGCCGATGCACCTGCAGCCACGGACAAGCCTGCGCCTGCCGATGCGCCTGCGGCCACGGACAAGCCTGCGCCTGCCGATGCACCTGCAGCCACGGACAAGCCTGGTGACTCCACGGCCGCTGCCGTCCCCACCTATGCCGTCTCTTCTCAGGATCGGCAGGCGGGTCTTTCTGGAATCGCCCAGCGTTATCTGGGGAGCGCCTCAAGGTGGCGTGAAATCTACGATCTCAACAAGGATGTCATCGGTGCCAACGCCAACATGATTCACGTGGGACAGACCTTGAAGATGCCCGCTGATGCCAAGGGGCTTCCCGGACAGATGGTTCAGCCCCCTGCGGCTGTAGGTGCAGGGGCTCCTGCCAAGCCCGCACCCTCTGCGGCCGCAGTGGCTCCCGCCAAGCCCTCACCTACTGTGGCATCGCCCGCACCCTCAGCCCAGCCCGCCTCCAGCGGACCAACTTCGCAGCCAGCGACCGGAGTCTCTTCTGCGCCGTCGGCAGCTGCCTCACCGTCGACCGCGTTGTCTCAGGAACAGGTGGCCCAGTACGCCAAGCAGTATGGGCTCGCGGCGGAAAGGGCCAATGTGGAGGCGTTCATCAACGAAGTCGCCTCCTATCCCAATGGTGCGGTCGGGCCTGATGCCGGCGACGCTGAAACCGTACGCAGTTTGCAACTCGTGCTGGGCAAGCTTGGCTTCAAGCTGGAGGCCAGTGGCAAGTTCGATGATGCGACCGCGGAAGCCGTCATTGCCTTCAAGCAGAAGGAAGGTTTGCGTCAGTCCTATCGACTCGCGTCGGGAGACTACGCCATCAACGAGTACGTGGATGAGGCCACGGCATCTCGTATGGCCGAGCTTCTGGCCGCAGCGAAGTAGCCCATTCCGGTTCGCGAAGCGGGTCCCTGGTCAGGGGTCCGCTTCGTGTGCTTGGGGCGTGGGTAGAGCGGGTGGGCGTGGTAGCATGACCTCTTGCGTTGTGGTGGGGAGGCCGTTATGGAACAACTCGTGACCGGGATGGCCAAGGCCTATGAACCGGAAGCCGTGGAGCCCGGATGGGTAAGTCGTTGGGATGAACTGGCTGCCTTCGCCAGTCCTGAGTTGCCGACGTCAGAGACGTGGACTGCGCCTTGTCCCCCGCCCAATGTCACCGGTGCATTGCACATGGGACACGCGGTCAATGGCACCTTGCAGGACGTTCTGGCTCGCACCATGAGGATGCGGGGCTTGGCTGTCCGTTGGCAGCCGGGCACGGATCATGCAGGCATTTCCACTCAGATGGTCGTCGAACGCAAGCTCCATCGAGAGGAAGGAAAGACCCGCCACGACCTTGGCCGGGCCGCATTCCTCGAGCGGGTCTGGGCCTGGAAGGAGGACTCCGGCAACCAGATTCTCAATCAGTACCGTCGCATGGGAGCGTCGCTAGATTACGATCGTTGGCGTTTCACGATGGACCCGGAATATAGCGTCGCAGTCAGGACGGCCTTCGTCCGGCTCTTCGAGAAGGGGCTCATTTCCCGCGGCAAGCGGATGATCAATTGGTGCCCCCGCTGCCTGACCAGCCTCTCCGACCTGGAGGTCAAGCATGAGGAGAGGGAAGGACGCCTTTATCGTGTCCGTTATCCCGCCGAGGAGGGCGAGGGGGGCATCGAGATCGCCACGGTCCGGCCCGAAACCATTCTCGCCGATGCGGCCGTGGCGGTGCATCCCGAGGACCCGCGCTACCGGCATCTCATCGGACGCAAGGTTCGTGTGCCGCTGGCCGGACGAAGTGTTCCCGTGATTGCCGATGATTACGTTGATCCCGAGTTCGGGACGGGCGGGCTCAAGGTCACTCCGGCCCACGATCCCAATGACTGGGAGATAGGCCAGCGTCATGAGCTCGAGGTTCTGGACCTGCTGACACCCGAGGGCCGCGTGGCCGAATGGCCGGGCGCCCCGTGGGCGGGTCTTGAACGTTTCGAGGCTCGGGCCCGTTTCGTGGAGGCTCTCGAGCAGGAGGGCCTGCTGGTGGCTGCCGAAGACTATACCCATCAGGTGGGGACCTGCGAGCGTTGCGCCACGGTTATCGAGCCTCGGCTTTCGGAACAGTGGTGGGTCCGGATGGCCGAACTGGCTGGTCCCGCCATCGCGGCTGCAGAGTCGGGGGAGCTGCGCTTTCATCCCGAGAGATGGCGGGATGTCTATCTGGACTGGCTTCGCAACGTGCGTGACTGGTGTGTGTCCCGGCAGTTGTGGTGGGGGCACCGTATTCCAGTCTTTACGTGTTCAGCGGGTCACGTGCATGCGTCGGTGGAGGATTTGACGTCGTGTCCCACTTGCGGTTCAGCCGTGGAGCAAGACCCGGATGTTCTCGACACCTGGTTCTCGAGTGCCCTGTGGCCATTTGCCACCCAAGGCTGGCCTCTCAAGACCTTGGATTTGCAGCATTACTTCCCGGCACAAGTCCTTTCTACGGCACGCGATATCATGGCCCTCTGGGTCGCGCGGATGGTCTTCATGTCACTCGAGCTGACGGGGATCCTGCCGTTCCGTGATGTCGTCATCCACGCGACCATCCTGACCCGGGACGGCAAGCGGATGAGCAAGTCCAAGGGCACGGGTGTCGACCCGCTCGAGATGATGGAACGCTACGGTACGGACGCCTGCCGCTGGTGGATGGCGGGAGCCGGGACGGCCGCCCAAGACGTCAACTTCATGCCCGAAAAGCTGGAATCGGCCCGTAACTTCTGCAACAAGATCTGGAATGCGTCCCGTTTCTCGATCATGTCGCTTCCCGAGGGCGAAGAGACGTGGCGACGTTTGGCCGACTTGCCCCCCTCAGTGGACGTGATGGACCGCTGGATCCTTTCCTGCCTGTCGCGAACCATCCAGCAGGTGGATCGGGCCCTGGAGGGCTACCAGTTACATCTGGCCACCGAGGCATTGCAGGTCTTCGCGTGGTCCGAATTCTGCGATTGGTGGCTGGAGGCTGCAAAACCCCGGCTGCGCGAGGGCGATTCGGGCGCGCAGGTCACCTTGTGGCGCGTGCTGAGCGATCTGCTCGGTCTGCTGCATCCATTCGTGCCGTTCCTGACCGAGGAGGTTCACGCACACTTGGTCCATGCGGGCCTTGCGGCACCCGTCGATACCTTGTTACGGACCACATGGCCTGTCGCAGGCCTGAGGGATTCAGATGCAGAGGAAGCTGTCGGAAGGATGATTGAGGTGGTACGGTCGGTCAGGACGCTGCGTCAGGATCTGGAAATCCCCCCGGCGAAAAAGGCAGAGCGCCTTATCCTGGAGGGCCCCGCTCAGGAGACCGACACGCTGGCGCCTCTTGCGGTCGTCGTGGGATTCCTCGCGCGGGTCGACACCATCGAGTTGCAGGACGCGCCCTACTCGGGCAAGGGCAGTGCATCTGTCGTGGTGCGTGGTCTGACGGCTCACCTCCCTTTGGAGGGTTTGCTTGACCTCGATCGCGAGCGCTATCGCCTGGCGCAGGCCCTTGAGGGCTGCAAGAGCGAGGCGGCTCGGCTTGCCGGTCAGTTGGCCAACGAGGCGTTTGTTTCCAAGGCGCCTGCTGCAGTGGTCGACAAGCTGAGGACGCGCTCCCGGGAGGTTGCCGACCAGGAGCTGGCCTTGCAGCGTCGTTTGGCCATGCTCGAGGCCTGAGGTCGTGCGGGCTGCGTGGGCCTTCTTCCCGAACTTGGCGTGGAAATCCCTCGGCCGTGCCGCGTCCTGTGTGCTCCTGTGCGCGGCGGGGGCGTCTACCGTGGCCGCATTGCCCATTCCGGCCGGTCGCGTGCAGACGGGCGCCGAGCGGGTGCTCTCCGGGGAGTGGCGGACCGGTCGGATTCGGAAGGTGGCTCTGTTGACTCACGCAGCGGCCGTCAGCGACACGGGCGAAAGAGATGTTCTGGCCTTGGTCCGGCGCGGGCCGTGGCATGTCGAGAGGCTCTTCACGCCCGAACATGGTCTCGATGCGGCCTTGCAGGGACAGATTCGAGATGGTGCGGTGACACTTGCGACCGCCGAGGGAACCCGATCCTTGGGAGTGCGAAGCCTTTATGGGACAAGGCTCAAGCCCAGGGCTGAGGATTTGGCAGGTCTCGATGCGGTGGTCGTAGATCTGCAGGATGTCGGTGCGCGGTTCTATACCTACGGCGCCACCTTGCGCAGGGTGATGGAAGTTTGCCGGGAGCGTGGGGTGAAGGTGGTGGTTCTGGATCGCCCCAATCCTCTGGGTGGCGAGGTTGTCGAGGGGGGGATCCTGGATCCCCGGTTTCTGTCCTTTACGGGCCCAGCTGAGGTCGCCGTGAGACACGGGCTCACGCTGGGTGAGCTCGCCCGCTGGTTCAACGACGAGATTGGCGGACAGTTGGAAGTGGTGCCTGTCGCAGGGCTGACCCGTCGCGACCTGTGGTCTGACCTTGGTCGGCCTTGGACCCCGCCCAGTCCGGCCATGACCTCGTTCGAGTCTGCTTTGTGCTATCCGGGGGCTTGTTTCTTTGAGGCGACAAGACTGGATGTTCGGGTGGGCGACCGTCCCTTCACCGTCTGGGGAGCCCCTTGGCTGGATGCGGCAGGCTTGGTCTCGTCCCTGCAATCCCTTGCGTTGCCTGGTGTCGAGATCCGGCTTGCCACGCTGCCGCCGGGAACCATGCGGACGAAGGACCTCTGGGAACCGGTGTCAGGTCCAAGAGGTCTTGAACGTGTCCCATCGGTTGAGCCGTTCCAGGCCGTGGTGCTCGACGTGAGGGATCCGCGTGCGTTTCGCCCCGTGACCTTGGCGGTTCATGCCTTGGCCTGGCTGCAGGCGCATCACGCCGGCCCTCTTGGCCTCGAATCCAGAGGCTTTGATCGTATGGCTGGGACGGATATCCTGCGTCTGGGCCTGCTCGAGGGCCGTTCACCGACTGACTTGCTCGGGATCTGGTCAACGGAGCCACCCGATCATCTCCAGCGCTGGCGCAGGGCCCGGCTGTACCGCTGATGGCCTTCGACCTCTTGCCCGCAGCCCGCCTCGACATGGGCTATCTCTCCCTTCCGCCCTCGCCTGGCACGGCGTCCCAAGTTCCTGAAGTCCTTGTGCCTGCGATGCGTGCTGGCCTGGGAGTCCGTCTTCTTCCGGGAGTCGGTGGCCGGGTCATGCTGGGGGTGCTTCCTGCGGAGGGGGCCAGACAAGGGATCGGCTTGCGAGAAGCCTCGCTCGATTGGGAGCCGGGGGCGAATTGGCAGTTCTCAGGTGGACAGATCAGGTTGCCTTGGCAGGAACAAGAGGATCTGACTTCCTTCGGACAATGGTTTCCGGGCGGATTGATGGCTTCCTCCGGACTTCTCGAGCCTTCGGGGCTGGGAGTGAAGGTCGGTTGGGGCTGGGATCGTGAGGCGGGGACCACCGCAGGCCTCGAGGTCGCCGCCGTGGCTTCCGAAGGTTGGCTGGGGGGCACGGGATCGCGTGAAGGCCCTCTCCTCCCCGGATGGTGGGGCCGTGGGCCCGCGGTTCACGGTCGGCTGCGGGGACGGGCGCCATGGGCAGGCACGTGGGCCTTGGGCGCACGCTACAACCTAGCGGACGATCAGCAAGCCATGGCAATGGGCCAAGGTGTTGTCGGACCTTGGTCCTGGCACGTTTCGGCGGGTGCTTCCACCTCGGCCTCCCTAAGCTCCCAGATGGTGGCCCAGACCGAGTGGCGCTGGTGGTGGACGGGGGATGCTTCTCCCCAGGCCACCGGATCATGGCTGGTGCTTGCGGCCCGAGGTCTTCGGGACGGGGAGATGACCGGGCAAGCCACCCCGTCCTTCGAGATTGGCTTGGGTATCGGAACGGCCCCGGACGATCACGTCCATGCCATGACGGGTCTTTCGTGGCGCCGGCGTCCTGACAGCGAGGAGAGCGAACTCTGGTGGCGCAGTACCCTCACTTGGCGCCTGCGCGAGGACGACTAGCAGCTTCTACAAGCCTGTGGTGAGCAAGCGCCGCAGGATCTGATAGATGACTTGGTAGGCGGCCATGGCCACGAGGGGCGAGATGTCGATGGGGCCCATGCCAGGCACAAGACGACGAAAAGGAGCGAGGGCAGGCTCCACGACCCGACTGACACCCATGACGACCGGGTGGTGGCGGTCGATGCCGGGGATCCAGCTCAGGATCACCCACGCGAGGAGCAGCAAGCTCCAGACATTGTAGACAAGATCGAGGACATCGACGAGCGCGATAGTCATCGGACGGCCTCCTGGCCAAGCGTGCGGGAACGGGCGGTGGCGGCATGGACCGCAAGGCAAAAAGTGGCACGAATGGCGGCTTCTTCCAGCACCTGAAGACCAGCAGCCGTGGTACCCGCCGGGGTGACTACCTGATCCTTCAATTCTGCCGGATGCATGCCTGAGTCCTTCACCAGCAGGGCGGCACCTGCCACGGTCTGGCATACCAGTTCCCTACTGATCCGACGGGGGAGGCCCTGCTGGACGCCCGCCTCGATCAGGGCCTCGATGATCAACGTGACGTACGCCGGGCCGCTGCCGGAGAGGCCTGTGACGGCGTCAAAGTAGCTTTCGGGCAGGTCTACGGTTTCACCTACGCTGGCAAAAATGGCCCGAGCTGCATCCTGGACTTCGGGAGGTGTCTGTGCATTCCAAGCGAGAGAGGTGATGCCTTGGCCGATGGTTGCGCAGGTATTGGGCATGGCCCGTACCAACGGGGGGCAACCGTCAGCAAAGTAGGACGCCAGCTGGTCGAGACGCGCCCCCGCCACGATCGACAGGCCAGGCAGCGAAGCCGGCCACTCCGGTGCCAGCTGGGCAAGCACCGCTGCGAGTTGAGCTGGCTTGACGGCCAAAAGGACTGCACGTGCGCGCAGGCATTCCCGATTGTCGAGGGTCGTGGCAACCCCGTAGGTTTCACGCAAGTGTGCGAGACGGCTGGGCAGCGGGTCCGATACCAGGAGTTTTTGAGGGGCATGCACGCCCCGGCCGATCAGGCCCTTTACCAAGGCTTCCGCCATGGTGCCACCGCCCACGAAGGCGAGTTGCCACGGAGCCGTCATGGTTCTCCTCTCGTCACAGGGATCAGCATACACCACGGCCGGCCCGTCCTTCTCCTCGTCGGAGAAGAGGGCCGGCCGTGCAAGGCAAGGCCGTTGTCAGGCGAAGTTGGCAAATCCCTGGGCGAACTGACTCGGGCTCTGGTAGGTCGACCCTGGATAGCTCGCACCTTGGCTTTGCTGGTTCCAGGTCTGCTGTCCGCGGGGCGCGGTCGACAGGCTGATGGTCTTGGGAACGAAGGTGAAAATGTCCTGACTGACCTTATGCATCTGGCCTTCCAAGGCAATGGTTGCTCCGGCCAGCAGGTCGACGAGACGCTGGTGCTGGTCCGCGGGCATCAGGTGCAGGTTCACCAGCAAGGAATGCTGATTCTTGATCTCGGCCACAAGCGCCGTGGCCTCCGCGAAGGAGACGGGTTCGACCACCAACATCTGGTGCTGAGGATCCCTCGAGACCGTCCGGAACTGGCGGATCTTCGAACTGTCCGTCGTATCTTGTCCCTCGCCGTTCTCGGGGCCATTGCCCGTCGTGAGCTCCGGATAAATCTCAGGCCCCGCTCCGGTGAAGAAGCGCTTGACCGATTCCCAGATGGGAAGTTCCGTCTCGTTACCCATGGTTCGCACCTGCCTCCTGCTGCGTTGTGGGCCTCGGCCCGAAGATGCCACTGCCGATGCGAAGGTGCGTCGCCCCTTCCCTAATCGCCAGTTCGAAATCACCTGACATGCCCATCGAGAGGATGGGGCATTCGGGTGCCAGTTCGTCCCTGAGACGACGAAGGTCACGGAAGGCCCTGCTGACCTCCGCTTCCGACACGTCCTGGGGCGCGAGGGTCATGAATCCTTCCAGCGCGACGCCGGGTGTTTCCCGGGCCACGGCTACCACAGACCTCGTATCCTCCGGGTCCAAGCCCGCTTTTCGGGGATCACGGGCGACGTTGACCTGAAGAAGTATGCGCTGGGTTGTGCCAAGCATCGAGGCCCGTCGGCCGATGCGACGGACGAGATCGGCGTCATCGATTCCATGCAGCAGCGTAAAGCGTCCGACGGCCTTGTTGACCTTGTTTGCCTGCAGGGGACCGATCAGGTGCCATTCGGGGATGGCGTCCCCGAGTGCCTCCTGCTTGCGGCAGCCTTCCTGCACTTTGTTCTCTCCGAAACATCGGATGCCTGCCGCTTTGGCTTCGAGGATCCGCACGTCGTCCACACCCTTGCTCACGGCCACGATCGTGATCGACCCGGGATCCCGACCTGTCTCCGCCGCAACTTCGGCCAAGCGGGCACGTAAGTGCCCCAAGGCGTCGGCCACGTTGGAAGAGGTCATGAATTGGAGTCGGCGGCCGTGGGTCGGGAACGCCTGTCTTGGAGCAGGTTAGCTGGAGCATTCGAGGCTTCTCGGTGGCTTCCGTCACCTCATCGGGTCGGCCATTCCGCTTCGTCCGTTTCGAGCGAGGCTTGAGGACCGGTCCCGATGCACGATGAGTCCACGGGGGGATCGCAGCATGGGGCCATGGAACCCGGTGCATCGTTCCTGGGGGGGATGGTTGGCAGGTCTGGCGGCGTGTTTCGCTCTGGGCTGCTCCCATTCCCTGCCGTCGGGGGGCGGGATCGACGGCGTCTGGGGCGGGGCCGCGCGGCCCCGCCCCGATGAGGGCTGGTCTATTGCCGGGAGGCGGGTCGCACAGGTTTTTGGTGAAGCGCGTACCCACGGCGGGCCTGGATGGAATCTGGAGGCGCTCGGCTTGCCTGCCGAGGGTCGAGCTGAGGGAGCAGTCATCCGACCTGTGATCGCTGCGGTCCTGGATACCGGGGTGGATGGGCGTCATCCTGAACTTGGCCCGGTGGTCCTGCCCGGCCTCGACCTCGTAGGGCGTGAGATCTCGGACAAGCAGCGTCCGCCAGTGGCCTACACAGGCCTGGACGGCAATGGACATGGGACGCATGTCGCAGGGATCCTGACAGCCGTCGCGGGCTCCGGTAGCGTTCGCATCCTGCCGGTGAAGGCCATGGACATGACAGGCGGAGGCGAAGACCAGCGAATCGCCCAGGCCGTCGAGGCCGTGATCTCCTGGGTTGGGCCAGGGGGTGAGCGCGTCAGGATTCTCAATCTCTCCATCGGTGGACGGACGATGTCCGATCGCTTGGCGGAGGCGCTCAGAGGTGCGGCGCGTGCAGGAATCCTTCTGGTCGCTGCGGCCGGCAACAGAGGCCGTGGTCTTGACTTTCCTGCCTGTCTGCCCGAGGTCCTCGCTATTGGGGCCACGACCCTCGACGACACCTTGGCCCCCTATTCGAATCGCGGTCCAGGGATGGCCTTCGTGGCACCCGGTGGGGATGAGGACATCCCCGTGTGGTCGACTTGGCCGACCTACGTGGTCGCAGGAGATCTGGGCCGCAATCGCCCCCAGGTCCTCGATGGTGGCATGATGGGAACGTCCATGGCGGCCCCGCATGTCGCCGGGCTTGCGGCCCGCTTGCTGGCTCGACAGCCGGATCTGACCTCTGCTGCCTTGACAAGGGAGCTCAGGAAGCGCGTCACCGATCTGGGGCCACCGGGACCCGATGCCTGGTTTGGTCTCGGTCTGCCCCTCTGGACGGCGGCTCCTGCGACCGGGAAGCGGTAGAATGGGGCATGTTCCGGTCCGTCACGCGTTCTTGAAGGTCGAACCTTGTCTGACCTTCCACGTGCGGCCCGACAGGCTTCTGGTCCCCCGAACGCCAACCAGAGGCGCGCCGAGATTGCCTCTATCCTGGCCCGTTACGGTTGGGATGTCTTGTTGTTGCGCCTCTCGTTGCTGGAAGTTCTCCCTGCCGGTCTCCGCCAGCAGATCCAGATGTCTTCCTTCCTGGTGCGTCGCCAGCGCGAGGAGGAGATGGACGAAGGCGAAAGCGAGCATGACCCCACGCTGCCGCTGCCCTCAGTCCTTCGGCAAATCCTGATCGAACTCGGGCCGACCTACGTCAAGCTGGGGCAAGTGCTGTCGACCCGAGCGGACTTGTTGCCTCAGCCTTACATCGACGAGTTGGCCAAGTTGCAGGAGCAGGTGCCGCCGGCCCCTTGGCGAGACATCGAGCAGGTCATCCTGGAGGAGTGGACGAGCCTAAATCCTGCGGGACCTCGCCCTCATAACGTGCACGACATCTTTCCAGCCTTCGATACGACGCCGATTGCCTGCGGCTCTCTCGGCCAGGTCTATCGCGCCACGGTGGATGAAGACGGTCGTCTCCTGCCGGTCATCGTGAAGGTCCAAAGGCCGGGCATCGACGCCGTGGTCGAGGCCGACATGGCCGTGTTGCTGGATTTTGCGAAGCTGATTGCCGCCCGTACGCGCTGGGGGCAGTGGAACGATGTCGAGGGACTGGCCGAGGAATTCGCGGCCGTGCTTCGGGCGGAATTGGACTTCACAAAGGAGGCCGCCCATACGGAAGAAATCGGACGAAATCTGGCTGAAACAGGCGAGGATGTCCGAACTCCCCGAATTATCCACGCCTACACCTCGAAGAGATTGCAAGCCCAGGAATTCATGACCGGGTCAAAGGTCTCGGTGCTCTTCCCGCGGGCTGACGGGGCTCCGGCCGAGGTCACCTTGTCCCTGGAACAGAGACGTCGGTTGGCGGCTCTCATCACCACATGCTTTCTGCGACAGATTTTCGTGGATGGTCTCTTTCACGCCGATCCCCATCCCGGGAACGTGATGTTCTCGGATCGGGGCGAAGGACGGATGCCGGGGTTGTTGCTGATCGACTTCGGGATGGTGGGACGCACCGACCCGCGATCTCGTGAGATCCTGATCGACTTTTTTCTTGCCATGATCCAGTTCGATGCGGCCAGAGCGACGGATCGCATCCTGGAGTATGGCCATCCGCAAGGGCGTGTGGATCGTCAGGCCCTGACGATCGCGATGGATCACCTGTTGCGGGATTTCCTGGGACGGCCCGCGGCCGAGGTCCAGATGGGCAAGCTGATGCAGCGTGTACTCGAGCTGATGACCCGATATCGTGTCCGCATGCCCACCAGCTTTCTGCTGATCAGCAGAGTGTTGGTCACGCTCGAGGGTATCTGCCGGCAACTCGATCCGGACTACATGTTGGTCAAGGTCGCCGAACCATTCATCCGTGGCATCGTCCGGGGGCAGTTCACAGGATTGCTCAAGGGGCCCGAGTTCATGCGCTTCGCGTTGGATGTGCGCAACGTGCTCGTGCGCAGCCCGCGACGACTGGATGACCTGCTCGCCCAGCTCAACTCGGGCCAGATCCGCATCGAGACGGATATCCGGGACATGCGGCGATTCGAACGTACGCTCACCGGTATCGGCAATCGCCTGTCGATGGCGTGGCTCGTGGCCGGACTGCTTGTGGCCGGTGCGGGCTTGTCCGGTCTTTCCGATGGGCCGCGTGTTCTCGGTCTCCCGGTCGCTTCGCTCGTGACGTTCGGGATGGCCGGGGTACTGGGAACATGGCTCCTCGTGCTGCTCACGCGCAGCGGGCCTCTCAGGTGAGTCTCATGCAAGCCCTCTTTCCAGATTTGTCCCACCGTCCACTGGCCATTCCAGGTGAACCCATCCTGTCGGCGGCCTACCATCGCCCCAAGGGCGATGGCCCGTTCCCCGGGGTCATCCTTGTGCACGGCCTGCTTTCTGCCAAAGAAGAATATGCGGGGTTGGGACTGGCGTTCGCGGAGCGCGGGATCGCTGCCCTTTCCTTCGACTTTCGCGGGCACGGCGCGTCGGCGGGGGTTCGCAGTCTCGTCGTGGGAGATCAGCAGTTGGATGATCTCGATCGCGCACTGGCCTTGCTGGAGGCACAGGGTGAGGTGGACTCTCGCCGTATCCTTCTTGTGGGACATAGTCTCGGCACCGTACCTGTGCTTCGCATGCTCTCCGCGCAGCCGGAGCGTTTTGCCGGCGCGATCTTGATGGCACCGCCGTCCATTCCGGCCAAGACCCAATCGCTTCCCATGCGGGCCTTTTATCGGGCAGCCTACCGGGCGGCGCGCGTGGTGCATGATCTGTCCGGTCAACACGTCCATGTGCCTTATCCCTATGCCTATCGGGATCTTTTCGTGGACCCCTCGGCACGCCGTCGGGCCGAAGCTCTCGGATTCCTGCAGCGCACGCTGAGCCTGATGGGTTATCCCTACCTCTTTGAGGAGATCGACAACCCAGCTGTCGCGAGGGGAGTCCGTGTTCCGGTCTTGGTCGTGGCCGCCAGCGAGGACCGTGTGATTCCCGATGCCCTGAGCCGAGAGGTCTACGATGCCTTGGCGAGCGAGGACAAGGAGTGGATCCGTGTGGTCGGGGCTGGCCATAGCATGATGAGTGACAGGGGCCATGAAGAATTGACTCGGTTGCTGGTCGACTGGGCCGGGCGGCATCTCGGAGTCGCTGCGCCAGGCGAGGCCTCCTCGTGAAGGATGCCCGTCGCGTCCATCTTCGGATGGAAGGCGAGGTGCAGGGCCTCTGGTTCCCTGCGGCGGCCCGTGATGAAGCCGTCCGGCTTGGTTTGGTGGGCTGGGCGCGCGAGATTGCTGACGGGCGTGTCGAATGTCTTGCCGAAGGGCCTGAAGACGGGCTCGAGCAACTTGTGGGCTGGTGCCGTCAGGACACCGGATGGTGGCGCGTGCGCGAGGTTGACGTCCGATGGTTTCCTGCGACGGGTGATTTTCGCAGGTTCGAGGTCAGGTCTTGAAGTCGCAACCCGGGTCGATGGTCCTGCAGACCATTCTGTTCCAGAATGTGATCATCGATCCGAAGACCCAATTGCAGGCCTTCGTGAATCCGGTACAGGGCTATGTCGCCGAATCCTTTCCGATGAGTTGTGGTCTTGTCGCCCTGACTGCAGTCTCAGGCGCACCTCGTGGGCCGCTGGGTCTCATTCATCGGATTCTTGTGGACGGCTCCGAAATCTCCGTGCATGAGCACCCCCCGGCGGCTGTGGCGGTCGCCGGCATGGGCTTGTCGTTCCGTCTCGAGTTGCAGGAGTTGCAGATCTCACAGCCTTGTACCCTTACCATCCGAGCAGAGGTTCCCGGTGGGGGGGGGCGTGCAGCGGATGTTTCCCTGATCGTGGTCGGTCGGGACGCGCTGCGCAGCGGGGGAGGCTGGAAGGCGTGACGACCGGAGACGAGGACGGCTCGACAATCCTGTCGGTGACGGTCAATGCCCAGACCTGCATTGGCTGTGGCCGCTGCGTCGGTACGGTTCCCGGAGTCTTTCGCATGCGCAAGGGAAAAAGTCAGGTACGTGAGTCCCCCGATCTCGTGGTCAAGGACGACGTCCTGCAAGCGGAACGACAATGTCCGAGCAAGTCCATCCGGGTGCAACGAACCCCCTGATGCCCGTAGGCAACAGGGGGTTCGTTCTTGTCCCTTTTTTCAGCTGCACTTGCTGTAGCCGCAAGAGCGGCACGTCGCGCAGCCTTCGCCGAACTCGAGGGACGCCCCGCAATCCGGGCAATCAGGACTCTTGCCGTACACCAAGGTGGCCTGCATGCGAGCTTCTGCTTCGCTGGCCGAGACCCGCACGGGCGAGACGGTCACATCGACGGTCTCCGTCACGGCTGCCGGCATGCCTGCGAGGATCGGGCCCAGGCTGCGAGGTGCCTCGCGAAGCACCTTCCCGAGGGCATCGGGGATGGACAGCACCTGGTTGCGGCCGAACCCGACGGGATTGGCCCCGCGGATGCCGATCAGACTTGTCGCAATATCCTCGACGGGTACGCCGTGCTGGAGGGACAGGCTGACCATTCTTCCAAGCGCTTCGGACAGGCTGAAGAGGGTTCCACCCGAACGACCCACGACCGTGAACACCTCACGGATGCCCTGCTCGTCGTAGTTGATGGTCGTGTACAGCTTGCCATCACCCGTTGCCGTGCAGCGGGTGAAG
The DNA here is from genome assembly GCA_035285595.1 of Candidatus Sericytochromatia bacterium. Classification (GTDB taxonomy): domain Bacteria; phylum Cyanobacteriota; class Sericytochromatia; order S15B-MN24; family VGJW01; genus VGJW01. The sequence continues at coordinate 118,390 of JAYKGV010000003.1, forward strand.
CCGTAGAGATCCTCGGCGCGCCTGCGGGCACTCGGCCGCGCGACCCCCATCGGAGCCTGCGGCTCGATCGCCTGGAGAGACTGATCGGCAACCTTCTCCTCTTTCTTGGGGACCGACAGTGGCTGGAACGCACGGCTGTTGTTGCGGTAGACCGTGATGCCCTTGCAGCCTGTGCGGTAGGCCAAGGCGTAAGCGGTCTGCACGTCCTCGACGGAAGCTTGCTCGCTGAAGTTGATCGTCTTGCTGGTTGCTGAGTCGTTATAGCGCTGGAAGGCGGCCTGGATCAGGACGTGATCTTCAGGGCGGATGTCATGTGCCGTGACGTAGACCTCGCGTACCCACTCGGGCACGCTGAAGTCCTCCAGGCCCAGGAGACTGCCGTGGTTGGCCTCCAGTGCCTCGAAGAAAGCTTCGGAAGCAAAACCTTCTCGCTCCGCCACCACACGGAAGGGTTGGTCGACATCCACCATGTGGGTGTCGGCCTGGAAGCGTCGGAAGGCCAAGGCAAACAGCGGTTCCACCCCACCCGAGGTATCGGCGATGATGGACAAGGTTCCCGTGGGGGCCACGGTCGTGGTGCAGGCGTTGCGAATTCCGTACTGCTCCATCAGCGGGATGAGCGAGGCGTAATCCGCTTCGGGGTGCCTGTCGACTTGAGCTTGACGTTGTTGCCAAAGAAGCGCGTAACGGTTGTCCTTGCGGAAGCCCGGGAACGGCCCACGCTTGCGGGCCAACTCGATGCTGGCCACCTTGGATTCGTAGTCGATGAAACTCATCACCTGCTCTGCGAGGCGGCGACCCTCTTCGGTGTGGTAACCCACCTCGAGCTCACAAAGCATGCGGGCGAAGCCCATCACGCCGAGGCCAATCTTACGCGTGGTCTTCGTCATGTCGCGGATGCTGTCGATCGGATAGCGATTGGCATCGATGACGTTGTCCAGCATGTGCGTGGCGATGTGGATCGTCTCGCGCAGAAGATCCCAGTCGACAACGGGTGCGCCATCCGCGGCCCGGGTCAGCATCCGCTCGAGGTTGATCGATCCGAGGTTACAGCTCTCGTAGGGGAGGAGGGGCTGCTCGCCGCAGGGATTGGTGGACTCGATGTCGCCGAGCCAAGGCGTGGGATGTTCGGCATTGATGCGGTCGATGAAGATGAGGCCAGGCTCACCCGTGCTGTGGGCACGTTCGACGATGGTCCGGAAGATCGTGCGCGCGTCCCGCTGTCCGGTGACGGCACCCGTGCGCGGGTTGACGAGGTCATAGGAGGTACCGGCCTCGACGGCCTGCATGAACTTGTCGGTGGCTGCGACGGAGATGTTGAAGTTGGTCAGCTTGCTGAGGTCTTCCTTGTGATTGATGAAGACCTCGATGTCCGGATGGTCGACCCGCAAGATACCCATGTTGGCGCCACGGCGCATGCCGCCCTGCTTGATGCTTTCGGTCGCCGCGTTGAAGACGTCCATGAAGCTTACGGGGCCGGAGCTGACGCCCTTGGTGGAACCCACGATATCCCCCGCTGGACGCAGCCGGCTGAACGAGAAGCCGGTGCCCCCGCCGGTCTGGTGGATGAGGGCGGCGTCGCGGATGGACTCGAAGATGCCACCGAGATCATCCGGCACCGGCAGGACGAAGCACGCGGACAGCTGGCCGGTGCGCGTGCCGGCATTCGCCAGCGTCGGGCTGTTGGGAAGGAAGGAGAGCGTGGTCAGGACCCGCAGGAAGCGTTCGGTCGACGTGCGGACCTCGACCTCGTCGGCCCCGTAGGAACGATCGACCTCCGCCAACGTGCTGGCCACGCGGGCGAACATCTCGAGCGGGGTTTCCGCGATTTCCCCTTTTTCATCCTTGCGCAGATAGCGCTTTTCGAGGACGGTCAGGGCATTCTTGCTGAGCATGGGACTCCTGGTTAACGGCGGCTTTGTGCCCGCCGGTGAAGTGCTGGGGACGTTAGGTCGAACGAGACGCTTGGCCCATATCTAGTGCGAGAAGGGCGTGTAAAGACAGTAGCGACCCCTAGATATGGTGTCTAGACAGCACGATCAAAAAAAGTGGTCAAGTGCAAAAGTCGCTTTTCATGGTGAAGAACCGGTGAGGTTGCGGGGGAAATCTGGAGGAAAATCGGGGGGAAACGTGGGGGGAAGTCGATCAGACTGCCGACCGCGGTCATAAGGGCTGAAGAGGCACCGTCGGGGTACGATCCCTCCTGTGAAACATTGTCCTGCCTGTGGAGCGCCCACGCACCTGCGGATACCCCCCGGCGACAATCGCGAGCGGGCGGTCTGTAGCTCCTGCAGTGTCGTCCACTACGAGAATCCCCGCATCGTCGTCGGGGCGGTTTGTCACACGGGGGACCGCCTGGCCCTGTGCCGCCGGGCCATCCCTCCCCGCATCGGCTATTGGACCTTCCCGGCGGGCTTCCTCGAGATGGGGGAGACGGCCGAGGAGGGGGCCGCCAGGGAGGCCCGCGAGGAGGCCGGTGTGGAAGTGGTCGTGGAGCGTCTGCTTGGCGTCTACAGCGTGCCTGGGCGCGGTCAGGTCCATCTGCTTTACGAGGCCCGGATGTTGGGAGAGGCCCACGAGGCTGGGGAAGAGAGCCTCGAGGTGGTCTTGCGGCCCTGGGTGGACATTCCCTGGGGGGATCTGGCTTTCCCTTCCATTCGCTGGGGGCTTCAGCTCGCTTTGGAAGCTCGGGATCAGCCAGGTTGGGTTCCGCGGATGACGGCTGCGGCCGGGGCACCGGATCTGCCCGCCTTGCCTGGGGATCTCCAGAGCTAGCCTAGCGTCGGGGCGGTCCTGGCGAACGGTCGAAGGATTCGATGGTGCGCACGATGGCACCGGAAATCACACGCAGCACGCCGATGAAAAGGCGGCTGGGCATCCTGCCGAGGGCCATCAGGCCCAGCAGCATCCGGTCGAAGGCACCGACAGCCTGATCGAGTCCCTGTCCCGCCCATTGACCCCATTGCCATGCCCCTGTGCGTGCCGCCTTGGCCTGACGAGCCAGGCGACTGTTCTTGAGCGAGGAATCGATGCGGTTCATCGCTCTTTCCCATTCCTCGGTCAAGGTGCCGGTGGCCGGACGGGCCGCCGCCTCCCGGGCTCTGGGAATCGCGGCCTCGAAGGTCCGGGCAATCTGTTCCAGTACAGAAGGGGATGCCTGGCGAATGTTGGTCTGCAGATACAGCACGTGGGCCCGGCTGGTGACCTGATCGCCATAGGAGGCCACGATGCCGGCGGTGGCTCCTTCGCCGGTAGGAAAGTAATACAGTGCGATGCGCTCGATTCGTGGCGGAGAACCGAACATCTGCTCTGCCTGCTCAATCAGATGGGGAGGAACCAGGGCGCGAAAGACAAGTTCGTGATCGAGTCCGACGGGACGCAGGATGGCCCCGGTAGGTGCCTCGGCTTCCTGATCCGCGAGTTGCCGAAAAGGTGTCGATTGACCGACCGGTGTCATCACCAGATCGGGTGCGAATCCGGCACGCCAGGTGATGCCTTGGACGGAGAAACTGAGGCTGCGCGACCACTTGGCGGTCTTGCGGAGCATCAGGGCATCGGTGCGATCCCCGATGTCGGGAACCGCGCGCGGACCCGGCAGCAGATCGGACGTGCCGGCCTGGGTCCGGGCGTAGGCCGCCTGCACCACGCTGTCGCCCGGGCCGATGCGGGCATCCCCTACGTCATCCGGAGAGATCGGGCGAGTCAGTTGCTGGGGCTGCACACGCTGGGGCACGCCTTGGGCAGGCGGCCCATGTGATGGCCTCCCCCCTCCGTCCTCCGGCTCCCTGCGGCGCATGCCTTCCTTCTACCCCGTGGCTACCCGACGGTCTCGACAAGGCTTCACCCTGCCGACAAATGGCGCTTGACCGAAACGAGACTGCCAAGTGCACCCACGCCCACACCTACCAACAGCAGGTTGCCCAACAGCTGGGCGGTCGAGAGGGGATCGGCCACGAGAGGCACGAAGGGGAAGAGCTCCTGCAAGCGCTGCATGACGAAGGTTCGCCAGGTAATCAGCAAGGGACTGGTCAGGAGCGTACCAAGTGCCCCGAAGAGCATCCCTTCGAGCAGGAAGGGCCAATGAATGAAGCCGTTCGAAGCTCCGACCAGCTGCATGATTTCAATCTCCCTGCGGCGGGTCTGGACGGTCAAGCGGATGGTGTTGACGGTGACGGCGAGGGTAGCCACCAGCAGGCAACCCACCAGAATGGCCCCGGCCGCCTGCACGAAGGCAGCGATCTGCTGCAGTTTGGCAAGCAGATCTCGACCGTAGTTGATGTCCTCGACCCCGTCGAGCTGACGGATGCGATCGGCGACGGGAGCGACTTGGTCCGGATTGTCGACCTTGACTCTGATGGTGTCGGGCAGCGGGTTGTCATCCAGGAGATTCTCGAAGGACAGTTCGCTGCGCATGTCGCGCTGCAACTGCGCCCACGCCTCGTCACGCGTGACCACGACGGTGGTCGTGACACCGGGAAACTGCCGAATGGCCGACGATAGCCGTGCGGCATCTCCGCCATCGCGCACGAACGTCATGATCTCAACCTTGCCACCGATGGCGCGGGACAGGCCGTAAAGGTCGTCGGAGAGTTGCCATATCCCGCCGAGGATGAGTAGGGAAGCGGTCATCGTAAGGATGACCACGCCACTCATCCATCCCTGACGGCTGATAGAGGCCAAAGCCTCCTCCAGCACGAAGCCGACTTGCCGCCAGAAGCGTCTAACCGACTCCAACGGGATAACCTCCTCGGGCGATGTCCTGCACGATGCGCCCCCCGTCAAGCGCCACGACGCGCCGGCGCATCGAGTCCACGATGTGCTTGTTGTGGGTGGCGACCAGGACGGTGGTTCCATGCTGGTTGATACGGGTAAGCAGCCGCATGATGTCCCACGAAGTATCCGGATCGAGATTACCCGTCGGCTCGTCGCAGAGCAGAAGAGGTGGAGTGTTCACGATCGCACGGGCCAGGCAGACCCGCTGTTGCTGTCCACCCGAGAGCTGGCCGGGCATGAGGTCGCTGTATTCACGCAAGTTGACCAGATCCAACGCGCTGCGGGTGCGTTTCTCCACCTCGCTGCGGCTGGTTCCCAAAACCTTGAGGGCGAAGGCCACGTTTTCGTAGACCGTCCTTTGGGGCAGCAGCTTGTAGTCCTGAAAAACCACTCCGATTCGACGCCGCAGGTTTGGCAACTGGCCCCGCGACAAGCGGCCGATGTCCGTACCGGCTACCAGGACTGAACCAGAAGTTGCCGTTTCCGCTCGGTACAGGAGCTTGAGAAGGGTGCTCTTGCCCGCACCGGAGAGTCCTACCAGAAAGACGAATTCGCCTTTCTCGACATCAAGATTGGCCCCGGTCACGGCGCGTACGCCGCTGGGGTAGATCTTGCTGACCTGCTTGAGCCGAATCATGCGGTGGGGGGTCCCTGTCGTTCGCCGGGATCGGCCTCCAAAGTGTACCGCTCCTGCTTCTCAGCCGCGACGGCCGCCCGGATGAACCGCGGGAGCAGCGTGGCCATGCGTTGCCAGCGCCACGGCTCTTGGACGAGGCGGTACAACCATTCGAGATGCAGGCGAATCATCCATCCAGGTGCGCGCTGCAGGCGCCCGGAAATCACGTCGAGACTGCCCCCGATTCCCATCGCCACCCGCACCCCGAGACCGCGGCGGTGGCGATCGATCCATAGTTCCTGCCGCGGCACGCCGAGGGCTACGAGGAGGGCGGCTGCGCCGGACGCGCGGATGCCTTCGATCACGGCTGGTTCTTCTGCGTCGGTGAAGTAGCCGTCGCGGGTGCCAGCGATGGTCAAGCCGGGGTGCCTCGTGCGCAGGACCTCGGCGGCAGCGGCGGCGACGCCAGGGGCAGCCCCGAGCAGGTAGAGCCCCTTGCCCGTGGCGGCACAAGAAGCGGCGATCGTATCGACGAAGGCCACCCCCGCCAACTTGCGCACCGGCACTCCCCGGCGGGCTGCCGCCCAGACCACGCCTGAACCGTCGGGGAGAACGAGACCCGCCTCGCCGATGATTCGGGCCAAAGCCTGATGACCGGACGCTTGAATCGCCATTTCCGCATTCATGGTCACGACGTGGAGCCAGGAGGGTGCGGCCGATGCGAGGACCTCGCGAACCTTTGCCGCGGCCCAATCGGCATCTCCCGTGTCCAGCGGGAGTCCGGTGACGCGCAGACGGGGTGGAGAGTACGGTTTCATCCCGTCACTCCGGACGGATGACCCGCGAGGCGGCGGGCAAGATCGAAATTGGCCCGGGCGGCCTCCTGTACCGCGGTCTGGCGCTCCCGCAGGCCCGCGGCAAGTTCCTTGCGGGAGTGCCAGAAGGCCTCCAACTGCGTCCCGAAGGAGCCGAAATCGTCGAGGTCTGCAAGCTCCCGGGCCATGGGAGCCGTCCAGCGGGCACAATGCTGGCGGACCTTCTCGTCGTAAGCGAGACCAAAGAAAGGTACCCCGGTCGCGGCGGCCATGATCAAGGCGTGGAGGCGCATGCCGACTACGGCCTCGCATCGGCCCACGATGCCCATGAGCTCTGCGGGGGTGCACGGCTTCTCCAGCACGGTGACCTCGGGTCGATGGCCTTCGGGGCGGGTTTCGGCGCATAAGGCGAATTCACGGGAAATCCACAGGTCCTCGGGATGCTGGAAGGGCAGGACGAGGACCCTGAGTCCCTCCCGTGCAGCAAGTTGTCCCAAGGTAGCCGACAGGCTCTTGAACTGACGCTCGAACCATCCGGGCCACGTGCGGACGGCCACGCCCACCAGCGGAGGACCCTCGAGCGGTAATCCCGCCTCCTGCAACAGGGTCGCGATCCGATCTGCTGGTGCAGGACGCAAGGCCAGGACGGGATCCGCCGTCAAATGAACGCGCGGGCCCGCCAATCCCATGGATGCCAGCAAATCGACCGACCCCGGATCCCTGACGGCGATGGCCGAGCATGCGTCGAGGCACCAGGCCGCGAGGGTACGGGACCAGCCACGGCGCAAGGGACCCAAGCCTACGCCCAGGGTCATGACAGGGACACCTGCTTTTCGTGCCAGGCGGATGAGTCCACCGTAATAGGGCACGGAACCCACCCCCGTCACGTCCTGCATGAGGCCGCCGCCACCTGAAATGAAAAGTGAAGCCCCCTTGAGCGATTGCCAGATGGGGCCTGCCGCCGTGCGGGGCATGGCCCTGACCCCGTGGTCGCGGCGAGTGCCCGCAGGATCCGCAGACAACACAACCAAGTCTGCCCACGGGCCCAGTTCCTGGACCAAGGTAGCCAGGATGGCCTCGTCGCCGGCATTGCCGAAACCGTAGTACCCCGAGATGACGATCCGGGGGCGAGACGCCTCGCTCACGCTCCGGTTTCCGGTTCCCGTGGCCCGTCCACGAGCTGGGCCTGCAAGGCCCGACCTAGCTGCTCGAGGGTGCACAATCCCGAACCCACGAGAATCTCGCCAAGCAGTTGGCCTGTGACGGCTTGACGGACCAGGGCATCTTCGAGCTGCTCGAGGGTCACGACGCCCTGGGTGACGAGAATCGTGCCCAAGCGGGACTCTTGCTTCTGGAAACTGAGGTTCTCGTCGACCTGCTCGGGTGTGAGGGAGCCTTGACGGACCAGAATGTCCGCGAGGTGAGCGTCGGGCTCGCCACCGAGGGTCTCCATGGCGCGATCGAGGTCCTCGCTGGTGATGAGGCGGCGCTTGATCAGGAAGGCTCCGAGACGCTTTTCCTGACGCTGTTGCGCCAAGGCCCAAGACACGTCGTCTGCGGTACACATCCCGAGCCGGACGAGCGTCTCACCCAGAAGCCCAGAGTCCTCCGACTGGGTTTCCAAGGCTTTTTCGAGGTCCGGTTGGGACAGACTCCCCCGCCTCATCAGGATCTGGCCCAGCCGGGCATCCTGGAGCTGACTTCGCAAAATTTCGCGCAGTTGAGATGGCGTGACCGCACCTTGGGCCACGAGGATCTCCCCCAGCGGGCGGTTCGGCTCGGCTTCCTGCACGAGCAGGGCATCCGCGAGGTCATCCGACGAGATCAGCCCCTGAAGCAGGAGCATCTGGCCCAGACGTCCTTCCTGCGGCAATTTTGCGGTAGTCATGACCTCCGCATCGTACCACATGGTAAGATGCCGTCTCCCAAGGAGAGCCGCCCCATGCCGCGTCCCGCGCGCCCAGCCCTCGTGGGGATGACGGTAGCCGTCGCCGCGCTTTCCCCCGTGCCTTCACCCTCGCCGGAGTGGGAGGTGCTGGACGAGCGCCCTTCCCTGTACCGCCGTTTCGCCATAGAGGTCGTGATCGAGCAGGGAGGCTATCAGCTGCTGCGGGACGGCCGGCCGGTTCCAGACAAGGTATTGGCCAGCCAGCCGGACGAGGACGAGCTGGCCGGTGACCTTGCGCGCGCCACCGCCTTGTGGTCGGCGGGCCGGCTCGCGGCGGGCCTCTTGTTGGTGCCTGCGGGTTCCGTGGTTGCCCTGGACAATTTCTTCGGTCGTCGGGATGAGCAGGTGACGCGTGGCGCCGTGACCCTGCCTCCTTCTCTCGTGGCCCCTTTCCCCGCCGAGCATCCGATCACCGGCCTGCTGTTCGGGGCCGGTCTGCTTGCGGCCGGGTGGGGCATTGGTCTGCTGGCGGAACAGGTTGGAACGTGGGCGGGATGGCGTCAAGACCGACTGCTTGACCCGGAGCGCGCGCAAGCTGCCGCCGCCCGCCAGCGCGAAGCCCTGCTGCTCCGCCTGAACCTGCCCGAGGCACCGCCGTCTCCCTCGCCTACCCCGCCTCCTGCCGCCACCGCGTCCCCGACGCCGAAGCCCGGGTTGCTGGACGAATCCTTTCCGGAGGGTGTGGAGGGGTCCATGGCTTGGGCCGTGCGTCTGGCGGTCGTGGCCCAGGGGGATTCGACCTGGGAACCCTTCCTTGCGTGGACAGACGACCTGGAGGACCTCGAACGTGGCACGATTTCTCGTGGCAGTTGGCAAGTCCTGCTGCGGCGGCGGCCGCCACGGCCGGATCCGGCCGTGCCCTATGGACTCGTGCCCGAGGTCGCCGCAGGTCTCGAGCCTGTGGGCGATGACGACGTACGCGAGGTCACCGTGCCGCGTCACGGCGGAGCGGTCACGTGGCGCGGAGGGGCCTTGGCCTACCGTGTGTACCGAAGCGGAACGAAGGCCTTCCGCCGAGTCCGACTGGATGCTCCGGACGCCTTGCCTCGGCTGCTCGCAGCCATGCGTGCCCAAGGAGAGATGACATGGTGGCGGCCAGGTACCCGGGTGGTCCTGCAGCCGTTCCGCGGGCGGATGCAGGGCCCGATGTGGCTCGTGATTCCGCCGGGCGGAGAACCTGACGTGGCCTTGGATGCCGAGCGGGGATCGCTCATGCCCTTGCGTTCGCGAGGTGGTCCAGGTACCGGGCCAACCGCCCCAGGCCGTTCTCCAGGCGATCCGATGGGGCCAGCAGACTGATCCGTAGCCAGCCATCGGCCCCGAAGGCTGCGCCCGGGATCGTGACGATTCGCTCATGGTCCAGGAGGTCGCGAGCGACCCTTTCGTCTTCCCCCGGCAAGCCGGCTGGCGGCCTGACCAACGTGAAGAATCCGCCGTTCGGCACGGTGTGCTCCAAACCGGATGCCGTCAATGCCACGGCCGCGGCCTCCCAACGTTGCCGTGCGGCGGCGACCCCACGTGACCATGCGTTCCGACGACAGACCGCTTCAAGAAGGCGCTGACCGGGAATTGCCGTCGAGGTGACGATCAGTTGATGGAGGCGGGTCGCGACGGTCACGAGGGCTGGGGGGGCCAGCAGCCAACCGATGCGCCACCCGGTTGCCGCGTGGGACTTGGACAGGCTGCCGACGACCACGACCCGCTCCCCGTGGTCCAGGGCCGTAGCCACCTCGGTGTGTGTGCCGGGCAGGTCCCGGTACACCTCGTCCGAGAGAAGCCACGGGCGGGCGGGATGTCGCGCAAGGCCGTCCAGCAGGATCTCGAGCTCGTTGCCTCGCAGGGCTTGGCCCGTCGGATTGCCGGGTTGTCCGAGGATGACGAGGCGGGTTCTCGGACCGAGGGCGGCCAAGATCCGTTCCGGATCGAGTGCAAAGCCTTCTGCTGCCGACATCGTGACGGTTCGACAGGGTAGCCCCAGCCACTCTGCGATCCGTCGATAGGAGGGGTAACAGGGGCCGATGAGGAGGACCTCCGCCTGGCCGGCGGCTTCGACCAGCGCTCCCATGGCACAGGCAACCGCTTCCTGAGCCCCCACCGTGAGCAGAGCGCCCTCGGCACCGGTCCCCTTCAAAGCCCTTCCACCGCGGGCCGCCACCAGCATCGCCCGAACGTCCGCAAGGCCGGCATTAGGGCCATAGGCCGTTCCATGGCGGCGGATCGCCTCGAGGGCATCTTCGACGAGATCATCATCGACCCCCCACGGCGGCTCTCCCAACCCGAGATCCAGGTCTCCGGGACGCTTGAGCTGGTTCATGGCCCTTATGGGCGAGGGGGCCATGTCAGCCAGGAGCGGGTTCACGGGCCCTCCGCCAGATCGTCGAGGAGTTGCCAGGCGCGCACGAGGTCCGCGAGCCTGACGGATTCCCGGGCCTGATGGGCTTCGGCCGGATCACCCGGACCGAAGTTCACGGCGGGGATGCCAGCTTCCGTAAGCTGTGCCACGTCCGTCCACGCCTGCTTGGGGCGGACGGGCAGACCGTGCCGCAGGCGCCAAGGTCCGATGAGCGGGGCATCCATGCAGACTCGGCCTCCGGGGGCACGATCCGTGATGTCGAGGTCCCACGGTACCCTCAGTCGCAAGCCCTCGATCCATTCACGCAAACCGGCTTCGGCCTCGGCGAGGCTACGATCGGGGGAGAATCGCAGGTTGAGATTCAGGGTCAGGGTGTCCGGCACCACGTTGCGTCCGTTTCGGGTCGTGGCTGTCGTGGCGGACAGGACCTCACGGAAGGGCAGGCCGCCGACCCGACGTTCGGGATATGCCATGCCTGCGAGGGCCGCCAACACGGGATGTGCCGCGTGCAAGGCGTTCTCGCCTTGCCAAGGACGAGCGCTGTGGGCCCGGCGCCCATGCAGCACGAGTTCGGCATGCAGATTACCCATGCATCCTGCCTCGATGGCGTTGCCCGTGGGTTCCATGACGACGGCGGCCCGAGCTTCCGGAAGCAAGCCCTCCGCCCGCAGCCACGCGAGGCCGTTGTCGGCGAAGGGCCCCTCTTCCCGATCATAGAACAGGCCCAACAAGGAATGGCGGGACGGCTCGCAGAGCCGGTCGAACATCACGGCGAGGGCGCCCTTCATGTCGCTGGCCCCACAGCCCCAGACCCGCCCCTCGAAGATGCCTTCCGGTTGATCCGTCGCAGGCCGCACGGTATCGAGATGGCCGACGAGCGCCAGATCCACAGGGCCCTTCTGGTTCGGACGTCGCAGGACGAGGCAGTGGCGGTGACGGGTGGCGACCAGGCCGGCCGCTAGCGCTTCGGCTGCCACCCGGTCGGCCAGGTCGCTTTCGAAACCGGTGGGCGACGGGATACGACACCAGGCGTCGGTACGTCGGGCGAGCCTGTCGGCAAGCTCAGCCTCGATCACGGCTTTCATGCGGGAACGTCGAAGTCACGCAACGCGGCGTTCAGGGAGGTCTTGAGGTCGGTGCCGGTCCCGCGTTGGCCGACGATCAGGGCGCAGGGCACGTGATAGGTGCCGGCCGGGAAGTCCTTGGGCCGGGTTCCGGGGATGACGACGGAACGGGAGGGCACCCTGCCCTTGTAGGTGACGGGATCGGGACCCGTCACATCGATGATGGGCGTGGAGGCCGTCAGGACCACACCCGCCCCCAACACGGCCTCCTGTTCTACCAGGACGCCTTCCACCACGATGCAGCGCGACCCCACGAAGACCCCGTCCTCGATGACGACAGGTCTGGCCGCAGGGGGTTCCAAGACGCCACCGATCCCGACTCCTCCGGCCAAGTGGACGTTTGCGCCCACCTGGGCACACGAACCGACCGTGGCCCAGGTGTCCACCATGGTGCCAGTGCCGACCCTGGCACCGATGTTGACGTAGCCCGGCATCAGGATGACCCCGGGTTCGAGGTGGCTGCCGTAGCGTGCCACACCGGGAGGGACGACACGTACGCCGTCGAGGGCCGTCTTGGTCCTGATCTTGTCCAGAAATCGCAGGTCTCCGGCCTCGATCATCTCGTTCGGCCGGATGCCGAAGTAAAGCAGGATCGCTTGTTTGACCCATTCGTGCACCTGCCACGCGCCGTCCAGCTTCTCGGCTACGCGCAGGATCCCTCTATCCAGCAGGTCGATGGTCTCGGTCACCGCGTCTCTCACGGCAGGGTCTCGCAAGGCCTCCGAACGGTCCGAAGCCATCCAGGCTTCCGAGATCGGGGTTTGCAAGGGATGGGAAGGGCTCATGGTCATGTCTTTCACGAAGCGAGTGTAGCATCATGGGGCATGACCCTTCATCTGCCTTGGCTCTGGGCCCTGCTGCCGATGCTTGCACTGGTCGGTGATCCGGCCGAGGCACATGAAGGCCCCCACGGTGCCGAGGGGACTCCGGTCGTTACCGGTGTTCGTCATGGCGAGCGCGTGACGCTCGAAACCCGAGACGTGGACATGGTGCTTGTGGTGCCCGAAGGTCGCGAGGGCACGATCGAGCTATGGCTGGCCGATGCGACGGCGGGAACTCCTGTGGTCGCGCCCCGTGTCGATGTGCTGCGGGACCTCGGAGCCGGCCGACGCGGACGAGTTCGTTTGGTCCCTGATGCGGCCGTGCCGGGAAGGTTCGCGGCGGGGATCTCGTGGCCTCGTGGCCCGTTGGCGTTGACTGTCGAGTGGACCGGTAGGGATGGACGGGTGCGCCGGGCGGCCATGCCGGCGATGGATTCTTCCGAGGATCCGCGCTCGCATGGGACCCGGTATCTGATGGCAGCAGGTGCGACGGCCGGCACCGGGTTGCTCCTGCTTGCTGCGTGGGCGTCGGGTCGCCGGCGGCGAACGGCGCGGGCCAGTGGCATGGCCGGGCTGCTGCTGCTGGCGCAGCCCGTCTCGGCCGGCCCTCACCACGACCATGGAGCGCACGCACACCGCCCTTCGCACGCCCATGGTGAGCATCCTTTGTCTTCCGGGGCCAGGGTGCCCAGTCTTCACGTCCCGATTGAGGTCCAGTTCGCGATGGATCTCAGGACCGTCCGCGTCGCCCGGGGGTCTCTGGTGCGGGAGCACCGGCTTGCGGGTCAACTCGTGCCCGATGCCAGCAGGGCCACGGTCCTTCGTGCGCCCAGGGCCGGGCTCCTCGAATCCGGCGCTTGGCCGGGCCCTGGATACGCCGTGCGTACCTCGGGGCCGGTTGGAAGGGTCCGGGAATGGCCCGGAGTGGGCGAGCGGGTCCAAATTCAGGTCGAGACCAATGCCTTGGCGCGTGACACCGCAGATGCGGAGGCCGCCCTCTCGAGGGCGGAGGCTCGTCGGGCGCTTGCCCTGAAGGTGCTGCAGCGATTTGCCGGAAGCGAGGGCGTCGTGCTCGGGACGGCAAGGGATGGCGCCTCGCGCGATCTGGCCGAGGCCGAGGCGGACCTTGCGGCCTCGCGGCACCGGCTGGCGGCGCTGCGGGCCATCGTCAGGCCAGGACAGGCGAGTGCAGGCCCCGTACCGGTTCTTGCACCCGCAGGCTTCGTGGTGACGCGGGTTCTGGCCCGTCCGGGGGAGGCCGTCATGCAGGGGCAGGCGCTGCTTGAAGGCGTGGACCCCGGCCGGCTTTGGTTTCAAGCGCAGGTTCCCGAGGACGCCCTCGAGGATCTCGGAGCCGGTGGCACGGCTCAGGTGTGCCTCGATTCAGTCCCCGGCCGGTCGGTTCCCGTTCGGGCCGTGGGCCATCCGTTCGCCCTCGATCCCGTCACGCGCCAGGCTCTCGTGCCTTTCCATTGGCCTCGAGTCGATGCTCCGTCCGGTGCCGCGGGCCTTTTGACCTTTCGCAGGACGATGAAGACCGAGGTCCTGGTGTTGCCGGAAGTCGCCTTGCGGGAGAATGCCCGCGGCGAGTCCGTCGTGGTGGTGAAGACGGCGCCCGAGACCTTCCGGCTGTTTCCCATCCACACAGGCTTGAGAGCGACGGGGCAGGTTGAAGTCAAGGAGGGGCTGGCGGAGGGCCGACGGGTGGTCGTCCAAGGGGTTCAGGCTCTCTGGACGGCCCTGGTCCGGAAACCATCCTGAATGCTGGACGCCATCATCCGTTTCTCGGTGCTGCGGCGGCCGTGGGTGTTGGTTGCCTCGCTCCTGCTGACCCTCTCCGGGGTGGCCATGCTGCCCCGACTTCCCGTCGACGTGCTCCCTGAGCTGCAGCGGCCGGTCGTGACCGTGCTGGTCGAGGCCCCTGGCTTTTCACCCGAAGAAGTCGATGTCGCGGTGGTCGTTCCCCTCGAGCGCCAGCTGGGAGGCTTGCCTGGACTCGAGAATCTTCGGTCTCGGGCGCAAGCCGGTCTTGCCATGACGACGCTCTCCTTTGCGTGGGGAACCGATCCTTTCCGTAACCGTCAAGGGGTGGCCGATCGCCTCGCGGAAGCCGGTCGGAGGTTTCCTGCGGGCGTGGAGGCCCGGATCGGTCCTTTCGTCTCCCTTCTCGGCGAGGTGCAGTTGCTGTCGTTGACGTCGGCGGACGGGGATCTGCTGGCCCTGAGGGACCTTGCTGATCGTCATGTCCAGCCGAGGTTGCTGGCGGTGCCCGGAGTGGCCCAAGTCACCGTGATGGGTGGACATCTGCGCCAAGTGACGGTCCAGCCGGACCCTGAGCGCATGCGGCGACAGGGCGTGGGAAGCGAGCGTCTCGTGCAGGCGGTACAGCGTGCCGATGGCGTGGCTCCCGGCGGCATCCTGCGCGCTCCTGATCAAGAGGTCCTGGTCCACCAGCGCGGGCGTCTAAGCGATCTGGAGGATCTGAAGGGCGCGCCTCTGTCGTGGCGGCCCGAGGGGCCCCTTCGATTGGATCAGGTGGCCCGCGTGGTCTTCGGGCACGCTGTGCCCCGAGGCGTGGCCGCAGTCGGTGGCAAGCCTGCCGTCATCCTTGCCGTAAGCAAGCAGCCCGGGGTCAATACGCTCGACTTGTTGGCCCGACTCGACGAGGCCGTCCACGCGGTCCTCCCCTCTCTGCCGCCCGGTACCGTGCTGGATACGGATGTCTTTCGTCAGGACCGCTTCATCCGTGCGGCCATCCGCCACGTCGCGCACGCCCTGCGTGATGGATCGATTCTGGTGATAGTCGTACTCGGAGTATTTCTCGCTCATGTCCGCACGACGCTGATTTCTCTTTCCGCCCTGCCCCTGAGTTTCCTGACCTCCCTGCTCGTGTTGCGCCTCTTGGACCTGCCCGTGAACACCATGACCCTCGGGGGGCTCGCCATTGCCGTGGGAGAGCTGGTGGACGATGCCATCGTGGACGTGGAGAACATCTGGCGCCGCTTGCGTGAGGCACCCGCAGACGTCTCGCCCTACAAGGTGGTCATCGACGCTTCGCGGGAGGTTCGAGGTGCCATTGTTCAGGCCACCCTCGTCGTCGTGCTCGTGATGGTCCCCCTCTTTGCCCTTGGGGGCGTGGAGGGCCGGCTCTTCGCGCCTCTTGGCTGGGCCTACGTGGTGTCCATCATGGCCTCTCTCGTCGTTTCCCTCACCTTGACCCCGGCCCTGTCCGCATGGTTGCTCCCCCGGGCCGCGCGGGCACGACCCGGGGAGGCTTGGCTGCTGGTGCGCTTGCAGGAAGCCAATGATCGACTGCAGCAACGCATTTTTCGGCGGCCGAAGCTCATCGTCGCGGGGTCGCTTCTCGCCGGTGTGATGGCCACTGCCACCGTCCCCTTTCTCGGGCGAGAGTTTCTTCCCCCCTTTCGCGAAGGTTCGTTGACCGTTGCCTTGGTGGCCCAGCCCGGGATGTCCCTCGAAGCATCGGATCGTCTGGGACGTGCGGCGGAACGTTTGTTGGCCGGGCATCCCAGCGTCCTCCGGGTAAGCCGCCGCACAGGTCGTGCCGAGGGCGACAGCCACGCGGAAGGCCTGCACTTCAGCGAGATAGATGTCCAAATCCGGCCGGAACACCTGCAGACTCCCGACCTTGTCGGGCAGCTGCGGGCCCGGGTGTCGGGTTTACCTGGCGTCGGACTTTCCTTCGGCCAGCCGATCGGGCATCGGCTTGATCACTTGTTGTCCGGTGTGCGGGCGCCGTTGGCCATCAAGATCAGCGGACCGGACGGTCGACAGCTGCCTGGCCTTGCGCGCCAGGCGGCCCGGATGGCGGCGTCGGTCCCGGGTCTCGTAGACGTGCGCATCGAAGCGGGTCAAGAAGTTCCTGTTCTCGATGTGACGGTCGATCGGTTGCGTGCTCACGCCTGGGGTCTCAGCGCCCGCGAGGTCAGCCAGCAGGCCGCTCTCGCCCTTGCGGGACGCAAGGTCGGGGAGTGGCGGGATGGATTGCTGCTGCGTGATGTCGTCGTCAGGGCCGATCCCGAGGCCATGGGGCGTCCGGGCGCCCTTGAAGCGTGGCCTATCGAAGCCGCGGATGGCAGGCTGCGGCCGCTGATGTCGGTCGCCTCCTTGTCACGGCGGGTCGGCCCCGAAGCAATCCACCGGGAGGCGCGTCAGCAAGTGGTGATCGTGACGGCCGGCTTTGTGGGTCGTGATCAGGACGAGGCGTCCCGCCGACTGGACGCGGTGCTGCGGCAGGGTTTGATTCTTCCGGAAGGCCATGGCCTCGCCATCGAAGGGCATTGGCGCACCCAGAGGGAAGCCACGGCGCGGGTCGGAGTGCTCGCCTCGATCTCGTTGGCCTTGGTCTTCGGGATGTTGTGGATGCATTTCAGGTCGGCGACCTTGGCGGGGTTGGTTCTGGCTGCGCTGCCGCTTGCCATGGTGGGTGCCGTGGCTGCCGTATGGTTTTCCGGCGGTATTCTTTCGGTGGCCAGTCTCATCGGAGGCGTCACGCTGACCGGGATTGCAGCTCGCAACAGTATCTTGTTGCTCGAGCAGTTCGCCGCGGCCTGCGACGGTCCCGACGGCCCCCGGCCCCTCACGGACGAGATGCTGCGGGAAGGTACCCGGGTTCGTCTAGGGCCTGTGCTGATGACGGCCACCACGGCGGCTCTCGGTCTCTTGCCACTGGCTTTCGGCGGGCACGTACCGGGACAGGAAATCCTGCAGCCGGTCGCGACGGTGATTTTAGGGGGACTGATCAGTTCCACCGTCCTGAACGTATTGGTCTTTCCCGCCATGGTCCGTGCCTGGGGACGAGGTGCGCTGGGGCGCGCGGCCTATCGCCGTCGCGCCGCTGCGCGGGAGCGTGCCGGCATCACCGGTTGAGGACAGGCCACATGCCGAGGGCGATCCAGCGGGCAGGACCCTGCTGACGCAAGGAGTCATCCGTGCTCTCCCACGAGCATGCAAGTTCCCCACCGGGCTGTTGAACCCGCCAGGTTCCGTGCTTCCCCGTCTCGAGACTGGCCACCACTGCGGCCGCCGCCGCCCCGGTCCCGCATGCTTGGGTTGGGCCGACGCCACGTTCCCACACTTCGAGCACGAGGCTCGTGTCCTCGCACGACCGCAGCCAGCCCAAGTTCACGCCTTCTGGAAAGACCGGATGATGTTGCAAGCGGGTACCGGCTTTCAGGAAGTCCTCGCGGGTCCAGTCCGGCTGCCACGCGACTGCGTGAGGATTTCCCATGCTCACCAGCGTCACCCACGGTCCTCCGGGTTCTAGCCTCAGTGCGTGGCCGCCCATCGGCAAGGTCCGGGTTTCGACCGCTCGTTCCGGCTTGGCGGGCAACGCTTCAGGCGTGAGTTCGGGAGGACCCAACTCCACTTCGATACGTTCGACTCCGGTGAGACGGACCTCCCTGGGACCGGCATCGGTCAGGATCGTGAAGACCTGATCCCGGGGCGCAAGTCCCCTGTCGACCAAGTAGCGGGTGGCGCAACGTAGGCCGTTGCCGCACATTTCGGGTCTGCTGCCGTCGGCATTCAGGACGACCATGCGGGGCGTCTCACCGCTTTTTCCCGTCAACCAGAGCAAGCCATCTGCCCCGATGCCCCTGTGGCGGTCGCAAACGGACTTCACGAGGGCCGTGGGTGGAAGGCCATCGGACAGGGCGGCGTGAACAACAATGAAGTCGTTCCCCAAGCCTTCCATGCGGGCCCAGGCATGGGGCGGGGGGAAAGTCGGGTCCTTCACGGAGTCTGCCAAGCTTGCCATGCCTCCCAGATGCGTGCCGCGGCGTGCGAAGGTGAGGCCTCCGTCACCACAGGCCAAGGCCTCGCCGCGTGCTCGTGCCGGAACCATGAGGATTGACGACGGGCATACTGCCACGTCCTCACCACGATGCTGGCCATCGCCTCCTCTTGTTTGCGGCCGTTGCGGATGACCTCGCGCCATTCCCGGTAACCCAGCGTATCGAGGAGGGGAAGATCGTCCCCGTGGAGTGCCAGCAGTTGCCTGACCTCCTGTTCCCAACCCATGGCATTCATTGCGTGGGTCCGTGTCTGGATGGCCTGCCGGAGCTTGTCCCGGTCCGGCACGAGCGTCAGGTGCAGGACCTGCCATCTAGGACGCGTGACCTTGACCTCGGTGCGTGGGCGACCGGTCGCCAAGGCAATCTCGAGGGCGCGTGCGAGGCGAAATCTGTCGTTCGGATGCAACTTTGCTGCGGAGGCCGGATCGACCTCGGCCAGCCGAGCGTGCAGGTCGGGCAAGGCCATCAGGCGTTCCCGCTCTCCGGGGTCCGGAGGGACCGGTGCGAGAGGCGTATCCCCCAGCAGGGCCCGGATCCAGAACCCGGTGCCGCCCACGACGATCGGCTGTCGTCCTTCGGCCCAAGATTCCTCGATGGCTATCTTTGCTCCCTCGGCCCACTGTGCGGCGGTGATGCATTCCGTAGGGTCGGCCACATCAATCATGCGATGGGGTACCCTTGCTCGTTCCGCAAGGCTTGGTTTGGCCGTACCGATGTCGAAGCCGCGGTAGATTTGGCGGGAGTCGGCTGAAATCAACGTCACGGGCGCGTGGGCTGAAAGCTCCATGGCCAAGGAAGACTTGCCGGAGGCCGTCGGTCCGGACAACACCAGGAGCCGTGGGACAGCCGGGGACCTCATCAGGGGTCGAGGCCCCAAGTCACGTTGCGCTCGTCAGACAAGACAGGGGCGAATCGCCATTGCAGTTCAGCCTTTCCCGGCGACCCACTGACGATCAGGCGCAGCCTGCGTGGCGAGCGTCCCAGAAGGTTGCGACCGTCGGCTTGACGCCAAGGAAACCAAATCGTGAAGTTTCCTGCCCAAGCCTCGTCGTCGTCCTGGCGGGTAAGGCGCCCACGCCGCAGAGGGCGCAGGGCAAGTCGATCATCGGAGACCAGTTGCAGTTGCCACGCGGAGGGCTCCGTCACGGCTTCGGCGTGGAAGTGCCGGGCAAATCGCCATCGCACCAGCACGGGCAACTCCCGGCCGTCGGCGTACCAACGCAGCCATGTCTGCCGCGACATGGAGTCAGGAATCCCCCCGATCCTCCGGGTGCGGGCATCTCCGGCCAGCATTGCGAGACCTACGGCCGGATCAAGCAAGGTGGCGGCCACCGAGCCCTCCAAGCCCAGGGGTTGCTCGCGGGTCCATGCCGTGCGCAGGGCGGTGGCGTCCGCAGGCTCGAGGTCGAGGGACAAGGGAAGCTCGGGCGAACGCGTCATGCGAAGATACTCACCCGTCCCGCTCACGCAGCCGGGAACCAGGGCACAAGCCAGTGTGGCTGCGACCCTTTGGGGACGGGAATACCTCAAGCCGTGTGACTCTCGAACAGGGGTGCCGGAAACCCGTGGAGCAACATGGCGTCTGGCCCCACGACGGTTGTCCTCAGGATAGCACCGCCTCGGGCCAAGCTTCTTGCCGGAGCAAGAGGGATTGAGCCAGATGGTCCTCCTTCGGCCTGTCAAAGCCCTCCATTTGAGCCAAGGTCAGGGCCACCCTGCGGATGCCGGTGAGGGCCCTTGCTCGGGCTTCCGGACCCGGAAGGACCTCGTGGACGAGCTCTTCGAGTTCGGGGGCTTCGAGCCGGCCGTTGAGGTGGGGCCCCCCTTTCGTTCGGGCGCGATACTCCTGGCGTGCCCGGGCCTCGAGTATCTGTTCCCGCAGTTTGCGCGCTTCGATGTCCCCCCGGTTTTCGAGGTCCGCCGTAGGCGCGGTCAGGATCTGCAGATCGAGGCGGTCGCGAACGGGGCGGGACAGGCGCCGCGCCAAGGGAGAGCGATGATGGGCAAGGCAGTGGCAGCGTCCGTTCTCCTGGCCCCAGTGTCCGCAAGGGCAGGGATTGCCGGCCAGCAGGAGCGTGAAGGCGGCAGGCAGTCGTAGCGGACGTCCGTGTCGGTGCCAGGTCAGGGAGCCCGTGTCCATGGGCTCCCTCAGGAGATCCAGCGAGGTGCGGGGAATCTCATCCAGATCGTCCATGAACAGGATGCCTTGATGGGCCAGGGTAACTTCGCCTGGTCGTCCTGGATTTCCACCACCCAGCAGGCCGGCCGGCGAGATGGTCGGATGCGGGGCCCTGAAGGGTCGTTCCTGCAGCAACTCCTCGCGGTCCCCGAGCATGCCGGCCCATTGGGCAACGAGGGTCAGCTCAAGGCGCTCCTCAGGGGACAAAGGAGGCAGTAGGTCCGCGACCGCCCGACCCAGCATGGTCTTGCCAATGCCGGGGGGGCCGCTCATGAGCATATGATGTCCGCCCGCCACCATCACGCCGAGGGCCTTCTTGACCAAGCCGTGTCCTTTGACGAGGTCGAGAAGGAATGAGACGTCCGTGGGGCTTCTCGCCGGACGCCCCCTGCCGGTACGTGAGCACTCAGGCTGGCGAAGGGCCGCATCCGCGGTCCGCAGGTCGGCGGCCGGGGCGTAGACCAATCCCTCGATGGCCTCGACCTGTGACGCCTGGCTCTCCGGAAGAATCAGGCGACTGCCGGTCTGAAGGGCTTGTCGGGCAAAGGCCAGGATGCCCGGGACCGCTCTCAAGCTACCGTCGAGTCCCAGCTCGCCGACCGCGAGCGGAGGAGGATTCTCGTCGGGCAGCGGCCGGTCCACTGCCAGCAGAGCCAACGCTATGGCGAGATCCATCGCGCTGCCTCGCTTGCGTTCCCCTGAGGGTGCCAGGTTCACCACGAGGCGACCACGAGTAGGCGGATATCCCGATGTGGTCAGCGCCGCACGGATCCGTTCGCGGCTCTCTTGCACCGTCGCGTCGGCCAAGCCCACGATCGTAAGGCCGGGAAGGCCTCGGGTGCGGATGGCCTCTGCCTGTACGGGCAAGACCTGGAGGCCATCGAGGGAGACACCGTGGACAGGATGGGACATGCCTCCTTCATCGCATGTGGCTCACGGCCTGGCCAGCGAGTCGTCATGCCCCTTTTCCGGCCTACCGGGATTTCAGGATTCTTCGCCTCGAAGCCGTCGTTGCTCTTCCAGAACGGCTTGAAGCGTTGGCATGTCGCAGTATCCGAGGTGGATCAGCGCCCATCCCAGCAGGCGGCCGGTCTCCTGTTGGAGGGCCACGGCCCTCTCGACCTGTTCCGCCGTGACCAGACGCCGCAGGACCAGATAGTCCCCGAGACGCAGCTGTTTCAGGTAGCGGCGGACGTGCTGGGTGTAGTCCCCCAGTCCCATGATGCCAAGGCCCAGAATCAGTTCACCGGTTCGCAGGAACGGTGCGGATCCGGCCACGACGTCCATCTCTGCTTTGTGATCGGCGGTCAGGAGGCCTTCCCGCTCGAGAAAGCCGGGAAAGTCCGAGAGCAAGGCCTCGATCGGCATGAAACGTGCCATGTGGTCAGCATAGCAAAGTCAGGGCAAGGGTGCCGACATGGGGTCCTGGCCGGCGACTGCTTGCTGGTATCCCAGGATGCAAAGGCCTGCCAAATCATCGAGAAAGGCCTCTCGATCGGTTCTGGCGGGCGGCAGGGGCATGCGGAAACGATGGTGAGGGCCGCCGGGTGCCAAGCCTAGTCCGGGAACCCAATCCTGGACGGTCACTTCGGCGATTCCGCCGGCCGTCGACCAGCGCGCGACCACGAGCAGGGCTCGTCCCGTCACGAAGTTGGATTCCGCCGCGTAACGGATCCTGGCTTCAGGAGTACCTGTCGCGGCATCGAATCCCAGCTCGGCTTCATAGCCTTTCTGGGCCGGAAGCAGCCCGGACAGGAACTCCTCGACGGGATGGGACGAGGTGGCCCAGGCTTCGGGCCACGCGGCGACACTGCCTGTCGGGGTCGTAGGGGTGAGTTTCCCGCGGCTGGCCGCGATAGCGGCATCCACGTCGGCGGTGATGGCCGAAGCAGATGCGGCGGTGAGGCCCAGCTGAGCCAGACGCGCCGCGATCGGATCATCCGGAGTTGCCTGCGGAGTCGGCGTCGCGGCCCGAGGAGCAGGGCGTGCCTCTGGAGATGCTGACGGGATGGGGCGCGGCCTGGGGGGGGGCGTCGGATGGACGGAGGGTCTGGGTGCAGGGCGCGCCAGCGAAAGGCGCGCAGGGGGGGCGGGACGAGGGGCCGGAATGGGAACCGCGACCGGCTGAACCCACCTGAGGCGCGCAGGGGGGCGAATCTTGCGCTGCAGCTTGGGCGGGGCTACCGGCCGGAATTCGTGAAAGCCGATCCATCCCGCCAGCGCCAAGGTATGACAAACCAAGGAGGCTGCAAGCCAGCGGAGGCGCAGCACGATCTCAGGGCCGGCCCTTGGCGGGCAGGGGGAGACTGTCGGTCACCCGCTTGAGTTCATCCGGTGGAAGGTCGCCATAGCAGAAGACAATCTGGTCGCCCTTCTCTGTGCCGAAATAGTTGTAAGGAGCCTGAAAGGCCAGTTCCTGGAACTTGTCGACGAGCCGCACGGCCTGAGCCCCCGCCACGAGTGTCACCCACAGGTTGGGTTTTCCCCGGTACTGCACGTAAAGCCAATTCAAGCCATCGGTGTAGCTTTGCAGGATCAGGCGCGTCCGGTAGAACGTCGGGCACTGGATTCCCACGAGGCGGAAGCCTGTCGGCAACTCGCGCGGCACGGCCACCTTCTCGCCGATGGCTTTCTCTGCCTCGGCAGCGGACCGGAAGGTCCTGAAACTGTTGTCCCGGGACGAGGCAGCAAGCTCGACCCTATTCACGTCTCGCGGCACGGCCACCCCGATCGTAGGTGTATCGACGGTGCGAAAGGTGTCGTACCAGCTGAGGAAGAAGGGTGCCAAACCCGCTCCCCACGAGCGTTCTTCGCGCAAGATGTGGCCATGGCGACGCGATACCCAGAAGCGATGGCCGGGACGAGTCCACGACTCCGCACGGTCTTGTCCCGTCGGAATGGCCTCGAGAATGTCGCAAGGTTCACCTAGGATCTCGGAGTTCAAGGACTCTCTATTTCGCGTGGCTTCGTCAAGAATCCGGACGTCGTAATGGCGTACGAGGGCCGT
The DNA here is from genome assembly GCA_035285595.1 of Candidatus Sericytochromatia bacterium. GTDB lineage: Bacteria > Cyanobacteriota > Sericytochromatia > S15B-MN24 > VGJW01 > VGJW01. Next base: position 141,842 of record JAYKGV010000003.1, read on the forward strand.
TGCGTCCTGGGTGACCTGGCCCAGCACCGTGGCCCCCAACTCGCTGGCCCCTGCAGGATTGTCGTTGCGGAAGAAGAGGTTTTCCATAGGGAAGTGGACATGCGCCCTGTTGGCGTCGAGCCAGACCCGCACCTCTGCAAGCTTGGGGGGATCTTGAATGACGACACGGTAATTGCGGTCGTCACGCCAAGCCACCTGCATCCGGGCTTCCATCGCAGCGGTCTGGCGAATCAGCCGGTACTGCCGCTGGGCCTCGAAGGCCGGCCTGTCCGGACGTGCCAACGAAGCCAGAATCCTGTCCGCCTCGGCCGTGCTGGCCGCCTTGGCCGGCGGCACGAACGAGAAGAGGCCGCCCAGCGCGAGAGAGCAGGCCGCCGAGAGCGTACGGTACAACGGGACATCCTCCAGTTCGGGGTCATCCCCATGACGAGGCAGGGCCCTTCCGGGTTCGCCATGGTAGGGGCCGGGTCTTCCCTTGGGAAGTGCGTGGGCCTCAGGCTTCCTGTGGTCCGACTTCTGTCACGATGGCATCGGCAAGCAGGCGATAATGCGCCTGCACGGCTTCCAACTGGCCGTCCTTGGGCGAAGGGAAGAGCTTCAGGACCAGCATTCTGCGGCTGCCGAAGTCCGCGCTCCAAGGCAGGATACGTTCGTCCCCTTCGCCTTCCAAGGCATAAAGGACGAGGCCGCACCACTCGGAACCGTGGCGCCGCTCCACGACGACCCGACCGATTCGGATGCCCACCATGCCCACATACCCCGTCGCGCGGGAGGCCGTGCACTCTGGGTGAAGGATCGAGGGTCTCGTTGGGGAATTTTCCACGTGCCGTTCGTTTGCAGCACATAGTCGAAACGGACGTTGTCCAAGGACAGCTTTCGCAGAAAGACCTTGGCCAGCAGACGTTTGGGTTGTGTCTTGCGTGGTTCGGGCGTGGCCGACATGGTTGACGCGGTCGCGGTCAGCGTAGCCACGGCCACAGGTGGAGGCATCTCGGGTGCCTTGAGATCGATGCGGACGACGAAGGCCTTTCCGGCCTCGAGACCCCAAAGTGCGGGAACCTCTGCCGGTGCAACCTGCTGCCAGGCCATCTTCGAGAAGTCCGTCCGGGTCGCCCATTCCTGGGCCGCAAGGGGCGCGAAGCGCACGAGGTGCCATTCCCCTGGCAAGGCCAATACGGCGTGACCGGGATGGAGCGGATCGTCGGGCGGGTTCAGCTTGAATCGCAGATGGCCCAGATTGGCTTTGTCGCCTTCGAGGATGCTGCCTGACCAGAGGTTGACGGAGGCGGACTGCCAGTAACCTGCGCCCAGATCCTCGAGCCTCAGGCTGACTTCCTCTCCCCAGACGATATCCTCGGGGTAGGGAGGGAACACTTGCGGAGTTGGCGTGGGGTCAGGCACGAACGGCACCGAGAAGCGCACGTCCTTGGCCAGCGGGTGGCCGGATGAGGCATTGCGCACCATCGTGGGGAACTGCCGGCGGTTGCGCTCGTCCGAGAGAAACAGCAAGGGTATGGCGCTTCCCAGCGCCAGAGAGACAAGCACGACACGTTTCATGGGCCGCATGGTAGGGGAGCTGTCCGTGAGGGGCAACTCCAAGTGACGGGTTTCCTTGTGTCCGGAGTGGGGCTCGTGGAACGATCCCGGCATGGCATCCATCCGCTATGTTCCGCGCGGGCGAACCCCGGTAGGCCCGGGTCGACCGATATCGGGTGCTGCAATCGGGACGTTCCTGGTCCTGGCATGGCCGTGGTTCAGGCAGGGCGAGAGATTTCTGGGCCCGTTCTCGGAGATGTTCTGGCTGCTGCTTGCGGCTGCCTGGGCCGCCTGCGCGGTGGTGGCGTGGCGAGCCTCTCCGGGATGGCGGCATACCGTACTGGTTCTTGGGGCGTCGCTTGCGGGATTTGTCTGCCTCGGGCTGTGGATCGTCAGTCGGCTGGGCCTGGGGACCCATGGCGGCACCGTCCGTCACGCTGCCCCTTGCAGCCCCGTGCCCGTGGCCCCCGGCTCCCGGGATTGGGTCCTTCGCGAGGCCGATGGCATGGAGGTCCGAGGCGTGCTGCATCCTTCGCGGGCCAGCGTAGGGCTGGTGATCCTGCCGTCCTGGCCCTCCGGCCCCCGGGGGCTGGCGGTGGACACGGTGGCTCGATGGTGGTCTCCCCGAGCCCGGGTACTGGTGCTGGCACCGCAAGGGGCCCCGGGAGGACCGGGCGTGCAAGGGCCCGGCGCCGAAGATGCCGTGGCGGTCCTGTTGGCGGCAGGCTGGTTGCGGGAACAGGGGGTGTCCGAAGTGGTGGCGCTGGGCGAGGGGGATGGTGCGCTCTCCGTGGCGCGTGCTGCTCTGCGGCGACCGGGTGCGCTCAATGCCGTGGTGTTGGCCGGACCCTCCCGGACCTGGGGCGAGCCTCGCCCCGAAGAGCCGTGGTGGCGGGACCCGGCAGGATGGCCAGGACGCCTCGCATGGGCCGTGGTGGCCGGTTGGCGCTTTGCGGCGCCCGGTCCGGGAGACGGAGAAACGCTGATGTCTCTGGTGCCTCGCCTCGCGCCCCTGCCCGTGCTGATGCTCGGGGGGCGCGAAGACGCCGACCCCTCGTTGCGCGAAGCCTACGCCCTCGCGGGGGAGCCCAAGGGTTTGCGCTTGCTGCCCGGAAAGGGGAGACCCCTTCCATGGTCAGGCTACGAAGCCTATCACCAGACGGTTTCCGATTGGCTAAGACGGCTGTATTCCCAGCAAGGGAGTACCTCGTCCTCGTCTGTCGACGACAGGTCCGGGCGGGGCGTGCCGGAGGCGCCGGACAGTGTCCTGTCACCCATGGGCCCCACGAAGGCTACGATGTCCGTGGCACAGGGTGAGCCCGCTTCGCAGAGGGCCGCAAGGGATTTGGCCCGCCTGCTGGAGGATCCCCAACCGATACTGCCCCCGATGGCCACCCATCCGCCCGACGCTTCGGCTTCCATCGCGCTTCCGCCCGCACGCGCCGCCCAACCGGGATTCATTCCCGTGCGCGCACGTCCCACCGTGCGGCAGGGCGCATCCCATGTGCCTGCTCCGCCGCGTCTGCCACCTGGAGGCCGCGTGGGATTCCAATGGCCAACCTTGCCACCTGCTGCTCCTGTGCGGGCGCCGGCGATGATCACGTCTCCGGCCGCCACCGCAATCATCGAATGGGACGAGGAACGTCAGGGCGGGGGGGCCACAAGTTCCTTTTCGAGATAGGCCGGACCCTTCTCCGGAAAAGGAACGACCATGCGATCGAGGTCCGCGGGGAGAACGCAATCGGGAAAGACCTCTCGCGCTTCGGCATGGAGTTCCCTGGGATGATGGCGGTAGCTGAGATGCGTGAGGGCCAGCTTGCGGACGCCTGCTGCCAGGGCGACCTCGGCCGCCTCGCGCGCGGTGGAGTGGTAGGTCTCCTCAGCTCGTTGCTGCTCAGCGGTCGTGAACGTGGAGTCGTGGACGAGAAGGTCTGCTCCGTGGGCCGCCTCTATGACCGGGGCACACGGTCGCGTATCTCCGGTCAGGACGATGCGTCTCCCCGGCCGGGGAGGACCGAGGACCTCGTCCGGACGCACCAGGCGTCCTTGCGGCGTGGTGACGGCCTCGCCCCGCTGCAGCAGGCCACACGCCGGACCGTAGGGCACTCCGAGTTCCCGGGCTCGGGAAGTGTCGAACCTGCCGGGACGGTCATCTTCACGCAGCAGCCATCCCAATGAAGGAATGCGGTGATCGGTGGCGATCGCAACCAGATGGGCACCTGTGAGCGGAAGCAGGTCGCCCGCTCGTTGTTCATGCCAATGGATGGGGAAGTCGGTGCGCCCGATGATCCGTCGCAGCAGCTCGACGAGATCGAGGAGCCCCCTCGGACCGTGAATATGGACCGGATCTGTTCGCCCCCACAGGTCCCACGTCTTGAGCATCCCGGGCAGACCGAGATAGTGATCTGCATGCAGGTGCGTCAGGAGAATGGTCTGGATCTGGGTCAGTCCGACGGCAGCCTTGATGAGTTGCCTCTGGGTACCCTCCCCGCAGTCGACAAGGATTCGGTCTCCACCACGCTGGAGCAAGGTGGAGGAAAGGCCCCTGTGGGGCGTCGGCACGGCACCCGCCGTGCCGAGAAACGTCAGGACAATTTCCACGCCGTGGTTCAAGCCTCGGCCGGCGCCGGAGCGGCGTACATCCGATTGATCGCTGCCGCGTGGCGCTCGAGGATGACTCTGCGCTTGAGCGAAAGCTTGGGTGTCAATTCACCGGACTCGATCGAGAACTCGCCAGGTAGCAACGTGAACTGCCGAATCTGTTCGAATCGGGCAAAGGACTGGGTTTGGCGCTGGACCTCGGTCCGGATCAACGCCTGTATCTCCGGATGTTCGACCATCTGGGCTGGCTCCGTCGAGATGCCCTTTTTCTCAGCCCACGGAGCGAGATTGGCGAAGTTCGGAACGAGCAGGGCGGCGATGAAGTTGCGGTTATCCCCCAGCACACAGGCCTGTGCAATGTAAGGACTGAGAAGCAGGGCATTTTCGAGCGGGGCCGGCGCGACGTTCTTCCCATTGCTCATGACCAGGATTTCCTTTTTGCGATCCGTGATCTTGAGGAAGCCATCCTCATCGAGGGCGCCGATATCCCCCGTGTGGAACCACCCCTCCGCGTCGATGGCCTTGGCCGTGTCTTCGGGCTTGTTGAAGTACCCCTTCATGATGTTCGGTCCACGGGCCAGAATCTCGCCATCCTCAGCGATCCGCACCTCGACTCCGGGGATGGGTTTGCCAACGGTGCCCAAACGCCTCGCCAGCGGCGTATTGCAGGCGATGACGGGGCTGGTTTCCGTGAGGCCGTAGCCTTCGAGGAGGACGATACCCACCAGTTCGAAGAATTCGGCCACTTCCTTGGAAAGGGGCGCGCCTCCGCTCACGCAGTAGCGCAGGCGTCCGCCCAGAACGGCCCTGATCTTTGAAAAGACGAGTTTGTCCGCCACGAGGAGCTGACCTGTCGTCCACGGAGACAATCCCCCCAACCGTTCCCGGTCAAGGCGGGCGGACCGGGCCACTGAAAAGGCCCAGTGAAAAATCTTGCGGCGCAGCGGCGGTGACTTCTCTGCCTTGTCCAAGGCGCCTGCCCTGATCTTTTCGAGTACCCGCGGGACGCTCACGAGGAAGCTCGGACGAACTTCAGCCAGGTTGTCTCGTACCTTCTCGATGCTCTCCGCAAAATTGATGCGAGCGCCTGCCGCGACGAAGGCGTAATACACGACCCGCTCGAAGACGTGAGACAGCGGCAGGAAGGACAGGTTGGAATCCTCCGGGCGAATGTCCACGATGGGGATGATGGTCTGGTGGTTGCTGACGAGGTTGCGGTGGGTGAGCATCGCTCCCTTCGGATCCCCTGTCGTGCCCGAGGTGTAGATGATGGAGGCCGTGTCTTCGACGGTGATCTGGCCGAGGCGTTGCTCTCGCTCCTCCCGGGTGCGTTCAAGGGCTGTCCGGCCCCGTTCCATGAAGGCTGCCCACGTTTCCACCACACGGTCGGGGCTGGCCTGATCCGTGGGGACCTCGCCGGACATCAGGATGATGTGCGTCAGTTGCGGGACTTCGGCGGCGATTTCCGCCACCTTGGCGTACTGAACGGCGTCGGAGACGAATAACGCGCGAGCCCCCGAATCCTTGAGCAGATAGCGGATCTGGGAGGGTGTCAGCGTGGGGTAGATGGGGACGTTGGCCGCTCCGGTCGCCAGGATGGCTTGGTCTGCAAGCAGCCACTCCGGGCGATTCGCGGACAGCAGGCAGACTCGGTCGTGGACGAGGATGCCGATGTCGACGAGGCCCGCGGCCAAGGTGTCAACGGTTTCCAGAAAGGAGCGGTACGTGATCGTCTGCCACTGGTCCCCCTCCTTGTGCGCCATGGCCACCGAATCCGGCGCGCGGCGGACGGTACGCCTGAAAATGGCGGGCAAGGTGTCCGTATGTAACTCGGTCACATCGTGTCCTCGGATGTCGGGGGCAGCTTTAGGTCCGGATCATACCAGAGCGCCCCCGGGACCGACGGGTGGCTCAGGAGATGCGGGTCTTGCGACGTCCGAGGTCGCGGGTTACTTCCGCCAGCCTCCCGGGTTTCCTTGACCCAGCCTGTTGCGTGGCCGTGAGGGCCGCCACCTGTTCGAAGTCGGGAATCTGGATGCGCTCTCCAGGAAACACCCGATGGGCGCTGCGGATGCGGTCGCGATTGAAGGCGAACAGGCCCAGCCAGTGCTTGCCACGTCCGTCGTAGTACCGACGGGCCAGTTGGATGAGGGTCTCTCCCTTGCGGATGGTGTGCCAACGAGGTTTGCCAGAAGGTAGGACGACCTCCGAGGTGGTTTGTGCTGCGACATGTCTTGAAGCGGGAGCGATCCGTGCAGGCTGCCCGCCAAGCAGATGGCGTACCGGCGCCACGATGCGCTCGAGCTCCGGGTCGTTCGTGTATCTTTGCGCCAAGCTCGCCGGGATGTCGGGGCCCAGGGGCCGAAGGCTCTCGGGGACATCCGGTCCGAGGGCGGTCGGGATCACGCGGATGCCCTTGGAACGGTGGGTCAGTTTCGCTTGATGGGGCAGCGGAGGAAGCTCGATCGGCGCTGCCGCTACGGCCGGGGGCAGCTGGGGACCTACAGAGGTTAAGACCTTGGAGGGAGGCCGGACAGGGGTACGAGCCGAGCCAGCGGCAGCTGCGGAGGTAGCTGCAGGCTCGGTCGTGGAAGGCTGCGCCGCGATGCCTTGCGGGTGGGGCGCCTGAACAGGCTGCGCCTTAGGGACGGACGCCGGGGGGACAGACGCCTGAGGGACGGACGACTTGACGTCGACTTGCGCCAAGGAGGACGAAGACGGGAGCTCCGGTCGGGCGACCGCGTGATTCTCCAGATGATCGGGGTTCCATGCTTCGACGGGTGCCAAATCCGTCCAGGACGAATGAGTATCAGCTGTCGGAAGGGCCTGATAGCTCGCGATGAGGGCGGGGGGGGGGGGCACCAGGCCTTCGAGTTGGCCCGTCGACATGACAGGTGCCAAGCCTGCGGCCAGGGACAGGGTAGCCATGCCTTGCCCTGCTCGGCTGGGGCGTGCTTGCCTGGCGTCGCGGGGCAGAGCCTCGATGAGCCAGTCCTGTTCCGTCAGGACGACACGGAAGGTTCGCGCGAAGTCATTACCGGCGTGGGACAGCAATTCCTGCAACTTGGCCAGATCGGCGGCGAAGGGATCCGGAGCGGAGAGAGGGTCTTCTCGATGCATGCGACCAGTTTGGAGAGGAGTGGGGCGTCGGGTCTGTGACGCAAACCCCCTTGCCGGTATCGTGACAAGGTGGCAACCTGACCACATGCGCAAGACCTTGGCGATCTTGGCGGGTCTGGTCCTCGTGCTTCCCGGAGGCAAAGGGGCCTTTGCGACGGCTTGGACCGACCGTCTTGGCGAGGCTCGGGAAGCCTACCTGAAGAGCCTCCCCATTCCGTTGTCGGCCTCAGCGTGGGAGCATTGGGACCTCAGGCGGGAAGAGTCCGCGGAGCGCCAAGGCTATTTAGGAGCCATTGCGGAGGTGTCGCAGTGGGCCGAACAGGCCAATGCGCGCGATTCCCTTCCCCGCAAGGGCATGTGGGTGCGTCCCCATGGTCGTGATCGCTCGGCGCTCGACGTGCTCGAGGTGTTCGACAGGATGCAGGTCCTGGGCATCACGGACGTCTTCGTCGAGACTTTCAGGGGGGGGAGGCTGGCGTTCCCGGGGCATCCCGATTTTCCGCACGGGTTCTCCTCGGATATTCTGGACTTGTATGTTCGCGAGGGACATCGCCGCAACATCCGGGTTCACGCGTGGTTGCACACCCTCGACTTCGGGCCGGAGTGGGCCAAGACACATCCGGACACGCTGGTCATGGATGGGTTCGGCAACCCCTCCTGGAACGTTGAAAAGGGCTCTCACAGGGTCGCACCCAGCCTGCCCGAGGTACGGGAGGCACTGGCAAGGATCGTGGATGGGGCCGTGAACCACGGAGTCGACGGCATCGTGCTGGATTATTTGCGTTACCCAAGGCGGATGAAGGGAGATGATATCGATCCCACGCCGGATCCGAGACAGTTCTTCGGTTATGCGCCGAGGCAGCGTCTGGCGCTCGAGTCAAGACGTCCCGAGCTGGCCGCCGAAGGTTTCCGGCACTTCCTTTCAACGGGCAGGGTCTCGCGCGAGGGTGAGCGGTCTGCCTTGCTCAATCGGTGGAAGACGGCCTTGTCTGAGGATATCGAAGGGCTCATCGACCACCTGCGAGCGCGAGTCGGTCGTCGTGCCCTCCTGGGCGCGGCCTACTTTCCGGATTATTACTTCCACCCTCACGATGCCCGGCTGCAGGAGTCCAGGCGCTGGTTGGACCGTTTCGATCTGTTGGCGCCGATGTGTTACTCCTATCACCTCGATCAGGCCCCCGGACCTTACGGGGATTACACCATCGAGCGTGCACTGACGATCGTCCAGGAATCGCTGGATGGTTTGGCTTTGCCGCGGTCTCCCATCTTGATGCCTGTGCTCGCGCCGGATCCCCCGGGTACCCCTGCCGAGGCTCCGCGACATCATCGGAGCCTGCGCGAGCAGACCGCGTGGCTCAAGGGTCGGCTCGCTGATCAAGCCTTCCCCGCGGTGTCCGGCGTCTCCTACTTCTGTCTGGGCTGGATTCATCCGGACCTGGAGGATCGGCGTCGCGCCTCGGAGTAGCATTTCGGACGGCAAAATTTTCTGTCGGTTAAAGCAAGTTTAGGTACTTGTAAACGATAGAGAACATGGGTCCGGTAGGTCCCGGCCAATCCTGATGAACTTTGGAGTCCGATGACCGTGATGCGCAAGCCGCTCTTTCCCGTACTGCTCGTTTTTTCAGCCTCGATTCTTGCCGGGTGCGGGGCCCCCTCCCCGGGGGTTTCGTCCGTGACGGTCGCTACGGCCGTTGACGACGACCTGGAGGCCCTGCGCGCCTATCCCGTGATCGAACTGCTCGGGGTGGGTGCCGTGTATGCGGAGCGCTTGGCCCAGGCGGGTGTGACCCATACCGATCACCTGAAGGCCCGAACGGGAACACGGTCCGCGCGGGAGCGTCTTGCCCGGGCGTCGGGGATTCCGTACGGTCGCCTCTTGCCGATTGCTCAGGCGGTGGAACTCATGAGAATCAAGGGGATCGGTGTACGTCAGGCCAACTTGCTTCAGGCCGTCGGCGTGGCCTCGGTCAAGGAGTTGGCGCGGCGTGTGCCCTCCAACCTACACGATCGAATCGGCGTGGCCAACCGCATCTCCCGCCCCTTCGTGCAACGTGCGCCCGGCGTCACGACAGTGACCCGTTGGGTGACCGATGCCAAGGCTCTCGTCAGCGCCGGGCAGGGCATCGGAGACTAAGGCGTCGCCTTACGCAGGGCCTCGGTGGTCGTCGAGACCGTCGAGGCCTTGGCTCGCTCGAGGCGGGTGCCCGGGTAGTAATGCGCGAGGATCTCGGCGTGGTCCCAGCCCCAGTCGGCAAGCTGTCGCGCGCCAGACTGTGACATGCCGACCCCGTGTCCCCAACCCCGTCCGCTGAATAGAAAGGTTCTTGCCCGGACACGCCCCACCTCGAAGAGGGTGCTGTCGAGCCGCAGGACACGCCGCAGCCGTGTTCCGGGAAGGTCGCGCTCGCCGTTCGTTCCTCGAACCCGTACCCAGCGCGCTCGTCCGGAGGGGCTGCGCTCCGCTACCGTGATGCTCAAAGGCGTACCGACTCCAAGTTTGGCGTCTTCCAAGGCCCCGGCCAGCTGATCCGACGACACCTCGCGTTCCCAGAGGTATCGTCGTGACGCCCAGTCGAAATCGACGACCGGCCGCAGGTAGGGCAAGGCCTCGAGGCGGCCGTCCGGACCACGCTCCGCGAACCCGTCGACCGCATCGTTGGCCTCGGTCATTCCGCCCGCACCTGAACTGTAGTAGGCCTTGATGGGAGAGCCCAGCCAAGTCAACACGAGTCCCGCCGTGGACCTAACCGCATCATTCGTACGAGGTTGTTCGGCCGACATGCCGCCATAGACCTGGCTGCGGTCGTCTGCATGGAGGTCGAAGCCCTCCTTGGCGAATCGACCCAGCGTGGCCGCAAGATAGGTCCTTGCGGCCACGGCCTGGACCTTGAGGGCTTCCATCGGCCACGCGGGCGGCATCTCCTTGGGTACCACTCCTCGGAGGTAGGTCTCGGGTGCCACGACGTCGACCAGGGTGAGTCCTCGGTTGTCCGCCACAAGTTCGGCTTCCCCCCGATACCAGCTTCCTTTCCACTGAAACGCATCCTGACCGGATAGTCGCAAGGGGAGGGAGAGCTTGACGGTTTCGGCCTTGCCACCGGTCGAAGGGAGGGCTCCTTCGAGGTGGTCTCCCAGCCAGGCGAAGGCCAGGGGAGCGCCACCTGATACGAAGCGCTGCTGACCTCCGGCATCCAGCAGGACTCCAGGTCCTGACAGGGTCAGCGACAGCGTGGCCGCATGCTGCAGGAGGCCGATGCGCAGGAGCTCGGGAAGCATCACGCCCTCCAGTATAGGGAACCCTGCGTGACGTGCGAGGCCTCGGGTATGGTGCAGCTGTGTCCACCCATCAGCCGCGCTGGATCTTCGGGGTGCTGTACCACCATCGGGGAGATCCGCGCTTGGTGGTTCCCATCAGGGATGGACGGGACCATATCTTCAATTACGCCCATCCTCTTGCTTTCGTGCTGACTGGACTGGCTGTTGCCCTGCCGTTGTTCGGAGCCGTCCTGATGTTGGGTGGCATGGTCTATTTTTTCGACCGCATGGCCGCAAACTTCGTGGGGGTCATCGTTCCAACATCCGTGGTCCTAGGCTGTGTCGGTAGTGTACTGGCAGGCATGTTCCTGCCGCCGGAAGAGGACCCGCGTCGCCCCGGCATAAGGCGGGAGGATCTGGTCGAGGTGCCTTGGGACCTGCCACGTCCGCGACATTTCCGCGGGACTTGACGTTAGCGAGGAAAGGAGAGAGGATTGGAATCCGGTCCGATGCGGTCCGGGTGGATGGCACTACTAAGTTTGACCTCGATTGTGGGTCGTCGCCATTCTTGTTGCACCTTGAAAACCACATCGATGCGCATTTACTGAGTTGCGTCAATTATATTCAGTCTTTCGGGACGGGGTGTGTTGTCGTAGCGCAGTGATGTAGAGAATCCGTTGCAACGCTGTTTGTTGATACAGGCGGTTGTTGCGAAGGTGATCCGAGGCTCTCGAGTGTTGCGGCGTGAGTGCTGTGATGTTCGGGGGTTTT
>JAYKGV010000004.1:0-69536 GCA_035285595.1 Candidatus Sericytochromatia bacterium
GCTGGCCAGGTCAGGACCAGGCCCCGCATGCCTGCGGGAAGAGGAGTCCCGGCTGGCGCCAGATGGACGCTGTCCACCGTGATGAGCGAGGCGGGCGAGCCTGCTTCGGGCTGCAGCCTGCGGCCCAGGGATTCGGGAGTGTCCCCGCCGCGGACGGACAAATGCCGGAGGTGGTTGCGGACGGGGCGGAACGCTTCGGCCAAGGCTCGGGCACGGGCAAGATCGAGGCCCGTGGCCGACGCCTTGAGCCGTGCCAGCGTCCGCAAGGTCAGTTCCCGCGGGTCGTGGTGGTAGCTGACGTGGGTGACGGGGCGGGTTCGAGCCACCTGTGCCGCAAGCTGGTGCAGCATCTCCTCGGCCAGGGGCCACGGGCCTGCAATCACGTAGCAACGGGGCCAAAGTCCTCCCCACGCCCGATCCAGTTCCTTCAGGCCGAAACGACGGAACTCAGGGAGGGGATGACCCGGGTCATCGGTCTCTTGTGCGGGCACCTGCTCTCGGATGAGAATGCTGAACGGGTCCTCGATCCGCGCGTTGAATCGGGTCCGATCACCTCCGAGGCTGCCCGGTGCAGGCTCGTCCTCGGGCGAATTTTGCGGTTGTCGGCGTTGGTCCCGTGGGGACCAACGCGGATCCTCAGGCTCAATTCCGACATTGTCCCGACGCGGTTCCATCGCCCGGCCGTACTGTGAACCGGGCTCCTGAAGCGGGTCGAGGCCCACGATGCGATCAGGATCCGAGGCGACGCTTCAGGTCTTCGAAGGACAGGCCGTCCTCCGCCAGCCCCTTGGCCACGAATTCCGCCAAGGACGCTGTGTGTCCACCGAGCCGGACGGGCTGGTCGAGGTTGCGCGCCAGCGCCTGTTGGATGAGATCGGACAGACCTTGGGCGCGGCGAACCATCTCGTCTGCCGCAGGCAGTGTAGCCACAGGACGAACGGACGCACCCAGGTCAAGTCTGTCCGTCGAGGGTCGTCCTTGGGGACTGCGAACGGCATCCGGGCCGGGAGAGCGCAGCTCCGGCTGGGACGGACGCGACGCCTCGGCTCGCTTGAAGGGAAACCGGGCGCCGAAGGGGCCGGTGGGTCCAGAGCCGTGAATGCTGCTCATGAAAGCCTCCCACGTGTAGCCTTCGGCAGTCGGAAGTCCGGTCTTGCCGTTTTTAACCGATTTTTCAAGAGTCACCAAGAAGCGTGGTGGGCATCGGCGACGAGTGGACGGAGCCGACCGCGAACGAGGTCGAGTATCGCCAGATGGATGCCATCCGACGGCCCCCCTGACATCAGGTTGGTCTCGAAGACCACGTGGGATCCATAGGGCGCAAAGGCCGGCCGTCTCGCAAACACTCCGTCGGGCAGCCGGGTGGCGCGGGTCGGCTGGGGGGCCTCGACGGCCATCTCGTAGAGAGCCCACGTCCCCTCCCGGTTGCTGGCGAACACCATGCGGCGTCCGTCAGGGCTCCAGGAGGGCTCGACGGCATTGAAGCCGCGCAAGAGGGGTTGCTCGTGACCGGTCGCCGCATGCCGACGCCAGAGTTCCCAGGTTCGACCAGGAAAGAGGCGGGCCCATGCGAGCCAGCTGCCGTCGCGGGCCCAGGCCGGATCCTGGTCGGTGCCCGCGCTCACCAGATCGCGCTGCGCACCTGTAAAGGCATCCACGATGCGGATTTCCCGGCGCATGCGGTTGTTCGTTGAGGCGGCCTGCGTCATGACCAGGGCTTTGCCGTCAGGAACCCAGCGCAACTGGTCCACGGCGTCGGCCACCGGCCCCAGCGCCCTGAGAGGTCTGCCGTCTGCGTGACGGATCAAGATGCGGGTGCCGTTGGGAATCCGCTCCAGACACGCGAATCGTGTTCGATCCGGGTGCCACGAGGGAGAAGCCAGTGGGTGACCGTCCGGCGTGGCGAGTGGAGTGAACGCCTGGGTCTGGGGATCCACACCCCAGATGCCATTTTGATGGACGCACAGAATGCGATCGTCCATCGTGGCCGTATCGGTAGGTCCAAGCATGACCTCGAGGCGACGCATTTCTCCCCGTCCGGGGCGCACGGCACGTGCGTAGCGATGATGTCCGTCGGACTCGACCACGAGGTCCAGCTTTTCGGGTGGACGGTCCAAGGTGACGCGACCCTCTGCGTCGCTGCTTCGCACCTGGGGAGCACGTCCCGGCAGACGGAAGGAGACCCGGGCATCCTGCACCGGGGCGAGCGTCACCGCGTCCCTGACCTCGATTTCGAGCCGGCCAGGCGCTGAGTTCCCTTCGCGAACGCAACTTGTCCCTCCCAGGAGGACCAGGAGGACAAAGGCCGCGGTTGTTCTCGTGATGTTCAAGGCTGCGGAAAGAGCACGCGCAAGGGGGGGGCAGGACCCCAGAAGCCACGCTCCCGGGAACTTGCCTTCCAGCTTCTCACGTCGACCGAGACCAGGTCGGTGCCGTCCACCACGCCCAGAAGGCCTGAGTCGAGGCGCCCCAGTCCGCGCGGGGACCCGGCCAAGGGCAGCACAGCCTCGACGGCAAGGGTGTCGGCCGCAATACGCAACAAGGCCCCTCGTCCGTCGGACTGGCGGCATAGCACGGCCACGTCGCCCTCGCGGGCAAGTGGCAAGTAGGCCACGACGGGATGCGGCAGCGTCACGACCCGGATCTCAGGCCCGCGAAATCGTGGGTCTGGACGCCCGGTCTCGAAGCGCAGCTGCCCCTGCCCCAAGGTCAGGAAACCACCCTGCCACGGCTGCACTTGCCACGGACGAAAGAAATGTCCTGTCTGGTCCGGTCGATCGAAACCCCCGTTCCAACTCCCGGTTTTCAGGTCAAGTTCACCCAGGACGAGGCGTCCCGTGCCGATGAGAACCCGTTCGGCGACACGCTCGAGTTGTAGGTCATAGGCCTCGAGTGTATCGTCCTTGATGGTCCGGACGGTCTGGAACCGGGAGGGGCTGGCAGAGGCCAGGTCGATCCAGCGCAGTTCGCCCTTGCTGGGAAGGTGCACCAGCAAGGCCTGCCTGTCGGGCAGGGGCAACCAGGCCTCCGGCGGCGCCGGAAGGGCGATTCGGCCACGAAGATCCCTGCGGCCAGGCCACAGCACCTCGATGCGGTCGGCGCGGGCGGCGAGGACCGGTTGCCGGGTGACCGGTGGCGGAGGAGAGGGTGGCGGGAGCCTGCGAGGGGCTGCCACGGCGAGCGGGGCGGCCACCAGAGAAGCTGTCAGAGCCATCATGGCCAGAGTGGCACGAAGGGTGCCTGACTCCTCACGGGGACGGGCATGTGCCCATCGATCGTGAATCCAGAGCCAATGATCCGGACGCTCGTCAATCCAGGCCGCGAAACGGTCCATCATGTCCTGCGCGAGGGCCGTATCGTCTTCCCGCAAGGGGAGGGGTGGTTCCACGAGCACCACGTGGGTGTCGTCCGGGTTGCGTACGATGCGGACGGGGACCAGCGCGGCCCCGGTGCGACGCGCCAGTTGGAAGGCGCCCGTGGGAACCCTGACGAGATGCCCCAGGAACGTGGCTTCGACTCCGCTGCCCTCGGCATGCTGATCACAGACGAGCCCGACCAGTTCGCCCGAGCGGAGCGCGGCCAGAACGGGGCGAAGCGACGCCGGTCCCTGGTTCGAGTGGGCCCGGACCCCCGCCCGGGCGTGCAACTCGTCGAAGAGTCTGCGGAATGCGGGCTGGCTTGGTGGCTGAATGAGCACGGTCATGGGGCCCAGGTCCCGGGCCACGGTCGCGGCCAGCAGCTCCCAATTGCCGTAATGGGCCGTGACGATCACGGCACCACGGCCACGCTCAAGTAATCCGGCCAGTTCTTCGTGACCCTCGAGCCGGACCAGCTGGCGTCCTTCGGCTTGCCAGCGCGGCATCCGCAACAGCTCCACGACGGAAGCGAGCGTGCCTCGGACCGACTCCCTCGCGACAGTACGGACGATGCGTCGACTCCATCCGGGCCGTGCAGCCCGGACGTGGGATGGCACGAAATCCCCGTGGCCCAGCATCTGTGCAATCACCCAGAGCAGGTCCGCCACGGCCCTGCCGGCCGCGAGGGCATGCGGTCGGGGCAGTGCGCAGGCCAGCAGGCCGAGAAGGCGCATGGTGGGGTAGAGCATGACGGCGGTCACTGCGGGGCCTTCGCGGCCCCCTTCACGATGGGGGGACACACGGCAGCAGGCCCGCACGTGCCAGTGTACCCCGGCCGGACCCGGGGGTGCGGGTTCCGGGGACAGGTCATGCATCCAGAAGCACAGGCGCACTACCAGGAAGGTCTGGCGCACCGCGAGCGAGGGTATCACCAAGCGGCCTGCCTGGCCTTCGAGCGCGCCATGAAGGCCGATCCGACGGCGGACGACGCCTGGTTGGCTCTCGCCGCTACCTTGCACCTGGCTGGCGATGCCGCGGCTGCGGCCGAGCAGTACGGGTTGCTCTTGGCGAGACGTCCCGAAGACGCCAAGCTGGCCTACAACCACGGGGTGTCACTTGCGGCAGCGGGCAGGCTCGGAGAGGCCGAGCAATCCTTCGAGCGGGCGTTGCGGCTGGATCCCGTGCTCGTGCCGGCCCTCGAGAGTTTGTTGTGGGTGCATCACCAGACGGGTCAACCTCAGGCCGCGCTCGGCGTATTGCATCGGCTCGTCGTGGCTCGCCCGGAGCAGGAAGAGGGCTGGTTCCAGCTGGCCCGTGCCTATCGGGAGCATGGCGATGCCGAGCGGGCCCTTGGCACGATGGAGGGACTGATTCGCCGTCGTCCCGACCTGCTGGCGGCCCGGCTGCTGCGCGTCGAATGGCTGATCGAGCGGGATGCTGACGAGGCATGGGCTGAACTCGAGCGAATCCGCGAAGTCGATCCGGACTTTGTTGGAGTACAGCATCTCGCGGAACGCCTGGTGGAGCAGGGTGCGGCGCGGGCGGCCCTCGACGGTGATCTTGCCGGAGAGGCCCGCTGGCTTGAGCGGCTTGTGCCGTACCGTGCCCGCGATCAGGTGTTCCTTGGCAGGTTGGTCGAGGCGGCTGCCCACGCAGGGGATCGCAAGGCCGAGGCCAAGTGGCTCGAGGCACTTGCTGAGCTTCGTCCGGATGACGCCCCTCTGCAGCGGCGGCTCGCCGATCTCTACGTGCTGATGGATCTGGTGCCCCGGGCCCTGCCTTACCTGTCACGGTGGTCGGCAAGTCGCCCCGATGACGCCGAGGCCGTCCTGACGCTGGCCCGGGCGCGGGCAAGGTCCGCCCGGCGTGGTGAAGCGATCGAGGGCCTCGAGGACTTCCTGAAGCGTCATCCCAGGCACCAGGAAGTCCTGCTGGCGGCGGCCGAGATGTGTCTGGAAGAGGGCTTGCTGGAGCGGGCCGAGGTTCTTGCCCGACAGGGGCTCGGAATCCGTGAGGCGGCGCTGGCGGCCGAGTTGCTGCTGGTGCGGGTGCATCAAGCGGCGGGGCGCCACGAAGCAGCATGGCAGGCCCTTCAAGCTGCAGCCGATCACTACCCCGACGCTCCCGAGGTCCGTGCGGAAGGGGCCGCTCTCTGTCGCAGGTTTGCCCTGCATCCGGATGACGCAGCCGATGCTGATGCTGTGGCGTTGCTCTGGTGGGAAAGATTCCTGGTTTTCCAACCTGATGACCTGCAGGTACAGGAGCTATTGGCGAGCCTGTATGGACGCCGAGGTGCGGAGGGCGAAGCCCGGCGGGTGCTGGAGCGATTGGTGACGCTCGATCCTGCTCCGAGACACTGGCTGGAGCTGGCCGCGATGCAGCTCAAGGCCGGACAAGCAGAGGCTGCCAGAAGCAGTCTCGAATCTGCCCTGTCTGGTCCGGGACGCCCGGAGGAGGCGTTGACGAGGGCTCAGGCAGCTCTCCTGCTGGCACGGGTCCTGCTCGATCTCGGATTACCTCACGATGCCCTGACGACACTCGAGGCCCACGAGGCGGCGCATGCCGACGCCGCGCTTGCTCGTGAGCTCACGGCCCGGTCCTATCAGACGTTGGCCGATTTGGCTTCTCGCAAAGGCGATCTCCTGGCCGTTGCGGATCACCTGGAACGAGTCGTGGCCTTGACTTCCGATCGCGTGGCCCTGCGTGCATTGGCCGCAGCCCGGGCGCGTGCAGGGGATCGTCTCGGCGCCGAGGAGGCCTGGCAGCGGGTGCTCGTGCAGCAACCGCAGGACGGCGAGGCCTTGCGTGCCCTTGGTGACCTTGTGGCGACCGCCGGCCGCACCCTCGAGGCCGAGCGGTACTACCGTCAGGCTCTGGCCGTCGACGCGGAAGACATCCATGCCCTGGGTGCCCTGGCCGACCTGGTCTGGGGTGCGGGGCGGCGCGAGGAAGCCTATCGCATCTACGAGCAGCTGATGGAGCTTGATACCGAGCACGTACCGGCCGTGCTTGGCTTCGCTCGTGACGCTCTCGTGTCGGGACAGCCGCTGGAAGCTTGGGAGTATGCACGCCGTGTGCTGGCGCGTGAACCGGATCGGCATGAGGCGCGAGACCTTGCACGGGAGGGCCTGCGCCGAGTGGCTGAAGGCGAGGAGCCTGCCACGGCCATTGCCTGGTGGCAGCGTCTCGTGGCATTGGAGCCCGGTGACCTTGCGGCACGCCGTGGCCTCTGGGCAGCCTATGTGGCCTTAGGGGCGCAGTCCGAGGCCGTCGAGGCCGCTACGGCGTGGCTCGCCCTCGAGCCAGGCGCAGGGCCTGCAGCCTTGTTCCTCGCCGAGCGTTTCCGTCGCTCCGGGGATCTTGCCACCGCGCGCGAGCGTCTGGCCGGTGCCCTGGGAGGCGGCGACCTCAAGGTGGCCGTGGCTTTGGCTCTCGTGGACCTCGAGCTCGGTGCCGTGTCGGCAGCTCGTGAGCGCCTGGAAAGCCTCTATCTCGAGTTGCCGGACGACGATTCCGTGCGGATGGCGCTGGCACGCGCACGGCTGCTGGATGGTCAAGGACCCGAAGCCTGGTCCCTGGTGCAGGATCTTGCCAGTGCGGACGATGCCGCCCGGCAGGTGGCGGTCGATGCCGCGGTGGCGGCCGCCGAGTCCGCACAGGTCGCCGGACAGGCGGCAGCGGCACTCGAATGGTGGCGCAAGGCGCAGCGCCTTGCACCCGACGACGTGGCGCTGCAGCGGCGGTTGATGCATTTTCACCGTCTTTCGGGCCAGCTCGAGGATGCGGCTCGGGCGGCTCGGGCTCTTTTGGCGGCACATCCCGATGAGGTCGAGGCCGCTTTGTATCTTGGGAAATTTCTCGCCTCGCGGGGTCAGCAGGACGAGGCCGCTCTCATCCTGGCACCTGTCGCCCGTGAACCCGCGGCTGCCTGGATGCTGGCCTCGACTGCGTGGCAGGCAGGCCGTCCCGCGGAGGTCTTGAGCTGGCTCGAGGGGCTCGGTCCTGCCCTGCAAGGACATCCTGAGGCCTTGCTGCTTTTGGCGCGTGCCCTCAGGGCCACGGGAAGACTGGCCGAGGCGTGGTCCGTGCTGCAACGTCTGGAGGCCATGCAACCGGAGGACCCCGAAACCGGCACGGCCATGGCGGAACTCGCACGCGAGGCTGCCGGACTGACCTTGCCGGACGCTGATCGGGCGATCTGGCTTCACCGCCTGCTGCTGCTGCGCCCCCTCGAAAGAGAGGCGCGGGCCGCTTATGCCGAGGTCTTGCTGGCGATGGACCGTCCGGTTGACGCCGCGCGTCTGTACTCGGAACTTGCGCGTCTGGATCAGGAAAATGGGCAATGGTTGATCGCTGAGGCGGCGGCCCAACAGGCGGCGGGGCGGCATGAGGAGGCACGTCGGGCACTTGCTGCCGCCCGGGAGCGTGAACCTGAGGCAGAGGGTCTCCTCCTCGCGGAGGCCAGGCTGTCCACGGCGATTCAGGACCATCAAGGTGCTTTCGAAGCGCTCGAGAGTCTGGCGCGCGAAGGCGTCTTGGGGGAAGAGGAGCGGTCCCTGCTCCAGCACGCGGCGATGAAGATTGCGGAGGGTGCCCGGCTCGAGGGTCGGGACGTCGACATCCTGACGCTAAGGACGCGGATGGGTGCCGTGACCACGCCTTCACCCGCGTTCTTGAGGTTGGCGCTCGAGGCCGCGCGCAGGCTGGGGCACGCCACGGACGAAGCCGAGGTCCTGCACGATCTGTGGCGGCAGCTTCCTGCAGAGCGCGTCTTGGGTGAGGCAGCTGCCAAGGCCCGCGAGGCTCTGGGTGACTGGCGCGGGGCGCTGGCCATCCGGGAGGAGCTCGAGCAGCTGGCCGCCGACCCGGTCGAGGCGGCAGAGAACGCGCTTGTGGCCGCCCGCCTCGCCACGACTTCAGGTGATCTCGAGGTCATACGTCCGTGGCTGGATCGCCTGGATGCGCGTCGGGAGTCGATTGAGGGCCGGCCGGAACACGAGGCCTTGTGGTGGGCGCTGCAGATCATTCGTCGTCTGGATGTCCCGGGTCTGGATCCCTCTCGGGTGGATGGGATTCTCGATGAGGCCTGGGCTCGGGCGCGGGAGCGGGAGCTGCCCGAATCGGCCCTGCAGACGGCTTTCGTTGAGGTTCTGCGGTGGCAGGCCCTGCGATTCGAGAAGCTGGCAGAGCCTATCGCGGCGCGGGTGCTCTGGGTACGGATCAGTCGGCTTGTCCCTGATGATCGCTCAGCTTTCGCCGCGGCTGCCCGTTTGAGCCTCTCGTTGGGCCACGAGTCCGAGGCGCTCGACATGCTGCGTGTCCTTCACGAGGATCGTCCGGACGATGCGGATACCGTCGTGGTCTACGGGCGCGCCCTTTTGTCCTGCGGCCGCACGAGCGAGGCCCTCGAGTTGTGGGAGGAGCATCACGCCAGCCATGGCTCCGCGACCGTGGGCTGCGTCTTGGCCGAAGAGGCCCTCCGCAGGGGAGATGGCCACGGGGCTTGGCTTTGGGCGTGCAGGGTCCTCGAGCGGTACCCGGATGCTGCCGGGGCGAGTGAACTGGCGTGGCAGGCCGGAAGGAAGCTTGCGGGGGAACTCGCCGCCACGGGGCGCCAGGATGCGGCCATCGGGCAGTGGGTCGAGGCGGTTGCCCGCGTGCCGCGACGTCCTGATGCGCTGCAGGAGGCCATTCAAGGCCTTTTGGCCTCCGGCGGCGTCGAGGAGGCGGGGCAACTTCTCGAACAGTTGCGCTCTTTGGACCGCGATCCCGCGGTGTTCCGGCGTCTGCGGATGATTTGGCTTGCCCGGACGGGGCGGGTGGACGAGGCACTCGAGTTGAGCAAGGACGTGCTGGAAGGCACGGCCGGCGATCCTGAAATCGAGCTCGAGGCGCTTCTCGCCGTAGGCGAAGTCTGCCGCGGGGCCGGCCGCATCGATGAGGGCTGGCTGATCGCCCAGCGGCTTCTCGATGGCCATGGCGGCCGACCGGAGGCAAGACGACTCGCCGGACGGATCGCCCGTGACATGGCCGAGGCCGCGGACCGCGAGGGAGATGGCGCCAGCGCCCTGGTTTACCGACAAGTCCAGTTGGCTCTGGCTCCTCAGGACCGTGAAGCGGTTTTTCCGCTGGCGGCCCTGCATGCCCGCGAGGGTCGGCAGGCCGAGGCGGAGGCCTTGCTCCGTCCGTGGTTGGCCCGACATCCTCGGGACGAGGAGGGATGGCTCGACTTGGCGGCCTTGATGGCGGCGTCGCAGCCGGGAGAGGCCTCGGATCTCGTTCGAAGCGTGATTGAAAGGAGTCCGGAGCTGCCGCGAGCTCATCGAGCCTTGGCCGAACTGCTCGAGCGCGAAGGGCGGACGTCCGAGGCCCTTGAAGCGATTTTGGCGGCCGCGGCGGTGACTGAGCACCCCGATGAGGACTGGCTGGCCGCCGCCGAGCTTGCGGTCCGGCACGGGCAAGATGCCGTGGCGTGGGAGCATTTGGACAAGGTGCTGACACGTAGGCCCGGTCACGCCCGGGCGAAGGATTTGGGCAGCGGGGTCTGCCGGCGTTTGGCCCGGACGGCTGGCAAGGAAGGGCGCAAGGCAGAGGCCGCGGCCCATTGGCATGCCTTGCTGCGTGTGGTCTCACAGGATCTCGAGGCTTACCGCGCACTGGGAGCGCTCGCCCGGGCCGAGCGCAGGTTCGACGAGGCCGAGGCCGCCTTGGGTCGAGCGCTGTCGCTCGATCCCGAGGACCCCCTGACCCTTGAAGAAAGGGCTTGGCTGGATCTCGACCGTGATCTGGTGGCGGCGGCGCGGGAGCGTTTTGCGGCGATCGTGGCCAAGGGGACGGCGCCGAACGGCGCACTCCTCGGACTTGCGGAGGCGGCGTGGCGAGATGGCGAGGCCGACACGGCCTGGGAGCATCTGCAGGAGCTGCTGAGAAGAGAAAGTCGCCATCCGCGGGGCCTGGAGCTGTTTTCTACCTTGGCCCGGCATTTCGGAAAGGCCTGCGCCGCCCACGGCGATGCCCGCAATGCCCATCAGTGGTGGCAGTTGGTCTTGCGGCAGCATCCGCGGGACGTCGAGGCCATCCGCGCCGTGGGCGAGGCTCGCCTGGTGCTGGGGGACCTGCTCGGGGCGGCTGACAGTCTCGAGAAGGCCGTCGAGCTGGCGCCCGGTGACGTGGCCTTGTGCCATCGCCTGGCGGATATCTACCGCCAGGTCGGGCATCCTCAGCGCGCGGAGGCGGCACTCAAGAAGGTCGTGGCGGCACAGCCCCGGGACCTCGGATCCTTGAGGGCGCTGGCCCGCATCGCCCGGGAGCGCCAGGAGCCGGGAGATCTTGTCCATTGGGCTCAGGCCATCCTCGACGTCATCCCCGATGATCCGGTAGCGATGTTCGATCTTGCACAAGCCTATGAGGCCCGTCTCGAAAAGCGGGCTTCGCTCGAGACCTATCGGGAGCTGGTGGCAAGCAATCCCCGGCACGCCGAGGGATGGCACGAGCTGGCTCGGCTGCTGCATGACCTGGGTGAGCTCGAGGAGGCCCGTACGGCGGCCACGAACGCCGTGGTACACGGAGGACAGTCTCGCTTCCACGTGACGCTCGGCCGCATCTGCGCAGGGCAGGGTCAGCAGGATGAAGCGATGGCGGCGTGGGGCCAGGCCTTGGTTCTTGATCCCGAGGATCCCGAGGCGCTCGCTCGAATGGGCTTCGGCCTGTTGCGGGATGCCCGTACGGAAGAGGCGCGTCCCTTGCTGGACAAGGCATGGAGCCTGCTGCCTCGCGAGAGCGAGCTTGGCCTGGAAGTGCGGTGTGCCCTCGACTTGATGGGAGAGCCGGTCCGATGATTCGCTTGACGGTGCACCTTGATGTGGCGGTGGCCATGCGCTCTGCCCGCGAGGACCGTGACCCGGATCCCGTCGCCTTGGCCATTCGAGCTGAGTCTGGCGGCGCAGACTCCGTGAGTCTGCCGCTGGCACCTCAGCAAGGATCGCGGGCCCTGCGCGACTTGCGTTTGCTGAGACCGTTGCTGCGAGGTGCCTTGAACCTCGAACTTTCGTCCCGCTCCGAACCAGATGCGGATATTTTCGAGCTGCTTCCGGACCAAGTCACATTGGTACACGCGCCTTTTTCCGAGATGCAAGCTTCACCGCCGCTGGACCTGACGATTGAGGGCGAGGTCCTGGGGCCGCTCGTGGCAAGATTGCATGCGGCGGGCATGCGCGTGGTGGCGTTCGTCCCGCCTGATCCGGCTCAGATGGTCGAAGCCGCCCGTCTTGGGCTCGATGGCGTTGAACTGGACACTTCCTCCTATGCGGCTTCGGTGGTACGGCCAGGCTGGACCGTGCCCGAGGATCGTGCAGCCCTGCTCGAGGGACGCTTCGTTCGCGGGGGCAGTCATCCTGCCCAGCTCCTGGGGCAGTTGGCCTCGGCGGCGACCGTGGCCTCCGACCACGGCCTCTCCGTTGCGGCGGGGCGCGGGTTGAGCCGTGCAGCGCTCCCGGCGCTGGCCACCTTGCCTGGCTTGGAAGAGGTGCACGTGGGGCACGCTCTTTTCGTTCGTGCGCTTGAGATTGGGCTGGAGGAAGCGGTGCGTGAGGTTCGTGGGCTGCTCAGATCGTCCTGAACGCCTCCTCTGAAATCTTTCTGGGCGCTGCGCCGTCCGTATGGCGGAGACCTCGTGATTAATCAGCTGAAGACTTTTTCACTGCTCTTGCTGTTGTCGCTCTTGCTCGTCGCGGGCGGCCGCTGGATGGGAGGGCAGGCAGGGGCGTGGCTGGGGCTCGCTTTTGCGGTGACCATGAACGTCGGCTCCTGGTGGTTTTCGGATCGTCTCGTGCTGTCCAGCACAGGGGCGCGGCCGCTGTCCTCCGCCGAAGCTCCCGGCCTGCACGACATGCTGGGCGAACTGGCTGCCGACGCCGGCCTGCCCACACCTGCTCTTTATATGATTGAAGAGGATGCGCCGAATGCCTTTGCGACGGGGCGAGATCCGGAACATGCGGTGGTGGCGGTGACGACCGGTCTGCTTCGCGTGTTGCCCCCCGATGCCCTAAGGGGAGTGTTGGCGCATGAACTGGCTCACGTCCAAAACCGCGACACCCTTGCCATGGCCATCGCTGCCTCGCTCGCTGCTGCCATCGGTGTCCTGGCCGATGTGGCGCGTTGGGGAGCCCTGCTCGGCGGGGCACAGCAGGACGAAGAAGGGGCTCCGGCTTGGGTGGGACTGGTGCTTGCGTTTCTCTTGCCGCTCGTGGCTCTGGTGGTGCAGATGGCCGTCTCCCGAACCCGGGAGTACGAGGCGGATGCCGTGGCCGCTCGGCTGACAGGTCAGCCCCTGGCCCTGGCCGAGGCGCTTGCACGCCTCGAGAGAGGTGCGGAACTTGCGCCGATGACCCATGTGGCCCCTGGCTCGGCCCATCTTTTCATCGTCAATCCCTTGCGCACGGGCGCATGGTTCGAGGGACTGTTCCGGACTCATCCGCCGATGACTGAAAGGATCCGTCGTCTCGAACGAATGGCCCTGGAGGCCCGTTGATCACTTGACCAGATTGATCAGCTGGTCGAGGGACGAGTTGTAGTCGTCCAGCATCTTGGTCAGGTTCTTGTAGACGAAGTTGGCCACGTCCAGCGTGATGTTGCTTTCGCGCTCGATGCTGTTGAAGTCCGGTTGTTCCAGACTCTCGCTCTGGACTTCGAGGAAGTCCCCGCCGGCCCCCTTGGCCCTGCGGGCTCCGTAGCTTTCCACCGTGATGCCGCCGCGGTTCGCGATGCTGGTCTCGTAAATGGCTCCCCCGAAGGCCGACTCGGAGAGGGTGCTCTGGCTCGGGACTTTCACGATGGCCAAGGCGGAGTTGTTGTTGAGTGGATTGGCCTTCTCCTGAGGACCCATGGTGAAGGGGTCGCCGGTGAACCCGATGACGCCTCGGATACGGTCCGGCTCCCATTGCAGCGCGTCCTTGAGAGGATCCGAGCCCGTAGGGCCCTTGAGTATGGCGTCGCGTTGGAAGGCAGTGGAGGTCATCATCCCCGGCTGCACTCCCGGCGGCAGCTGCTTGACGCGCATGAAACCGGGATTGTCGGGATCGGACTCGATGTCTTCGGCGCGCAAGACATAAAGATTGGTCGAGTTCTTGAGCAGCCACGTTCGGTTGCCGCCTGTGGCCTTGGCGTTCTTCTGCTCTTCCCACTGGAAATCGCCGTCGCGGGTGAGCAGCACCCGGGCTCCCGGGCGCAGGGATTCGGCGACGGCGAAGAAATGGCCCTGCGCTCTGTCGCTGATGGCCAGGTTGGCCGTTTTGCCGACTCTCTGGGTCAGGCCGCCCTGCACGAAGTCGATGCCCACGGCGCTGATGCGGAGCTCGCTTGGTCCGCCGCGGATACCCACCCGCGAAGCCCTGCCGTTGCCCCCCGCGGCCGCGTCGGAGAAACTCGTCAGGCTCGAGGCCACGTTCAGCTGGGTGTTCTTCCGGTTGAAGCCCGGAGTGACCGCACCTTGCAGATTGAACAACACGTTCTGGCGAAACCGGTCGATGACCGAGAACGTGTTGATGAGACCGTATCGAAGATCCGTGCCCATGGAGCTCCTCCGGGCCGCCTGACGGGCATTCCCGGCTGTTACGTACCCGGTTCCACCGTGACCTAACGCACAGCCTGGAGAGAAGTCTGCCGGCTCCGGCAATTGTTCTCCGTCGGCGGCGCGGTTCCGGCGATCGAGAGGTCAGGGCGCGTCGGAGTCCAGCTCGCGCACCAGCCTGTTGAAGGCATCGGCCACCCAGACGAAACCTGCCCCTCGCGCCGAGGGCACGGCTGCTGTCGGCATCCGCAGGCCCAGATAGGCATCGGTGATGTCCCGCTTCTCCGTGACGGCGACGAGGACAGGTGCCCAGCGACTGTCCCCCGCGCTGCTTGGAAAGGGCGGGATGGTCATGCGGTACACCGCATTGGCCCCGGAATCGCAGACGAGGACATCGGCGTCTGCGTTCGCGAGGGTCGAAGCCGTGGCTTGCAGCTGGATGGGATACTCGAGGGAGCGTCCCGAGGGTTGCACGCGTCTCATTCTTCGCAGGGTGGGTCGGAGCCCGTCTGCAGGCTGGCCCCTGAAGGCCGTCGGACTCTCGAGACGCAGGGCCACCAGACTGCGGTTGTCGGTGTCGGCCACATAGAGGGTCTGCTGAACCTCGGGACTGCTCCCCCGGGCTTCGTGGACGGCCACATCCATCGGCCCGGATAAGCCGATGCTGACGTTGCCGGGGATTTCCGGCGGCGCGAGCGCCAAGCCTTGGCCGCGCTTTCCTGTCCCGAGCAGGGTCGTGACATAGCCGACGGGGGAGTTGCCGACGGGTGCATACCGGACAAGCATTCGAACCCGGTGGTAGCCCGAGTCGGCCACGAAGATACGGGTCGTACTGTCGATTCGGGAGCCTGCCGCCAATCCCCGCGGCAGGGAGATGCCGGCATTTCCTGCTTCCACCGTGCCGTAGCGATCGACGGCCGTACTGTCGCCGGGCTCGATCTCCTCGGCGGGATTGGCGCTGGCCGAGGCAGCAGGGACGGGAGTGGCCGCAGCAGGCAGGTTGCCGCCCAGCATGGTGTAGACGCTGTCCTTCGGGCGTCGATCCTCCGCAGGATCCGCCGAGTTGTCCGGGAACCAAGCATAGACTCGGTTCCTGCCTGCGTCCGAGATCAGGACCATCCTGCGCCCCGTCAGGGTGTTCCGGATATAGACAGGATCCTCGGTGACAGCCAGGCCCCAGGGTTCGACAAGTCGAACCTCGCTTGCCTGAAGGCCGCTGCCGTTGACGATCTGGGGCGGAAGGTCCAGCCCCCCCCCGACAACCGTCAGGATGACGTCCTTGGTCAGGTCGGAGTCGCTGGTGAGGTTGAGGAATCGGACCCTTCCGGCCGCGCTGTCCACATACAGCAGGCCCGTGGCGAACCGTCCGCTGCTGCGCGGCAGGCGGAAAGGGTGGAGCATGTCCGTGATTCTTCCTACCCGAACCATGGAGGCAGGGACACCGGCGAACTCCGGGAAGGGCGTGGCATCCGGACCGGGCAGCAGGGACGTCAGCAGGCCATCTTGTCCCACCCCGGCCAAATTCGAGGGGATGGGTTCCGCTCCATACAGGTACTCTCCAGAACTCACCCCGAGGAGGATGGTGTCCGAGTGGGCGGGGGTGGCCGCGGGTGCAGGTGATGTGGCCAGGACGGCGCGGACGACCCCGTTCCTGGCCGACAGGCGAACGGTGGCCGCCGTACGAGCCGTCAGTACCCCTGAGGCATTGATGTCTGCCGCTCCCGGCGGGTCGACCTGCCACTGCACGTAGGGCCTGTCGACGAGCTGGCCTGCCGTGTCCGTGCCGGTCCATGACAGCTGGATCGAATGGCCGGCTTGTGGCAATGAAAGTCGGTCGGTCGCGAGGGTCAGTTGTTGCAAGACCACCAAGGGGGCGGCACGTGCCGACTCCTGCTGGATCACCTCCACCACGCCCGTCCGGGCTCCTACCGGCACGGTCACGGCCAGCATGTCCACATTGCCTTGCACTCGCCTTGCGAGGACCTCCCAAAGCGCTTCCAGACCGCCCACTCGAATCCTGGTGCCCGGCAACGCCAGATTCTGGCCCATGAGAGTCAGTCGCGCCCCGGGACCTGCGTGGGGTGGGTCGACGGTGAAGTCACGCGTACGCGCAGGTTCAGCCTGGAGCGGATCGGCAACTGCGGCGGAGGGAGGCTGCTCCGGAGCCATGGGGGCTCTGGCCGTCGTGGCGGGCAGCCGACAGGCTGCGAGGGTCAGGCCTCCCAGCAGCAGAAATCGGTACACGGCGCGGCGCATGGACTCCTTCTACCCTCGCCCCAAAGAGGCTAGACCGGGTTAGCGACGACCACACGGGGGTAAGGCATGACCATGCCTTCGCAGCGAGAACCCATGGGCACGCCGGATAACAAGGCCGGGGTTACCGAACAAGCCAAACTAGACGCCGCCAAGCTCGAGCAGCAAATCCGGGCGACGACGCGCGAGCTCAGGCTGCGGCTCGAATACCTCGATCACCTTGCCCAGCAGCAGCAGACCGAGCTGGAGCAGCTGAGAAGTCAGCCTTCAGGCCCTCAACGCAACCAGGCCATCTCCCGGATCGAGCAGAAGCTGGGCTTCTACCAGATGATCAAGGCGGCGTCCGAGGGCTTGGAAGATGTGCAATCCAAGCAGCCGACTTCGATTGCCCAGGGTCGGACGGACACTTCTCCCTTGCGTGTCACCAACCAGGACCTTACCAACATGCGACTCATCGAGGCGCAGTCCATCCTGGCCAGCGCGAAGCTGGCCGTCGAGGATCTCGCGCCCCGGATGCGCATCCTGGCTGGGGTACTCGGCAAGCCCGGCCGC
This sequence comes from Candidatus Sericytochromatia bacterium, assembly GCA_035285595.1. Taxonomy (GTDB): domain Bacteria; phylum Cyanobacteriota; class Sericytochromatia; order S15B-MN24; family VGJW01; genus VGJW01. The sequence goes on from JAYKGV010000004.1 coordinate 16,729, forward strand.
TACGCTCCGCCGGAGCTGGCCCAGCTCAATCGTCTCAAGGAACGTCTGAAGAATCAGGCTCATCTCCTGCCGCGCCTGCAGTTGGCCTTGCAGACCTATGACGAGATGGTGGCATCCCTGCCCCAGCTGACCCAGCAGGTCGACGAGGTTCGCAGATTGACGGGGCGAGATGCCTTGCAGCAACTGCAGACCCTCCGGACCCCGGTCCTTGCCGGAAAGCTCTACCAACTCGAGCGTCTGCCTGCCGAGGTCGCCGGGGATCCTGAATTCTCCAAACTCTTTCCCGAGCCCCAGCCGATTCGCCTGCCAGTACCTCAGCGTACACCCACGGGACAGTTGCCGGCGCAGGATGCGCGGCCCGCGAAGAAGGGCGGCGGCTTTCTGGGGCTCTTTGGCTTGGGCCCGAGATAAGCGTATCGGGGTCGGCCCCGAGACCGGACGAAGCGGGTTTCTGTCGGGTAGGTGAGATTGTCACCCAAAGCATCAACCCCCTGCGCGCACGTTGCAGGGGGCTGATTGTCAGAGGCTCGGCAGGTCAGGCTTCGCCAAACACGGCGCGGCTCGCTTTGGCCACCAGATTCATGAGCTGGTCGAAGAGCTTCTCGAAGGCCTCGGCGTTTTCAATCTTCTGTAGGCGCTCTTTCTTGGCGCCGGAGGAGAAGACTTCTTTGGTGCGCTGCCACATCCCGGGGTTTTCGGCCTTGAACTTGTCTTCACCCAGCGCCTTGCGGGCCAGATTGACCTCCTGGGCAATGGCGCCGAAATCGAAAGAAGGGGGTTCGACCTTCACGGGAGCCGCCGTCGGTGCCAAAGGCGTGTTGGCTTTAATCATGCTCATGGTGAACCTACCTCTCCTCATGTTTGTACCGGAATCATCGGTCGTCTTGTCCGATTTAACAGATTCCCAATAAAGCCTTGTCGATCTCGGATTGAACCAGAGGATCGGTTTCGGTACGGGCCATCTTGACCAGCGTGCGCCGGTCACCGTGTCGTCCCAGGGCCCAGGCCACATGGGCGCGGACGACCGGCAGATCGTGAGCGACATGTGCGCCGAGGACAGGAGCGGCTTCGGGATGGCGGCTGTTGCCCAGCACCACGGCTGCATTGCGTGCAAGGCCCTCGCGCCGCGTCCGCTTGATGGCACTCTTGCGGAATCTGGCCGCAAAGCCTTCCGGGGAGAGGCCCAGCAACTCATCGAGCACGGGGTAATGCCGGTCCACCCGGGCGCGAAAGGCCTCGGTACGGGTCGGTACGGCCTTTCGGTTCCAAGGACAGGCTTCCTGGCACAGATCACAGCCGTAGACCCACTCGCCGAGGCGGGGACGATCGAGGTCGGTCAGCATGCCTCTCGTCTCGATGGTCAGGGTGCTGATGCACAGCCGGGCATCAAGGGTATTGGGCGCGACGAGCGCACCCGTGGGACAGGCGGCGAGGCAGGCCGTGCATCGGCCGCACGTGATGGGGACCGGACGTGGGACAGGGTATTCGAGGCTTGTCAGCAGGACCCCGAGGAAACCGAAGGATCCCTGGCCCGGTACGATGAGGTTGCAGTTGCGGCCGATCCAACCGAGGCCCGCGGCTTCTGCGGCACTGCGCTCAAGCACGGGCCCTGTGTCGACATAGGCTCGGGCGAGGGGATCGCCGAGGCGCTCGGCCAACAGGCGCAGCCTCGGCGTCATCACGTCATGGTAATCCTCGCCGAGGGCATAGGCTGCGACTCTTCCTCGGGGAACATCGTCCGGCATCGGGCCTGCGGGAGGTAGATCGTGGCGCTGGTAGACGGCAATGATGCTGCGTGCCTCGGAGTGGACCTGCCGGGGGTCGATCCGACGCTCCGGGGTGCGTGCCAGCCAGGCCATGGACCCGTGGAAGCCTTGCGCAAGCCACTGCGTGAAGGCTGGCCCGTACCGCGAGGATTCCGCGGGTGCGGCGCCCACGGCGTCGAAGCCCAGGCTCGAGGCCTCTGCCCGCAGGGTGTCCGGATCCGCTCGCATGCCTTCATCATGCAGCAGCCGACAGCTGCTTTGCATGGGGGGACCGGCCCTTGAAGGACATCATCGAAGGCGCCCGCAGGGCCCAGAGGGCCTGGGGCGAGCTGACACCTGCCGAGCGTGCCCGCCGTATGCGGCCTTGGTGGCGACGGATCCTGCAAGGCATGGGGCCCTTGGCCGAGGCCATCGCGGAAGAGACGGGCAAGCCACGCTTCGAGGCGTTGTTTCACGAAGTCCTTCCCCTGCTGGACGGCCTGCGCTACCAGATGAGGCAGGCGCCGCGACGGTTGCGTCCCCGGCGGCTGCCGTTGCACCTGGCGCTGCACCGACGTTCGGAGCTGGTGCCGGTGCCGTTGGGCGTGGTCGGCATCATCGCGCCGTGGAACTTCCCGGTGGCCATCGGCATCGGCGATGCGACCACCGCCCTGCTGGCAGGAAATGCCGTGGTGCTCAAGCCCTCGGAGCGAACGCCGCATGCCACACGTCTGGTGGCGGGCTGGTGGGTCGAGTGTGGTCTCGATCCGAACCTGCTGCAGGTCCGAACGGGAGGACCCGAGGCGGGGCAGGAACTCATCGCCGCGGGGCCCGACCACATCATTTTCACGGGGTCCGTGCCCGGGGGGCGCAAGGTCGCCATGGCGGCTGCCGAGCGGCTGATTCCGACCACGCTCGAGTTGGGAGGCAAGGCCCCTGCCCTCGTCTGTCCTGATGCGGACCTCGCCGAGACGGCACGCACCCTGGTCTGGGGTGCATATGCCAACTGTGGGCAGGTGTGTGCGTCCGTCGAACGAGTCTACGTCCCTCGGCAGATCTGGACGCCCTTGTTGGAAGAGTTGCGCGGCGCGCTGAAGGGGTTGCGGCCCGGGTTGGATGTCGGTCGCCCCACGATGCCCGAGGCCGTCTCTCGTTGGGATGCCCAGGTGGCAGATGCCGTGGCGCGTGGAGCCCAGACCTTCCGTCCGGAGGCCGACTTTGCCGCGCCTTTCTATCCGCCCACCTTGCTGGCTCCGTGTCCATTCGATGCGCGTGTGATGCAGGAGGAGACCTTCGGGCCGCTCCTGCCGCTGTGCCCGGTCGAGGACGTGGACGAGGCCATGGCTTTGGCCAACGCAAGCGAGGTGGGTCTCCTGGCCTACGTCTTCACGCGGGATGTGGCGGCCGGGCGTCACCTCGCCGCCAAGCTCGAAGTCGGGACCGTCATGATCAATGAAGTCATCCTGAGCCATGCCATGCCTGAGACGCCCTGGGGTGGTCAGAAAGACTCTGGATGGGGGCGTGTGCATGGCGAGCAGGGCTTGGACGCGGTGGTGCACTGGCGCCATGTGAACAGTCCCGGTTTCACGTGGCGGCTTCGTCCGTGGGTGCATCCTTACGAGGAGGAATGGATGCGCCTTGCGGAGCGGTGGTTGCCCCGAATCTGGAGGGTCTAGATCACAAGCAGTGCGCCAATCAGGACCAGAACGACCCCGCCGCCGACGCCGATGAGCTCATTCTTGGTGTGGCCCGCCGCGTCATGGACGAACTCCTTGTCCACGACCTGGGGACCGTCGAAGTCGCGCAGAGCCAGCTGCGACCACGTGGCCAGCGCGAAGCCTGCAAGGATCAACAGGACGGCCAGCAGCTTGCGACGGTTCATCGTGTCATGATGCAGCCCGGCAAGCGGACGGACAAGCGAATGGGAGGGGACATGCAGCAGGCGTGGAGTGGTCGATCGGTGCTGGTCACGGGGGCGAGCCATGGGATCGGCAGGGCGACGGCCGAGGCTTTCGCGCGGCGCGGCGCGGCGGTGGTCGTGCACTACGGTGCCGACAGGACCGCCGCCGAAGAGGTCGTGCGCGGCATCGCGTCTGCGGGGGGACGTGCGTGGGCGTTGGGTGCCGACCTTGCGACGGCCGAGGCATGTCGGGAGCTGGTGGCGAGGTCATGGGAGCTTGCGGGTCCCCTCTCGTCTGCGGCCCTCTGCCACGGCATCGTCCGCAGGGGTGGATGGGAGAATGTCGATGAAACAGCCTGGGATGATGTGCTGGCCATCAATCTGAAGGCCGTTTTCTTCACGACGCAGGCTCTGGCCGTGCGCATGCGGGAGGCCGGCGGCGGTAGCCTTGTTCTGGTCGCCAGCATGCGGGCGCTGGAGGGGGCGCCGTCCTCTCCGCACTACGCGGCGGCCAAGGCCGGTGTCGTGTCCCTCGCCAAGTCGGCGGCCCGGGCGTTTGCCCCGACGGTGAGGGTCAATGCCCTGTCCCCGGGGTATGTCGACACGCGATTGCAGGCCGGGCTTTCGGCGGAGCAGCGGGAACGCATCCTCGAGGGTATTCCGCTGGCGCGTATGGCGAGTCCGGACGAGATAGCCCGCAGCATCGTGGCTCTCGCCGGCGATGAGCTGTCGTATGTGACAGGCCAGACCATCCTTGCCGATGGCGGCCGAATTTAGCGGCATGTCACGGAAGGTAAAGTTGCGTTCATCTTCCGTTTCCGGGCTGGACATCCCTCCGGGCGCCTAGTACCCTGCTACCCATCCTTTCAGGCAAGCTTCGCTCTCTCATCCCTTCACTGGAGTCGTGATGAACCCGATCAAGGCCCTTGTGGCGGTCGCCCCCGTGGTGGCCATCGGCGCCCTCGCGTTCGTGCTCTACAGCGAGCACGCGCACGAAACTGGCTGGAGCATCGGTGCCCCGCATGCCAGTCCGGTCAAACAGCCGATTCTGTTCTCTCACGAGATTCATGTCGGCAAGCGTGGGATTTCGTGCACCTATTGCCATCAGTTCGTGGACAAGAATGCCCACGCCGGCATTCCCCCGATGGAGACGTGCGTCGGATGCCACAAGACTCTGAACGTGGCCGCGCTGCCGAAGTGGGAGCAGGAAGAGATCGGCAAGTTCATGACGGGCAATGCACCCAACATGACGCTCAAGGATCCTTCCAAGCCGATCAAGTGGAATCGGGTCTATGACCTCCCTAATCACGCCCACTTCCCTCACCAGGTTCATATCTATGCCCTGGCGACCAAGCAGGGCAAGGAGGCCGAGACGGCGTGCATCAACTGCCATGGCAACATCGCCAAGCAGGAGGTGGTGCGTCAGGAGGTGGACCTGATCCGCATGGGCACCTGTCTTTCCTGTCACGACAAGTACGGCGCCAGCAAGGATTGCTGGTCCTGTCACTACTGATTTCCGAGGAACCCCGATGGAACGCCGCGAATTCCTGAAGCTCTCGGGGCTGGCCGGTACGGCCTTGGTCCTGGGGGGCTGCGAGGACTACAACTCCCAGCTGGTCGCCTATGTCGATCGGCCCATTTCCCTGGAGCCTGGTGAAGGTAACCATTTCGCCACGACGTGCGACATGTGCGCGTCGGGGTGTGCGGTTTCAGTCCGCGTGGTCGAGGGGCGCACCGTGAAGGTCGAGGGGCTCGAGGGTCACCCGCTGAGCCGCGGGGGGCTTTGTGCCCTGGGTCAGGCAGGCGTGCAGCATCAGTACCACCCCGATCGCTTCCGCGGGCCTGATCTTCGTTCCAAGGCGGGCGAGGTGAGCGCCGATTACCTCAAGCTCAAGATGTTGGGCGACGAGGCGTTCCGCGCCATGAAGCGCCCGACGACGGTGGGTGAAAACTTCAAGGTGGGGATCACCAGCTTTGCCGCGCCTGACTTTGCGCTCGCTGATGCTAAGTGGGCTGAGACCCGCAAACTCGGTGGCGAACTTTGGACCGCTGCGGCGGACCGGCTTGGCAAGGTCCTGTCCGAGGCGGGCGCCGGCGCCGTGATCGTGCTGGGTCCGCAGGTCCGTGGACATCGCTACCAGCTGGTGGCTCAGGCGGCCAAGGCCTTCGGGGCGCCCGCCCCGGTCATCGTCGAGCCCTTTGGCTACGAGGTGCTGCGGGCGGCGAATCAAGCGGTTTACGGCCGTCCCGACATGCCGTACGTCGATTTGGCCAACACCGAGCTGGCCCTGTGCTTTGGTGAGGAGCCGTTCACGACGGGGCCGGCCCCCACGCTCTACAACTGGGGCTTCGGGGAGATGCGTCGTGGCCGCGAGTTGGTTCGCGGGCTGTTCGTGGTCGTCAGTACCCGGATGGGCGAGGCGGCTGCTATCGCGGATCTCTGGATTCCGGTCCGTCCGGGAACGCATGGGGTCATTGCCCAGTTGGCTCTCCATGCCATGGGCAAGGGTGGTGTGACGGTCGCCGAAGCCCACGAGAAGACGGGTGCGCCCGTCGAGCGGCTTGAAAAGTTCGTGCGTTGGGTCTCCCAGATTGACACCAAGGTGGCCTTCGGAGGCGGTGAAGTGCTCGGGCACACCAATGCCGTCGAGACGCTGACATTGGTCAATGGTTTGAACGTGGCGGCAGGCATGGTCGGACGCAAGGGTGGCATCCTTCCTGCGGCGCCCGCGCCCATCACCGGCATGGCTCCGCCGGCTCCCTTGAGCTTCAAGCAGCTCCTGGGCCTGGTCGACCAGATGAAGGCGGGCAAGGTCAAGGCCTTGGTGGCGATCGGCGTCGACCTGTTCATGGCCTTGCCGGGCTCGGCAGGCCTTGAAGATGCTCTCAAGTCCGTGCCTGAAGTGGTCTCGTTCGCCACGGTGCCGGATGATACCGCCGCGCTCGCGACGATGGTCCTTCCGGACAGCACGTTCCTCGAGCGCTGGGGAGACGCCACGCCGTCCGTGGGGTCGGGCTCTTCGGTCGCCACGCTGATGCAGCCTCTGGTCGTGCCGTTTTTCGAGACCCGTTCGGCCGAGGATGTTCTGATTGCCGCTTCCAAGGCAGCCGGCAAGGATCTGGGCTTCCCTTCGGCCGAAGCTTACTTCAAGGCCAAGTGGGCCGGTGTGGCGAATGATAGCCAGGTCCCCGGAGCCCAGAGTGCCTGGAAGAAGGCCCTGCGCAACGGTGGCATCCACAAGCCCGCCCTGGGGGCGCCCCTGGCGGCCAAGATGCCCCCGGCCAACCTTGCGGCCCCCAAGTTCGAAGGCGACGACAATGAGTTTCCCTTCGTGTTGCAGCCTGTCAAGTCGGTGAAGTATCGCGAAGGCCAGGCGGCCCACCTGCCTTGGTTGCAGGAGATGGCTGATCCCATGTCCGCTGCGGCGTGGGGTGGTTGGCTCGAGCTGAACCCTCACACGATGGAGAAGTTGGGCGTGGCCCAGTACGACGAAGTCCTCGTCAAGAGCCCCTTTGGTGAAGTCAAGGTCGGCGTCGTGCCTTATCCTGGCTTGCCTGAGGATGTCGTCGGGATGCCGTTGAACTTCAGTCGAAACCATGGCACGCGTTACGACAGCGTCGAGGGTGGCAGCACCTGGGAAGCCACGATGAAGAAGGATCCCGGTCGCGGTCAGGATGCCCGTGCCCTGCTCGGTGCCAAGGCCGAGCCAGTGGCCGGTGGTCTGGCCTGGGGTTCGGTTCGCGTCTCGGTGACGCCGACCGGTGCCAAGTCCAAGCGTCTCGTGCTGGTGTCCAAGAGCATCCAGCCGCAGGAATCGCCCGCGGTCCCCGCGCGCGTTGAGCAGGAGTTCAAGGTATGGCCGATCTCTTGACCGCTACCCACGCAGCTGTTTCCGACAAGGGAGCGCACGCTCCCGCGGCTGCCCCGTACGAGGGTGCGGGTTCGCCGTATCGTTGGGGTATGGCCGTTGACCTCGATCGTTGCACGGGCTGTGGAGCCTGTGTCGTGGCCTGTCACGCCGAGAATAACCTCCCGATTGCCGGTCCCATCGATACCGACGAAGGTCGTTCGGTTGATTGGATGCGCATCGAGCGTTACTGGGAAGGCCATTACCCTGAAATCACCGCTCACTTCGTGCCGGTGATGTGTCAGCACTGCAGCAATGCCCCGTGTGAGCCCGTGTGTCCGGTGTTCGCGACCTACCACACCCCGGAAGGCCTGAACGGCATGGTGTACAACCGCTGCATCGGGACGCAGTATTGCCAGAACAACGACCCCTACAACGTCCGGTTCTTCAACTGGTTCGAGGCGGCCCTCAACTTCCCCGAGCCGCTGCCGAACCAGCTGAATCCCGACGTGACGGTCCGTTCGCGCGGCGTCATGGAGAAGTGCACCTTCTGCGTCCATCGGATTCGCGAAGCGTCGTCCGATGCCAAGGCAGAGGGACGTACGGTCGAGGACGGCGAGGTCACCACGGCTTGTGCCCAGAGCTGCTCGGCCAACGTCATCACCTTCGGTAATCTCCTCGATCCCCATAGCAAGGTCTCCAAGGCCGTCGCATCCGCCCGGCGCTTCCGCCTCCTCGAGGGGCTGGGCACCGAGCCCGTCGTCTACTACCTGAAGGGTGGCCAGGCATGAAGCTGCATCCTCCTCTCGTCCACGGTGACGACAAGATCAACCGGGACATCCTTCGGCCGTTGTTCGAGACCAGCTGGCGCTGGTGGGCGCTGTTCAGTCTCTGCCTCGTCGGTTTCGGCGGGGGGTTCGTGACCTGGATGTGGATGCTGGGTGCAGGCATGTGGGTGACGGGTCTCCATCGGCCGGTCATGTGGGGCGTCTTCATCGCCAACTTCGTGTTCTGGGTGGGCCTGTCTCACTCCGGTACGTTGATTTCCGCCATCCTGCGGTTGGCGAAGGCGGATTGGCGCAGACCCATCACCCGGGCCGCCGAGGCGATGACGGTCTTCACCGTGTTGATGGCCGCCCAGTTTCCGCTCATTCACCTGGGCCGGACCTGGTTCTTCTACTACATCATCCCTTATGTGAACCAGCGCGAGATGTGGGGTAACTTCCGCTCGCCATTGGCTTGGGACTTGATGGCCATTCTCACGTATCTGTCGGGGTCGCTCATCTACCTTTACCTGCCGACGGTGCCGGATTTCGCCATCGCTCGCGACTATGCCACGACTCCCATCCGGAAGAAGCTCTTCACGATGCTGGCCCTCGGCTGGCGCGGGACGCGCAAGGAGTGGCACCGGATGAATCTCGCCATCTTGATGCTGGCGGTTCTTGTCCTGCCCGTTGCGGTGTCGGTGCATACCATCGTGTCCTGGGACTTCGCGATGGCGCTCACGCCTCAGTGGCATACGACGATCTTCGGACCGTACTTCGTGCTCGGGGCCATCTACTCGGGCATGGCGTTGGTCGTGACGCTGACGGTGCTGATTCGTTGGGCTTTCAAGTGGGAGGATTACATCACGCCCTTCCACCTCGACAAGCTGAGCAAGATCATGTTGGTCGCGGCCATTCTATGGACGTATCTGTGGGCAGGTGACTACCTGATTACTTGGTATGGCCGTCTGCCCGAGGAGAAGGTCATTCTCGACATCAAGAACGGTGGTCCCTTCTTCTGGCATCAGCTGACGATGATGTTGGCCAACACGATCGTCGCGATTCCTTTGCTGGCCTTCAAGAAGGTGCGGACCAGTCCTTGGGCGCTCATGTTCATCACCGTTTTCATCAACGTCGGCATGTGGCTCGAGCGGTACCTGATTGCGGTGCCCAGCCTCGTTCAGAAGGGGCCATCCTATACCTGGACGACGTATTCACCGACTTGGGTCGAGTTGATGATGAGCATCTATCCCTTCGCGGGCTTCGTGATGCTGTACGTCTTGTTCGTCAAGATGGCGCCCTTCATCTCGATCTGGGAGATCCGCGAGGATCGCGTGGCCGAAGCCTACAAGTCGATGGGGCAGGCCAAGCTGCGGGCCATCGTGGCGGAGTAGGAGAGAACCATGGCCGATACGTACGTCCTGGCCCGCTATCGCGAGGTCGATCCTGCCGCCGCAGGTATCCAGCGTCTGCTGGGCGCCAGCGTCAAGCCCGAGGACATCGATGTGATGACCGGGGTGCCCTACCCGGAGGAGGTCTGGGGCCTGCCCGAGAGCAAGAGCAACATCCGCAAGGTGGCAGCCATGTTCTGGGTGATCGGAGCCATCTGTGGTTTCACGCTGGCAGCCGGTACCGCGTGGCTTTACCCGTTGCCGACGGGGGGCAAGCCCATCGTCTCGCTGCCCACCGCTGCAGTCATTGTCTATGAGATGTCCATGCTGATGGGCATCTTCTCGGTGGCCGCCGCGATGCTGATCGAAAGCAAGCTGCCCAACTTCAAGAAGCTGCCCTATCATCCCGCCGTTTCGGATGGACACGTGGTCCTGTCGGTGCGTTGCATCGACGAGAGCTCGGCCGCCAAGGTGGATGAGGTGCTCAAGGGCAGCAACGCCGATGAGGTCCTTCGTCATGTCTAGTCGTCCTCAGAAGAATCTGTTCCCTACCTTCGCGGCTGTCCTGCCTGTCGCCTTGGCCGTGATGGGTTGCCAGGGGCAGATGCGTGACCAGATCAGCTTCCGTGCTCAGGAGAGCCCGCTGCCGATTCCTGCCTCGGCCGTTGCGCAGAATGATGAGGAAGTCAACTTGGACTATCCCATGGATATCCAAGGCGGGCCGGTCAATCCCTACAGCAACCCTACCAAGGAATTGTTGACGCTCGGCAAGCGCAAGTACGAAGCTCAGTGTGGTTCTTGTCATGGGCTCGGAGGCAACGGTGATGGCAAGGTGGGCAATGCCTTGCTCATCCCTCCGTTCAACCTGCAGCAGCCGATGTACAAGGCCATGTCGGAAGGGCAGTGGTACTTGCGGGTGACGAACGGACATCCTTTCGGTCCCGGAATCGATCCCATCATGCCGAAGTATCAAAAGAAGTTGACCATCAAGGAGCGCTGGGCGCTTGTCAGCTACGTCAAGCGTGAGCTGTTGAAGTAGCCCGTCTCAGATCCTTCGCCCCCGCCTGTAGCAGGTGGGGGCGTTGATGCTTTTGAGATCGCCGGAGTATCTTGCTTATTTTTGCTTGTCATGCGGTATGATGCATGCATGTTGTAAACTTCGTGGCGTCATGCTGGCTTGTGGGCCATAGGGCTCTCTCTGGCTGGTTGTGGCGTCCTCGGGCAGGTGGTCTCGACCTTCAGGCCGGTGCCTGTCGCGCGTTCGGTGGCGCAGCGTTCGTCTGTCGCGGTGGCCGCAGGTCCACAGGCGTTGGGCTTGGCGACGCTGCAGGTCATGGGTGAACGTCTGGCTCCACGGGTCAAGGTGGACGGGCGGTCCCTCCAGGGTCTTGATCTGGCGCAGGTGGCATCGGTTAGGGTGACTGTCCGTGGACACGGGCAGCCCGAGCTGCCTCCGGTCACGGGGCCCGTGGTAGATGGTGCGTTTTCAGTTGCCTTGGGGGGCCTGACTCCGGGACCCAGGCGGTTGGTTGAGGCGGTGGGTCTGGACCATGAGGGTCGTGAAGTGCCCGGTGCCGTGCTCGCTGCTCTCGTGGATGTGACGCGGGGCGCGGGTTCGGTTGTGTTGTCGTGGGCAAGTACCCCATTGGCGAGGACACTGGCCGAAGTCTATCGGCTTGACCTGGCTGAGGGACGGCAGCGCCTCTCCCTGCTTGATGTGGATCTCGTCCGGCAGTGGATTGACACAGCGCTTGCGGAAGCCGGCGGTCTACATGGGGCCTTCGTGGACCATCTGGCGCTCGCGGAGCGTTTGTGGGCGTCTGACATGGCCACGCTCAGGTCGCAGCCGCCGCAGGTTGTCCTGCATCGGCCGTCCACGCTGGTATTGGGCGTCCGCGGCCTGGGTGCGGGTGAAGAGCTGCTGGTGCGTGTCCATGATCCGGCCAGCTTGCCCTTCGCGGGCATGGACAACGGCGCCTTTGCCCTGGGACCTATTCTCCCCGGGACTTGGCGTGTGTGGCTGCGCGCTCCGGGACGACCTGACAAGGTGGTCGGGGTGCCCTTCTCTCCCGGGTCCTCCGTGTCGATGGAAGTAGACCTGACGATGGCGGGCGCTACGGGTGGTAGCTTTGCGGGGCCGTCCGGGTCACAGACCCCTGTACCTGTTCCTTATCCCTCGAACTTCGACTGGTCGGCGTGGCAAGTAGCGACCCCCATCCCTGTCGGGACCCTGCCGCCGGGGTCAGGTGCGACCCCCGTGCCGGGTAGCTCGCCTTACCCGTATGTGACCCCGACACCCTACGCCCCTTGGGGACCCACGCCTTTCCCGACCCCTTACCCCGGGTTCTGGAGCCCCTCGCCGACGCCGACGCCTTTTGCGGTGCAGCCGCCAGGTGAGGGGGGTGTGACCCCGACGCCCTTCGCGCCTTATAGCCCGTATCCGAGCCCTACTCCGTTTGCGGTGCAGCCGCCGGGCGAGGGGGGAGCGACTCCTACACCGTTGCCGACGGCGATCCCTGTCCAGCCGCCGAGCCCCGTGATGACACCGTCGCCTGCCCCCTCCGGCAATTCGACCATGACGATCAAGGTACGTTTTGATGAATGACATGCGACTGCTTCCTGCCCGCTTGCTGGCAGCCGGCCTTGCGGGGACGGTGGTGACGAGCGTTCTGACGGCTTGTCAGGTCCCGGCGGAGATCGAGTTGCCGACGCGCATGCCGGTGGCTGCGGGCGAAAGTTTTGCGTCGGCTTATGGCCAGTCCAAGCCTCAGCAGGTGGATTTCATCGCACCCGGCAAGCCCGTTCGTCTGGCGGTGGGCAAGGCTGCGGTGACGGTGCTGGTGAGCCTGCCCGGGGGCAAGTCAGAGGCCAGCGATCGTGGCGTGCAGGCCATCCCCTTTCAGAACATTCGGCGCGTGGACCTGGAGGTGAAGGGCGAGAACCTCGAGGCGCCGCTGACGACCAGCGTGGAGATTTCGGGCGGCAGCTCGGCGGCTGGGACCATCATCTTGCCGGCGGGCCGCAACCAGATCATCACGGCTACGGGCCGGGACGCCGCCGGTCAAGTGATTGCGACGGTCAAGGCCGCGGCCACGTCTCAGGCAGGGAAGGTCAGCGAAGTCGTGGTGCGTTACGGCAGCACGCCCGCGGCAGAGATTCTCGAAGCCTTGCCGGCTGACGTGGTGCCGCGCATCAACCTGACGGCACTGCAGAACGCAATCGAGGATGTGACCCGCCCCAGCGGAACGCCCGCCAGCTACGTGACGCATCCGATGCTGGTGCGTAAATCGGTTTTCATCGACGCCATCAAGGCCCAGCTGGAGGCGGGCATGACGCCCGAACAGATTGATGGGGCCGTGTTGGCCGCGGCGCTTTATGGCAAGAGCAAGAAGATCGAGATGGGTGCCGTGACGGTCTCGGTGGTGGATGTGAATGGGGATGTGAGGCCATTTAGATATGAATACGGCTATGCTGATTATTATCTGGTGAACTGGGGCGGTTCTCGGCTGAATCGGCGTTCCTATATCGGTTTGCATTCACAGGGAACTCGCATCCGACTTGGCACTCCCTTGTCGCCGGAGTCTGAGTGGATCGATGGGGCCACGACCCGTTCTTTCCCTACCGAACCCGGCGAGTGGAGCCTGAATCTGGAACCCGGGGTCTCGCTCCTCCCGTGGGTACGGATCCTGCCTCCGGCGACCTCCAGTGTCTTCGATGGCGCCAATGTCAAGGTTCAGGAGGGCGAGAATGTTCGCCTTGTCTGGCGCGACCACGACATGTCTCAACCGGTGCTGTCGGGTACTGGGCAGGCCACCTTCTCGTCGACGCCTTATCGTGATCGTATCTGGGATGATCCGACGAGCGGCGAGTTCTGGCGCGTGACGACGGCGGACAGCACGATTTTCAGGCTCCATCACTTCAATTCCGTCTATACGGAGTATGGCTGCATCGGCAACATGTGCAGAGAGGATGAGACTTTGGGCCGCAAGTCGGCCGTCCGCGTCTTCCGGGCCGATGGCACCCAGATTCTGGGCGCGGACGCGGCCAGCGGCTCGTTCCTGTATGCCAGCGAAAAGGCCGAGACGCTCTACATCTGGACGCGGTTTGCCCGGACGGATGCCACGGTCTCCGTGACTCCGCTCAGCTCTGCGGAAGCCATTTCCACCACCAAGGTCGACTTCAACCAATGAGCCTTCGGGCCCCGTGGGGTCCAGCCTGTCGTGGGGTTGCCGGGCTGCTGCTGGCGGCTTCTCTCTCTTCGTGTGCCTCGCTGACGACGTGGGTGCGCGAGCAGGGTCCCGAGCCGGCCCGCTTCCGGGTGGAAGAGCGTCCGGATGGCTATCAGGTGGTGGTCGTCCCGGGGCAGGGGCCGGAGGATCATGCCCTTCCTGCCTGGCTGGGATGGGGCGTGCCGTTGGCGGAAGCTTGGGTAGGGGGCAATGCCGTACTGGCGGCCGTCCCTTGGGGTCACGCGCTCGATGCCCTGGCGGGGGGCGTGCTGGGGGGGCTGGGGCTTGTGGGACTCGATCTCGTAGGACAGCAGCTGATCCGAGCGTGGCGGCCGCAGCGTGCGGGGGATCCTCTTCCCAGTGAGGCCTGGGTATCGGGAGGCTTCGGGTGGCGGGCGCGGCGGCTCGTGCCGGATGCCTCGGGGCGGCTGGTGGCGGACTTGCCACTTTTCGCTCACGAGGTGACCGAGGACCTTGCCGTGTGGCTCGTCCGGGATCGTCAGGCCTTGGCGTGGCAGGCCCTGACACGCCAGAGCCCCTTGCCGTCCCGCGATCCGACGCAGCTGCCGGTTTTGCGGATGGCATGGGTGCCGCCGGCGGTCAGAGGGCTCGGCTGGCATCTTCGACAGGAGACCAGGCCGTGGCAACTCGAGGTTGATCCCGGAGCTCGGGTCTCCTTGGCGCTGGACGTCGCAAATGTAGGCCCGGCAAGGTCCATGGACCTCGAGGTCGTGCCCGACGTCTTGTCTGCTCCCGGCCAGTCGGCCACGACTTCGGTGGATTTGCCCACGTGGCTGGTGCTGTCCCCGGGACGTATCGAGAGTCTCGATTCCGCGGCAGAATGGCGTTGTCCCGTGGAGGTGACCGTACCGGACGATGCCGTGCCCGGGATCTACCTCCTGCGGCTGCGGGCGCGTGAGGTTGCCGGTGTGGCCAGTGCTCCCCTGGGCCTCACGGTTCGGGTCCGGCCGCCGGTGCTCGACAGGATCCAGCTCGCCATGCCCGAAGTCGAAGTCCTTCCTTCGGGAGCTGGAGCGGAGCCAGAAGCCGCCTCGGGACCTGCAGGCGGCCAGCTTGAGGGCCGTCAGCGCACGCTGGCCTTCACGATGGGGCTGGTGGCACCGGAAGAGGTCGATGTGCCGGACCTGACCTTCAAGGTGAGATCCGTGGACCCCCGCGTGCTTGTGCTCGATCCGTCGCGCGAGGCCTTGCCGGCTACGCTCAGGGCAGGGCGGACGTTGGCGTTCCGGGGGCATCTGGTGGCGGCGGCCGACGTGCCCCCTGACGAACCCTTGCTGCTCGAGGTCGTGCTGTCTGTCCGGCAGGGCGAACGTCTCGACTCTCGGAGCGAGGTTGTCGCTCTGCCAGTGCCCGACCTACCCTGACGGGGAAGCACCGCTTCTTCGGCGGGGACGGCGATATCCCTTGCAGGAGCAGGTACTCAGTAGGCCCCTGCATCACAGACGTCAATCACACCCGGAGTCAGGGTGTGGAGGACGTCGCTGCCCAGTGGCAACCAGGCGGGTGCCGCAAGGCCGCTCCACCGATGCAGGACTTTGCCCGTGTCGCGCTGCAACAGGGTCACCAAGCCCCGGCTGGCAATCCCCAGCGACCGTCCTCGCGGCAGGAACGCCACGGAACGAGGTGCCGTGATGCCTGTGCGAAGCTGCTGCACGCGGCCGTCGCCGGCTTCCTGCTCGATCCATACGGTGTCCTCGCCGGCGAGGGCCCACGCTTTGCCGTCGGGTGCAAAGGCCGGGACGAGGTCATAGGGTAAATCCTCGGGGTAATACTCTGCCGAGGGACTGGCTTCGTCTGCCGTCTCCGTGAGCAGGACGGCAGGCCCATCCTCCCGGGTCACCAGCAGCCGGTCCCCGCTGGGCGAAGAGGCGCTGGCCAGCCAAGGTCCGTCCCCTGGAGCCGGCCGCAGCCTCGAGGTCTCGAGGTCCAGCAGCATGATCTGCCTGTCCTGACGCAGCCACAGCGTCCGCAGGCCGAACCATCGGCCCGCATGTGTCACCGCAAGGCCGGTCCCCACGCTTTGCAGCGCTTCATCATTCTGGGGATCCAACAGAACCACCGTGCCGTCCCCTGCGACGGCGACGAGCTCCTGATTCGTCTCGCCTACCGACACCACGGTCACGAGGGCCTGGTCCAGATGCCACTCCCGAATCGCCTGACCCGTCTTGCGGTCATGCAAGACGATGGTGCCCTCCTGCATGGCTGCAGCGACATGGTCGGGTCCTGCGGCGACCAGGGTGAGCGGCTTGCCTTCGGGCAGCGCCCATTGCTGACGCAACGGTCCGGGCCAGATCGTGTTCGTCACGAGCCTTGCTCCGTTGAAGGGCTGGATGCTTGGTGTCACGCATCCTGTCGAGGCAAGAGTGAAAGCAAGGCCAATGCTGGCGGTCGTGGCAATCTTTCGGGTGCGTACGGTCTGACGGCAGGACAGCTGCGGCGATAAGGGCGTTCGCATGGTTGGAGGGTGTCCGGGCTACGGCGCGGGCTGGCGACGCGAATTCCAAGTCGCTCGTCAGGGGTCTCCGGCGAAACAGACTTCGGCGAAACCAGGCGTCAAGGTGTGGACCAGATCCTTGCCCAGAGGAAGCCAAGCCGGCGCGGCCGTACCGGTCCATCGATGCATGACCCGGCCATTGTCCTGTCGGAGAAGGGCAAGCATGCCCCGTCCTGCGACACCAATGGACCGGCCGTCCTGCAGGAAGGCCACGGAACGGGGAGCCGCGATGCCCGTGTCGAAGGGTCGGATTCGGCCTGCGGTCTCGGCTCGTTCCACCCAGACGACCTCTTCGCCTGCAAGGGCCCACGCTTGTCCATCAGGTGCGAAGGCCGGCATCAGCTCGTAGGGCATCTCCTCCGGAAAAACCTCGGGTGAGGAACTGGCGGCATGGCCATCTCCGTAGCGAAGGGTCGCGGGACCGTCCTCGCGGGTCAGCAACAGCCGATCGTCGACAGGAGAGAGGGCGGTGGCCAACCACTTCCCGCCTTCGTGTGCCGGCCACTGGGCTTCGGACTTTAGGTCCAACATCGTGACCTCGTCCTGATGCCGCAACCACAGCCTTCGGGCGCCGAACCACCGGCCCGCCCGACTCACCTCGAGGCCCGTCGATACAATCTTCAGAGGATCGTCGGCAAAAGGCGACAGCAGGATGACCGTGCCATCCGCGGCGACCGCCGCAACCTCCTGGTCCCTCTCGCCGACCGTCAGCAGGGCCAGGAGCGGACGCTCGGTGTCCCAGCCTCGGGTGATCTCGCCAGTGACCCGATCACGGATCGCGATGTCCCCTTCCTGCATCGCCACGGCCACGTGGTTCGGGCCGGCGGCCGTGATGGCCAGCGGCTTGCCGGCGGGCAAAGTCCACTTCTGCCGTACCGTGCCGAGCAGCAGTCTGTTGCTGACGAGGCTGGCGGTACCCGGAAGGCCAGCGCCCGCGGTACAGCCCCCGACCACAGTCAGGACCCCTGCAAAGGCCAGCATCAGACCAGGGAGAGGGCGTTCATTTTTTCGTGTTCTTTCTTGAGTCATCTACATTATTATATCATGTCCTTGTGATGCCCTGAGGTGGGGACGCGGCAGGGCTCGTGTCGTCTCCTTGGCCCAGGCGGCAAAGACGCCCTATCCTTTGGGCATGGGGATGCGTGCATGGCCGGGCGGGACGAAAGGTCTCGTGGCCGGTTGCGTGGCCATCACCTGTCTTTCCGGTTGCATGACGGTGGCAGTCGTGGCAGACCGGGTCTGGGGAAGCCCTCCGCTCCTGCGCCTCGAGCTCGGTCCGAGGGACCTGCGGGTGCAGGTGGTACCGGGGGAGCCGGGCGTCGCCCGAGGAGAGGAGGGGACGCTCGCCTTGTACGCCGTCCTCGGCAATGCTGCACTGGCGGCCGCGGCGACGGGCATGGTTGGCCTCGACACCCGTGAGCCCCTGCTGACTGGCACGGTGATCGATGCCATGCTGGCAGGTGTGTTGCTTGTGCTTTGGCCGTCCGTTGCGGGGGCTCGAGGCGACAGGCTCGTCCTGCGAACGCCGGATGGTCCTGAAACTGCGACCTTGGTGCCTCTGCCCGACGGTCGTCAGGAGGCGGTCTTTGCCGCGGGGGCCCATCGAATCGGGGGAACCCGGCAGGTGCTGCTGCAGGCTCGCGGTCGTACCCAGGCGCTCTGGGATCTGCAGCGTCCGATCCGGGGGGTGTCCATTCGCCCAGAGGACGTACCCCTGCTCTCGGTTCGGCCGAACGCAGACCCGCCGGGACTCGTGATCCGGCACGAGGGTGGCTTGCCCCTGCAACCTCTGGTCGTGGAATTGCGTGGCACGGTGAATGCGGCCTTGCCCGAAGGCATGGCCACGAGGGAGGTCGCACGCCTGGAATCGGGCGAGGAGGTTGAACTGCCCCTGCCCGATTTCGAGGTCCCCGTTCGTGGTCATGTGCGGGCAATGGTTTTTCTTGATCAGCCTGGAGGCTGGCGCTGGCCCGCAGGGGTGGTCGACTTCCCGATACGTGACGAAGGGCCCGGGGAGCGTTTGCAGCCCCTCGTGTCGGGCGGGCCGCCACGATTCCGCCCGCACCGGGGGGGGGCCTTGGCCGAGATCGCGTTGGGCCTTGCCACATCTGCCGAAAGAGTCTGCGAGCATGTGGTCGTGCGTGTGCGCAGCCAGGATCCTGATCTCGTGGTCCTGCAGCCTGAGCTCGATCTGGGCTCGGTGTGGCTCGAGAAGGGGCAGGTACCCGTGGGGCGTGTGTCGCTGTGGCGCAGCCGGGCCTCCGCGGGGCCGCTGGGGCTCAGGCTCGAGGCCGAGGCGACGTGTACGGGCAAGACCGTCACCTGGTTTGAGGACGTCTGGTTTGATGATGCCGGATCGTGAGTTGGTCGGTTCCCCAGAGGAACTTCCGGGGGAGGTCTTCCGTACGGGTGGGGTGGCCTTCGGGCGGCTGTGGCCGGAGGGTCGGGACTTGCCGCCGGCTACTTGGGTGGCGGGCGTGGAGCCGTGGTGGGAGCTCGCACGGTGGCCCGACCATGCCCGGCAGCTGCGGGGCCTCAGGCGTCAGTTGGCCCGCGGACGCCGAAAGGGGCTCCGGCTGGAAGGCCATTGGCTCCGGCAGCAAGTGCCCGGGGCCGTTCCGGGGGAAGCCTTGTCGGACCTGCTCGTGCGGTGGCGGCTTGCGTGCGCGATGCCGCCGATGGCGTTCGCGGCGGCATCGCGGTGGGAGTCGGTGCATCGTGAGGCCTGGCTGGGACTCGCCTGGCAAGGCGAGCGCCTCGTGGGTGCGGCGTTGGCCTTGCCTCGGGGGCATGGGGCTTGGTGCCTCGTTCATCTGGTTCGGGACCCCGCCGCCCCGCAAGGTACGGTCGAGCATTTGGTGGACTGCGCCATGCGAGAACTTGCTTCCGCGGGGGGCCGGTGGGCCACATTGGGCCTGATGCCGCTGGAGGGGCCGATCCCTGTGTGGCTCAGGAGGGTCGGACCTCGACTGGAAGGGCTGTTCCCCTTCGAGGGCTTGTCGACCTTCAAGCTACGGTTTCGCCCACACCGACACCGTTACTTGCTGGTCGAGCATCCGGCCCTGCCCCAGGCGTTTGGCGTGTTTTGCCTGCTCAGGGCTTTCACGGGCGTGGGGTTCCTTCGGTACGCCGCCACCTGGCTGCTGTGGCGCCTCGGCCGGCGGAGTCTGCCGGCGGAAGCGACTCCGGCGACATCTCGATACACGCCACCCGCGGGAGAGCGTATCCTTGGGGTCTCCGAGGAGCCTTACCCCGCATGAACGCCCCTGCCGTCGGTCTTGAAGTCGACGCCGTCTCCAAGGTCTTTCCCGCCCGTGCGGGCCGAACCATGCACGTGGCAGTGGAGCACGTGAGTTTTCTCGTCAAGCCTGGTGAAATTCTGGGTCTCCTCGGACCCAATGGGGCCGGCAAGACCACCACGCTCAAGATGATCGCGGGTCTCGTCCGACCGACCAGCGGCCATATCCGCATCGATGGGCTCGATGTCGCCACGCAACGCAGCCGTGCCGTGCGCGGACTGGGTGCCGTGCTCGAGGGCAACCGAAATCTGCATTGGAAGCTTACGGCTGGCGAGAACCTGGATTACTTCGGGGCCCTCAAGGGCGTGACGGGCCTGCGGGCGCGCAGAGACGCCCTGATCGAACGACTGGGGCTCGGATCTCACGTCCGCAAGCGCGTGGGCGAGCTCTCGCGTGGGCTGCAGCAGCGGGTGGCCATCGCGGTGGCGCTGCTGGGAGAGCCCAGGACCCTCTTGCTCGACGAGCCGACGTTGGGGCTCGATGTAGAGGCCGCCGTAACCTTTCGCGGGGTGGTGCGGGATATCGCGCGCGCAGGCTGCGGCATCGTCTTGACCACGCACCAGATGGAAGTGGCGCAGGACCTGTCCGATCATATCGCCATCATGGCGGGGGGACACCTGCGGGCACTCGATGGCCTTGCCGCGCTCAGGGCCGCGTACAGGGCGCCTGGCCACTCTGTCGCCTTCCGGGGTTTCTTGGAGCCGGATCTGGCCGAGACCTTGGCCGCCCATGGCCTTGGCGAGCTGACTTCGGCGGAGGGTCTCTGGACCGGGGTGGTGGCAGAGGCGGAGAGTTTGCCCGGGATCCTGGGTCGCTTGCTGGAAGCGAGACTGGACCTTGCCTATGTGAAGGCGCGAGAGGTCGACCTTGAAGCGCTCTACTTGCGCATCGTCACGGGAGAGGTCGCATGAACCTTTGGCGGCTTTTCGTCGCGGAGTTGCGACGCGAGGCGATCTTGCTCGTCCGTTACCCCCTTGAGACGGTCTCGCGCCTCGTCTGGAATCTGGGCTTCGCGCTCCTTATTTTCTTCGGGTTCTCGGCTGCGGTGGGCAGTCAGGCCTCCGCGCTTCCTGGCTTCGAGGAGGGGAATGTCGGTCGCCTGCTGGGCCTGCTCACGACCTACATTGCCATCAATGGTCTTGGCAATGCCGCCGAACTCATCTCGGAGGAAGTTCAAACGGGTACCCTCGAACAGGCGGCACTCTCGCCGCCGCCTCTCGTGCTGGTGGTCCTGCTTCGGGATCTCGCCAGTTATGTCGAAATGCTGCTCCGGTTCGCTCTGGTGTTGGGGATCGCTTGCCTGGTGACGGGTGTGAGGCTGCATCTCGATGTGCCCGCCTACATCGTGTTGCTGACTTTGATGTATCTCGGCATGGAGGGTATCGGACTCATGCTGGGTGGGGCGAGCCTCATTGCCAAACGCATCGCCACGTTGTCGCAGTTCGCCGTGATGTTGGTCTTTGGCCTTGCGATCGTGCCGCTGGGAGATCTGCCCGTTTGGGCCCGGCCGTTCGTGACGGCTTTTCCGTTCACGAACGCACTGGAACAGTTGCGGGCCGTGGCCGTCGGCGGGAGTGGCCTCGCCGAGCTCTGGCTAGCTGGCCGCCTGCCGAATCTTCTGGTGGGTGCCCTGGTTTGGCTCGTGGCGGGTCTGCTGGTCTTTGCCCGTGCAGAGCGCAGGGCCCGTGAGCTAGGCACCCTAAACCAGTACTGACGAAGGTCCGGGGATGGGCCCATTGACCCGCATCATCCTCCCGCGCTGTAAGGGGGGGCTGTCCCTTCAGGGCGTCGCTGTGCCAGCCGTCGTGGTGGGCGATTTTGCTGCAAATCCGTCCGTGAACCCGGACGTGGACGCCGTAGACCGGTTCAGCGTGCAACCGAGAGGTCGGGAGGGCAACGCCGCGGCGACCGGATTCCGCCAAAGCGGCTCGTGCCTGAAGAACGCGCCTTGGTCTCTCGTGGGTGGGACGGCGCGTGGCTCTTGACGCGTGACGGGGCCTTTGGGATACTGAAGCTCTCAGGCCGTGGCCCCATGGTCTAGCGGTTAGGACATCGCCCTTTCAAGGCGGTAACACGGGTTCGAATCCCGTTGGGGCTACTTCCTAAGCTAGGCCCCCTTCGTCTAGAGGCCTAGGACGCCGCCCTCTCACGGCGGTAACAGGGGTTCGAATCCCCTAGGGGGTACCATATCCGGGTCCGTCGGATTCATCCGACAGGCCCGGTTTTGCTTTTAAGGGGCCGCCCCAAGAGGGGATTGCGTGCTCACCTGCTTCGACGGCCCGCCCTATCCTAAGCAGAAGGGGGGACATCCCGCGTGGCGGAACGTCCCCCCGGAAACCGTCGTGGGTGTCAGAAGCCCAATTGGAGGCCAGCCAAGCCTCGAACGGCATTGGCACCTGGCCTTCTGTCCCACTGCACGCCAAGGACCAACGCCTGTTTGTCCGTCATCCGCCAGTCGCCCTGGATCCCGGCAGCGGCCAGCAGGCCGAGGGGGGTCCCCACGGGCTCGAGCGGCGCGAAGTCCGTCTGGACCTGCAGGCCGAGGGCGTCGCGACGCCAGTGGGCGAAGCCGCCCAGTACCGGCAGGGCGGCCGAGAAGGAGCCCGCCATGGTGGCCCGCACTCCGGCATAGGGTTGAAGTTGCAGGCGACCGTCCAGCACGCCGTCCAGCACCGGTCCTTGCGGTCCCGTACCTGCCAGCACAGAAAAGGCCCCTGCGGTGGGGGCAAGGCCCACGCTGCCGTCCAGATAGCCGAACCAGCGCTCCAGCGGCCCCAGCGCTTCTGGGTAGGCGGCCGCCTTCAGGAACAGGTCCCCGGCTGTCCCTCCAGGCGAGCCCTCGGCGACACCCGCTCCTGCAGCAAACTGAAGGGGATGGCGTTCGAGGAATCGATCCCCGTGAAGCTTCTCAGCCATAGCGGCACGCTCCACCGCCGAGCGCCGGATGAGTTCGCGAATCATCCCGAAGCTGGCGGACGCAATCGCGGCGAACTGATAGCGGTTGAGCAAACCGTCGGGCCGGAACGTGATGTCGGGGAAGCCCACCATCACGCGATACCGCTGGTTGTCCTCCAAGATGGCGTGGTAGGCCCACTCGGACTCCCTCACATCCTTGAAAGGGTTGTCAGGAGAACGGGGGTCGCGCGGCAGCACCGCCCCCCGGGACTCGCCCAGTGCAAGCAGATTGCGGACGACCGTGGCGATTTCCGCACGCGTCACCTGGGTGTCAGGCAAGAATTTGCCCTGCTGGACATCAGGTACACCTTCCCAGAGGCCATAACGATTGGCGAGCTTCAAGATGCCCCCCGTCCGGGATTCGCTGCCCAGCAAGTCCGTGAAGGTCTGTTCTCCGGGTTTGTCTAGAGCCCACGAGGTTTTGGAGAGCAGCTCGAGCTCTTGCACGAGGTCCTCGAGGGCCCACGCAAGATCGGCCCGCGAGAAGGCTGCCTCGCCTCGGAAAGTGTTGTCGGTGAAGCCTTTCATCAGGACGCGGCGGATGCTCATCTCCGCCACGGCGTCCGCGGCCCAATGATCGCCTGGGACATCCCGGTAGGCTTCTTCCACGGCGTGAGCGTGGGCAGTAAGGGTCCACGGCCCCGCCAAGGGCAGGGAAACGGCCAGCAGAGTCGTCGCAAACAATTTGAAGTGTCGCATGGACACAGGATATCGCACGCGAGGGCATGACGTCGGTCTGGACGCCCGGCGGGAACCATGGTTGTCTGGGTCGCGACTCCGTACCATGGGTGTACGGCGGACCGGGACGCTCCCAGAATCTCAGCAGGAGGCATGTG
The DNA here is from genome assembly GCA_035285595.1 of Candidatus Sericytochromatia bacterium. Taxonomy (GTDB): domain Bacteria; phylum Cyanobacteriota; class Sericytochromatia; order S15B-MN24; family VGJW01; genus VGJW01. The sequence goes on from JAYKGV010000004.1 coordinate 40,211, forward strand.
CCATGGCTCGCATTTCCGGCAACCTCGCGGCACGCGTATGTGCCATTTCCTTGTTCTCGGCTGCAATGGTTGCGCCTGCGGTGCAGGCTCAGGTCGTGGCGGGGCCCGTGGGATCTGCGCCTATGGGGACTGCTCCCGTCATGCCGACCCTGGCCTCTCTGCTGCCCGTGCCCATGCCCGAACGGCCCGGTGACATCTGGACCGGCGGGGGCCTGCTTTTCGCACCGCGGTATCTCTCTCAGGGAGCGCTGGAGCTCGGGGTGGGCGGCATGTCGTTGCTTTCGGCACCGGTGTCCGGCATGTCCTCGATTGCGCCTGTGGCGGGTTTGCGTCTGGGCATGCAGGACGGCGTCGAATTGGCCGCATTGCTTGGGCCGGTCACCCTCGCAGGGATCCGGGCTCGGATCTCCCAGTCAATGTGGGGCGCCACGGGCCTTTCGATGCTCTACCGCAGCGATGTATATCCGACCACCGATGCGCAAACCGCCCAGAGGCCGGAGCTTGTGCCCCCGTTTTTCGGGCTGTTCGCGGCTCCCGGTCTCAGGGCCAACCAAGGTGTCGAGGTTCGGTTCGATTTGATGCAAAACCTCTCCAACATGCGCTTCTATGCCGTGCCCAGCTTGAGGATGATGTCCAATGGCAACCGGTTGGGCCTGGGCGTTGGCTCGGACCTCGATCTGGGGCAGGTCGTGCTGGGTTGGAACTACAATGGCGGCTTGCTTGCCTCGGGTGGTGCAGGGCTCAATCCCCTCGAAAGTCAGTGGGGATTGGGCGGACGGTTGATCCTCAGCCCCAACGCCTATCTGACGGGGACGTGGATTTCGGTATCCGGCGATGCCTACGGCCAACGTAGCCAAGCCGTGATGGCAGGGATTGGTTTCAATACCTCGGCGGGTGGTGGAGGGTACGGTCCGGTCATGGCGCCCATGTCCCCCATGGCGCCGATGCCTGCGCCGCAGGCACCGGCCGGCGGCGGCATGATCCGTCGCTCGAACTGATGAGTCTCGGCCGTGCCCTCGCCGCTTGCTTCCCTCATCTGCCCCGTCCTCAGGGTTCCCGAGGACGGTGACCTCGGGCCGCTCATTGCAGCACAAGAGCGCTTCGGATGGGGTGGTTACATCGTGTTCCGCGCGCCCGAGGGCTTGGTCGACGTGGTGCATCGACTCGAGGCCGTCAGTGACTTGCCACTGCTGATCGCATCCGACATTGAATATGGGGCCGGTCAGCAGCTGGCGGGGGCCACGGTCTTGCCTTGTGCGATGGCGCTCGCTGCGACAGGTGACATGGCTGCCGTTCGGGAGGCGGCCAGCCTGACGGCTCGCGAGGCCAGACTGCGGGGAGTGAACTGGGCCTTTGCCCCCGTGGCTGACGTCAACAGCAACCCTCGCAACCCCATCATCAACATGCGTAGCTTCGGCAGCCAGCCTGCGGCGGTCGCCGCCTGTGTGTCCGCGTGGGTCGGCGCGGCGCAGGAAGCAGGCTTGCTGGCCTGCGCCAAGCATTTTCCCGGGCACGGTGACACCGAGGTGGATTCCCACACCACGCTACCTACCCTGGGAGTCGATCGTGCCCATCTGGACTTGGTCGAGTTTCCCCCCTTCCGTGCAGCCATCGCCGCGGGGGCCGGAAGCGTCATGGTGGGGCATCTGGCCGTACCTGCCCTCGACCCTGCAGGCTTGCCCGCGACCTTGTCACGTCCGGTCGTGACGGGCCTGCTGCGCGAGGAGTTGGGCTTCGATGGCCTCGTGGTCACCGATGCCTTGATCATGGGGGGGGTGACGGAGGGCTGGTCCGAGGAGGATGCCGTCACGGCGGCCTTGGAAGCCGGCTGTGACGTACTTTTGATGCCACCCGATCCCGAAAGGGCCCTTGAGGCATTGGAAAACGCGGTCCGCGGCGGAAGGGTGAGCCCGGCCCGGGTGCAAAACGCCCTCGCGCGGGTGGCGAGGCACCGTGAGGCCTTGCGGCATCTGCCACCGGTCACGCCCGCCACGCCTGCAGAGGGCCTGGCCATTGCCGAGCGATTGTCTCGCCAGGCCCTGACTCTGGTCCATGGCGATCCGGGGCAGCCTGATCCGTCGTCCTGCCTCGCGGTCATCGTGGATGACGATGGGGAGGTGGGGCCGGATTCGCCGTGGGTACAGGCGCTCACGGCCCGTGGTTTCGAGCCGTATGTCCTCCGGCCGGGGTTCACGAGAGAGGAGGGGACAGCCTTGATCCAGCGGGCCCGTGAGGTCGGTGGTGCACTTCTGTCCCTGTTCTCCCTGATCAAGGCCTGGAAGGACCGCAGCGATCTGGGGCCGGAGCTGGCGGCCGTGGCGAAGGAGCTCGCGGAAACGGTGCCGACGACCGTAATCTCTTTTTCGAGCCCCTACCTCATCGGGCAATGCCCAGCTGCCGCGGCCTACATCTGCGCCTACGGAGCTGGCCCTGCCGAACAGCAGGCTGTGGTGGAGGCCTTGTGGCTTGGCGGAGGATTTCCCGGTCGTTTGCCCGTCGAGTTGGCTTGAGGCAGGTGATCCCCGCCTCGACCGACGGGCCGCCGGTCAGTCCCTGAGCTTTTCGTAGCGCGGACGTTGCCATGGTTTGAAGCGCAGGTACTCCTTGTCGAGTCGCTTCTGGATGACGTTCAACCTGCTCTCTACATAACGTTCCAGCTCTTCGAACACCGGTTTCGCGAGGATTCGCTCTCTGCCGACCATTCGAACGAAGCGGTCGTGGTAGGGATTCATCAGTTCCTGAAGCCGGAGGCCATACCAGGCTCTGATGACCTGGACCTCGCGAGCATGCTTGAAGCTATAGGTCGGCGGGTACTGGGCATCAAGGTAGTCGATTTGTGGCTGAAGCTCGGAAATGGCTCGGTCGAAGGAAGTGGGGCGGCGGGCCACCACCCTTCCCGCGGGACCCGGGGAGCGATAGGGGAAGGGGTCCTCGGGTTCGACCGGTGGCGGAGCGCAGCTTGCAGCACTCAGGACCAACAGCGGGGCAAGCAGTCTGAGACCTCGGTCGAGCAGCCCTCCACGATCGGCAGCGCGTGGCACCGCAGCCGGAGACGGGGCAGAGGTGGATTGATGCAAGGTGGTGTTGATCTTTTGCCCCGCATGAAGTTACTTGATGCAGGGCGATTGGCGGTGCACCGCCATCCGGCTTCAAGCCACGGCTCAGTCTGCTGCCGAGCGGGCCCTCGCCTGAGCGCGCGCTACCCAGGCGGCCTGAACCTCCTCGGCCGATGCTCGGGCGCCAGGCAAAGGGACCTCGTTCTCGTCGCTCGTCGGCGCCGACCGCAGGGCCTCTTCGCCTGCTCGGGTGACCACATAGGGCTGGTTCATGCCGCAGCAGCCTTCCATAAAGGCCAATTCGGAATTCAAAGGGTCCGCGTGATCGGTCGCCAACGCCTTCTGTGACGAACAGCCTCCGCCCGCGCAGTTGCCGCAGGATCCGCTGTTCGCGTCAGGACCCAGATGATGGCACACACCCAGCACGGGGTCGTTCAGCCAGCCCGCGTCCTGCAGTTGGACGACCAGAGTTCCCGCCATCCAGGCGCTCAACCCGAAGTGACTTCGGATCTCGGTCAACCGGGCCCCGTCTCGCGCAGCCACCCACTTCAGCACTTCAAGCAGCACCCTTGCATCCTAGTCAGAGGGCCCGAACGGGGTCAAGCGCTAGAATGGAGCATGGCCGACCCAAATCCCCGCCTCTCGCCACGGGCCTTGCCTGCCGTGGGGCGGTTCCTGCAGGCGCAGGATCTGGCCGATGTGCGACATCGCTTCGGTGACGCCGCTGTGGTGGCAGCGGCTCGGTCTGTCCTTGAAGAAGCCCGTCAGGCCTTGCGGGCGGGCAGCCTGCCCCCGCGGGGCGAGGATTGGAATACCTTGGTGCGGTCCCACCTCGAAGGCGTGGCGGAGCCGGCCCTGCGTCGCGTGGTCAATGGCACGGGGGTGGTGCTCAACACCAACCTTGGGCGGGCTCCCCTGGCCGAGGAGGTGGTCCAGGAGGCCATATCGGCCGCCGCCGGCTACTGCAATCTCGAGTTCGACCTTGAAACCGGTCATCGCGGGGATCGTCATCTGGTGGTGGAGGAGCATCTCTGTGCCTTGACCGGGGCCGAGGCTGCTCTTGTCGTCAACAACAACGCGGCTGCCGTGCTGCTGGTCGTGGATGCCTTGGCCCGTGAGGGGGAGGTGGTGATGTCGCGTGGCGAATTGGTCGAGATCGGCGGATCCTTCCGGATTCCAGAGGTCATCGCGTCCTCCGGTGCCTTTCTTCGCGAGGTCGGTGCCACCAACCGCACCCGCCTCGGGGACTACGCCGCCGCGCTGGGCGAACGGACGCGCCTCATCATGAAGTGCCATACCTCCAACTACCGAGTGGTCGGGTTCACCGGCGAAGTGTCGCGTACGGACCTGGTGGCGCTCGGTCGCAGTCGCGGCCTTCCCGTCGTCGAGGACCTCGGGTCGGGTTCGCTCGTTCCTCTTGCCCCCTTGGGCCTGCCCGATGAACCTACGGTACCAGCCGTGGTCGCCGCAGGTCTGGATCTGGTCACCTTCTCGGGCGATAAGCTGCTTGGGGGACCCCAGGCAGGCATGATCGTCGGGCGTCGGGAGCTGGTGGAGCGCTTGCGCAAGCGCCCGTTGCTGCGTGCGTTTCGCTGCGACAAGTTCACCTTGGCCTTGCTGGAAGCGACCTTGCGCCGCTACCGAATGGGGTATTCTCCCGTCCAGACGCTGCCCGCACTGAAATTGCTGGCCGCTTCGGCGGAGGCGCTCGAGCCCGTCGCGCGGGCGTTGGCCTCTGGTTTGGCCGCCGATGGCTGGCCGGCCGAGGCGGTGCCCTCCATGTCGATGCCGGGCGGCGGTGCCCTGCCTGCCACCGAGGTTCCCAGTTGGGCGGTACGTGTGAGCTGTCCCGCGGGGGGCCTTGGTGCCGACGACTTGGCTGCCGCCCTAAGGCGAGGTCATGTGCCGGTCGTGGGAAGAAGGCGCGACGGGGCGTTCTGGCTGGACGTGCGCAGCTTCTTGCCGGGTGACCTGGAGCGTGTGCGATCGGCCTTCGAAGCGCTCGGGGGCCGGATATGACCGCAAACCGTGTCCCGATTGTGATCGGGACGGCGGGCCACGTGGATCATGGCAAGACCTCCCTGGTTCGCCAGCTGACGGGTGTGGATACCGATCGTCTGATCGAGGAGCAACGCCGAGGCCTTACGATCGATCTGGGATTCGCGGCGATGACGTTGCCTTCAGGGCGGGTGGCCAGCGTGGTCGATGTCCCGGGCCACGAGCGCTTTCTCAAGAACATGCTGGCCGGGGTGGGCGGCATGGATCTGGTGTTGCTGGTGGTCGCCGCCGACGATGGGGTCATGCCGCAGACCCGGGAGCATCTCCTCATTCTGGAGTTGTTGGGTCTGCCCGCCGGTCTTATCGTGATGACCAAGACGGATCTCGCAGGGGAAGATTTACGGGAATTGGCCGAGGGGGACATCCGGGAGGGCCTGCGCGGCACTTCGTGGGCCGAGGCGCCGTTGTTTCCGGTGTCTAATGTGACAGGTGAGGGATTGGAGCCGTTGATCCGCGAGATGGACGAGCGGACCGGCGCACGAGTATCGCGCCCCGCTGGCGGCTCCGTACGCCTCGCGGTGGATCGCGTCTTCGTGCGACAAGGCTTCGGGACGGTGGTCACCGGGACGTTGACCTCGGGCACGCTGCGCGAGGGAGCCGCGCTCGTTCTCGAACCCGGCGGTCATCGTGTCCGCGTCAGGGGCTTGCAGGTCCACGGTGAAGCGCTGTCCGAAGTTCCTGCGGGTCATCGTGTGGCGGTCAACCTGGCGACCACGGGCACCCCTGAGGTCGTGCGCGGCCATTGGTTGCTTGCGCCCGACACCTTGGTTTCCTCCGAGGTCCTGGATGTCCACATGCTGGCGGCAGCGCACGATGTACGGCACGGCGAGCGCGTGCGTCTCCATCACGGCACGCGCGAGGTGTTCGGCCGCGTGGCCCTCGCGGAGGGCACACGCTTGCCTGCAGGGGCTGCGGGGCTGGGGCAGCTGCTGCTCGAGCAACCCCTCTGGGCGGATTTCGGCGACAGGCTGGTCCTGAGACATTACGATCCCGGTTACGTGGTGGGTGGAGCCCGGGTCGTGGCGCCTGCCGGGCAGCGCCTGCGTCGGCGAGACCAGCAGGGCTGGGCACGGCTGGCTGCCGCCGCGGACGGCCGCTGGCACGACCGGCTGGCGATCGTGCTCGTCGACCGTGGGTGGACTCCTTTGTCGGTGGAGGAGGCGCGGGCCATGGTACCTGCTGACCACAGGTCCGGAATTCCGGCCGACCTCGAGGCGAAGGACCTCTGGTTGTCCACCGCGCATGGTGGTCTTCATCCCGGACGGCTGGACGAGCTGGATGGCCTCTTGCGAAAGCTGCTTGCCGAGTTGCCCGCGCATCGTCGGCTGATCCGGCGCGAGGAGTTGCAAGGCAGGGTCCGTGTGCAGGCTTCTGTCCTGGGAGAGATGTTGGCTCGTCTCCCGGACTGGGAGGTGCGCGGCCGCTGGATCGTCCCGTCTGGCACGGAACGGCGGGTGCCCGACGAGGTGACGGTCGCTTGGGAGCGCATTCAGGCCCTTGCGGTGCCCTATCGTGGTCTACTCGACCGCGGGGAGGCACAGCGCGAGGCGCCCCCGATTGTTGCGGACCTGCTCGACGAGGCCTTGGCCCTGGGGGATTGGTTGGACCTCGGGCAAGATATCCTGGTGCATCGAACGGAATGGGAGGCCTGGCAGGCAAGGGTTCGAGAGGTTCTAGCGGGTCAAGGCGGTACCTCTACGGCCGCGATTCGCGAAGCTCTCGGGCTCACCCGCCGATTCATCGTTCCCCTGCTCGAGGCGATGGATGCCCGTGGACTGACCAGGCGGAACGGAGAGTCGCGTCAGTGGGTGGAATGAGGGATCGGGTCGTCCTCGTTCGACCGACCTTGCCGGACAACGTGGGCATGGTGGCGCGTGCCATGGCGGCGTGGGGTTGGTCGGACCTTGTGCTCGTGGGGGGTGTCGCGCCCCTGCACCCGTTGGCCTTGGCGGCTGCGCCAGGCGGGGAGGACGTGTTGCGGGCGGCCCGAGTCGTCGCGACCCTGCCCGAGGCTCTGGAGGGAACGGGGCGTGCCTTCGGGACGACGGCCAAGATCCTGCACCGACCGGCAGGTGTGACCCTGGATCCACGCGAGGCCCTCGCCATGCCCGAAGGCGAGAACCCTACCGCCTGGGTTTTCGGGTCCGAACGAACGGGCTTGTCGGTGGAAGAGCGGGAGTGCGTGGCGTGGCTCGTCCGTTTGCCGGCACCAGGTCCCAGCCTGAATCTGGCCCAGGCCGTTACTGCGTTACTGACCCTCGTGACGATGCATCGGGACATCCCGGACCAATTGAACCCAGCGGGACGGACCGACCGACCAAGTCACTCACCTTGGGTCGACGAAGCCACACGTGCGGCACTGGTGGCCGCACTGAGGGCCTACCTGGGATGTTCGCCCGTCGACGCCCGAGCCAAGGTCATGCTGCTGAGCCGCATGTTGGATCGCCTGCCGTTGGCTCCGGACGAACGCGGACTGGCTGCGGCTCTGGTGGGCCGAGCCCGTCGCATCTCCCTGAATGAACCCTGAGCCAGAGGTGGATATTCGACGCGGTCAGTACCAATGATAGGTCAGCGTCTGACGCAGCTCGCGAACGGGTCTGGCCTCTTCGGCGGGCAGAAACTCCTCCTCGGCGCACGTCGTCTGTGGGGCCTCGTCAAATCCGGCCCGGGCCAGCATGGCGGGGGCGAGGAGCGTATCGATCTCGGCGGGGGTCGGCATCATCACGGGGGACATGGCTGAACCTCCAGAAAAAGAACAGGCAACACCATCTTAACACTTGCTTTGCACGAAGCAAGCGCCTCCGAACCGAGATTTACCCCGAGGTGGTGGTCAGCAAGGCACGATCGCCGTGGTGGGCGGTGACCACCGTGCGAATTCCGCCCCGCACGGCGAAGTCCCCCACCACCTGCATGGCGCGAGGCGCCACGGTGGCCACGAGATCGTCAAGAATCCGGTTGGTCACGTCCTCGTGGAAAGCGCCCGTGTTTCGGTAGCTGGCCATGTAGAGCTTCAGGGACTTGAGCTCGACGCACGTACGGTCCGGTACATAGGTGATGGTGAAGGTGGCGAAATCCGGTTGGCTCGTGATCGGGCAAATGCAGGTGAACTCGGGACAGTCGAACCGGATGGCGTAATCTCGACCGGGACGAGGATTTTCGAAGCGTTCGAGGATGGAGACTGAAGGGGAGGGGGGCGTGGGGACCTGTTGGCCCAGGGCGGAGAGCTGTGTCATGCCTGCATGATCCCACATGGTGGCCTCAATCGGGAGGGCGCGGGCCCGTGACCTGTTCCAGCAGGAACTCGGCGGCAGCCAGGAGACGAGCCAGCGCACCCCCGTCCATCCGGACAAGATAGTCGCGAAGGTGCCTCGGGTCGGGATCCCCCGCCAGAAGCCGATCGAGGTGTTCTTCCAGGACCGGTCCGAGATAAGCGAGGGGATCTCGCAGCACGACGTGCCCGGTCGCGTGCATGAAGTCGGGCGCGTAGGGGGCATCGGGTGGCACCACGGCCACGGTCGGTATGCCCAGAGACGCCGCTTGCAGGCCCAGCGTATGGCCACCCGTGAGCACCAGGCTGCTGCCCAGCAACCAGGTGCCCATCGGCAGGCGCGCCAGCGTCCGTGTCCCGAGCACGGGCGGGGCCTGAGGCAGCGTGCCGGTCGCAGCTTCACGGAACAGGCGGGCAACCGTCGCGTCCTCTCCTGGCGTTGGCCAGACCACCGGCTGAAGGCCGCGAGAGTGCAACACGGCCAGAAGGGTGCTTGTCATGGTTTGCAGCCGGGACTCGGGCCACCAATGCGGCTTCAAGCCGAGATGAACCAGCGCCGTGCGGGTTCTTGGCGGAAGACCGAGTACCCTATTGACGGCCTGTGACGCCCGGAATCTCAACTCACGCTGCCGCGCCGGCAGGCCATCGCCGACCGGGTCCACGGCCGCAAGCAGCTCCTCAAGCGCCGGGGAGCCGGTCACCACGGCGCGACAGCCTGCAGGCAGCGCCTCCCTGAAACCCTCTCCCCAGATGGCCAAGGCATCCCATCCCAGGTCCTGGATGGGGTCCGGCGAGTCTTTCCCTCCGCTCTCGAGCGCGTGGTCGGGATCCGGCGCGGGGCGGGCAAGGGGGTGGAACGCACCTCGCTGCACCGCCAGAACCAGAGCGCCTCTGGCCCTTTCCCTGACCACCTGAGTCATGGCCCAGTCGGGCAACGGATGACCCGGGTCGGCGTGCACGAGCAAAAGGTCAGGCCTTGGACCCGCAGCCCGCAGGAAGGCCGAGCGCAGCAACGGGACCGGACCCGACCGAATGCCTCGGCGCTTACCCCAGCGACGCAGGCTGACGATTTCGGGTCGGGTCCGCTCGGGCGACAGGCCGCGCAGGATCGGGAGCAGCACCGCATCGGCGGCGGCGTCATGGCAGATGGCCTGCACGGTGGCCCGGGGCAGCATGGTTCCAGAATCCCACGAATCCCGCTGCCGCCGCAGTGTCGGCTGCACGCCCGAAAGGCGTCAACCCGCCGGGGTCGGCCCTCGCAGGATCAGCAGCGGGGCGGGCGCGTGGCGAATCAGGTGGTCGGCCACGCTTCCCAGGAAGGCCCGGGCCACGAGGGAGCGAGCGTGGGTGGCCAGCACCACCAAGCCTGGCCGTCGGGTCCTGACCCAGTCGGCGAGAGTGGTCGAGGCAGGTCCCATGAGCAGGTGCGTGGCAACCTTGCCGCCCAGCAGGGTAGCGGCGTGAGTCAACAGGGCCCTGGCGGATGCGGCCTCGAGGGTGGCCATGGCTTCCCAGTCGACCAGAGGACCTCCCATGGCCTGACCTGCCGGAAGGATCGGCGGGGGGTGCAGGGCGGTCACCACTTCAAGCGGATGATCGTCGAGGACCAGCAGTTTTCGGCTGGCAGGAATGAGCAGGTCTGCCATGGCTTCACTGTCCACCAGGTATGCCACGCATCCCTTGGGCTCCGGAGGCGGGGCTCGATCTGGGATGAGCAACACCGGGCAGGACGCGTGGCGGATGAGGTGGTCGGCCACGCTACCCAGAAGAACCCTCGAAACCCCTCCCCGACCGTGGGTTCCCAGCACCACGAGGTCTGGCCCGTGGTGAGCGAGCCAGTCCTGCAGACGGGTCGCCGGATCACCGTGCAAGAGATGGCCGACCGGCGGACCCGCGTCTCCTGCACCGTGGGCCGAAAGGCGTGCGAGGGCAAGATCCAGCTGGATGCGGCCTTCCTCTTCTGCGGCCTGGACGAGGTCGGCTTCAGGGAGATACGGGGTGCCCAGCGCCACCGTCATGCCGACGGATTGCACAGGCGGGACGACCACCAGTACGTGATCGCGACGCCCGGGTTGTTTCAGCCACGGTGGAGCCTCGGCGAGGGCCCTGTCGGCCGTGGAACTGCCGTCCGCGCACCAAGCGATGTCCATGCCGGCAAGGTTAGCACAGTGGTCTGCGGGGTAACTTCAAGCGGGGGGAACGCAGAGTTTGGCCAATGCGACGGAACCTGAGGGACGAGGCCTCGAGGCCAGTCTGACGCGTGCGATGGAGCGCGCCCTTGAACTGGCTGCGCTGGGCCGAGGATGGACCTCGCCTGCGCCGCTGTCGGGTGCGGTGGTCCTACGTGAGGGGGAGTCGGTCGCCGAAGGATTCGCGCAGGATGCCGGAGGTCGGCACGCCCTCTTCCACGCCCTCGCAGCTGCCGGCGACTTGGCTCGCGGAGCCTCGCTGGTTCTGACGACGGAGCCGGGTGGCCCTCCCCAGGCCGTGGTCGAGGCGGTGCTGGCGGCCCGTGTCGCCAGAGTCGTGGTCGGCGCTCCCGACCCTAATCCTGCGAGCCGGGGTCAGGTACTCGATGCCTTGTCCCGAGCTGGGGTGCGCTTTGGCGAGGCTCCCCTGCAGCAGGCGGCACGCCGCCTGAACGAGGCTTACGAGGTCTTTTTCCGGACGCGTCGTCCGTTCGTGACCGTCTTCTCCGTGATGAGCCTAGATGGCAAGACCGCCACCAGTATTGGTGAGCGTCCCCGTGCCCCCTCCGAACTGCTCGACGATCTCAGGGCAGACCACGACGCAGTCCTTCTGGGCGTTCAGGAACTAGTCTCCGAGGACGTCTGGCCCGTCACGGCTCGTGGCCGCGGTCGAAACCCGCTCCGGGTCATCGTCGACGGGATGGCTCGGACTCCCCTCGGTGCCCGGGTGCTGGCACGGAGCGGCAGTACGGGGATGCGTTCCCAGACCCTGCTGGTCACCACGCCCTATGCCCCCCGCGAACGGGTGGATGCCCTGCGGGAAGCGGGTGCTGAAGTCCTCGTGCTACCTGCCACGGGGGACCCTCTGGCTGTGAATATGGATCTTGATCGCCTACTGGTGCAGCTTGGTCGCCGCGACGTGGCGTCCGTGTTGCTCGAGGCCGGGGGAACACTGGCTGATGCGGCGTTCGAAGCAGGGATCGTCGATCGGCTGGTGGTTTTCCTGCACCCCGCCCTGCTCGGCGGGACCTCTTCGCCGTCCTTGGTCGGTGGGGTGGGTCATGCCTTCTTGGAGTCGGCGCCAAGGCTCGAGGAGCTCGAGGTTCGTCCCGTGGGCGAAGGACTCGTTATTACCGGTCGAGTCGCCAAAGGGTAGAAGTCGCGCGCCCGGGCTCACGAACCGGAGGCAGCTGCCGTCGACACCAAGGTGCGGCCTGCCGCCGCAGCTGCGGCAGGCAGTTCCTGCATCAGTCGCGCGAACGCCTCAAGGTCCATCGACTGCGAGCCGTCACTGAGCGCCCGTCCTGGGAAAGGGTGCACTTCCAGGAGCAGGCCATCGGCTCCTGCAGTCAGGGCGGCCTTGGCCATCGCCGGTACGAGGGACCGTCTGCCCGTACCATGGGATGGGTCGGCTACGACAGGAAGGTGAGACAACTCGTGCAAGGCTGGAATAGCGGCAAGATCCAGCATGTTGCGGGTGTAGTCCTCGAAGGAACGGACGCCACGCTCGCAAAGAATGACCCGTGCGTTACCCTCGGCAAGAATGTACTCGGCAGCGAGCAGCAGCTCCTTCAGCGTCGCGGAAAGGCCCCGCTTGAGCAGGACGGGACGGGTGCTGCGGCCGGCCCGACGCAGCAAGGGGTAGTGTTGCATGTTGCGGGCCCCAATCTGTACGAGGTCGGCCACTTCTTCGACGGCATCGAACGAGGCCAGATCGACCGCTTCGGTGACGATGGCGAGGCCGGTCTCCCGTCGCGCCAAATCAAGCATGGCCAAGCCCCGGCCGCCCAGACCCTGAAAGCTGTACGGGCTCGTCCTCGGCTTGAAGGCTCCCCCCCTGAGCACCATTCCCCCCGCAGCCCGAACCGCGCGTGCGGTCTCGAGGACCTGATCCTCGTCTTCGACGGCGCATGGACCAGCCATGACCACCACTCCCTCCCCACCGAAGACGACTCCGGGTGCGACGGCGACCCGGGTCGTTCCCGAACCCAGCGCGCGGCTGGCAAGAGGGTGGGGCGAGGACACGCGCACGATATCGAGGACACCCGGCAGGCTGGCCAGCCGCCCTGAGGGCTGGCCGTCCGGACCACCCCAGAGCCCCACGGCGACCCGCTCGCCTTGAGTCACCTCGCGGGCTTCGTAGCCGAGGGCCCGCGCGTGGGCGATGACCTCTCCGATCTCGGAGGGTGTGGCGTGCGAACGCATAACGACAAACATGAGGTGCCCGTCAGTCTAGCCCCCCGTGGCCCGCAGGGCAAACGCCGCAAAGGCGCGGGGACGGTGTTTGGTATGATGATCGGCATGTTCGTACCTCTCGCGGTGTTGCTGGCCGGGCTTGCCGTGGGCGAGCCTGCCCCCGACTTCGCCCTGCCGGCCGAAGACGGGCGGGTGGTTCGTTTGTCGCGCTTGCCCCGTGGCCCCGTCGTGCTCGCCTTCTTTCCCAAGGCCTTCACACCCGGCTGAGAGGCGGAGATGAAGTTGCTCTCCGGCCTTCATCCAAGGCTGCGGGCGCAAGGGGTCCAGGTCCTGGGCCTTTCCGCGGATGATCCTTCGACCCAGGGGCGTTTTGCTCTGCACTGTGCCACACCCTTCCCTCTGCTTTCAGATGCAGGCGCGCGGGTGGCCGGGCAGTACAAGGCTCGATGGTTTGGCATCATGCCGTTGGCCGATCGCGTGACATTTGTCCTCGACGGACAGCACCGCATCCGTCATGTCTTGCAAGGCATGCCCGAACCCCGAGCGCTTCTCGTCGCCGTGGCTGACGCAGCCTCCGCCTCCGTAACTGCCACGTCTTCCTCCGCACCGTTGCCCGCCGTATCCCCCCCCTGAGCTTCCGAAGGGTCCCCAGCACGATGGCCGGTTCCGCTACCGTTCTTTCCCACTTGCGCTTGGCTTTGGCGTGCGGCAGCACGGCGTGGCTCGAACGCGAGCCTGCGCGGCAGGCCTTCCGTCTTTCTCGCTTCGAGGCCAGCACCGACTTCGGCCGACGCAGGCCCCTGCCGGCTCCCGGTGCCTCCTTGGTAGGTTTCGGGCCCTATCCTCGCTGGGATGCCAACGTGATGTTGCGGGTGTCCTCGGTGCCGGAGGCGGGCGGCATGATGGAAGGTGAGCATGCCTTCATCCTTGTGGGGCAATTCCTGTTCCTCGATTCCGGTGGACAAGTTGGGGTCTTCGGTCCGATTCGTGGAGCTTCTTGGGAGGAAGCCGTCGCATAGGTCGGATCTTTTTCGAACCTTGAATCATTCTTAAGAATCCGGGACTCAGGGCCTGACGATGACATGGGTGTTACCCGCCGTCGGCAGGAAAGAGGAGTCCCGAGTTGGCCGTTCAGAGCATCAAGCCCGTTGTCGCGCCCAGGATTGCCCGTCCCGCGGCTGAGCCGAAGAGTCTCGTGAAGCCTGATCCCTTGATGGAGGATCTGAAGGCGGTCGTCGTTCCAGGTGCGGCCGCGCTCCTGCGCGAGACCGGCAAGACCATTGGCCAGGGAAGTTTCTGGAAAGAGCTCGGGCTGAGCACCTTGAAGGGCAACCTCAAGGGCAACCTGATCTGGAACGGCGCAGGATCGACCATTCGCAACGTGGTGGCCTTGGCCAAAAATCAGCAGACACCTGCTCGTGCCGTTGGCAACGTGGCGGCGGATCTCACGGTCGGCACGGCCAATGGTGTGGTCACGGGCCTCGCGGTCACGGGGGCCACGATGGCCATCACGGCTGCCGGCCTCACGGCAGCGCCGGTCCTGCTGGGGGCGCCGGCCATCGTGGGGGCCATGGCGGTGAGCTGGGGGGTCAACCGCGGTCTCAACAAGCTCGACCAGCAGTTCGGTTTTCGGCAAAAGATCAGCGATTCGGTCGCGGGCATGCTGGGAGAGAAGTAGGCGGATCCGCGGCGGGGAATTCCGGAGGTACCGGAGTTCCCCCGAACCTTGACTGGCGGTCAGCAAGTGGTCGTGTACAGACGTTCCAGCGTCGCGCCGAGGTGCTCCCGCAACACGGCATATTCTTCGGCTCCAGCATTCGAGAGCTCGGCGGGGTTGACTTGCTTGAGGCGCTCCCACAGGCCGTAGCACCGGGCTTGCCACCACTCGAGCTCCGCATCCAGGATACGGCTCCATGGCGGAGAGGGCAGGTAGGGATTTCCCTCGACATTGCGCGGCAGCGTCCCTTGCGAAGCCCCGAGCGCCTCCAGCCAGTCGTCGCGCACCCTCTCCAGACGCAGGGTGCCGGGTATCTGCCTCACGGGCCTTTCCTTTCGGGAATAAGGTTTTCAAGCGTTCGACTGCGCCACCACCAGTCAAGTCGAAGTGCCAATTGCCGGACTCGTAACTCGTCGCGTGCCTGTCTTGCTCGCCGGACACCCGCCAGCGCATCCACCGTGTCCCGGATGGTGGCGAGACCCGTTCCCAGGGCCTGGTAAAGCAGTCGATGGCGCTCTTGTGCCCGGACAAGGGCCGTCTCGGCAGGTTTCAAGGCTTCGCCAAGCGCATCTGCCTCGGCGAGACGTCCCCCGAGTTCCGCCTCGAGTTGCAGCGTCGCGGCGGCGAGGTCTTCGGCGGCTGCATCAGCCTGGGCACGGCTGCGGGCGTCGGCCAGGCCTTGTCGAGCCGCCTCTCGGGGTTCCCACACGAGACGCCCCCCCACGGCATAAAGAGGAGTCTGGCCCGAGATCCAGCGACCGCTCGTCAACTGTCCCGCGTAGTTGACAGCCTGACCTCTGGCGAAAAGTTCGGGTCGGGGCCAGAGGCGCGAGCGGGCCACTTCCCCCTGCGCCTGGGCCCGAAGGCGCCGGGCATCCGCCTCGAGTCTCTCGGGGGCAAGGGCCACCACCCGGGGTGCGCTTGCGCTCGCCGGCAAGGGAAGTGCCTCCGTCCAGCTTGGGCCCGGCCAAAGACCGGGAAGGGGCTCCAGGCCGGGAAAGGAGCGGACGCGAGCTTCCTGACGCCGGACCTCAGGCTCTGCGAGCAGGCGCTCCGCCCGCACGAGGTCCCGAGCGGTACCTACTTCGTGACCCTGTGCCCTTGTTGCCAGACCTCGCTTCTCGAGTCGTTCCACGGCCACCGCCAGCTCCTCTGCTCGCTCTTCCGCATCTTGCAGGGCGGCCAAGCGGACACGAGCAAGGCCGAGATCGAGCAGTGCGGCGGTGAGCTCGCGCCCGACCATTCGCACCTCCATCGCCCAGCGCGCCATGGAGACCTCGACCTCGCCCTTGGCGGCATCCAAGGTGCCGGAGACGGTCCAGGGCAGAGGCAGTGGAACATCGAGGTTGCCAAGAGGACCCCAGATCCATTCAGGGGGGCCCCCGTGGTGTTCTTCGGGCGTGGCGAAACGTACGTCCCCACCAAGGCGCAAGGCCGGGAGCAAGTCCACCAGGGTTTGACCGGCGAAGGCACGCGCGTCTTCCATCCGCTGCCATGCCGACCTGACCCGGGGATGGCGCATGATCACTCCGTCCAGCATCGAGTCAGGAGCCGCGGGTGCTTCCCCTGCAAGGCAAAGCAGGGACGCGAGGATTCCTGAGAGGAGCCCGGAAAGGCGGGGCTGCCGGCTTCTAATACCCCGGCGGAAGGTCATGCTGCGTTCTCAGAATCTCGAGGAGGGCGGGCCAGCCGCGCATCTCCACGAAACGCCGGACCCGCCGGAATCCGGCCCCGTAGGTCGGGTCGTCATCATACTGGATCATCTCGAGGCGCTTGGTCGACTCAGGAGTGCCGGTTTCGGCAAGGATCAGGGCCTCGACGTATCGCGCGGCGCCTTCCTCGAGTTGCGGCTGGCGGCGCTGGCTTCCGGCCAGATGGCCCCAGGCATGCATGAGTTCGTGCCCCATCACGCTTGCGAAGACGTCCTCGGGCAACCCGGCCAGGGCGAAAACCGATAGGTCCACCTGTCTGTCAAGCACCTCGGCCCCCCTCACCCGCTGCCGCACCACCGCGCGTGTCAGGCCGACCGTCTCACCTCCGAAGGCGTAACTCCCCTGACGCTGGATGTGCTGCAACCAGGGACGCATGCCAAGCGCGAGAGGGATCAGAGGGGAGTCCAGCATCAGGCCCCACTGTGCGATCCTGTCGCGTACCCGCTTCATGATTTTGACTCCAGCCTCGGGCGTGTCGACGGCGGTGCGACGGCAAAGATTGCACACGAGGCGACCATCGGTGTAGGTCACCCCCCCGCCCGTGCTGCCTTGGCCGATGATACGACCGCAGTAGGCACATTGGTGGATGCCGCGGCCGTGCTCGGCATGGGCGTGGAAGCCCCAGCGATCGACGCGCGAGGTGCCCATGACGGCTTGGCTACAAATGGCACAGCGCGGGGCAAGCTTGTCGGCGTAACACGCAGGGTGGAAGTTGCCCTGCTGGTTTTGCAGGTAGCGACCTTCGATGGATCTGCCGCAGACCCCGCAAGTGAGTTGCTGCGCCATGGCCGGCGCGATGGTCTGCCACGGGGGCAAAGGGATGCAGCAGGTAAACGCGAGGGCGCATGCGAGGGCCCGGAGCCAAGTGACGGACATGTGCCATGGATACCCCGGGAGGGGGCAATCGTCCGTCCAGAGCTCTCTCAGGCTGACCGCGCGAGCACCAGTGCTCCCCGGATGGCCACGTCATCTGCTGTCACGAGGGAGACGTGCAACTGCTCGATCAGGTGCTGCATCCGTCCTTTGTCCGTCATGGCCTCGAGAAAGCCGCCGCCCTGCACCAGATGTTTCTCCAGCTTCTGGGCCACGCCGCCAGCTAGGTAGATGCCGCCCGTAGGCAAGGCGGTGAGCGCGGCATTGCCCACCGCTGTTCCGAAGATCCTCAAGAAGCGGTCGAGCAAGGCCTTGCTCGTCCTGCAGGTGCCGGCTTCTGCGGCGGCTACCAGGGCAGCGGCCACGCCTCGACCTTCCGCCAAAGCACGGGTGACGTTGCCTGCGAGAGGCTGGCCTTCCTCTCGGGCCCATTCCGCCAGCGCCGCGAGGCCTGTGCCTGAGGCGACACGCTCCACCGACACGTGGCCGAACCTCTCACGCAGCCAGCGCCACAGGGCCGAATCTTCTTCCCGGGAGGGCGCCCAGGTCATGTGTCCACCCTCTCCGGCAAGGTAGCGATCAGGCGTGCCGTTCGAGCCAGGGACGAAGAGCCCGGTACCCATTCCGGTGCCTGCCCCGATGACGAGGCAGGCACCGGCCGGATCACGCTGGCCTTCCTGGAGCGTGTGACGTTCTTCCGAACCAAGTGTTGCCAACCCGTGGGCGACAAGTGCCATATCGTTGGCAAAGAGGACAGGACAGCCATCGAGGGCTGCGGCCAGACGATCTGCATCGAGATCCCAACCGACGTTCGTGACATGCGCTTTTCTACCATCGACCGGGCCTGCGATGCCGACGGCCACGGCGGATGGTCGAAGCGTGCCAATGGCTACCTGCACCAGTTCCTCGAGCCCGGAGTGGCCTGCCGTAGGTACCCGGACGTCCAACAGGACCTCGGCACCGAGGGCCATCCGGAGATGCACTTTGGTGCCCCCGAGATCTATGCCTAGTATGGGAGCGGAGGTTGAGGCGGACATGAGATCTCCGGCAGGTTGGCGAGGGTTATCTGGCGGTTAAGGACAAAGCTTTGTATCATGGACACGCCCTCGATCACGACCCCACCTGGAGGTGCCCGCTGCGATGACCACGCTGTCTAAGCTCATGCAGCCTCTGGTTGCCGAAGGTCCTTATTTCAAGTTGGTGTGCGGTGCCACGTTCGCCGACACATCCGAACTGGCCCACCTTTCGACCATCTTCACGCTCGCGGGGGCTCGCCTCGTGGACGTCGCGGCTCGGCCCGATGCCGTGGATGCAGCGCTTTCCGGGGTGCGTCGGGCCCGGCGGCTGGGTTCTGCCTGGTTGCCCCAGGCACCGGTGCCTCTGGTCATGGTGTCCATCGGTCCCGAAGACGATCCGCACGTCCGTATCGCCGAGAAGGTCGATGCGCGCTGCACCTGGGAGTGCCCGCACTGCTTGAATGCGTGTCCGCACGGTGCCATCGACGAGCAGCTCAAGATCGTCGCGCAGCGTTGCGTGGGCTGTGGTCAGTGCGTGGCGGCCTGCCCCGAGGATGCCGTGCAGATGGTGCCAACGGCCCCGCCTGCGCCGCTCGACGATCTGTGGGATGCCGGGGCTCGGGCCCTCGAGCTTCATGCCGGGACCGGCGCGGATCTGGCGGGCTATGAAGGGCAGGTTCGGGCTTGGGTGGCTCGTGGTGGCGTATTCTCGCTCTCCGTGAACGCCGTGCAGATGACGGTGGAACAAGCGCTCGAGACGTGGCGGACTGTGTCTCGCTGGATGGAAGGGCCCATGCTTCTGCAAGCCGATGGCAAGCCCATCAGTGGGACCTCGGGTGAGTCCTCCACGCGTCCGGCGTTGAACTTTGCCCAGTCCCTCATCGAGGCGGGCGTGCCCCACGTGCAGGTGGCTGGTGGCACCAACGATTTGACGGGCAAGCTTGCCCGGGAAGCTGGATTGCGGCTCGGAGGAGTGGCTATCGGCAGCTTCGCGCGGCGACTCGTACGTGACATCCGCGGGCTTGGCGATCCCAACGCCGGTATGTCGGAGGGCCTTTCACGGGCCCGGAAGCTGGTAGCTTCTGCCCTTGATCCGCTGGAGGTTCGGTAGTCGTCTTGACCACGCGCGAACAGAAAGTTGTCGACAATCTGGAGGAACTTTTCGGGATTCTGCCGATTCCTGTCGTCAAGTACCTGAAGCAGCAGCCCGATGTCGAGGACCTGTTCGAGGTCGTGCTTGATCTGGGGCGTCCGCCCGAATGTCGGTTTCCCGGTCGCGCGGTCGATCTCGAACTGACCGTCACTCGAGAGGACATCGACTTCGTGGTCCAGCGTGTCGGAGCTTTCTCTGATGACAATCGGGCTGGCATCGAGCGGACCTTGCACCGCATATCGTGCATGCGGAACCGTCAAGGGATCATCATCGGACTTACATGCCGTGTGGGGCGGGCCATTCAAGGCACGATCGACCTGATACGGGACCTTGTCGAGAGCGGACGCAGCATCTTGATTCTCGGGCGTCCGGGCATCGGCAAGACCACCAAGCTACGGGAGATTGCCCGTGTGCTCTCTACCGACTTGCGCAAGCGCGTCATTGTCATCGACACGTCAAACGAGATCGCCGGTGACGGGGACATCCCCCATCCTGGCATCGGTCGCGCGCGACGGATGCAGGTGGCCCGTTCTGCCGAACAGCATGCCGTCATGATCGAGGCGGTCGAGAACCATATGCCCGAAGTCATCATCATTGACGAGATTGGGACCGAGCTCGAGGCCGCTGCCGCCCGCACCATTGCCGAGAGGGGCGTTCAGCTCATCGGTACCGCGCATGGCAACTCGCTCGAGAACCTGCTGGTCAATCCTACCCTGACCGATCTTGTGGGCGGAATCCAGAGCGTGACCTTGTCAGACGAGGAGGCGCGGCGCCGCGGCACCCAGAAGAGCATCCTGGAACGCAAGGCCCCGCCGACCTTCGATATCTGTCTTGAGTTGCAGGACCGCGACCGAATTGCCGTTCATCCCGACGTTGCCGAAGTGGTGGATCACATGTTGCGGGGCCTGGCCCCCAATCCTGAGATTCGTCAGCTCGACGCCTCTGGTCGGGTCAAGGTGGTCCAGGAAGCCACCGTTGAGACGGGAAGGCCGGTGGAGACGTTGCCGCAGCAGACGGGGCCTCGCCTGCGCATCTATCCCTTCGCCGTCAGCCGGAGTCAGCTGGAACGCGTCATCCGCAGCATGCGCATGCACGCTGAAGTGACCCGCAGCATGTCAGAGGCTGGTGCCATTCTGGTTCTCAAGGCCTACCTGAAGTCGGCGGGAGGCATGTTGCATGAGGCTGAGGCCCGCGGCATCCCGGTCCATGTCGTCAAGAGCAACACGATTCCCCAGATCCAGAAGACGTTGCGTGAGGTCATGCAGCTTGATGGACCTTCCAATGGTGACGAGGATGCGGCGATGCGTGAAGCTCGCGAGGCCGTGGACCTCGTGCTCAAGACCGGCAAGGCCGTGGAGCTCATGCCGCGTCCCGTGGCGGTCCGCCGGCTGCAGCACCAGGTGATCGAGAAGTATGGTCTCGTCAGCGAGTCGGCAGGCGAGGAGCCGCACCGCAGGGTCCTGATTCACCCCCTCGTTTCTGCGGGGGCCGAGGCCGTTCAGGGGTGAGGTCTGCCTGCCTGCCACGGCGGGCCGTGCTTCCTGCAGTGGCGCTGGCTCTGGCCCTGGGGCAACCGTGGCCGGCCGTGGCGGCGGACCAGCTCGAGGATCTCTTGCGTCCGTACCCAGGGCCGCCGGCGGTTTTGCGGGATCGCCATGGCGTGGTCTTCGGTGAGTTACGCGGGGACCGACACCAGCACGCGGTGGCGTTGGCAGATGTGCCCGATTCGTTGCGCCAGGCGCTCATCGCCACCGAGGATCCTGGCTTCTATGGCAATGTGGGTTTCGATCCACGTGGACTGGCCCGAGCCTTGTTCCGCAATCTGCTGGCGGGCAAGGCCCGTGAGGGCGGGTCCACCTTGACGCAGCAGCTGGCAAAAACCTTGATCCAGGATCGTCGCAAGACGCTGGATCGCAAGTGGCGCGAGGCTGTCGTGACTTTGCAGCTTACTCAGCGCTTGACCAAGGATCAGATCCTTGAGCGGTACCTGAACGAAGTATGGTGGGGGCGAGGGACACACGGCGTGGCTGCGGCTGCAGAGGTCTATTTCGGCAAGGCGATCACGCGGCTTGATGCAGGGCAGGGAGCTTTGCTGGTGGCGATGCTGAAGGGCCCCTCGCAGTATGACCCCTTTACCGACGAAGGGCTCCGACGTCTGGTGGAGCGGCAGAAGTATGTATTGGCTCGCATGGTGGAGGCGGGATATCTGCCCGAGGGCAAGGTGGAACGCGAGGCCCGCCAGAAGGTGGTTGAGGCCTGGCGAGCCGGCAAGGCCAGTGTGGCCAGAGTGCGCGCGGCCATGGGCTTCCGTAGCTCTCCTCGGGATGAATATGCTTGGTTCCGTCGGCGTCTGCAAGGCTTGCTCGAAGCTCGTCACGGAGAGGATCGCGTACAGCAAGGTGCGCTCTCGGTCCAGACGACGCTGGATACCCGTTTGCAGGAGCTGGCCGTCGCAGCAGCCGAGGAAGCCGTGCGCACGGAGGGCAAGAAGATGGGGTTTCGCCAGGTGGCGATTGCCGCCATCGAGCCGGGAACGGGTTACGTGCGGGCTCTGGTCGGCGGGGTGGGGGCGACTGATTATGATCGCACGATGGCCAGGCTGCAGCTCGGCAGCTGCATGAAGCCATTCATCTATCTCGCGGCCTTTGCCGCGGGCAAGTCACCCGAAGATGTCGTCGTCGATGCGGCGGCTCGTTACCCTGCCGGCGAGGGACGCTGGTATCAACCGCGCAATGATGACGGTCGGATTTACGGGGCGGTGACCCTGCGCGCGGCTCTCGAACAAAGTCTCAATACCGTGGCCGTTCGCCTTTATGCAGAGATCGGGAGAGAACCGGTTTCTGCGATCTTGCAGGCTGCTGGGATGAGAGGCCCGCATCCGCGGGACTTGACTTTGGCCCTGGGCTCGGGCATCACCCATCCTGTCGAGATTGCAGCGGCCTATGCCGCCTTTGCCAACCAAGGCCAGTGGGTCCAGCCGGTGTTGCACACTCAGGTCCGAGGAGGCGGCGTGGACGAGCGTCCGGTGCCTCGCAAGGTCAAGGTGGCCGAGCCGTGGCACGTGAGCCATTTGGTCTCTGTTCTCTCTGGTGTGCTCGAGCGGGGTACGGCCAAAGGACGGGGCATCGGGCGTCCGGCGGCGGGCAAGACCGGCACCACCAGTGCCTTCCGGGACGCGTGGTTCGTGGGCTTCACTCCTCAGCTCTGCCTGGCCGTCTGGGTAGGCAATGATGATCGAAGGCCCATGCGCGAGGGAGCCTTTGGGGGGAGGGTGGCGGCCGGCATCTGGCGCAAGGTCATGTCCGCCTGGCATCAGGGCCTGCCAGTCAAGGCCTTTCCCATGGTTCCCCCCCCAGTGATGATTGCCTCGCCGACCCCCGCTCCGCTGTCGACCTGGGATCCCTTCTTGGACGACCAGCCGGTGGTCTTGCCCAGTTCCGGGCCGAGCCCTGTCATGCAGGAGAGCGCTGTCGGGGCTTCATCGAGCGTGCTGCCGGACGCCTCGATCCGGAATGGCACGCTGCAGGACGAGTCTGATGCCGTTCGTCGTTTGCCTCGTCCACGTCTCCCCGGGGGCCGGCCGTGAGGGGGCGGGCCGTGGGCAAGTCGCACTTTGGTCGCCGTGTGTCTGGAGTCGGGACGAGTGGCCGCTTCATCACGTTGGAGGGAGGTGAAGGGGCAGGCAAGAGCACCCTGTTGCAGGGGCTGGCAGTCGAGCTCGCGGGACAGGGACTGGAAGTGGTGGTGACGCGCGAACCTGGGGGCACGTCCTTGGGGAGCGAACTCCGATCCTTGCTGTTGACGAGTGGACATGCGATCGACCCCGTGGCAGAGTTGCTTCTCTACGGGGCGGATCGGGCGCAGCATTTGACCGAGGTGGTGCGGCCAGCCCTTGACCGGGGGGCGTGGGTCTTGTGCGATCGGCACGCGGACTCGCTGGTGGCCTATCAGGCATATGGGAGAGGCTTGCCACGTGACCTGGTGGACCGGGTCAATGCCTTGGCGACGGGCGGACTGCTTCCCGATCGAACCCTTTGGCTCGACCTCCCAGTCGAGGAAGGATTGCGTCGTGCGGCGGCGACACGTGGGCCCGACAGGCTGGAGGCAGCTGGCTTGGCCTTTCATGAGCGGGTACGAGCGGGGTTTGCGTCCTTGGCATGTGAGTCTCCAGACCGAATCGTGCGGATCGAGGCCACGCGTTCCCCCGAAGAAGTGCTGGCGGCGGCGGTGGAGATTTTGGCCGAGCTTGGCTGAGGGGGTCGGCTCACGCGTTACCCCGCAGTTCAGTCAGGACGATTGGGGGGGTATCTCCTATCCACGCCACTACAGGCCAGATCAGCCTTGTGGTAACGGGTTATGGGGACCCAACGGCCAGTACCAATCACGTAGATCCTGATAGGACCAGCCCATGGACTACCCGTCACCTAACCAGCGGGGACTGTCCGGTCAGAAGAGTCAGACCAAGGGGTGTCTCTACTTGACGGGCACAAAGGAGGACAAGTGGCTGCGTGCCCCTTCTCAGTTCGCGTGCACTAGCTGGGGCGAAGCGGGCCGTGAAGAAGGCCAGCGGGTCGAACAGTATCCTCCAAGCCACCACGATGACCCAGCCCGGTAGAGTGAGAAACACCGACAGAACACCGTCGACCTTGAAGTCCAGTCCGAGCAGGGTGGCCGGTGCATTGAAGGCCACGACAACGAACACGACCCAGGCGAACGGGTTCAGGTAGGCGTACTGCACGGTGCTTTGATAACTCAAGGGGCCCAAGCGGACCGCCGGGCCCGGTACGTCCCGGACCCGGCGGCTGCAGCTGCCGATCAGGCGTTGGCGCTCTTTTCAGCCGCGGGGACCTTTTCGGTGCTCTTGGCGCTGCTCCTCGTGGGCTTCTCGTGTTCGATCTCGACGCGGGTCACCTGCGGGGGGCGCGTCACAACCGGCTCGGTCGGCGTGGCCGAGGTCTGAAGCCGGTTCACGAGCGCCTTGCCCGTTTCGAGGCTGTAGTCCACTTCGGAGCGAAGGGTGTTGAGTCCTTCCATCGCGATGCGGGTCGACACTCCGACAAGGTCGGCCTTGCGGCCTTCCTCTGCGATCGTGTTGAGGACCTCACGGGTCGCCTCGACGGAACGGTCAGCCACTTCCTTGAGGGTCGTGAACGGATCGTCCGAGAGGGTCTCGGTCGCCTTGACGACGTTCTTGGCGCCGTCGATGGCGGTGTCGAGGACGTGCCGGGTCGCGCCAACGAGGTTGACCGCGCCCAGTTCCTGAGAGGTCTTCTCGACATAGGTCTTGAGGTTGTCGAGCGAGTGGACGACGAGCTTCTGGGTGGTCTCGCCGAGATCCTTGACGATGGTCGTCATGAGGGTGTTCTCCTTCTGGCGCCTTGTGGGCGCACCAAGGGACGGGAGGGTTCTTGCCCAGGCATGGGAGGCTTGCGTCCCCCTTCCCGCGCGCCCCTGCACGCCCTTGTCACGGGCAGGAGGCGGAGATGCAGCCGTGCCGACGGCCTGTCCCCCCGGATCATGCCGGGGGGCTTCGCCGGCTGGGCGGACCCGAGCCGGTGCGATGCGTGCGAGGTGTCGAGAGGTCTGGAGTACCCGCGGAATCTCTGTCCTGCGGGACGATGACCGGGCAGCCGAAATCGCCGGGATGACGTCGTTGAAGGTTCGTACGGGAACTCCCATACGACTGGCCGTACGACGGATCGCCCGGGTGGTCCGGACAAGGCGGCGTCGCGGCCCCTCGGGGAGTCCGGCGAAGGAGCTCTCGTCCGCAAGTTGCAAGACGGGATGGGGCCGGCGGACAGCCGCGCGGACCACGACTCCGGCAACAGCCATGTCGCACGCGGCCTGATAACGGGCCAGCTTGGCCTCGAGTGCACGGGCCGACCGATGGGCACCCTTGCGATGCATCGAGGCAATCACCCGTCGCAAGCGGCCAGCCTTGCCCGCTTCGCGTCGGCCGCCGGCGCCCAGCAGGGTGTGTCCGCGGGCGTCCGTGACCATGGCGCGGTGATGCAGCCCAAGGGCTACCCCCACAGAGGTGCGAGGCTGGAGTCGGCAGCGGACCCGCAGCCACCACCTGCCCTTGCGGCGACCGATACGGGCCTCGAGCCAGCGCGCACGCTCCGTAAGGCGCAAGAACTGGACCATCTCGAAGTCTTGCGGGAGTCGTGCCTGTATAGGCAAATCACGGCCCAGGAGCGGCACGATCACGCGCAGCGTCCCATCCGGATGAGGCGCGAGGCTCCATGTGCCTGGAGCAAAGACAGCCCAAGTCCAGCCCTCGCTGCCAGTGTCCACGGACCCTGCAGCAAGCGCACGTGTCTGCGCCTCGACAACCTCGAGGAGGCTGCTGCGGAAAGGTTCAGGCAAGGCCTCGAGGCCACTTCGGGCACCGCCCAGCATCATGCGTGCCCGCCTCAAGCCTTCGTCTCGGACGGTCTCGGCCAGGTTCATCCAGCCAAGCGGGGCGAGGGCCTCGCGCCACAGGGAAGCAAGGCGCTCTGTCTGTTCGCGCACAAGACGCAGCCCTTGTCGCTGGGCCCGGTCGAGGGGCCTCAGCTCGAGGTCGAAGGTGCGTAGGGTGCTCATCGCGAATAAGGGTTGAGGCCCGTAGATGGTCAGCGATGAAACAACTATATGAGGGCCACCCTTCATGATGCCATGTCCTACGGCGGTCTGGGGCTAAGAAAAGGTTATGCTTGTGCCATGGCTTATCGGATGCGCGTTCTTGGTTTGATGTCGGGCACCTCAGCCGACGGCATTGATGTGGCGCAGGTGGTGTTCTGGACCGAGAGAGGGCGAATCCGCCATCGCCTCGAGGGCCACATGACAGTGCCGTATCCTGCGGGGCTCGGTGACCGTATCCGCGCCGTAGGGCCCTCCACGACGCTGGAGGAGGTGGCGAGGTTGGACGTGGAGGTAGCCTCCGCTTTTGCCGGTGCCGTGGCAGCGGTACCCATCCAGTGGCGTAAGTTTCCGGATGAGACCATCCAGCTGATAGGTAGTCACGGCCAGACGGTTTTGCATTTGCCGGGTGTAGCGTCGGTCCAGATTGGTTCACCTGCGAGAATCGCCGCATGGACGGGACTCACCACAGTCGGGGACTTTCGGGCCACGGACTTGGCCCTGGGTGGGCAAGGAGCTCCCTTGGTGCCTCACTCGGATCACGTGTTCTATGGCCTGGAGGATGAGGACACCCTCTGCCTGAACCTCGGCGGGATCGCGAACCTCACCGTACTCCCGCGGCACCATCCACCCCTGGGTTTCGATACCGGGCCAGCCAACATGGTCCTCGATGGTCTCGCGCAGGAACTTCTTGGAAAGCCCTGCGACTATGGCGGCCTCGCAGCTCACAGAGGTCAGGTCCATGAGGTCTTGCTGGATGAGTTGCTTGACGACGACTACTTCCGGAAACTGCCCCCCAAGTCAACGGGCCGCGAGGCGTTCGGTGCCTCCTATGTAGCCCGTCTCATCGCCAGGGGCAACGAGCTGGGCCTTTCGCCCGAGGACATGCTGGCGACTGCGACCGAGCTGACTGCCTGCACCGTGGTGGAGGGATTGCAGCTTTGGTGGGGCGACACCTTGAGGTGGCAGTTCCGTCCCAGACTTGTGCGGGTGGGCGGGGGAGGTGTGAAGAACCATGCCTTGATGGGTCGACTCATGCAACGATTCAAGGATCTCCGTATCAGAGTCGAATTGATTCCTGACGCCGAGGCCCGCGAGGCCATGGCCTTCGCCCTGTTCGCCTATGAGGCGGTGCTCGGACGCAGCAACCATGCCCCTGAGGCCACGGGTGCCAGCCGGCCTGGGATACTCGGCACGATCGCCCCTGGGGCCAACTATGAGCGCCTCATTCTGGACGTGCCATGGATACGACACGATCCCCATCTGCCACCGACAGAGCGACGTCATCCAGGCACCGTGAACCTGGACAAGGTTCCTGCTTCTGACATCATCGAGCACTTCGCGGCGGAGGAAGACCATGTAACGGCTGCAGTTCGCTGCGCTCAGGAATCTCTTGCGAGGCTGCTCGCGGATGCGGCGGACCGGTTTGGCAAGGGGGGGCGGTTAATCTATTTGGGTGCAGGGACGTCTGGGCGTCTTGGTGTTCTCGATGCGGCGGAATGCCCTCCCACCTTTTCTACGGATCCCGGGCGGGTGCTGGGCTTCATGGCTGGCGGCCCCGCCGCGCTGACTCGCGCCGTCGAGGGCGCCGAAGACCGCGGCGAGTTGGGGGTGGCCGACCTCGAAGGAGCCGCCGTGGGCCCATTGGATGTGGTGGTCGGCTTGTCGGCCTCGGGAGGGGCTGCTTACGTTCGGGAAGGGCTGGCGCTTGCTCGCGCCCGCGGAGCGCTGACGGCGCTCGTGACTTGCGTGCCTCAAGAAGGTCGCTGGCCGGGGGGCAAGCCTCCGGTGGACCACTTGATTGAGATCATCACGGGACCGGAGTTGCTGACGGGCAGTACCCGCCTCAAGGCCGGGACGGCCACCAAAATTGTTCTGGGGGCGCTGTCCACCGGAATCATGGTGCTGACCGGCAAGACGTGGGGGAATCTGATGGTTGACGTCAACGTCTCCAACCGCAAGCTGCGTGATCGGGCCATTCGTATCGTCGAGGAAATCGTGTTGTGTCC
The DNA here is from genome assembly GCA_035285595.1 of Candidatus Sericytochromatia bacterium. Taxonomy (GTDB): domain Bacteria; phylum Cyanobacteriota; class Sericytochromatia; order S15B-MN24; family VGJW01; genus VGJW01. The sequence continues at coordinate 68,082 of JAYKGV010000004.1, forward strand.
TCAAGAACAAGCTGAGCAACTGCTTGATGCCGCGGGGGGCAAGGTCAAGCTTGCGGCGGCGATGGGACTGCTGGATGTTGGACCAGAAGAAGCGGCACGTCGTCTGGAGGCTGTAAGGGGCCGTCTGCGGAGGCTTGAGCGGCGGAGGTCTTGAGTCGCGCGGCGGCTCCGAACGTTTCGAGAAGAGGATGCCCGCCCCTTGAGTCAAGTGTTGTGGGTATAAAACCCAAGTATGTGCCATGTCTTGATCCTTATAGGATTGATTGGGACTTGACCGACGGGATTCTTGGTCGCTTGTGGCCCAGGACCGTCCACTGCCCCATCGCGAGGGAGCGGCTCATCGGGTCTTCTACCGATCAGGCGAGCCCTGCAGGGTGCGGTTCGTCGCCCGACTCCTCCACCTCCGAGAAGGCTGCCCACACCCCCTCCCGCTCGAGGAAGGCGAGGTCGGCCGGCTCCTCTGCTCCAAACTTTAAGGCCATCGCCCACTCCCTCGTCGAGTCCCACCCCAGTCCTGTTTGACGTCCGACAAGACTTCACGCTTTCGGCTCAGGGGAATCGAGGCTGGACATTCTTGGAATCATCAGGCGGAGGGGACCGGCAGATGACGGCTCGAGCAAACCGCTACGGTGTCCTGACGTGGACTGGGCTATGGCGAGATGATTCCTTGGTCGGCGATCGTGCCAATAATGGCAGCCTTCGCCCTGCAGGTAGGGTGTTTCTGCATCCTGCAGGCTTTTACCGGACGGTCGTTCAGTGGAGGGCTCCCGGCGCAGGCATCGCCCGACACACTTGTTCGGTGCGTTCTCTCCTGATGGCCGGCAACGGAGTCGGGTATGTTTTTATGGTCAACGGTGTCCCACGCTACGCTGGAACTCTCACCCCCACGGAGTTTGCGACGTTCGAAGTTTCGGAAGTCATGGCCTCGGGCGCAACGGCAAGGTTCGAGTTGGATGCCAACCAAGGCAACAACGGGGCTGACTGGACTGATCTCGGGTGGACGATCGAGTGGCAGGAGCCCTGAGGCTGAGAAGCCGGGTGTGTTCGGTCAGTGACGCGCCAACCACACCTCGAGGTCTTCCGGACGATTGAAGTCCAGCAGGTCCTCCGCCAGCTGCTCCAGCGCATCAAGTGACAGAGCTTCCATCATGGCCAAGGCCTCGCCCCCCGGCAGCGCCACTCGCCGGCCAAGCAAGCGCGAGATCGTCCGTATCAGCTGGGCCTTGCGACCGAGCTCCTCTCCCTGAGCCTTGCCTTCGGCTTTACCTTCAGCCACGCCCTCAGCCCGGCCCTCAGCCACGCCTTCGGCTTTCCCTTCGGCCTTCAGACGCGCGACCAGTTCCTGATAGAACCGCGTGTGCTCCAGACTCATCGCAACCTCCGCAAGCTCGAGAAACGACGGGAAGAGACAGCTCCGCAGGATTTCATAGTAGCCGATGCGGTCTGGCTCGGGCA
>JAYKGV010000005.1:0-39048 GCA_035285595.1 Candidatus Sericytochromatia bacterium
TGCCCGAGCCAGACCGCATCGGCTACTATGAAATCCTGCGGAGCTGTCTCTTCCCGTCGTTTCTCGAGCTTGCGGAGGTTGCGATGAGTCTGGAGCACACGCGGTTCTATCAGGAACTGGTCGCGCGCCTTAAGGCCGAAGGCAGGGCTGAGGGCGTGGCTGAAGGCAAAGCCGAAGGCAAGGCTCAGGGAGAGGAGCTCGGTCGCAAGGCCCAGCTGATAAGGACGATCTCGCGCTTGCTTGGCCGGCGAGTGGCGCTGCCGGGGGGCGAGGCCTTGGCCAGGATGGAAGCTCTGTCACTGGATGCGCTGGAACAACTGGCGGAGGACCTGCTGGACTTCGAGCGTCCGGAAGACCTCGAGGTGTGGTTGACGCGACAGTGAATCGAAGGGGGCCACGATGAAGATTGACGACTTGTAATGGCTCATCTAGTTCGTGCTCAGACAGGCTTGCCTGCATCGGCACAGTCCTGTTTGAGCACGACGCCAAGGTCTTGGCCGAGTTGGAGATCGGTATGAACTCTATCAGTGACATTGCCCTGCCATGTGTTCACTTCGTCTCGGCCATCGTCTTGACGTAGCCCACTTATCTCGCTGGACTCTGCCGTTGAGGTCGGTCGTGACGCGAAGGTCATCGCATCGTGTTGCGGGTCCGCTGCCTGACAAGGATGGATTTCCCCCCTCTTTCATTTGGGGTGCGGAACGTTGCCGTTCTAGCTCGCGGGTGATGGGCTGAGCTATTTCGTGGGCTATGTTGGCTTACGATACAGAGGAAGCCGCCTTAGGCAAGCAGAGGCGTGCTGTAGCCGGGGTGTAGGACGTTTCCGTCCTAGGAGCGGCAGAATTGGCGAGGATGCCAGCTTCGTGGGGAGCGGCTTCGCTGGTCGCAGCCGGCCTTGGGGATTCCGTCGCAGCAGGGTTATGGATGCGCGGCGAATGCCACACGGCCCACGAGTCTCGCGCAAGGCCGTCGAACAAGCTTCACGCCCCGGCTGTGATGGTCTTCCCCGGCAGCTGTCGGAAAAAGTCGTTGCCTTTGTCGTCAATCAGGATGTAGGCAGGGAAGTTGACGACGTCAATTTTCCAGACGGCTTCCATACCAAGTTCCGGAAAGTCCAGACATTCGACCTTGCGGATGTTTTCCTCGGCGAGGATGGCTGCAGGACCCCCGATGGAACCCAGATAGAAACCGCCGTGACGCTCGCACGCCTCAGTGACCTGAGGACTGCGGTTGCCTTTGGCGATCATGACAAGTGAGGCCCCGTGGCGCTGAAGCAGGTCCACGTAGCTGTCCATGCGTCCGGCTGTCGTGGGCCCGAAGGCACCCGAGGCCTTGCCTTCGGGGGTCTTGGCCGGTCCCGCATAGTAGATCGGATATCGCAGCAGATAATCCGGAAGGGGGTGGCCGGCATCAAGGATCTCCTTGAAGCGCGCGTGTGCGATGTCACGGGCGACCACGATGGTGCCCGTGAGTGAGAGCGCGGTGGCGACGGGATGTTTTGTCAGCTCGGCACGCAAGGCATCCATGCCTTGGTCGAGATCAATCGTGACCACCGGCGTGATGGGCTCGTCCGTCGCCATCGGCAGCAGCCGGCCAGGAGTGCGGTCGAGATCCTCGACCCAAATGCCCTCGGCATTGATCTTGGCCTTGATGTTCCGGTCGGCCGAGCAGGACACGCCAAGGCCAACGGGGCACGAGGCCCCATGACGCGGCAAGCGGATGACCCGCACGTCATGGGCAAAGTACTTGCCGCCAAACTGGGCCCCGATGCCGATGTCATAAGCGGCCTGCAGAAGCCGCTGTTCCAGTTCGAGATCGCGGAAGGCCTGTCCATGAGCGTTGCCCTCGGTGGGCAGGTGATCGTAGTACTTGGTTGAGGCCAGCTTGACAGTTTTGAGGCAAGCCTCGGCGCTGGTGCCGCCGATGACGAAGGCAAGGTGGTAAGGCGGACAACCCGCTGTGCCGAGCGTTCGCATCTTATCTACCAGGAAGTCAAACAACTTGTCGGGCGAAAGCAGCGCCTTGGTTTCCTGATAGAGCGCGGTCTTGTTGGCTGAGCCGCCGCCCTTGGCGATGAACAGGAACTTGTATTCCATCCCGGGCGTGGCGTAGAGATCGATCTGGGCTGGCAGGTTGGTGCCGGTGTTGATCTCGCGGTACATGTCCAGCGGGGCCACCTGCGAGTACCGCAAATTCTCCTCGGCGTAGGTTTTGTGCACGCCCATCGAGAGGAACTCCTCGTCGCGAACGCCTGTCCAGACCTGCTGGCCTTTCTTGCCGACGATGGTCGCCGTGCCGGTGTCCTGGCAGATAGGCAGCTGGAATTGCGCAGCGATTTCGGCGTTGCGCAACATCGTCAGCGCCACGGCCTTGTCGTTGGAGGACGCTTCAGGGTCGGCCAGGATCCTTGCCACGGCCTCGTTATGCTCGGCTCGCAGCAGGAAGGATGCATCCCGGAGTGCCTCGTTGGCGACAAGGGTCAAGGCAGCAGGATCAACCTTGAGAACAGGAGTGCCGTCGAAGTCCACGACCCGCAAACCTGCCGTCGTGACGAGCCGGTAACGGGTTCGGTCTTCACCGAGAGGGAAGGGGTCCTGATACTGGAATTCCTTGGTGGCCATGGCCTTGCATGGTACGCCGGTGAGGCGCGGGGGGCCAAGGGCCAAGGCCTCGCCTGGCCCAGCTGCCGGCTGGCCAGACGTCCAATCCGTTTTTCCCTTTCGTGAGGGCGAGCTCCTGACAGGGTAACCATGCGGGCCCGTGGCCGCTCGAGGGTGGCTCGACCTCCACGTCTTCTCATCCGTCACCCGTCGGAGCGCTGGGGGACCCTTCGATCGGCCTGCGATCGGCGAGCTGGTTGCAGCCGCCCGCTGGTGTTCCGCGACGACAAACTCCAACGTTCTGACGCCATCGCGACGGTTCGGCGGAGCGTGAGGGCTCCTCGTGAAGCTTCCGAGTCGTCAAGTGTCATGGGCAAGCCCTATTGGGAAGCTTAACCCGTTCTTCTTTGTTAAGGGAATATAAATAAGTGTGATGCCCTCGATAGCCAAACTCGGTAGCGGAACCTTTGAAGCTCCGCCTAATCTAGAAGGGCTTTTTTTGTGAATCGTCGTTTACTTCTGGTTACATCAGTGGTCTTGCTGTCGGGTTGCGGCATGGCGCCAGCGTCCGTACGTCAGGCCTTGGATGCACCACGAGTGCAGGTTTCCGGTGCAGCTGTAGGCTCGCCGTGGACATTCGTCCTCCGGACTGGAACCGGCAATGCCTTGTCGATGGCGATGCAATGGGAACGCCTCGGCGGTAGGGCCGCCGCGGAGCCCTCGCAGGCGGCCAGTATTCATCTGAGGTACGAGGACAAGGTCGGCTATTTTGCGGGACGTTCGACCTTGAACGTCTGGTGCCGGATATCGGCTCGCGATGGGAGTTCTTGGGAGATCAACAACTTCGCGCTGGGACGGATTCCGGGCCATTACGATGCGTCTACACAGTTTGCAGGCACCAAGACGATCCGGTTGGGCGACGGTGCCGAGGAGCCCCATGCCATCGAGGTCGCCGTCTCCAGCAGCGACCGCTATGGCTACCTCACCTGGGATTCTGATGACGGCCGTAACTATCGCGTGGCCAGAGACTGAGTTCTGGGCCCCCCCACCCCAGCCCTAGTTTCGAGTTCGAGCCCGGGTCATCCCATCCGTGGATAGTCGACGTAGCCATGGGGCCCACCGCCATAGAAGGTCTGGGCATCCCAGGGGTTGAGGGGAGCCCCTGCTGCGAAGCGCGCCGGAAGGTCCGGATTGGAAATGAAGGGTTTGCCGAACGCCACAGCGTCGGCACGGCCCGCTGCAAGGTCCGCCTCGGCCGCCTCGCGGGTGAAGTCTTCGTTGGCGATGAAGCAACCTCCGAACTGGTCCTTGAGCCAAGGTCCAAGGCGGTCTTGTCCGTCGTGCTCGCGTGCGCAAAGAAAGGCAAGCTTGCGCTTACCCAGTTCGCGGGCGACGAATCCGAAGGTCTCGTAAGGGTTGCTGTCACCCATATCGTGGGCATCCCCGCGAGGAGCCAGATGCATCCCGACCCGTCCTGCCCCCCAGATGCCGATGCATGCGTCGGCCACCTCGAGCAGTAGCCGTGCACGATGAGCGACAGGTCCGCCGTAGTCGTCGGTCCGGAAGTTGCTGTGGTCTTGTAGGAATTGGTCCAGCAGGTAGCCGTTGGCACCGTGGATCTCGACGCCGTCGAAGCCGGCCTTGAGGGCATTTTCGGCGCCACGGCGATAGGCGTCGACGAGGCCGGGAAGTTCGTCGCGGTCGAGGGCACGCGGCACGGGATAGGGTTCCTTGCCGTGCGGAAGGCGCACTTGACCTGCTGCCGCCACGTCACTGGGGGCTACAGGCCGGGCCCCGTCCAGATACCACGAATGCGAGATCCTTCCGACGTGCCACAGCTGCAGGAAGATGCGTCCGCCTGCCTGGTGCACTCCTCGCGTGAGGGTGGTCCAGCCCTCGACCTGAGCCTCGGACCAGATGCCCGGGGTATCGGGATACCCCACCCCCATGGGGGAGACAGCCGTCGCCTCGGCCAAGATGAGTCCCGCCGACGCCCTTTGGACGTAATACTCCCGCATCAGGTCGGTGGGCACGCGACCTTCGCCTGCTCGACAGCGGGTGAGCGGGGCCATGACGATGCGGTTGGGCAATGTCAGGTCGCCGAGGCGCAGGGGGGTGAAGAGGCTAGGCGTCGTGTTCATCGTCATCAAGCATCCCACGGGTGGGGGATGCTTGACTTGTTCGACAGGACCCGATGGAGGAAAGCTGCGGCCTCAAGGCGCGGCCTGGCGCGCGATGGTGCAGCCCGTGGGGTGTCAGGCCGCGAGGCTGCAGGCTGCCTGGACAATTTGGCTGAGGACGGAAGGGACGCTCTGAATTTGCTTGCGTACGCATGGACGGTCCGGCGAACGGTCCGATTCGCCTCGCCCTTGGCCCCTAAGAGCGGTCTAGGGTATTCTCGCATCGTGACATTCCCATCCTCCGCCGGTCTCGAGGTTCCGAAGCCCTCGTCAACGGACGGTTTGGCGGAGGTGATGGCGTCCGCCTTCTGCGGTGGGCTTACCGACGTAGGTGTCCAGCCCTTTGGCTCCGGCAACATCAACCGAACCTTTCTGGTCACCCCGCGGGCCGTGGCTCAGGACCCGTTCATCCTGCAATGCCTCAATACCTCGGTGTTCCGTCACCCTGAACGGGTGGCCTCCAATACCCGCATCGTCCTGCGGCATCTTGCAGGACGGCTGTCCCGTAACCCTCTCTCGAAGGACCCGGCGTGGGAGGTTCCAGGGCTTCTCACCACGACCGAGGGTGAAGACCACCTGGTGGCCCCGGACGGAAGCTGGTGGCGGGCCCAGCGTTATATCGCGGGCACAAGAACGGTGGACCGCGTGGAGGATTCCGGGGTGGCGCGCGAGGTGGGACGCGGCCTCGGTTGCTTTCATCGCCTCCTGGCCGATCTGCCCGTCGCTTGTTTGGAGGACACCTTGCCCGGCTTCCATGTCACGCCTGGCTACCTCGCGAGATACGATCAGGTGCGGCAAGGTCCGGTCGAATCTGTCGTTGAAGACGAGCGCTGGTGCCACGCATTCATCGAACGCCATCGGCGGGATGTGGGGGTGCTCGAGGATGCCCTTGCCGAGGGGCGCCTGCAGTTGCGACCGATCCATGGCGACCCCAAGGTCAACAACATCCTGCTGGATCAGAGGACGGGCTCCGCGGTTGCGGTCATCGACCTCGACACCGTCAAACCGGGTATTCTCCACTATGACCTGGGGGACTGTCTGCGTTCCAGCTGCAACCCGGCGGGTGAAGAACCTGCTCAACTCGCGGAAGTCCGATTCGACATGGAACTCGCTCGAGCCGTTCTGGGCGGGTACATGGAGGCCGCCGGAGAAGTTCTGGGGCCGGCGGATCGCGAGTTGCTTCCGGTCTCGGCCCGACTGCTGGCCTTCGAACTGGGTCTGCGTTTCTTCACGGATCACCTGGAAGGCGACGTTTACTTCAAGGTGCCGGCACGCGGATTGAATCTCAGGCGGGCCTTGGTGCAGTTTCGCCTGGCTGCGTCCATCGAGGCCCGGCTGGACGAGCTGGCGGACGTGGTGGCCGACTGCACGTGAGCGGCATGTGGCTTCATCTGCACCCGTGGCCGGGTGAGCCTGCACCCGACGGCGTGGCGGTCAAGGCTCGGGTGTGCCCGGACGACCATGGGCTTCGGCTTTCGTGGATGGTGGAGGATCGGCTGGGCGTGATCGATTGGCCCGTCGTCTCGGAGGAGCCCGGGCGTCGTGACGGCCTGTGGGAGGGAACGTGTCTCGAGGCCTTCAGAGGTGGGGCGGACGCTGCCTCCTACGAAGAGCTCAATGTCTCGCCGGCGGGCCATTGGCAGATCTATGATTTCTTCGAGTATCGGGCAGGTTGCCGCGTTGATCCTGCTGTGGCCAAGCCCGACATCCGGGTGCGAACAGGCGACGGCGTACACGTCGTGGACGTTTGCTGGGCCATGCCACGTTGGCCGAGCGTCCTGCGGCTGGGTCTGACGGCCATGGTCCGGACCCACGCGGGGGCCATGTCCTGTTGGGCGCTGAGGCATCCGGGTACGCAACCTGATTTTCACCTGGCCGAGGCCCGGATGATCGAGCTGGTGTCGCTGCCTTCGAGTTGAACGCACATCGGGAGTGCTTTTCGCTCAGTGGTCACGGCGATGTGTGGGTGTCACGATGTAGCCACGGGTCCATCAAGTGGCTGGCCTCGGTCGCTGACTGCACTGCGCGCCACGAGGGGGAGGCGGATCTGGATCGTCCGAGCCGGCGCAAGCCAGCTGCGGCGTTGAACGGGCCTTGAGTCGCCCGGGTGTAGGTGTGGTAGGGTCCCGGATGGACCTGACCCGTGGTCTGCCGGCCGCAGAGCTGAAGAGCCGATCCGGTTCACTGGGTATCGGACGGGATGGCTTATCCTGTCATGGTGAGTCTTCCGGACAGGGTGGTGACCGCCCGGTGAGCGGTCGCCCGGACAGACGAGACGGACGGGACGTGTCGGGAGGGTGGTCATGGTGCAGGCAGTTGCTCGATGGGCCGCCCTCGGCGGGGGGATTCTTGCGGCGACGCTGCTTCCGGCCTGTGCGAACCTAGCTCCCGACATACTTGCTGGGGCCGCTCGGTCGGCCGTAGTGGCCCAGCCGGCGGAGAGCGTCGGCGAGGGGGCATCAGAGGCCGGACAGAGACCCGAGCCTGTCACTTCGCTTGTAGGATCCGAGGCCGACACAGGTGAACGCTGGCTCAGAGGGACTTTCCGGACTCCTGATTTTGGTCTGGTCAGCAATGACTCGGCGGGACTGAGTGACATGGGTGCGGGGATCTTCCTGAGTGACGTGGGGGGCGGGATGTTCTACCGGACTCTCGCCACGTTGGCCAGAGGTACGCAAGAGGTCACGGAATCGGTCCGGGGCGGGGCTGAAGTGCAGCTCGAGACTCCTGATGCCCAGGTCCTCGCGCAGTCGGTTTGGACCGATGAGCAGGGACGTTTTGCGATTCGTCTGCCGTCCTCGGCTTCGGGGAGCCTCGTCGTCAGGATCTATGTGGCCCTCGGGGGTGTCAGCTATGCCTTCGGGACCTTGGTCACTGCATCTCCCGCCGGTGGGACGACGGCAGATGTGGATCTGGCCTCCAGCCTCGTGGCGAACACTGTCGTCCGTGCGCCCGACCGGGCCAATCTGATCAGGCAGTTGCGCCTCGAACGTCTAGGCGAGTTGCTCGGGCTTCTGCGAGGTCGGCTGCGCGCAGACCTCGTGCCATACATGGCCTCGGGATCTGCGGATGTCCCCGCTCTCTTTGGACAGTTCGTGGAGGAAGATCCGGACATTCGCGCCGTGGCGCGTGGTATCAATCCACGCCTCGGCGATCGGGAAGATGCCTTGAAGGTGGAAACCGTCTTCACGACGGGGGATCTCGTGCGTCTTGGACTTTATGATGATGTCCTCTCGTGGTCCCACGCCGGTCCATTTGCCGTGGATGCGTCAGGGGACTTCTACCTGCCGCGCTATGTTTCTGAAGCGTCCGAGGCCATCGAGATCGTGCGGATATCGCCGGAAGGTGCGACGGCGAGTTTCGCTTTCCTGCCTCCGGGCTATGCGAATCCTGTCCTGCAAGCGTTCGGCCCGGACGGGGGATACTGGGCGGCTGCCCTTCATGAGGGCAGCCGCGAGGTCCACGTCTTCAAGCAGGGGCCGTCGGACCTCGTGCGTGAGGAGGGGGTGCTCGTGACCTTCCCGACGGGGGCTTCCCGAGGCCTCGGCGGCAGGTTGGCAGTGGACGCGAGAGGCAATGTCGTCTGCACCCTGCCGCAAGCATCCGTCGTGCTTTACAAGGCTCGAGGCGAGCAAGGCCGCATCTTGGCCGGGTCGCCTGGCAAGAGTGGTTTCGCGGACGGGAGAGGTGAACAAGCATTGTTCCTCAATCCGTCAGGAGCCGTGTTTGGGCTGGATGCCGCGATCTACGTGACGGACGAAGGCAATCGGGCCATTCGTCGCGTGTCCCGCACCGGGATTGTCACAACGGTCGCTGGAGCACCGGACGGAGACCTGTACCGCAATGGCCGTGGGCAGGTCGCGCGCTTCGGTAGCCCCCAGTCACTGGTCATTCTCGGCCGTTCGGTGATTGTGGCCGATGTCCTGGCCCATCGCATCCGCCGGATCTCCGCCGCGGGGATGGTCTTTACCGTGGCCGGCAGCGACCGAGAGGGCATGGAAGACGGGCCCGCTTCATCGGCCAGTCTCAGCGCACCCAAGGCCTTGAGGCTCGATGTTTCCGGCAACCTCTACTTTCTGGATCGGGCCTACGATGAGTCCACCGGCCAGTTCAGGCAGATGATTCGGAAGATCTCGCGGTTGTGATCAATCGGAACGGGAAAGGAAGTCCATAGCCGCACGAATCGTGAACCGTTCCTCCTCCAGAAGGGCGAGGAGTTCGGCCGTGTCCTCGTCTGGATCCAGACCTTGTTCGGCTCGCAACAGCTCGAGAGAGGCCACGGTGCTTCGCAGCGCGTCTTGTCTTCGCTCCTGCATGCACAGGGCGATCAGGTGGGCTCGCAGGGCGCTCTGGCATGTAGGGTCCGCGGCCAGGCAGGCGGAAGCAAGGCGCTCGACTTCGCCCCAGTTGCCCTCTCGTCCGGCTTCGGAGAAGGTGGCTTCCCAGGCACGGACAGCCAATCTGCGCAGGCCCTCGCGCTCGACCTGACACCACGGATGGTCCGGAAACTCCTCGAGGAAAGGGCCCCGATAATGTGACAGACCTTCCAAACGTAGGCGGTTCCGCTCGGCGGGGGCCAAGTCCGGCCGCCCGGCCTGCTCGAGGAGCGCCCGCAGTTCGTTCACATCCAGGCGGGTGCGGATGCCGCGCGCAACCACATACCGGCCATCAAGGAAATGGACGAAGCGACTCTGGCTTCCCTTGGGAGCATCAGGTTCCAGGGTCTGCCGCAGGCGGCTGATGACCATGGCCAGCGCGGATCGAGCGGGCTCGGTGCCGGGATACAGCAGGTCGTGCAGCCTCTCCTTCGTGGCACCTTGCGGGTGCAGCAGCAGGTAGGCCAACACGAGCTTGGCATTGCTGCTTCGCCATTCCTTGACTTGCAGGGGAGCGCCCTCGATACGGACCTCGAAGACGCCAAGGGTCTCCAAGGCAAGGGTCGGCGGCAGAGCCTCGAGGACCTCGGCGGGGGAGATGTCAGGTGTCCCGGCTGCAGGATAGCCGTGCCGCAAGGCAAGGTCGCAGGCCTCGGAACGGACTTGAGCCGCCTGTGTGGTTTCGCCGCGGGAGGCGAGTGCGGTCGCCAGCAGGTCGAGAGTCTTGAAACGCTGGAGATCGTTGGTCGTGTGGTCCAAGTGGGCCAGGACGCCCTTGCAGAGTCCGATGGCTTCTTCCGGCACGCCTTCGGTCAAGGCCAAGCGTGCAGCCACAAGGGCGGCCTCCGTCATCGAGGGAGCTTGGAGGGGTTGGCCTACGATATCCAGGGCCTGGGCCAGGGCGGCTCTCGCCTGCGGCCGTCGACCCAGCGCGAGAGCCGCCTCGGCATATCCCAGGTGACCCAGAGCAGATGCACCGGCATCTCCCAGTTCGGCGGCCTTGTCGAGCGAGGCCAGAAAGGCTTCCGCCGCCCCCCGGCCATCCCCATCGGCCAGAAGCAGCTGGCCGCGTGTCCGCAACAGCATCATCCGGTCTCGCCCTGTTCCGCAGCGGTCGGCCACGGCCAGGCCACGCTCCAGGCTGCGCCAAGCTTCTTCGTGACGTCCAAGATGCAGGTGGCAAAGCGCCAGGTTGTTGTAGGTCAGGGGAAAGGGAGCCAGACCGGCGGCCTCCGCTTGGCGGACGGCCTCGCCGTAAGCGGTGAGGGCGCGCTCGAGATCGCCCGCCTTCGCATGGGCAAGTCCGCGGTTGTGCAGGATACGCATCTCGCCCGACGGCCGGCCTGCCAGGCGAAAGTCCACAAGGGCATCCTCGAAGTGATTGAGGGCTTCTTCGAGTTGATGTTCATGCAGGGCGGCAAGGCCGAGGGCATTGCGCGCCAGCCCACGCGAACCCGGGTCCTGAGCCTCGACTGCCGGCCAAGCGCAGGTCTTCAGGGCCTCGAGTCGGCCACGCGCTCCGTGGGCAGCCGCCAGGCCCGCGGCGATGCGCAGCCCCAGCTCGCGGTCCTCGGTCGGACAGGCACGGGCGGCTTGCTCCAGCAGATCGCAGGCCTCGACGAACTTTCCCGACTCCCGGGCACATTCTCCCTTGGCGTGCAGCCACCGTGGGGACTTGCCACGCACGTCCGCCGGAAATCCATCCAGCAGGACATTCACGGTCTCGAGTCGGCCCTCGGCCAACAGGTTTCCCAACTGGGTGAACAGGAGGGCTTCCGCCGCATCGGGGTCTTCGGCGCGAAGCAGGCAGCGGATGGCCTGTTCCGGCTCGTCCATCATCAACTGGGCAGCAGTCTTCCACGCGTGGCGTTGTGCCTGCAGGGGCAGTTCTGCGGCGAGGCGGCGCAGCAGGAAGTCGTGGAAGAAGGGTTGCCACTCGATCTCATCCCTGCCGAGGCGTCCGAAGGAGCCGAGACTCGCCAGTCCCTCCCGAACGTCATCCCAGCTTGCCGCCGTCAACGCTCCGACGCGTGCGGCATCCAGCACGGGGAGGGGAGACGTGCACAACAGGATGTTCCTGGCCTCGGGAGCGAGCGGTGCGAGGATTTCCTGAACGAGGTAAGCGTCGAGGGCAGGGGTATCGGTGCCGCTGCCGGGCAGCAGGCCCGAGGCATTCCTCGTCGGCCGTGGTACGACCATCCACGCCGCACCCGCTGCCCAGCCTCCGGTTGCGGCGACGATGGCACGCGCTTGCCTCGCGTCGGCGGGCTGGCCCAGCTTCGCCATGAGGGCCTCGACCTCGTGTGGGGTGAAGGCGAGGTCGGCATCCCCAAGATCCAGAACCTGTCCGGCCAAACGTTCGCGGGCAAAAGCAACGGGTACCTTTCGACCGCACAAGACCAGGCGCACGTGATCCGGAAGACTACCCGCGAGACTTTCCAGCAGCCGGATGCTGGTTTCGTGACCCTGTATCCGTTCCACCTGGTCAAGAATCAGCAGCAGGGGGGCGTCGCAGACCATCGCGAGGTCGTCACACAGGATGCCCACGGCTTGTTCCCAAGCCTCATGGTTCACAGCTTCGCGGTTGACTCTTGCCACCATTGGCAGGGAGGGGACGAGCCCACCGAGACACGCCTCGAGGTTTCGGAACAGGACAGGGGGGTCCGTGTCAGTGTCGCCGAGCGTGATCCAGCCGGCAAGGCGGTGGGTCCGGGCCAGAAGGCTTGCTAGCAGTGTCGTCTTTCCTGCACCGGCCACGGCCGAGACGACAATCAACCGCGCGGTACGACCCGCAGGCGAGTCGAGCCGTTCCAGCAGGACGTCGCGTTCGATGTGGTGTGCGGGCAGGGCCGGCACGGCAAACTTTCTGCCTCTGATCAACTGGCTCACGATTCACAGCATAGCGCTTCCGGTTCTGCTCGATCTGCGGCAGGGGCCTCGCCGGCTGGTGAGCAGCCGGTGAGCGGTCCGGCGGATGACGATTCCGTGGACGACAACTCGGTGACGGGGTCACCGATGAAGCAAGGAGGAGTCAGGACCATGCCCGTGAATCTCATCCAGCGTCAGATTAACCTCGGCGTTCGCATCAAGGAGGGTGTCGACAAGGGACAGTTGACCCGCGAGGAGGCCGTCGGACTTGGCAAGACCCTGCGCACCGAACATCAGCAGATCGTGGCCGACCGGATGGATCCCCCCGGGCTGACCGCCGGAGAGCGGGTGCGTGCCCAGCGCGACCTGCTCCAGCTCAGTGGCCGGGTGCGCGACCTGCGGCGCAATTGAACGGAGGCTGGAGGCCGGGCCGGCGGAGGGAGTTGCTGGCCTGGTGCAAGGGGCGTTGATCAGGGTGTGGTTTCGACAGGTGCCTCGAGCAAGGTGAACCTCTCTACATAGGGAAGACGAAGGAGACCGGGCTGGATGGTGAGCTTTGCTCTCTGGCCCGGGACGGCCTGCTCCCAACGGTCCCTGTCCATCCGGATACGTCCGGGAGCTGCCTGTCCATAGGCCACTTGCGGCGGGGCAAGATGCAGGTAGCGGAGGGTCTTGCGTGAACGACCGCTCTGCACCATCTCGCTGGACTTGCCGGTGATCTTGCTTTGGATGACGACCGGACGCTGCACGGGATGGCTCTCGTTGAGGTCCATGACGAGACGCTGGGCAAGGACAGGTAGCGCGACCAGCAGGACGAAGAAGCTTTCGACGAGGATGGTGCGTCCCCTGGAAGAACGTCCGAGGATTAGCCTGAAGAGTCCCAGACCGCTCAACACGAGCACCAGACCCGCCACGACCGAGCCATGCCATAGGGCCGCGGAGGCTAGATAGCGGTCCGATCCCTCGGCATGTCCCTGTAAATAGGCCCCCAGAGCCTGGCCTGCGAGGCCCCAGACGACGAGTTCTACCGCCAAAGCCCACCGCAGGAAATGATCAGGTCGGAAGGTTCTATCCGCAGTCATCCGCCTCAAGGTACGCGCCAGCTCCACGGCCTCCCGCATCACGGAGGCATCAGGAGCCTTCGTGCAGGGCAAGGTCACTTGCAACTCGTCCCGATGCGTCCGGATCGTTCGGACCTCCGCGTCCCGAAACAACCTCAAGATGCGGTGTCGCGACGGCTCGTCGTCTCTTAGCCAAGAACCCAACACGAACTGGTCGCATTCGATGAAGACCGCATCGTCGAATGCCGCATCGTCCGTCTGCTGTTCGGTCGTCAGGCCGAGCCACAGGAGCAAGCGGTCGAAGGCGGTCTTGGGCTCCAGTCTGAAACGTAGACCGGTCTTCAGGGGGAGAGACAACGTGGCCCCCGTTACCCCACCTCTCTTGTTCGTGTGCAGGCGTTGGCCGACGGGAGTGCCGTCGATGATCCGGGCAGGGACGGCTTTCGTGCGCCAGTTTCGCCGGATCAAGTGGAAAACGGCGAAGGCCAGGGTCAGCAACGAGCGGATAAGCATCCACATGGCGATTTGTCACATCCCCGAGGGGACACAGGCATGGCACGTTGCGCGGGGCGAACAGCAGTCGAGGTGGCCGGATTCGAACCGACGACATCCTGCTCCCAAAGCAGGCGCTCTACCAAGCTGAGCTACACCTCGCCACGTCTCACGTTAGCGGGTTCGGCGCCGTGGGTCAAACGGCCTTGGAGAAATCTTCAGGAGGGCTTTTCTATCCCTTAAGAATCTGCGGGCCCCTTCTGGCGATACTCCTTTCAGGTCACCCTTCCCTCGTGAGGTCGGTCCCATGCTCGCACCCCTCGGCAATATCCACGTCGCGCGCCCTCAGGTCCGGGCCGGCGGCGTGCAGGCCGCTGCGGCTCCCCAGCCCGTGGCCGTGGCCCAGACCGCTCTGCAGATCCAGCCACAGCAGCAGGTCGACGTCGCCAGCCAGCAGGGCGTTTACGACATGTCGCGGCTCGTGGGCAACCTGGAGCATCTGTCCAAACTTTTCGGAATGGGCATCAAGGGCCCCGGAGCCATGAGATTCTGGGGTGGCGGTCCCATCCGACGCTTCATCACTTCGGTTCTTACCGGTGTGCCACGCGAGAACTTGCGCCAATACGCCCAAATGGCTGACTTGATGCGGGTTCCGGGCACCAAGGCGGACTATGCGCGGATTCTGCACGCAGTGGGCATCACCAACCCCGTGCAGCTCGCGCAGTACGGTGGCAGCGATCTGGGCGCCACCATCCAGCGCGGCGTGCTTTTCGCCTCGATGACGGCGAAGTCCATCGAGCTTGCGGTGAACGAGTCCAAGAGCTTCGAACTGCCCACGATGGACGAGCTGGCCCGTATCTCCACAGCAGCTCGAGGCGTCACCATCGGAGTTCAGCAGGATTGAGCGGTGTTCCTCGGCCCATCCCCCCTCCTCCCGGGCCGAGGCAACGGCAAGGTCCCCATCCCCCCTCCTTCAACGGGGACCTGGCCAGGCGACGCCGGAGCGCTTCCCCCGCGCCCCGGCGTCCTGCCTTTGGGTAGGCACTCACGTGGTGGCAAGCTTGCCGACGGGACCTTGCGGTCGGTAGCATGACTCGACCGAACTGTTGAGAGGGGCTTGGGACGCGTGGAATTCCTGCAGGCGATCGTGTTGGGCGTGGTGCAGGGCCTGACCGAGTTCCTGCCCGTCTCCAGCACGGCCCATCTGGTGCTCTTCCCCACGTTGATGGGTTGGAAAGCCAATGGCTTGGCCTTCGACGTCGCCTTGCACATCGGCACGCTCGTCGCGGTTTTCGGATATTTTCGCCGTGACTTGCTGGCTATTCTTCGCGGGGGGCTGCGGAGCTTGCGTGCACCTGATCTTGCGGGTGACCCCGACCAACGCATGGCGTGGTATCTCGTCGTGGCCTGTCTGCCCGCCGTCGCGGCGGGCCTCTTTTTCGAGAATCAGGTGGCGACGGTCCTGCGGCATCCTCTCGTGATCGGGGTGGCGATGCTCGGGTTCGCGTTGGTGCTGCTCTTGGCCGAAATGCTGGGCAAGCGTCAGCTGACCTTGCGCAGCATGGGGTGGCGGGAGGCGCTCTTGGTGGGATGCGCCCAGGCACTGGCCATCATTCCCGGGGCCAGCCGGTCGGGCGTGACCTTGACGGCCGGGCTGCTGGGCGGGCTTGAGCGTGAAGCTGCGGCACGGTTCAGCTTCTTGCTCGGCTCACCCATCATCTTGGGGGCCGCGGTGCTCGAGGGGCGCCACCTGCTCGAGGATCCTGCTTTTTCGTGGGCTGTGCTGGCTGCCGGGATCCTTGCCTCAGCCGCCAGCGGTTACCTTTGCATCCGGTTCCTCCTGGGGTACTTGCGTGAAAATTCCACACGTGTGTTCATCGTGTATCGTTTGCTGCTTGGTACCTTGCTGGTCTTTCTCGCCTTGACCGGCCGTCTGCCCGCGGGCACGCCCTGATCGCAGGGTCCGTGGTGGAAGCGCATGTGACGGTATGGCTCGAGGATCGTGCCTACCGCTTCTTCCCCGGTGCCACCGTCAGGGACCTGATCGGTCGTCTGTCGGAGCCGATGCGTGACGCCATCTCGAGGGGCGATGTGCTGATTACCGATCGCGATGGCTACGAGGTCGCGCCGGGCGGAGCCTTGTCCCCGGATGCCGTCTACCTGCTGATCCATCCCCGACGCGGCACCTAGCCGAGCTCCGGAACGGACCCCCGGAGGGGCCGACGACGTGGCTCTCTCGCCGACGAAGGGCTACCAGACGTCGAACAGGTTGCCGAGCCCGTTCCGGCAGCCGGCGACAAAAGCGGTCGCTGCCAGCAACAGCCAGGTCCGTTGACGCATCGTGAGTCCTCCTGGCTGCAGCATACCCCGTGAGGGAAGGTGCGTTGGGAGAATTCGCCGATACCGCCTCTTAACGTGTCCGCATGACGGTTCAGGCCATGCTGGCGCGGCCGTGGCCGAAGCCGGTTTCACGTGCCACGAGAGGAGGCTGGAACCTTTGGTTCTCCCCATGTCGCTCCACTTGACGGTTCTTGAGGCTCTGGGGCCCCACATGATCGGTTGGCCTCCGCGTCGCGGTGAGTCGGGCCTGCCTGCGTTGTGGCGCAACCGGCTCTTCGGAGAGCGCGGCGGAGTCTTCGTGGGGCAGGGGGACCTCCTCTTGGATTTCGCCGATCTGACACGTGTCCCTGTATGGTCTCCCGAAACCGGGCAGCTGGGGGTGAGGTACGCGTGCCGACCGCACGGCCTCGGACATCCCGAGGTGGCGGCATTCCATACCCATCCCGTTCGGTACGATCGTGACCTGAGGATGATCCGGCGTCGCATCGATCGCCATCTGTGGCTTTCGGATGCCGATGTCCACGCCTTCAGGGCCCAGCATCGGCGCTACGGCTATCTCTGGCATCTCATTGGCGCGCTGGATGTCGGGGCCTTCCACATCGAGGATGTCCTGCGGGGGAGGCGGGGGCCGAGGCTCGTCTTCCGTTGTGCTTCCCTCGAGCAGATCATGCCGGCCCTCGAGGCGGTCCTCGTCGAGCGTGAGCGCCTGCTCCATGTGCCAGGGGGACCGACGCGTCGTCCGACTTGGTCGACGGTCGACGCTTGGCTGGCACCGTTCCTGCCTGAGGGATTGGTACCCTCGCGGCATGCCTCGGCCCCCGAGGTCCTCGCGTTGGCACCTTGGCTGGCGAGGACCTTGCGCTTGCTGGGGCTCGAGCGCCATTGGGCCAGCACGCCGCTGGCCGGTGAGCCGGGATTCGTGGCCGAGGTCCGGCGTTGCCTTCATCTTGGCGACCAACAGGGGATATCTCGCTGAAAGCTTGCGCCTGCAGCCTGTCCTTGGCCTCGGGGCCGAAGGAGGATGCGGTGATGTGGAAGCGGTTGCTGGAAGAGGAAGAGGGGCAGGCCCTGACCGAATACGGCCTGATCCTGGGGCTGATTGCGGTCGTTTGCGTGGGGGCGCTGTCCTTGATGGGGACCAACGTCAACAACATGCTCAAGTCGATTGCCTCGACGCTGGGCAACACGGGAGCGGGAGGCAATGCGAGCCCCTAAGGGAAGGGCGAGGGGCCAAGCGTTGATCGAGGTGGCGCTTGCCCTCCCTCTGCTGTTGTTGCTGGTTCGCGCGGTCATGGGGCTGGGGCAGGTCCATGCGGCCGGCCTCGCCCTGATCCACGCCAGTCGTGAAGGGGCGAGGGCCCTGGCGGTCGGCCGACCCGCTCCTGCAGTGGTGGCCGAGGTCCGGCGGCAGCTCGCACCCGTGGACCCCAAGGGTCAGGTGCAGGTCGTCCTCGAGGGAGAGCGCTCCGAACCCGGTGAGCCCGTACGGGTGGTGTTGGAATGGGCCTACCCGTCCCCCTTCGCCTGGGTGGGCCTCGGCGAACCCTTGCCGCTGCACGCGATGGCCACCATGAGGCGGGAATGATGAGGTTGATCTGGCGCTTGGCATTGGTACTGGGTGGGGCGCTCATCGCCGGAGGCGTGGCTCGTGTCATGGATGATCGCGAGGGACCCGTGGTCCCTCCCGTCCCGCTGCAGCGGATCTGGGTCGTTCGCCAAGCTGTTCCGGCGGGTCGCCCCTTGGCTGCGGGCGATGTGGCTCTCGAGCCGTGGCCCGTTGCTCACGTGCCGGAGGGCACGCTTGGAGTCGATGCGGATCCGCGGGGACGTTCCCCGCGGGTCTCGCTGTTGCCGGGAGAACCCTTGCTGCTGGCGAGGCTTCATCCCCGCGGCGTCCTGACGGGTACCGCGGGACTGCCCGTACCGGCCGGTCGCCGGGCCGTCACGGTGGCGGTCGATGAGGTGGTGGGTGTGGCGGGCTTCGTCGTGCCCGGCACGCGGGTGGACGTGATCGCGACGATGGATCTGGACGGCATGCCGACCAGTCGCTTGATTCTCGAGGATCTGGTGGTACTGGCCGTGGCCCAGGAGGCGGTGGGGAACGAAACGGACAAGCCTCGCATCGTCCCCTCGGCGACCTTGGCTGTCACACCCGAAGAGGCGACCAGACTCATTCTCGCCAGTGATCGAGGCCGTATTCGCCTGGCCATGCGGGCACCGGAGGATGCGGGACGTCGCCAGCTCAGGCCGCCGGGCCTGACGGCCCGGCGCTTGCTGGATGCTTCGCCGCATCGCATGAAGACTCCTGTCCCGGTCGTCCGGATTGTCGTGCGGACGCCGCGGCCCGTGGTCACCCTCTCTCCGACAGACCCACCTGTTCCCGTTCATCGGGGACCCCGGACAGAATGGACGCGTGCCGAATGATGCCCTTGTCGTCGCCTGCCACGCCTCCAGCTTTGGTGGAGCCCGGACCGTCCGAGGGCCAGTCTTTTCGTCTGGAAATCGGACAGGCAGAAGTCCTGACGCTCCCGACCGAACTTCGTAGGGTTGCCGTGGCCTTGCCGGGAGTCGCGGACGTGACGATCACAGGGAAGCGCGAGCTGTTGCTCCAGGCTCGTGGCGAGGGCCGCACGACCCTGTGGATCTGGCATCGTGGCGGACGGGAGAGACGTGAAATTGTCGTAGGAGGCCTGGCTGCGGTACCGAACCGCGTAGAGGTCCATGTGCAGGTCCTCGAGACCCGATTGACGGATCGGAGCGATCTCGGGATCAGCTGGGGGGCGCTTGTCCGGGCTCCCGACGGCCAAGGACGCTACGAGGCCGGCGTGCTGACCTTCGCAGAGACGCCCGGAAGCCTCCCGGGAACCGCCAACCTGCTGGGCTTCGGGCCGGTCGACCGTCTGGCGGCTCATGCGCGGGGGTTGCTGCGCGACGGCCGTGCTCGGCTATTGGCTGACCCCCGTCTGGTGGCAGATTCGGGAAGCGAGGCGACCTTCCTTGTCGGGGGGGAGGTCCCGGTGCCGGTCGCTCAGCAGTTTGGCAACACCACGATGACATGGCGCGAGTATGGCATTCGGCTTGCCGTCGCTCCCAAGGTCCTGCCCGATCGCCGCATCCGCCTCAAGGTCTCGCCAGAGGTTTCCAACCTCGATCAGGCCCATGGTCTCCGTCTTGGAACCCTTGACCTGCCTGGGTTGGGTACCCGCAAGGCCAGCACCGAGGTGACTCTTGCACCGGGTCAAGGACTGGTGATCGGTGGCTTGCTGCAGGAGGGCGAGGACGAGGTGGTGGATCGTTTGCCTTTTCTGGGCGACCTGCCGGTCGTCGGCTCCCTTTTCCGCAGCCGCCGGACGGAGCGGCAGCGGACCGAACTGACCATCGTCGTCACCCCCCGCCTTCTGGAGGACCCCTCTGAATGAGAGCTCGTCGATCGGCAGGCCAGGCCCTGCCCGTGCTCGGACTTTCGGCCACGGCCCTGATGATGGCCTCGGTGCTGGCCTGGGAGGCCGGAGGCCTCTGGGTCGAGCGGCGTCGCCTGCAGACCGCGGCGGATGCCTCGGCGCTTGCCGGTGCCGCGGGATTGGCCGAAGACACCGAACACGCCAAGCGGGAGGCCGTGGTCTGGGCCAGGCACAACGGGGCGGACCCGCCGCGGGTTCGCGTGCTCGGACCCGGGAAGCTGGAAGTGACTTGTGTCGGGACTCGGAACCTCACTTGGGCGAGGCTTTTCGGCTGGGCTTCCGCCTCTGTCACGGCGCGTGCAGTGGGGGAGCTGCACTGCCTGCGCGAGGAGGCGGGTCTAAGACCGTGGGGCATCACTCGCCGGGAGGCCTTGCCCGGTCGGGATCTCGTCCTCGCGAGACCGTGGGGACCCGCCGCCCTGGCACTTGTGCTCGATGGTCCAGGCGTGGACGCCCATGCCCGGGCCGTGGCGCTAGGAGCCCGGGAGACCGTACGGATCGGAGACCGTGTGGCCCTGGAGTCTGCAGTGGTCGGACCGGCAGGTGCCGCCGCCGCGGCAGACCTGTTGGCGGCGGCCCGGCGCGGCGGGGCACACCCTGAGGTCGTGGTGGCGATGTTGTCCGATATCCCTGAGGGGACGGGTGCGGCCACAAGGCAGGTGATCGGATTCGTCCGGCTACGACTGACCCGAGCAACAGCAGCCGGTGAGATTCGCGCCTCGGTTCTTGGAGTTCTGAGGACCAGCCGGGTGGAAGGCTCGGGCACACGTTACGCCGTGAGGTTGGCGGCATGAGCGGCACCTTGAGGGTGATAAGGGATGCCGGAGTCGTGGCAAGGCTAAGGCATCGTGGCAGGCGCGAGGGTCGTGGACCTGGCCGGGTCGTGGTGATCCACGGGGCACGGGCGGGGGCCGGCTGCTCGACCTTGGCGGCTTCGCTCGCCTGGTGTTGGGCAAGGTCTTCCGGCCCGGTGCTTCTGGTAGATCTGGCCCTTCAGGGGGCGGATCAGGACTTGTTGTGGCAAGTGACGCCTCAGCATCGCCTCGAGGCGGTTCTGGAAGGAGAGGTCCCGGTCCACGAGGCATGGACGGGCATGCCGGGAGGCGTACGGCTGTTGCTCGGTCCGGTCGAGCCTCTTCGAGGGCAAGGCCCGGACCCTTGGGCTCTCGAGCGCCTCTTGGGCTGGATGGCTGATCGTCATCCTGTGGTCATCGTGGATACCTCCGCTGGATATGACGAGGCCAACAGGGCGATTCTGGCCCGAGCGGATCGGGTCCTCGTTCCCGTGCCGGCCGAGATCACCCAGCTTCGTGCAGCTCGAGCCTTGCCTGCGCTCTGGGCGTCCAGAGGTTTGGCATCGGATAGATTTTCCTTTCTTTTGGCGAGGCGTCCGGGAGGTCCCGAGCGCGAGTTGGCCAGCCGCATCCTCGACCGACCTCTCGACGGGATCATGCCGTGGGTGCCGGATGCGTCCGGCAGTGCGCGTGATCGCGGGGTTCCTCTGGTTTCCTTGCGATCGGGTCGAAGCTACCTGTCGGCCCTCGAGGATCTCGCCCGTCGGCTTTGGCCCGAGACAGGACTTGGGAGTGGTTGGACCTTGCCCTGGTGGCCTTCGCGGCTTCGGGGGGGGCGGGCCTGATGGCCGGCATGGCGGCGGACCGGCTGGCGCAGGCGCATCGTCGGCTGTTGGTCTTGTTGCGGGACATGGGTGTCGAGCGCGACCCGCCGCCTGACGAGCTGGAGCGTGCGGCCCGAAGGGCCGTTCTGGATACGCTCGGGGGACGGACCGAAGAGGCACCCCAGCTGGTTGCTCTGCTCCTGGCCGAAGTTCGTGGACTCGGACCGCTCGAGGTCCTGATGGAGGATCCCGCCGTCACTGAAATCATGGTCAACGGTCCCCACGCCGTCTGGACCGAGCGGGGTGGCAGAATGGAGCGGACATCTCTCAGGTTTCACGACGAGATGCACTTGCGACGGGTCATCGACAGGGTGGTCCAGCGCGTCGGGCGCAGGGTCGACGAGGCCACGCCGATGGCCGATGCCCGGTTGCCCGACGGCAGCCGCGTCCATGTCATCCTTCCTCCGTTGGCATTGGATGGTCCCGTCCTGACGATCCGACGTTTCCGCGCCGTACCGCCCGGGCCTGAGGAGTTGACGGCCCAAGGTTCATGGACACCTGAGGTCGAGTCCTTCCTTGCTGCGGCGGTACGGGCGCGCTGCAACATTCTGGTGTCCGGGGGCACCGGATCGGGCAAGACGACGTTGCTCAACGTGTTGTCACGTTACATCCCGGAGCGGGAACGCCTGATCACCATCGAGGATGCCGCCGAGCTACGCCTGCAGCAGCCTCACGTGGTGCGTCTCGAGACGCGTCCAGGTACGCCCACGGGCATCGCCAAGGTGGATCAAGCCGAGCTGCTTCGCAACAGTCTTCGCATGCGACCGGATCGCATCCTGCTGGGAGAGGTCCGCGGCGGTGAGGCCCTCACCATGCTGCAAGCCATGAATACGGGACACGAGGGCTCATTGGCCACGCTCCACGCCAATTCACCCCGCGATACCCTCGCGAGGCTAGAGACCATGGTCCTGATGGCGGGCACGGATCTGCCCTTGCGGGCCATCCGGGAACAAGTGGCCCGGGCGGTCGATTTGGTGGTGCAGGTGGCCCGAGGTCAGGAGGGGCGACGTGGCGTCTCCTCGATCGTCGAAGTCCTCGGGATGGAAGGGGACACCTTGACGATGCAGGAGCTGTATCGCCGAGAATCCGCGGGCGAGGCCCACGGACGTCTCTGCAGCACGGGCTTGCGGCCGCGACTCGCTTCCCGCCTCGCAGAAGCCGGTTGGGAGGCGGCGGCTCCGCCACGCTCCGGGAGAGGGAGACGCTGGTGACGGCCATCGTCGTGGCTACATTGACGGCAGGCTTTCTCTGGCTGCTGGTCGGGCTCGGGGACAGGCTGGCCCAGGAGCGACGATGGCGGGGACGGCCGGGATTGGCAGGGGTCGGTCCCGGTGGGCCCGTGCGGGCGCAGGGGATGCTCGGTCGCACCGTGGCGGACCTTGCGTGGCGCGCAGGATGGGAACGCCCGGCCGGATGGCGGTACCTGGCATGGATCGTGTGTCCATTACCTCTTCTGGCGGTGAGCTGGACGCGAGCCAGGAATCGTTTGGTCAGGCTGCGCGAACAGCTGCCCGACGGTCTCGCGATGTTGGTGGAAGGCCTGCGGATTGGACAGGGACTGCAAGGGTCGTGGCAGACGGTGGCCCTGCAGTGGCCGGACCCTCTTGGGCGAGAATGGCGGCGGGTCCTCGCCGACATGGAACTCGGTTTACCCTGGCCCGAGGCCTTGGCCGACATGGCGCGGAGGACCCCCTTGCCGGAGCATGATCTGCTGGTCAGGGCCGTCGCCCTGCAGCAGCGGACAGGCGCACCCCTCGCCGAAGTCCTCGAGAGGCTGGCTGAAACGATGCGTGTCAAGGCCGAGTTGGAGGGAGATCTCGCGGCCCTTACGGCTCAGGGGCGCATGTCCGCCTGGGTCCTCGGATTACTGCCGGTCGGCGTCGCCGGTCTGATGGGGCTGGTGGCTCCGGAGCACCTCGGCGGGTTCCTGGCCCACCCCGCCGGTCGGCGCATGGCCCTTGGAGCCTTGGTTGCCCAAGGTTTGGCCGTGCTCGCCATGCGGCGCATCCTGCGGATCGAGGACAGGTAGCGGGCGTCCCTCCACGAGCGGGACCCAGAGATTGCGGCCGACTTCGAGCAGCACGGCAGTCAGGGGCACGGCGATGAGCGCACCTTGCAGACCCAGGAGGCCGCTTCCCAGAAGGATGCCCAAGATCAGCAAGGATGGAGGGAGGTCTACGGCACGTGCATAGAGCCAAGGCCCGATGAGGTTCTGTTGGACCGCCTGCGCGGCGACGAAAATGGCCAGGGTCTTCAGGGCCATGGCCGGTCCGGCCGTGCTGGCCACGAGAAAAGCAAGCACGCCGCCCACGGCTCCCCCGAACGGTACGATCTCGAGCAAGCCTGTCAGGACCCCCAGCACCACCCCGAAGGGCAGGCCAATCAAGCTGTATCCGGCGGCCAGCAGGGCGGCGAGGGCGGCCAGCGTCAGCAACATCGCCCGGACGTACGCGCCCAGACGTGTGGCGATGGGCTCGATCTGGCCACGGACCACCGGGCGCAGGCGAGGGGGAAAGCATGCCAGCAGACCCCTTTCGAGCATGGGGGCGTCGATCAGGATGAAGAGCGCCGTAATGAGCACGATGCCCACGTTGGCGACCGCACCCAGTACCGTGCCTGCCACGCCGACGCCCGATCTTATGGCTCCGGCCGCCCGCTCGGCCATCCAGCCCGCGAGGTCCATCTGCCCCGTGGGCAAGCCGAACCGGGAGCCCCAGCGCAGGACGTCAGCCGAGTGTCCTCTCCAAGTCTCGGCCAGGCTCGGCAGCGCACCCGCGAAGGCTTCGGCCTGGCTGAGGATCCCGGGAATCAACGCGGCACCGGTCGCGAGCACCAGCAGTAGACTTCCGATGAAGGCCAACATGGCCGCGGGCGCCTGCCCCAGACGGGTCCTGCGGCGTATGCCGGAAACGGCTGGCTGCAGGGCAGCCGCCACCAGGGTGGCCAGGAACACCAACACCAGCACATCGGTCAGCCGCAGCAGCAGCCATGTGCCCAGTACCAATGCTGTCACGGCCGCCAGAGTGGAGGGAGCGACGCGGAGGGTTGGTCGGTTCATCGAGGTTCAGGATACCCCACGGCTTGTCTGGCGCAACGTCCGCGAGAAGAGGGTGCGACGTGCCGGAGAGGCACGAATGCCAAGCTGCCCCCATGGATATGGTGCCGTGGTGGGGAGCTGCCGGCGGGGCCCTCGTGGCCGTCTTGGCCGGGAGCTGGCGTGATCCCGGTGAACGTGGCGTGCGCCATCTGGAGGCCACGGCGAGCTCGGTGCGGCTCACGATGCGGCGCAGCCGCCGGACGTGGGTGGGCGGATCGCGGCGGCGCGCGAGCATTGCCGCGGCACTTCCCGACATGCTGGACCTGACGGCCTCTGCGGTGGGGTCGGGTATGGGGCTCGACGCGGCCTGGGCCGCCATGCTGGAGGGACCGCCACCTGCCCCGGTGCATCCCTTGCATGAAGAGATGGCCTTGGTGCTGGCAGAGGTGCGCCTCGGGAGGTCTCGGGAGGATGCGTTGCGGGCGATGGCGGATCGGACGTGCCTACCTGACGTGGCACGGTTGGCTGCGGCCCTGATCCAAGCCGAACGCCACGGCATCGCGCTTCAAGGGGTGCTTTCAGGTCAGGCGGCCACGATCAGAACGGCCCGACGCCAGCGGGCCCGACGTCAGGCGCAGGAAGCACCCGTCAAGCTGCTCTTCCCGTTGGTCTTCGGGATGTTCCCGGCCTTGCTGGTCGTGACGCTGGGCCCGCCGGCGCTGAGGTTGTGGGAGACGTTCAACCGACCGGCGGGGAGCTGACCTGCGTGCGCCCGCCGAGAATGTGGCGTCGAATCCACCACGTCGCGCCACCGACGAGCAGCAGGCCGATGGCCAGATCGAAGCGATGCATCCAGTGCCTCAAGGGCTCGAGATTCTCACCGAGGCGGACACCGATCCAAAGGAACAGATAAGACCAGATCCACGAGCCCAGCAGGGTGTAGACCGAGAAGGGCAGCAGGGGGACCCGCGAGATGCCTGCCGGCAGCGAGATGAAGGTGCGTACCACGGGCAGGAGGCGACCCCAGAACGAGGCGGCGTTGCCCCAGCGCGCGAAGAACCTGTCGGCAATCTCCAGGTCGTGGGCCGACATGAATACGTAGCGGCCGTAGCGCTCGAGGAACGGACGTCCACCATAGGCCCCGATCCCCCAGGCGATCCAGCTGCCGACAAGATTGCCGACGCCTCCCGCGAACGCGGCCAGATGAAAGTTCATCTGGCCCTGTGACACAAGAACGCCCGCCGCCGGCATGATGACCTCACTAGGCAGGGGGATGCACGCACTCTCAATCGCCATGGCCAAGACCACGCCGCCGTAGCCGAAGGCCTCGAGCAGCGCCTTTACCCAGCCGGCAAGGAAAGCGATGATTTCCGTGAACATGGATGTCAGGATACCTGCCGGGGTGGAGTGGAGTCGATTCGTAAGCCACTTGTAAGCAATGCAGGGCATGATGTGACCATGGATGGCTCCAGAATCCTCGGCTCCCGTCTGTGCCTGGTCGTGGCAGCGCTGGGGTTGCTCGCCTGCCAGCAGGTGCCTTCGGGCAACACCGTCCCTGTGACCGAGGCAACCGTGTCGCCCGATGACCTTGGCGAAACGGAAGCCCTGGGGAGTGACGAGGTGGAGGTGGCCCTGCTTGCCAAGCTTCTAGGGGGGGCCAGCGGGCTCGAAGAGTTGGCGGGAGCGACACCGCTCGTCAACGATGGCGGTGCCGTCTTCCTGGATCAGACGGCGACAAGTTACGGGCTGGCATCGCTCGGATCCCGAGGGCCGGTCGATAGGGACTTCGAGCGGTTGCCTCGACTGAGGGTCCTGCCGATGATGCGGAAGGCCGCAGGGCGTCCGGACACCGTGACGGCCTCCTGTGACGGGAGGGCGAGGGCCGCGAGCGACGCCCGCAGCCACGTCATCTGTTTGAACCGGGGGCGCCGCACGGCGACGGTCGTCACCACGGAGCGGTTGTCCGGGAAAGTTGCCATCGATTTGCCACCTTATTTCTCGGGTGACTTCGCGGGCGTGGGCCAGGATGACGCGCCGGAGGGCGTGGGCTTGGCGTCGCGACAGGGCGTTGCCGAGACGCGCCTTGAGTTTGTCCGTCGGCGTGCGGGCTGGGAGGTGCTTTCGGTGTCCAGCACCCGCTTCGTGTCCGATGACCTGCCAGCTGAGGCACCCCGGATTTCCTGGGTGGACGGGGTACTCGGCGATGCTCGACGCGGCCCCGAGCCCGAGCGGTTCGACAAGCTGGTGCCCAAGGATCGCTTCCCTGGACTGCCGCCGAACAGCCAGATCATCCTGCGGGTCAGGATGTCGTCGGCGGTTCCGACCCTCGTCCTCGTGGGCGGGCTGGGACCTTCGCCGATTCGTCTGGTGGACGATGGCACGCGCGGGGACGAAGTGCCGCGGGACGGGATCTACTCCGCGCGTCTTCCCACTCCGCCCAAGCCGCGGCGGACCTTTCATCTTTCGGTGACGGCGATGCCTGCGTCCGCGCTTGCGACCGAGTCGGTGACGACCGTCCCCGAGGAAACGTGGGTCGTGCCTTTCACCGTGAAGTGACCGCCCGTTGACCTGCGGAGTCGGGGACCAGGGTATAGGATGCGGGCAGGAGGACAGCATGTGAGCACGGAGCGTGCGGGCCAACGCAGGGCCTCGGCCCCTGTCTTGTCTCCCCTCACGTCCGGTGCCGCCCCCGGCAGGGAGGAATCCAAGGGGTGGCGTGGACGGCTTCTGGATGTGTGGTCCGGTCTGGGCCACTTCACGTTCCATCCACCCCTGAGGACGCAAGCGCGCGAGGCCCTCCAGCGCCAGGCGGACCTTGCCGCCCGGGGCGCTCACGCTTGGGATCCTGCAAGACCGCTGGCGGAGGCTCGTAGTGCGCACCACACGAACACCCTTGATGATTTTGCCAAGGCCTTGGCCGGCCCCTTCGACTGGCTGGAAGGTGATGTCTGGCTGGAGGGTGCCGCACGGCGTCTGGGGCCTCTTCAGCGATGGCGCGAGCCCATCATGGCCCACGACCCCTTGGAATATCCCACCCTGCGCACGGCGGAGTGGCTGGAACTGGGTATCCGGTCCGGCAAGGGGTTGAAGTTGGACCTCAAGCATGCGGCGGCGGTTCCGGAGGTTCTTGCCTTGCTTGAACGACACCCCGTCCCTGCGGGGCGGCTCATGATCAACATGGACGTCGTCGCGGGGCCCGGCGCTCCCAGGGGCCCGATGCACCGCCTGATCGAGGCCGTGTCCGATCGGATGCCGGACAGGAGGACCCTCGAACGGATCCGAATGGCCCAGCCTCATGCCATCATCAGCCTTGGCATCGCGACGCGTGGCCGTCGCCCCGAGGACAGGTACTCCGAGGTTCAGGTGTCCAGGTTACTTGAACTTGCCCGCACGGTGGGTGCCCCCGTCCAGTTTGCCTTGCGATCCGATCTCGTGACGCCGGAACTGGTTGCGAAGTTGCGTCCTTTTGGTAAGGTCGGAGTCTGGAACGACCCCGCCATTTCTCGCCCTGCCGATCTGGCGGCCGAGCGGGCGAGATTCCTGGCCATGGGCTGCGAAGGCATCGTGGATCTCCGGGGCTGATGAAAGGTCCGTGGGTGTGACCCTGTCCCAGCTTTCCCGTCGTAAGTTGCGGCCGGTTCCGGTGTTGCCGGGCTCCATGCCAAGGCCGCGCGTTGCCGTCCGCTTGGCCGAGGGGGACCGTGAAGGGTGTTTCCTGACCCTCATTTCCGCAGGACCCGGATACGGCAAGACCACCGCGGCAGCGCGCCACGCAGCGGCATTTGCCGGTTCGGTCGCATGGTACCGCTTGGATGCCGGGGATCGGGACCCCGTAAGGTTCGTGGCTCATCTCGAAGCGACACTCGCCTCGCTGGGCGTCACCTCGAGCAGCTCGGTCGTGCCCTTGGTTGCGGCATCGCGCGAGGCCTCGGTCGCGCTGGGACAAGCGCTGGAACAGCTCTCCGACGCGTGGGCGAGCACCCGGTCCGAGCCCGCTCTTCTGGTCCTCGATGACGTACACGAAGTCGCCGACCTTGCCGGGGTTTGGCCTGCCCTGTCGGCCTTCCTTGAAGGTTTGCCGTCTGCCGGGCACGTGCTCATGACGAGTCGGATCCTGCCCGATCTGCCCTTGCCCCTCTGGCGGGTGAGACGACAGGCAGTGCACCTTGCGGCGGAGGAGATGGCTCTCGACGACGATGAGGTGGCTGAGTTTCTCTCGAGCCATGGAGCCCGACATTCCCGGACGTTCATGGAACGTGCCGTCGTGCGTACGGAGGGCTGGCTGGCGGCTTTGCTGTTGGCTCTCGAGACAGGAGTCCTGCCGGACGATGATCGCGAGCCTCAAGGTGGCTTGACGGATTACCTCGTGACGGAGATTGTCGAGCGGCGTGAGCCAGCTTCCCGGTTGCGTCTGCTGTTGCTGGCCCTGCTCCCGGATGTGACGCCCGATTGCCTCGGGCCCGTGCTGGGAGAGGACTGGCGCCCGACGGTCGAGGAATTCGTCGGGGCTCATCTGTTGCGTCGGACAGGGGATGCGGTCTGGAGGATGCATCCCCTCCTGCGCGACGTCCTGCGTGCCAGGGGACCGCAGTGGCTCGTCGAGGCGGGTGCGACAGGTAGCCTTGGTCAGGTGGCCGCTCTGTGGGAGTCCGAGGATCCCCTTGAGGCCATGCGTCTCTGGCGTGCGGCGGTGGCGCCGGAGGAAGCCGACGGGCAGGCGGTACGTCTGGGATGGCTGCAACTCAGAGCCCAGCATCTGGCCACCGCGGGCCAGTTGTTGGCGCAGGTCTCGCCCGGCGGAAGGGATACCCCGGCGTGCCAGATGCTGGCGGGCGAACGGGCACGCCTCGAGGGTCATTTCGAGCAAGCAGCAGGTATCTTCGCGAGGGCGGCAGACGAACAGGAGCGTACGGGCAGCCTTGCCGAGGCGGCCGAGGCCTTGGCCCATCTGGCGGCGGTCGAGGCTGCGCGTGGAGAGTCTGGGGCGGCCCGTACGGCCCGCAGGTCCCTGCGGGATTTGCCTCAAGACCGGCATGGGGCTCGAGGCCTTGCCGAGACGGTGCTGGGAGTCCAGGCCTTGTTCGCCGATGACGAGACCTTGGCCCAGGAGCATCTGGACCGGGCCCTCGACCATGCGCGGATGGCTGCGGATCTGGCAGCCCAAGCGAGAGTCCAGCACAATCTCGGCCTCTTGCACGCACGCCACGGAAGATTCGGTGCGGCCCGGGCTTGTTACGAAGATGCGTTGCGGCTTTCAGGTGAGGCTGGCCTCCTGCCCATGGCCATGACGGCCAACAATCTCGGAGCCCTATGTCTTCATGCCGGGGACTTCGAGGCGGCGCGCCGGTATCTCGATGCGGGAAGGGTCCAGGCCAAGGCCCTGGGAAGTCGGCGTGAGGCCTTGTATCTGAGCATTTCTCTGGGAGACTGGGCCGTGCGGCAAGGTGAACTGCTCGAGGCCAGGACCCGTTTCCTTGCCGCCCGAGAGGAGGCACGGGCGCTCGGGGACCGTGGGCAGGAGGCTGCCGCAGTGGCCGGCCTGGCTCAAGTGGCGCTGGCGGAGGGACAGCCTGTCGAGGCAGAGTTTCTGCTGCGGGAGGCGCTCGAGCTCAGGTCCCCAAGAGAGGACGATCCCACGTTGGGCGATCTGGTGTTTCCCTTGGCGCGTGTGCTCGAGGCCCGCGGGCGAGGAGACGAGGCCCGCTCGATGCTCGAGAGAGCCGTGCCGATGCTGCGGCGCCTTGGCTACAGGTATCGTCTAGCTCAAGCGTTGGCCTTGCTGGGGGGCATGGGGGACGACGTCTCCGCCCGAGAGGCGGCCCGACTTGCAGAGAGCCACGGATATGCGGGTCTCGTGGGCTTGGATTCCTTGCGCCTGCCGGTCGAGGAGCGCCGCGTGCCGCCTCTGCTTGTGCGCACCTTCGGGGGGCTCGAAGTGGAGGTGCACGGAAGACAGTTGGGCGCCAGAGACTGGCAGGGCCACAAGCCCCGCGTGCTTCTGGCCTACCTTCTCGTCCATCCGCGAGGAGCCACGAAGGAAGAGCTGGCGGAACATCTCTATGGTGATCGGGATACGACACGTTCTGCGGTTCATGTCGTGGTATCCCGGCTGCGTCAAGCCCTCGAGCCGGGATTGGATCGTCCCCAGGACTCGCGTTTCATACGCCTCGAGGAGGGTCGATATCGGCTGGCGCTTGACCAGGACCTCTGGTGGGATGCCGCGGTGGCGGCCCGCTGGCTCGATCGTGCCGCTGAGCCGGATGTGGCCGAAGCCGTCAAGCGAATGGCCTTGGAGGAGGCGCTCGGTCTCGAGCGTGGGCGATTCCTGGCAGACATGGAAGGCGAGCTCTGGGCCGTGATGGCCCAGGAAGCGTGGCGTCGTCGTTTGCGCGGGGCCTTTCTCAGCTTGACGGGCCTGTTGGCGGCCGCGGGTGAGGATGAGGCCGTCATCCGCTGGGCCGATCATGTGCTCGGCCATGACAGGACGTGCGAGGAGGCCCATGTGGCCCGGATGGAGGCCTTGGGACGCTTGGGACGCTTCGATGCAGCCCGAAGACAGTATCGTTTGCTCGTCGGATTGCTCGAACGGGAATTGGGTGTGGCGCCCTCGGAGGCCACCGAGGCTGCGTGGAGAGGGATTTCGGCCATCGTATCCTCCGGGGGCCGCAAGTCTTGAGCGATGCTCAGACGGTGACTCCGGGCTGGTACATCGCATGTGAGGCGCGGCGCCTAGGGCGTGGGCCGAGACCCTTCCGCCTGCAGGGGGTACCCTGGGTCCTCTTCCGTGATGCGGAAGGTCGTCCGTCTGGCGTGCTCGACAGGTGTCCCCACCGTGGGGTGCCTTTGTCCCTCGGCAAAGTCAGGCAGGGGCGGCTGGCTTGCGCGTATCACGGCTGGGAATTCGATGGCAGGGGCCGATGTACGTTCGTGCCCGCGCTCGGGGCCGGCGGCCGACCGCCCAAGGGGGCCTGTGTCCGGACGTTGCCATTGATCGAGCGTCAGGGCTGGATATGGGCTTGGCAGGGGGAGGCGGCGGGTGGAGATCCGCCGCCGATGGATCCTCCCCCCGAGGTGCCCGGTCATGGCTGGCCGGGCTGGGGCCACGTCCGCTTTTCACGGATCTTGGCGGCCAGGGTCGACGAAGTCATCGAGAATTTCATCGATTGCCCGCATACGGGTTATGTTCACGGGGGTCTGTTTCG
This sequence comes from Candidatus Sericytochromatia bacterium, assembly GCA_035285595.1. GTDB lineage: Bacteria > Cyanobacteriota > Sericytochromatia > S15B-MN24 > VGJW01 > VGJW01. The sequence goes on from JAYKGV010000005.1 coordinate 31,296, forward strand.
CACTCCTGCCGACCATGAGGCGGTCCACCATGTGCGGCAGGATGTCTCGGGCGTCCATGTGGACATTGACGAGGAGGTCCGGCCTCGAAGTCTCCTCGGCCGAATCTTGGTGCGGGCGGGTGCGCGCGTGGCTCATCGGGACCGTTTTTTGCCGCCGGCCACGGTAGAGGTTCGCTATCGTTTCGGCGAGCAGTGGGAGGTCGTGGGACGCCAGACCTGCACCCCGGTCGATGCTTGGACGACGGCCGTCCATGTGGACGTCGCGTGGAGATTGGCGCCCTTGACCCCTCTCGTCGGTCCCCTCGTGGCCGTGGTGGGTCGTGTCGTATTGGCCCAGGACGTCAGGATTCTCGAACGTCAAGCCGAGAATTTGCAGCTCTTCGGGGCCCACTTCTGCTCGACCGATGCCGACCTGACCAATCTCTGGATCCAAGGTTGGCTCAGGCGCTGGAGGTCCGGGCGGCCTCAGGTTGCCAGCCATGCCAAGACGGTCCGATTCCGGCTCTGAGAAGGCAGGTCTTCACGACGAAACGCCGCCCGGATCGAGCCGGACGGCGTTTTAAGTGCCGAGGACGAGACTTGAACTCGTACACCTTTCGGTACACGCCCCTCAAACGTGCGCGTCTGCCAGTTCCGCCACCTCGGCAAGGGGGATGACATCATCCCCGGTCGGACGCGCGCTGTCAAGAGCGTGCTACGATGCCTCCGTGTGGTTTCTGGTCTCCCTGCCCGCTCCTGCGGCCACGGCCGTCGTGGCGGTCGACCCTCACGACTTCGGATCCCAGCCATTCCTGGTGCCGGGACTGCCGCCGCGGGATCCGTGGGTGGCTGCAGGCTTGTCCGTGGCCGTAAACGGCCTCGGACAAGCCTATAACGGTGAATGGGACAAGGCTTGGTGGCTTTTTGGCGCCTGGGGCCTGTATCCCCTGGCGTGGGCTCTCGATGCCGGTACCGGTTCGGGTATGGCAAGGACGTTCGTGACGTTGGGCATGTTGGGGGCCAAGGGGTGGTCGGCGTGGGACGGATGGCATGTGGCGGCACGCCAAGCGGAGGAGACGTCCGCGGGAGGCAAGCGATGAAACGAGGATCGTGTCACCTGTGGTGGGGTGTCGTGCTGGTCCTGGGTTGGGCCCCGTCGGCAGGTGCAACCTCCTTGTGGGGTTATGGCGGAGGCGGTGTTTTGCCCGGAACCCGGCCGCTCGAGGCGGGCGAGGTGGGCATGGCGGCTTCAGGCCTGGTATTGCCCAATGGCGCCCTCATGGCACCAACGTCCCTGTCCGCGGGGGTGTTGCCTGGGCTCGAGGTCGCTCTCACGGCGCCCTTCGGTCAAGCAAACTTCACGGGGGTCATGGCGCATGTCAATGCTCGCCTATCCCGCCCCGAGGATGCCACGCGGGTGGTGTGTGGCGTGACCAACTTGATGGGACAGGACCTCAGGTTGCCGATCGGCGGGGCGGCGGAGACTCCGAGCTTCATCGCGGCCAATCAGTTGCACCTGCTGATTGGAAGAGATCTCACGGTGGCCGTTGAGGGCAAGGAGACGACTCTGGGGTCGTGGACCATGGGGTTCACGGGCAGGGTCCAGCTTCAGTCCCAGTTCATTCGCTCTCGTTTCGTGGCGGGCTTTGCCGCACCCATCGGCAAGGGGGCGCAAGCTTTCGTCGAGTACCTCTCGAGCAGCGGGAACGAGGATGACAGTACCCTCAACCTTGGCGTGGGATGGCAGGTCTCGCGGGAGTTGGGCCTCAAGGTGACGACCTTCGGTCATCCCGGACGCGCCTTTGACCTTGGTTCGCAGTCCCTGGCCCTGGGGGTCAGCTGGCGCGGACAGTTCGCACCTGCCGCCGCTGCTTCCCGGCGCGTGGAGGCCGCGGTGGCGCGGCTGGATCCAGCACCGGTCGCGGGGGCCGTCGCCTCGGGCTTGGCGTTCCTCGAGCAAACCTCGGCCATGCAGGCCACGGCGTCCGTCAAACCGCCCGCTCCGCCCGCCGTGGCGGTCTGGGGCAAGGTGCTCGATGCCGCGGGCGTGCCCCGCGCCGGCATGGATGTCCGGTTGGAAGGCTCGGCCCGGCCCTTGTCACGTACCACGACGGCCAAGGGAGTCTTCGTGCTGGCTCCTGTCGAGAAGGGTGTCTATGGTCTGGTCGCCTTTGATCCGACGGGCCGTGCGGTAGCGTCCCGAACCATCGAAGTGACAGGCGAAGGCCCGGTCGAGGCCGACCTCTCGACGGCTCCGACCCCTTGAGGCGGCCGCTGTCTGCCCCTTACCGGCTGTGGGCGGCTGCGTGCTACCTGGTGCCGGTGGCGCTCGTGGCCTTGTTGCACCCGGAAGTTTCGCGAGTTCGCCTCGTCCGCGAACATGCTGCCAACTCACTGACGCTGGGCTTGCTGTTGCTGGGTCCTTTGTTGGTTCTTGGCGGGGGCCGGGGGGGGCCGCTGGAATGGCTGATTCTCGTGGGAGTCCTGCTTACCCTGTGGTTGCTTCTGGTCTCCGCGACCGTGACGGTGGAGGCCGTTCGGGCGTGGCAGGGACGCCGTCCGTGGGCGCCATGGGCCGCCCGGGTCGCGACCTGGCTGCCGGGGGCATCAGCGCCAGGGTTCGGGGGCGGAGGTGTCCGACCAGCGGAGCTCGGCGACGTTGGCCGAGGGGGCAAGGGTGAGGAGGACCGCGTCGCGGCCCGTACCGAAGGTCCGGACCTCCCCTTCTAGTTTGCCGTCCTGCAGGGTCAGTTCAACCTTGAACTTGCGGGTGCTCGAGGTACCCGACAGCACGATGGCCTGCCCGTTGCACGACAGGCGCGTGACGGTCAACGGGACCCGGGTGCCGCCATCGAGGGAAAAGGCCATCTCGCCCGTCATGGTCAAGCCGCCGGGATCCAGGCGTCCCCTCAAGGTGCCCTGCACTCTCGGCATCGTGACTTGCAGGTCGAGGGCCTGCAGGTTGCCCCCCGGGACACCGGGCAGGGGCGTGAAGTTAGCCGTCCCTGACAGCAGGGATATCCCTTGGCGTTCAAGCTTGCCTGATACGGTGACCGCCGTGGGTGCGTCGCACTGATAGCGTCGCCCAAGAACCAGGGGGCGACCGCCCGCGCCGAAGGTCGATGGCTGGCCCGGAACGGGCTGGTTTTGAGGCAAGGCCCGCCAAACACCGACCGAACCAGCCCGGGTCTCGATGTCCATCCGGCCCGTGAAGCCTTCGGGATGTCGCTCGAGGGTGATCGCCCAAGGCACCTGAGGCTCTCTCACAATCGGGACCCGGTTGTTGAAGAGGTAGGTCATGATGCGGCCGTTGTCGAGGCTCCGCAGCTGGAGGATTTCGTCGGTGGTGCCATCGGGAATCGCGGCCAGGCCTCCCAATGGCTGGACCACGGGCCAGGGAACGGTACGCAGGAACGGGCCGAGGTCGACGCCATAGGCGCTTGGCAGGCCCATTTCGAGCACCCCCCGTACGGCACGGGTGGTCATGGCCATTTCGCCGCTGGCCGTAGGGCTTACGGCCCGCAAGATCAAACGCAGGTCCTGCAGGATGCCGCGTTCGGTGGGTGTCGGCCCCAGTAGCCCCAGCATCGCTTCGCAGCCGGTACCCAGAAGACTGGTGGCGGCCAACAAGGGGACGAGACCCCGCGACTTTGGCATGACCCTTGCTGTGTACCCCCCCGGCCCTCTGGCCTCTCGGCGGCCCTCTCCTCCGAGGAGCGCGTGCTAGCATGAGCTTGGGCACCAACAGGGGGAGACTGTGGCGAAGATCCGCATCATGAGCGGCATGCGGCCGACGGGCACCTTGCATCTCGGCCATCTGGTCGGCGTCTTGCGCAACTGGGTGCAGCTGCAGGACACCTACGATTGCTACTTCTCCATCGTCGACTGGCATGCCCTGACCACGGGCGCCGCGGACACCTCAAGCTTGCGTCGGAACGTGCGGGAGGTGCTGCTGGATTGGTTGGCGGCTGGCGTGGATCCTGCCCGATGCACCCTTTACGTGCAGTCCGCAGTGCCCGAGATCGCGGAGCTGGCGCTACTCTTCGGGATGATGACGCCGCTGACCTGGTTGCAGCGTAATCCGACAGTCAAGGAACAGATCCACGACCTTGGCCTCGATGAGGAGCGGGTGGGCTACGGCCTGCTGGGATACCCCATCCTCCAGGCGGCGGACATCCTCGCGTTCCGTGGGGCGCGGGTGCCCGTCGGTCGCGACCAGCTGCCCCACCTCGAATTGTCACGAGACATCGCCCGCAGATTCAACCACCTCTACGGCGAGTACTTCCCTGAACCCGAAGGCCTTCTGTCCGACACCCCGCTCATTGTCGGAACCGATGGGCGCAAGATGAGCAAGAGCTACGGCAATGACCTCAGGATGGCGGCTCCTGCCGAAGAACTGGCCCGGCAGGTCATGAGCATGGTGACCGATCCGGGCCGGCAGCGGCGTGACGACCCGGGCTATCCCGAGGTCTGTACGGTCCATGCCTACTGGCGGGCTCTCGCTCCTGAGCGTTGCCCCGAGGTGGAGCAAGGCTGCCGGGCGGGCACGCTGGGATGTGTGGCGGACAAGAAAGCGCTTGCCGAGACAGTGGAGGCGTTGCTTGCTCCCATGCGTGACCGTCGCGAGGTCTTGGCCGCCGATCCCGGCCGTCTGGATGACATTCTGGCCGAAGGCAACCGGCGAGCCCGTACCGAGGCCAGACGCACGCTCGAGGAAGTCAGGGAGCTGATGCGTCTTCCCCGGTTCGATGACGAAGGTCGGCCCCTTGCGGTTGCAGCGCGCCCTCGCTGAGGCCGGCATTGCCAGTCGTCGCAAGGCCGAGGAGCTGATCCGGGCGGGGCGGGTTGCCGTGGACGGACAGGTCGTGACGGACATGGGCATCCGGGTGGAGCCGACAAGGCAGGATATTTCGGTGGACGGCCGACCCCTGCCGGTGGCGACGGCCAAGGTCGTATATGTTTTGCACAAGCCGGCAGGTCGGATCACGACGTGTCACGACGAGCAGGGTCGCCCTACGGTGTTGGAGCTCGTCCCCCGGGCTCCTGGCCTGCACCCCGTGGGACGACTGGACCTGATGACGTCGGGCCTGCTCCTCCTGACCAACGACGGTCGACTGACCCACGCCTTGACCCATCCGTCGCACGAAATCGTGAAGCACTACCGTGCGGTGGTGACCGGCCATCCTGATGACGAGGCCATCGATCGACTGCGACAGGGTGTCCTCTTGGAGGACGGGCCGACCGAACCGTGCACGGTGCGTGTCTCCCGGGATCGCGAGGGGAGGTCCGTCGTGGAACTGTGGATTCACGAAGGACGGAATCGACAGGTGCGCCGGATGCTCGAGCACGTGGGCCATCGGGTTCGCGAGCTCGTGCGCCTTGGTATCGGGCCGATCCGGCTAGGGGACCTTGGGTTGGGGTGCTGGCGAGAACCGCGGGGCAGGGAGTTAGAATGGCTGCACCGCTGCGTGGACGGGAGCCTGACGCCGTGAACCCAAGTCTTGCCGACATCGGGGCTCGCTTGCGCGAGGCTCGCGAGGCCAGAGGCTTGGAACATGACGAGCTGGCCACCTTGACGCGCATTCATGCACGCCACCTGAAGGCGCTAGAGGATGCCCGCGAGGACCTTCTTCCCGAGCCGTTCTACGTCAAGAGCTTCGTCCGGAAGGTGGGGGACGCCGTCGGTCTGGATGGCGCCGAGTTGGCCCGGCTTTATTGGGAGCATCGCCCTTCTCAGGTGCCGACCGCCCCACTGGAGCCCCCGGTGCCCGAGGTGGTCATGCCTTGGTGGGTTTGGCCCATGATGGCGGCGGCCGTCCTCGGTGCCGTTCTGGGCACCATGGCGCTGACTCGCCCTGACGCGACTGCGGTGACCGAAGCCTCCTCCCCCGCACCGTTCGAGACAGCTGCGGCGGGTCTCGAAGCTTCTTCCTCCGGTAGGACGACCGAGACCGTCCTCTTGGTCGCGGTCCCGGGCGAACCGGGAGCCTCCGCAACCCTCGAGGCCTCCGGAGGAGGCGCGCCGGCTCCGGAGCTCGCGAGCGCATCGCCAACGCCCCTTGTCGCCAAGGCCATACGCCTGGGAGTCAGAACCTCGGCGTCGAGTTGGATGCGGGTCATGGCGGACGGCAAGATCGTGCAGGAAGGCATCGTCCCCGGCGGGATGGACCGGGAGTGGGGAGCGGATGGTGCGATCTCCGTTCGCATCGGTCAGCCGGCTGCAGTGGAAGGCCGGCTCAACGGCAAGCCTCTGGGACGCCTCGGGGAACCGAGTGCCTCAGTGTACGTCGCGACCTATCGGCTGACTCCACGGGGAGTCGTGCGGATTCTGCCGGCTCCCCCGGCGGTTGCGCCTGTCCCGCAGGCCGTGACGCCCGTGGCGTCGGCGGCGGTTCGGCCCGCACCTTCCGTGCGCCGAGTGGCTCCCGTTTCTCGTCCATCGACCCGGTCGATCGTCATCGTGACGGAGAGTTCTCCTTCGGGAACCTCGTCCCCTGGTGCCGGCGATTCCCCGTCCTCGTCGTCCGGATCCAGCGCTTCCGTAGAGGGAGAAAGCCTTTGAGGCTTCGTGGCATGAGACGCTATGGCCTCGTTCCGTGGCTGGCTGCCGAAGGAGCCGTGACAGAGGCAGATGCTCGCCCTGCCATCGATCCGGTCGGTGGACAGGCCGTGCTCGAGGGGGTCATGATGCGCGCCGCGGATGGCGTCGGGCTCGCGGTTCGGCGGAACGACGGTCAGATCCATGCGGAATTTCATCCGTACGTCTCCTTGCGCAAGCGCGTGGTCTGTTTCGGCTGGCCCCTGCTCCGGGGCGTGGTGGCGATGGTCGAATCCTTGCGACTAGGCGTGCGCATGCTTGACCGTTCCGTGGAGATCGCAACCGGTGAACGTGCGGGAAGAGCCGAGTCCCTGTCCTCCCTGGGTGTAGGGTTGCTACTTGCGGTGGCGTTGTTCATGGTGCTGCCCGCCTGGGTCTACGGATGGACACCTGACACGTGGCATGCGCTTGCCCGGGCCGGGGTGGAGGGGGCCGTAAGGCTTGGGGTGTTCGTGGCTTATGTCGTCATCTTGGGTCGACAGGCCGATGTTGCGTCCTTGTATGCCTACCATGGTGCCGAACATCAGGTGATTCATGCGTACGAGCAGGGTCTCGGGGAGACCGTCGAGGCCGCCCGCAGCCAGTCTCCGCGCCATCCGCGGTGTGGGACCAGTTTTCTCTTCCTGACCGCCGTCGTCGGTATCTTCGTGTTCGCGTGGATTCCGCGCCCCGAAGGACTTGCGGGAGGGATGGGGCTGGCTTGGAGGGTTGGGGCCAAGCTGACGCTGTTGCCTTTCGTGGCCGCCGTTTCCTTCGAGCTCATCCGGGCTGCCGGGGCGAATGCTGTGGGGGCGGCCAGGCTGTGGGGGCGTGTCGCTTCCTGGCTATCCTCTCCCGGACAGGCCTTGCAGGGTCTGACCACCCGGCGTGCGGCCGATGACCAGATCGAGGTGGCGTTGGCTGCTTTGGCCGTGGCGCGTCGCGGCGCCTAAAAACTTCTCCGAAATCTCTTGACGACATCGGTAATACTGTTTTAATATGAGATTCCTGACGCGGAGACGCGGCAGGTGGCGGACATTGACAATCGAGTGGCAAGGTTCAGTTTAGAACCTGTCAATTCAAGCGAGTGTATGACGGCGTGAGTCGTTGTGCATTCACAAGGACAGCGAGAGCCTGATATTGGGCTTTCCGGATTTCATTCGGAGAGTTTGATCCTGGCTCAGGACGAACGCTGGC
>JAYKGV010000006.1:0-113865 GCA_035285595.1 Candidatus Sericytochromatia bacterium
AGAAACGACGGGAAGAGACAGCTCCGCAGGATTTCATAGTAGCCGATGCGGTCTGGCTCGGGCAACGACTGGACATCCACCAAAGCCTGCTCGAGCAAGGGCAGGTCTTCCCGGCTACGGCAATGCACCAAGGCATGGAAGACCGTCGCATGGGGCTGACCGGCAAGCTCCTCGAGAGCCAACCTCGGGAAGTCCTCGCTACCCAGCACCAGCGGCACGACTTGACTGCCCCGCCCATCGAGGCGGATGGGCTCCCGGGCCCACTTGGCCACAAGAGGGTCAGGCGCGATGACGAGTAGCTCGACCTCGCAGCGCCAACGCTCACGCAAGGCCACTACGTACTGCGGCCAGCTGTAACGCTTGGCGTCGTCCCGGCCGAGCTGGATCTCCACGATCAAGGCCCGCTGGGGTTGCTCTGTGCTGCCAAACACCATGACGAGGTCCGTCCAACGCCATGATCTTCTCCGGCATCGCCTTGGACCTCCTCCGTTTGTTCGCAACTAAGAAAGGACCACGGCGGTGGTTTCTGCTTCAAGCCGCCGGCGGATTTACACCAACTCTAGGGACACAACCTCTGGAACCTCCGCGAAATGCCGCAAGGAAGGAAACTCCTACGTCGACAAGACCTGGCTGGCCGCGGATCAGGGCCAGCCAGGTCTTCTTCCCGGCCCCCTTGGGGCGTTTCGGGGAGAGCCTCCTCCTCAACCACCCTCGAGGAAGTTTTCGAGAGCCGTCGCGAACTCTTCACGGGATCCCAGGCCGAGACCCGTTGGGGCCGGAACGTCAGGTATCCTGCCTCGTGCGGCTGAGCTTCAGGGGTGGGCAAGCCCTATCGACCGAAGCCCTGAGAAACAGGATCCCTCGGCAGCAGGAAAAGGTCGGGACGGAATACAGCCTCGTGGTTCGGGCTCGCGAAGCACCAGGACGGCTCCACCCTCTCCCCCTGCAGTTGCATCGCCACACCGGCCAGGGCGTGGTGGTGGGGGTCGACGCGTGCCGCCAGCCCATCCTCAATCATCTGGACCTGCCCGGGGGCCAGGCACTGGGGCAGGTCAGGGCCCAGAGATATGCCGACAAATCAAGGCGTCTCTGACCCGCCGACACCCGCTTAGGCTCGGAGTTCGGCTGGAGCGAACACCGTATGGCGGCCTTCGAGGTGACGAGCGCCTGAGGCAAACTCCCCCTCAATAACCCCGGTAACGCCCCCCCGCCGCCATACTCCGGATCCCCGGCACATTCTCGAGCGAGCCATACCGATCCAAGGCGTAGCGAACCCCCGCGATGATGTTGTGCACGGGATTCAGGATCTGGTCGTAACCCGGCAGCTTGTGGGCCTCGAAGGTCGGCCGGATGGTCTGCATCAGCCCCATCGACGGGGTCCCCTTCCGGGCGTTGGAGTCCCAGTTGTTGACCGCAGCAGGATTGCCGGAAGACTCATGCTGGATGATGGTGGCGATGGCGGCTTCGTTGATCTTGTGCGCCGGAATCCCGGACGCCACCAAGATCCGCTTGGCCTCGGCAATCCACTCCTGCACCGTACCCGACACGCGGTCCAGCGCCGACGCCTCGACGCCGCCCCCGGTCTCCACCCGCTCCGTGCCAAGAATCTCCTCATGGGCCGGGTCCACCTGCAGGCCTTCCGCGGCCGACTTGCCGAATCTCTGCTCGTAGGCCGCCATGGCGGCGCGTGTCAGCGGGCCCTTCAAACCGTCGATGGGCCCAGGGTCGATGCCGGCGTCCTTCATGCGCTGCTGCATCAGCTTGACGTCGTCGCTGTAGCCGTCGACATATCGATGAGGTACCGCAGGACCACGGGGCACGCCGGCCACGGGAGCGGGAGGGGGTGGCGGAGCCGGCTCCTCCAGACGCATTCCTGATCGCGCCTCGGCATCGGCCGAGCGTGCGGCCGCCTTCGACTGATGATCCACCGCCGCCTTGGGCAGACGGGCAGCCTCAGCCGCCGCCGCTCGGGCCGCTTCGGCAGCGGCCTTTCGCGCCGCCTCCTCTGCCGCACGACGGGCAGCTTCCGCCACTACGGGATCCGCCATCCCGGCCGTACCCTTGAGCGCGCGCGCCGTCATGTTCTTACCCCCGAGGCCACCACGACCGTCTTACCCTTCACATCGAGCAGCCGGACCCGAACATGGCTAGCTTTAATACCTCCCCAACATTTGGAAGTGATGCAGGCGACTACCGCGGCAACACTCCAGGAAAAACCAGATCCACGAGGGTCCCATGCGTACGATCGACGGCATCGAAACCTGCCAAGGCCTCGTAACGCGTCAAGATGGCGAGAGCGGTCGGCAGATCGGAGGTGTCGAGGGCCTCGAACTCGACGCAATGAATCTCTCGTCCTCCCCCCCGGGCCACATAGTGGACCACCTCGCAATCCGCGAAGACCCAAACCAGGATGGTCTTGCTCAGGGTGCCGGACCAGACCACTCCCATGCGCGCCGCAAAGGCCTCGACGATCGCGGCTTGGTCACCGGCGTGATGGCCCAGATCCAGGTTGATTTCGTCTCGAACCTCCGGGTCGTCACCAAAGGACTTCAAGGTCAGATGATGCAGCTCCTCGTCGAAACGATGACGCAGGACGTAGCGACGAGCCACACCGTCGGCCGTCAGAAAGTAACGATCGGCCACCTCGAGGGCAATCCGACGGACCGGTCCCAGAGCCTCCATCTTCACGGCAAGGGCTTCCTTGTCGAAGTCAGGAGGAACCACGAACTTATGCTCGATCTCGACCGTCCTCGTCATAGCCACCATTTGAACCTCCCCCACAGGGCCACCCTCGCCTTGAGGCCGGCAGGCCAGGCGCTCACCGTCTCGGCCGTCACCTCAACCTTGTCGGGTGCAGCCTCGAGTTCGGCAAAGACCTCGAGAGCCGCCCGGACCGTCCGATGATCCCGCGAGGACAACATGGCCTCCGCCAGCCGATCGTGGGCCGGATCCTCGAAGTTGTAGCTGCCGAAGGCCGCCCACCGGCGGTCGACCACGATGATCTTCGAGTGCTCGCCCGTGGGATGCTCGACGACACGAACCCCCGCGTCCAGAAACGCGGGATACCCTACTGCCGCGGCAACCCAGGCGAGGTCGGTCGCCGGCAGGGCGTCGCGATGCGAGTGATGCACCACGATCCTCACGCCCCTGCGTGCCGCGCGCAGGATGGCCTCGGCCAGCGGCGGAGCCGGCTTGAAGTAGAACGAGCTAATCAGCAATTCCTCTCGCGCCGCGTCGACCATCTCGATCATCCGGTCCGTCAGGACATTGGAGCCTCGCCAACGCCACGGGCCCAGCATTCCTTGATGCAGATTTGGATTACAGAAGCCATATTCCATGTCCATGTCACCGGGATGGGCGTCTGCAAGCACCTGCAAATGGCGAAGATCACCCTCCTCGAGTCGTCCGCCGATGGCTTTCCAGCTGGCAAGGATCTCGGGCACTACGGCGCCCTCCAAGGCCACCGCGTACTCCTTCCACTTCGTGAAGGACGTACGAGTCAGGTTGCCGCTGCTCAAGATCAAGCGACCGGCTTCCGAGACCTGCACCTTGACATGCTGACCGCCACCGACCCGCTGCTGGATCCAGCGCGGCGGACGGTAATGAGCGACCTGCCCCCCAGAGCTTGCGAGGCGAACCAAAGCACGTTCCAATGCCACGCGCTGGTCCGGCCCCATCAAGGTGCCCCCGAGGCGCTGCCCGAAACCATCGATGAGCAGGGCCACCCGAACGCCACGGTCCTGAGCGTCCTGCAAGGCCTCGAGAAGCTCCTGCCCGTAATCGTCGTATTCGAAATAGAAGGTGGACAAGTACAGGAACTGCTCGGCTTCCCGGACCATCGCCATGCGCATCGCCCAGTCGGCCGCACGATCCCTCAGCGGCACGAACCCATGGGCGCGGCTCATCCCAGCCGGTATCCCCCGGCAACATCCAGATTGACGCCTGTCACGTAGGAGGCCTCGAGCAACCACTCCACGGCATCGGCCATATCCTCGAGCGTACCGGCCCGACCGAGCGGAATCTCCCGGGCCAGCCGCGCGGGATCAGGCAGGTCGATGGAATTCTCGAGCTGGCCCGGCGAGACCATATTGACCCGGATCCCCCGGCTTCCGTAGGCCTGAGCCATCGAACGCGTGAGGGAAAGCAGCCCGGTCTTGCTGACGAAATAATCTGCCGCCAGACGGCTGGCCCGGGTCCCTTCCAGGCCCGCCATGCCGATATTCACGATCTGACCGCCGTCCGGCATCAACTTCAAGGCATGCCAGCTGGTGTAGAAAGCGCCCGAGAGATTCGCCCCGATCGTGGCATCCCACTGCAAGGGATCAAGATCCTGCACGGGTTGCGGATGGTAGTTGCCGACGTTGTTGATGAGCACGTCCACCCGACCTTCGTGAGCTTCGAGGTCTGCGAAGGTGGACGCCACGGCCTCACGATCCGCCACATCCACGCTCAAGGCACGCATCGTACCGCCCATAGCCGCAACCTCAGCGGCCAGCGTCCGCACCTCATCGGTCGACGTCCGATACAGGCAGACCAGATGGTAGCCCCGTCGGACCAACATCAACCCGAGGTGGCGCCCCAGCCGGCGTGCCCCGCCGGTGACCACGGCCACCGGCCTTTGCCCTTCAGTCCGCGGGGCTAGCAGCATCACGGACGATGGCGCTCGACGCGCACGAAAGAACAGGCAGCTGCGGGCACGGCCGCGGGCTTTTCGATCCGCAAGCGCACGCCCGTCACCGTGGGAAACTGGTCGAAGATCGCCCGTACAGCTTCCTCGGCCATGGCCTCCAACAGCTGGAAACGACGCTCCTGCAGCAGACGAGTCAGCAGAGCCGCCACCCCGTCATAGTCCAGGGCATCGGCAATCGCATCCGAGGCTGCAGCCGCCGCGAAATCGTTGTCCAGCTCGACGTCCAGCAGGACGGTCTGAGTCGCCGCACGCTCGTGGGGATAGATGCCCACGATGCAATCCACCCGAAGCTGCTTTAGTCCTGTCGTCCCCAGCATCACGATGCCTTTCTGCTGACCAGCCAAACCTGTTCCTCGGCGGAGGCCTCATCGAAGGGTGACCTTCGAAAATCTCCCCAACAGGCCTCGATCCGAAATCCTGCCTCGACGAGCAACGCCTCGGATTGCGCGGGCGTCAGCCAGGAGAAGGTGAGCGGGCGGTACTGCCGTCGAACGAGGACGCCATGGTCATCCAGCACGTCTTCCCAGGTCATGGCCTGGATGCGCTGCGAAGCTTCGTCCACGAGCGAGGTCACCCAGAAGAGTGTGTCCTGGCCCTCATCATTCCGGTACCGTGCCCGCAGTTGCACCTCGCGCATGGCCGACAGCCGCTCGGGCGTGATCACGAAATCATCGTAGAGAAACTGCCCCCCGGGTCGCAGCTGATCGTGAATGTGCCGCAACACCGCCAGCTTGGTCTCACGTTCCAGCAGATGAGGCATGGTGTGGTAGGGCATCGTGACGAGGGTGGCAGGTTCGGGCAGCTCGAATCGCGCGAAGTCCGCATGCAAAAGATGCAAACGATCCGACACCCCCTCTGCCTCGGCCCGAACCCGGCATAGGTCCAGCATGGCGGCTGAGCCTTCGACTCCCCAAATGTCGCGCCCGGCACGCACGGCCTCGACCACCAGGCGCCCATCGCCCACGCCGAGTTCCACGACGGGTCCGGGCGCAGCCGTCCGGTAAGCCTCGAGGTAAAACGCCCGGTTCGCTGCCGTGGACCCCGCCGTCGCGGCCCACACCCCGAAGACGCCGGCGAAGCGGTCGTATTCCATCGCGCCATTATGGCAGATGAACGGAGGAACGACGGGGTGGCGAATCAGCCTAGCCGCGGACGCCGCGGTTCAGGCCCCCGTGAGCACCGCGGCAAACTGCTCCACACCCCACACCAGATCGGCTTCCTCGATGACCAGAGGCGGTGCAAACCGGATGACCGTTTCGTGGGCGTCCTTGCACAGAAGCCCGCGTGCAGCCAAGGCCTCGATGTAAGGACGTGCAGGACGATCGAGCTCGATCCCGATCATCAGGCCCTTGCCCCGGACCTCGACCACGATCGGGCTACCGATCGCACGCAGGCGCTCCCGTGCGAGCTCACCCAGCTTCGCGGAGCGTTCCGGGAGACGCTCCTCTATCAAGACGTCCAGCGCGGCCATCGCCACCGCACAGGCGAGAGGATTGCCACCGAAGGTGCTGCCGTGATCACCGGGCCGAAAGACCTCCATGACCTCCCTGCGGGCCACCACCGCCGAGACCGGATAGACACCACCCGAAAGGGCCTTGCCCAGAATGACGACATCAGGCCTGACATCCTCGTGATCCACGGCGAACATCCGGCCTGTCCTGCCAAGTCCTGTCTGGATTTCATCGGCCATGAACAACACATCGTGCGCCGCACAGAGGCGGGCCGCCTCGCGCAGGTAGCCTTCCGGCGGGACGATGATGCCGGCCTCTCCCTGGATGGGCTCGACGAGAAAGGCACATGTTTCGGGCCCGATCGCCGCCTCGAGGGCTGCAAGATCGCCGTAGGGCACGATCCGGAACCCCGGTGTGAAGGGACCGAATCCCCCCCGATACTGCGGCTCGGTCGAAAAGCTGACGACCGTCGTCGTACGACCATGGAAATTATTGGTGCAGCAGATGACCTCCGCCTTGCCTTCGGGAATGCCCTTGACCTGATAGCCCCACTTGCGGGCGGCCTTGACGGCCGTTTCGACAGCTTCGGCCCCGCTGTTCATCGGCAGCGCCATGTCGAGGCCCGTGAGGGCGGTCAACTTCCTGTAAAAGTGTCCCAGCTGGTCATTGCGAAAGGCTCTGCTGGTGAGCGTGATCCGCGAGGCCTGGTCGACGAGGGCCTGGATGATGCGGGGATGGGAATGCCCCTGGTTCAAGGCAGAGTAAGCCGAAAGACCGTCGAGATATCGCTTGCCGTCGACATCCGTGACCCACGCCCCACGCCCTTCGCGCAGGACGACATCGAGGGGATGGTAGTTGTGCGCCCCGTGCTCGTCTTCGAGCGCCATCAGGGGGACCGCCGCCGAGGTGGGTTCCACGTGAAGCATGGCTCCATGATAAGTCGGGAAGCGACCCGCGGGAACCCCATCAGGCCGCAGGGAACGCAAGCAACTCCTCGACCCAGCCTTCCACGAGGGGCCACAGCCGGGCTCCCACGTTCTTGTCGAAGTAGGCCACATGGCCGATGGCCGACACGCCGAGGGTCTGCGGGTCCACAACCTCGTAGCGGACCGGGGCGGCTGGCAGACCCGACATGAAAGCCTTGACCGAAGGAAGCGGAGCCCACGGATCATCCACAGCGGTCACGGCCACCACCGGTCGATTCACGGTGGCGCCACGCCGGGCCATGCCGGAGTCCGGGTCATCGAAAAAGTGGCGGGGCCGCGCACACCAACGTCGCCACTGGCGATAGACTCCCCTGGGCAGGGATTCGCCCAAACCCAGCAGCGCGGAGGGCAGATATCCCAGAAGACTCACCAAGAAGGGCCCGAGAAAGGTCCACAACAGATGGAGCCTCGGATGTTCCTTGACGTGCATGTACCCCATCCAGCCCGTCCCCGTCCCGAAGGTCACGAGACCCAGGGTCCTCCTTGCCTGCGGCACCATGGTCCATGCTTGGCCTCCGAAGCTGTGTCCGACCATGACGACACGAGGATGGTGCTCGAGCCCCCAATCCAACACGGCAGACAGATCTCGCTCCGCCCACGTGACGAAGTCCGCCTCGAAGCCCCGCAGCGAGCCAAGGCGCGAAAGGCCGACACCTCGGTAATCGAAGGTCAGCACGGCATACCCCCGCCCGGCGAACCAGCGGGCGAATCTCCAGTAGTATCGCTGAGGCGCTCCCGTGGCAGGTCCGACCACGAGCAAGGCCTTGGCAGACCCCAGATCCTCCGCACCGAAGAGACGAGCCGCGAGGGCATAACCATCCTTGGCCGCAAGCACCAGGGCAGAAGGTTCGGTCGGACTCGCCACCTTCACCGCTCCGTGCCCCCGTGGCTCGCCCCCCTTGCCCTTGGGAGGCGAGGGGGGCGGTGACCCACGACAGCGCTCAAGCAGGCTAACCGCCAGTCGACCCACTGGTCATGCCGGACTCATCCTCTTCGCTGCCATCCTCGGGCAAAGCTTCGTCGGGATTCTCCGAGGGATAAGGCGATTCGCAATCCGGACATTCAGGTTTCTCTTCTCCCGGAATCCCTGGACCGAACTTCGGCTCAACATGGTAGTAGACGACCTGGCGAGGCAACAGCAAGCCGAGGATCTTTCCGGATTCGGCGTCGAGAGCCGCACTCAGGGGAGTCGAGTAGGAGAACTTCATGGGCTCACTCCAGCCCACGATGGGCGGACGCACCCCACCGTAGAGGGGTCCGCTGGTAACCGTCCCTCCGGGATAGAGGGCGACGGTGGTCACGGGCGAAACGGTCACGCTGTCCGTCTCACCCAGATCCATGACGGCCTTTTCAGGGTAATAACTCGGCGCCGCAGGCTCGGAGCCTGGATACGAGGCCCCGCCCTCACCCGAGCCGGGCAAAGGCATCGGCATGGGAGGCATCGGCATCCCGGGCGTCGACAACTCCGCAGGGAGGCCTTCCACCCGCCAGAACATCCGACCGTCCCGCGCCCGTTGAAGGGAGAGGAACCACTGCGTCTCTTCAGGCAGATCTCGCCGAATTTCCTCGGACGGTGGCGGAAGCTGGGGCATCGGCACATCCCCCGAGGCCACCTCTCCATAAGGGGGATAGGCCGAGACGACCGACGGATAGGGATTCGTGGCCCCGTCGCCCGCGACGTTCTCCATCGTCCGGCGTACGGACGAGCCATAAGCCCCGGCGGACGCCCCGATCGTAGCGACACCTTCAGGCTCCGAGGACACAGGCTGAGAAACAGTCTCAATCTCAGGGTATAGGTCTTCCCCGAAGGCGAGATCCTTCATCGCAGGATCGGCCACCGCCTTGCGCACGAGCGCCACGGCCTTCTCCGGGTCCACGGCCAGCCTGTCGAGATCGAGGAAGGGAGGCTGGACGAACCCGGGGCCCGCCCCCGGCCCGGGCAAGTAGGCCAGAGCGGCACCTTCCGGATGAACGTGGATATCCGCCACTCCGCCATTGGCCCCGACGAACTGGAAGTACCAATAGGGCTTGGGACCAAGCGCGCCGTGTACCCATGCAGGACGGGCACCTTCGAGGACCGACGAGAGCTTGCGTGCGATCGCAGAAGCCCCTGCCCAGTCCTTGGCCCCGAAGTCCAGCTGGAGGCCCTGCCAGCCCGAATCCTGGGCGGGAATTTCAGGACCAGAGAGCATCGGCGGAGCGAAGCTGGAGTCTTCCCCAAGGGAGGGCCTCGGAGCGCCCTCGGGTTGCGTGAGACCCGATCCGCCACTCGCAAGTTCACCGGCGGCAGGAGTCGAGGGCCCCAAGGGGCTGGCGTTGTTGAGAGGCGAGGTCGGACGTGACACGGCCTTGAGGCGTGCCGTCACATCCAGATCCGCTAGACGCGCGAGGAGCGCCGCCGTGGCATCAGCCGCGGGCTTCTGGCCGCCCCCGTCAGACCCACCGGGCGATACCGTCGCAGGAGGAGTGGTCACCAGCCCCCGCAAGGCCTGTGCATCACAACCAGTCATGGTCGCGAGCAACATGGCCCGCAAGATGTGTCGCCGCATCACCGTCTCCTTGGCCACTGGCCTGCTCCGCCCCTTGCCCACACTCGCATACCCGAAACGACGGGATGTATCATTTACAGCATACACCTGCTTGCAAGCGTAAACAAATCACGTATACTCGTCAACACACCGTCCTCAGGTAAAAAACGTCTCCTGCATGTCTTCTCGGCCTGACTCCGTGAGGTCCTTCGATGAAGGACTCGTGGCCGCCATGCAGGCCAAAGGCCTAGACTACCGCACCCTTGGCAAGCTCGTAGGGGTATCCCACGCCCACCTTTGGCAGTTGGTCCGGGCCTCCCGGGAAGCCTTGCAGACCGGCACGCCCCCCGTCCGCAAACCCACCCCGGACCTGCTAGCCAAGCTTGCGGCCACCTTGGAAATCTCCCTGACAGACCTGGGATCACCCTCCGCGCCATCGGACGCAGAGCCAGGGAAGGTGATGCCGCCTATCATCGAGCACGCTCCCTTGCGCCCCGCGGCTCCCCGCCAGTTTCAGGACGGCCTCGCCGCGCTGCAGCAGGGACAGGTGGATCGGGCCTTGCTGCTGTTGCGTCAGGCCGCACGACAGCAGGAGGTATCCTTGGCCTTGGCCGAGGCCGGCCTGGGCATCGCCTACTACAAGGCCGGACGATACGCGGAGGCCGTACGCAGCCTCACGGCCGCCCTGGCAGAGGTCTCCCTCGCGGAACCGTCCAAAGAACTGCCCAAGCGCGCGGACTTGCTTTACGACCGGGGCCTCGCCTATCAGGATCTCGGCCGACACGACGCCGCGGCGAAGGACTTCAGGGCAGCTCTCTCCGCCGGGCTTTCCCAGCCGGAACGCGCCATCGCCGGCTGGTGCTTCAGCGCATTGGCGCAGGGGCATTGGCGAGCCGTCGTCCACGAGGTCCTGAGCTGGACGGGACGCCCGGAAGCCGAGCACGTGCGATCGACCTCGTCCTTGGACCTGAGGGCCTATGGCGCCTACGCGATGATCCGCCTGGGGCAACACGCGGGAGCCCTTGCCGTGCTGGACGCGCTCGTCCTGCTTTGTCCGACCTACTGGTATTCCCTGTATGTCCGGGCAGCTGCCCGGGCGAGGGCGATAGCAGGTCGCGATGCCAGCGGAACCCTGGCAAGGCGGCTCGCGGATGGTGCCCTCGGCGACGCGAGGCGAGCCATTGCGCTGAATCCAGGCGCGCGTGACATCCTGCGGCGCGATCAGGATCTCGACTTCGTCTCTTTGCATGAAAGGCCCGAGTGGCAAGGTCTCCTGGCCGGCGCTGAGGAATCCCCGCTTTGAACCCAATCCGCCTGCTCACCTGGAGCTTGGTGCTGACAGGCTGCATCGTGCGCGGTCCGGTGGTTCCCATCGGCCCTTCCAAGCCGACGGCCCTCGCGGGACCGGCCACCCAGGAATCCGGCAGGCTGGCACCGGCACTTCCATCGGCCGAACTCTCCGCCCCCCGGGTTCCAGACGCACCACCTGACCTCCCCGAAACCCCGGAAACCGGCATCTCCGTGTCCACCCCCACGCCAAGCCCCGAAATCGACACGGTATCGCCCACGCCGACACCCTTGGCCAGTGCAGACATCAGCCCCTCTCCCGGGCTCCCGAACCCTTCGCCGATGCGGTAGGCTGGACGCATGAACGCCTTGGACCTTTCGACCACGTCACCACGAAGCCCCTACGCCACCCTCGGGGACCTCCCCTGGTTGGCCCGGTTGCTCGACAAGGCGCGTGCCCATCTGGCCGGGACGATGGGAGATTATCTACCTTACCCTTGCGGCGGCGATCGCCGGTTCCTCGACACCTTCGGGCTCGATGCCGAGGCCTTGCTGGCACAGGTCGCGACGGGGGCAGACGACCGTGCGATGGTGGAGTGGGTCAGAGCCGAGGCAACGGAAGACCTGGAAGAGGGAACCCGGGCGCTGTTGCGAGCCTTCGCACTGCCGATCCCAGCCGATGATGCGGAGCGTCAAGAGGCTCTTGCCAAGGCAAAGGCGGACTTGCTGACAAGCAAGCCGGAGGCCGACCTGTCCTGGGTCGACAACTTCACGAAACTCATCCTTGCAGAAGAAGGCCACGACCGAACCGGCTTGGCCCTGAAGTCCTGAAGTCGACAGCTCTCTCGAAGAGCTATACAATAATTAAACGTTTATTTAATAGGTCTTTCATACATGAATATCGTGCTGCCGCGTGGATTCGTTCTGGTCTTGAGCCTGTCCGCCTTGGCGTCCTGCGGCTCGGGCGCATCCCCTCGCCCCGGTGCGACCCTCCGGCCCGGTCCCAGTCTGCCCCTCGCCCCTCAGCCCGTGCTGCGCCAACCGAACGGAACCATCGCTGCCGACCGCCATGTGGCCGTGCCAGGCCCAGAAAGCGAGCTCCTCGTCCGCGTCTGGCGCGATGGACTGGCGGGAGCACTGGCCCACGATCATGTCATCGAGGCCCTTGACTTCCGGGGTGAGGTCGCTGTGCCCCGAGTTCCGGGCGAAACGGGTCAGGTCGTGTTCGAGGTCGATGCCCGCAGCCTGCGGCCAGACCGGCCGGAGCTACGACGAAAGGCGGGTCTGCCCGGCACGTTGTCCGACAGCGATCGCCAGACCGTGCTCAAGCATATGCAGGATTCGGGGCAACTCGATGTCGCCCGCTATCCTCGGATCCGGTTCGTGTCCAGCCGAGTCGTTCCCCTCGGTGGCGGCACTTGGGACGTAGAGGGGATGCTCGGACTCCACGGCACCGAGCGCCCGATTCGCACCGTCATGCAGGTTATAGGTGAGGGTGGTCGTCTGCGGGCGAAGGGCAACTTCAGGATCAATACCAGTTCCTTCGGTATCCGGCCGTACGAGGCGCTCGGAGGTCTGCTGAGGAACAAGGACCAGATCGAGATTCAGCTCGATCTGGTCTTGGACAAGGCTGCGCGTTAGAGACGGGGACACCTCACAAGGGCGCATAGATCCCGATCACATGGCGATTTCCGGGCGGGAAGTTGCCGCGCCCACCGTACCTCATCTCGCCGTCGTTGATGAACCGGCCGCCCCCCATCGCGACGGCAATGTCTCCTGCCACCGGGTGTGCCGTACCCGGAGTACCCGGACGCACCACCACGATGGATCCCTTGGGAGCGTCATAGGGGTTGTCGATGGGCAGTTTCTGCAGCCCCAAGCGCCGGGCGTTGTTCCCCTGGTTCAGATATTCACCGAACTGTCGGGCGTAGGCGGAATGTGAGTCCGGGATGCTGCTCTGATTGAGCTTGCCGTACCCCGCCTGCATCAGATGCCCCCAGACCTCCCGATAGCACCAACCCAGGGGGGGCTTTCCTCCGGCCCGCTGGGCCGCCACACGTGCCAGGCGATCCATGTCGGCCCGTCCTTCGGGCGAGATGCTGGGCTCCGTAGCCCTCGACAACTGCAAACTATCCGAGATCATCTGCGCCACGTCATGCTCGACCTGGCTGGGACGCTCGCCGGGACCGAAAGGCATGTGGACAAGCCGGGCCTTTACAGCATTTTGATCGAACCGAGCGAGCGAATCCATAATCGACTTCTCCAGAACCTTACGGAGGCCCCCCGGCGCTCCCACAACCAGGTTATCGCTCGATCAAGGCTCTCGCTGTCGCTCGCTCAGACTAAGCCTCGATTAAAAGTAGACTCCAAGTCCAATCGCGAGGGAGTCAGTCCTTGATGAAAACATAACCACCCTTGCGAGCACCCCAGACCTGCCGGCCGGACGCATCATAGCCACGGTCCCACGATACGAGCCGCCGACCATCGACGGTGACCTCGCTCGTCGCATGGCTGGCGCCATTGATGTCGCTGGCGCAACCCTTGCCTTCCGTACCACCCGCGTAACCGTCGCGGGTACGGCTCAAAAGGACGGCGCAGCCTTCACGCACGAGCAATCGCGAAGGCTCGAGCATCTTCAGGGGCTCGGGTAACTTCCAGACTCCGACCGCAGCTGCAGGATCGGGCAACGTGTAGACTTCGCTGGCGAAACGCTCAGGTCCGAGGCGCGAGAGACGGTAGACGCGCTGGCGATAAGGAGCATCGAGGTGCGTGGCCATGGCCTGTTCGACATACAGCCACACGGCATCACGACGCCACGGCCAGATCCTGACGATGTGCAGACGCACGTCGAAGAAAGCAGGGTCTGACGCCGCCTGGGCAGCGCTGGAGTAGGAACCAGCCATCCAGGCACCCAGTTTGACGAGCTCGGCGTCTGACACCGGATCCTTGCCGGGGACGACACGCGCGGCGAAGTCACCTGCGACATGCACGGGTGCCTGGCTCGCAGCAGCTCCGCACCCCAGAAGCAGGAGTGCGGCAAAAAATGAAAAATGGCGCATAGTTCTGATTGAACCGCGCACCATCCTTGTCAAGGAATTGTAAATCAGCCGCTCAGGGCTGATCCCCCGTAGGATCCTCGGCGATGATCTCGGGATCCTTTGGCTTGTAGGCAGGCGGGCGGTTGTTGCGGGCGGCATACATCAACCTGCGGAACTCACGCTCGTAACGTTGGGCGAATGAGACATCGTTCTTGATGACAAGAAAAGCCTCGTTGTTGGAGTTCTCGGCGTTTTTGGAGTAGTTGTACGACCCGCTGATGACGGTATGGCCATCCACCAACAGGACTTTGTGATGCATGAGCGCCTCGTTGCCATCCTTGATGACCGACAAGCCGGAAATTTTGAGGTGCGGGAAGAGCGAGTACTGACCGGCCGCCAGCCATCGATCGAAGACACCTGAGACCTCGACGCCGCTCTTGGCCTTGTGGATGAGCGTCTCGCCGATTTCCTTGTCCGTCAACGAAAAGGTCATGAAGTGAATGGACTTGCGTGCTTGACGCAGGACCTCCACCACGGCATTACGTCCGCCTCCCTTGGGGGAAAAGTAGACATTCGCCTCCGCCGCACCTATCCGAAAGGGACCCGTACCTCCCATACTTGCCAAAGTGCCCGCGGGACCGAACAGACCATCCTCGAACATGGTGTGGAAGGTTTTGCGGTAACGCGAGGCGAGACTCTCGCTGTCCAGGATCATCGCGTTGTTGTTATGGCGGAAAAGGCTGCTGGTCGTAAGGTTGGTGGAACCTGTCCACAGCTTCTGTTCATCCACCACCATGAACTTGTGGTGCATGATGGCCGAGCGTCGGTCCTCCCGAATACTGATGCCCGCCTGCCGAAGCTGCCCCACGGCCAGACGCTGGCGACCCGGATCGTCGTGCTCGACCATATTGTCGGTATCGGTGACCAGACGCACCCGGACCCCCCGACGCGAAGCCTGCACCAAGGCCTGGACGGCCACGGGATCGGCGATGTCATAGAAGGCGCCTTCAATCGAGCGTCGGGCCTTGCCAATGAGCTGCAGGAAGCTCTTGTCGGTATTCGTGGCGCTCTTGCGGGCCCGGGGTTCGTTGGTCGCGACGCTGGCCCCGTAGGTCTCATTGAAATAGACCTGCAGGCGGCGACCAGCCTGATCGGGCTCGGCCGCAAATGCATCAAGATCCGTCTGGCCGCGGGAGACCACCGGCAAAGTGCCGAGCGTCTGTGAACCACAGCCGACAAGTCCACCCAAGGCCACTGCCGAGGCCACCCCGGCCCGAAGCAGTCCTTGAAATCGACGGATGTTCATAGGCAGGTTATCGCGGCCTGCCCTCCCGAGTTGCCTATCCTTGGGTTAAGAAACACCCAACGTCGAAGGAGAACGCGCCGCCTTCATCCACTGGCCGAGACGCACGACCTCACGCCCCAAAATGGCCAGCTGACCTGCGAGGGCCTCATCGTGGGGCTGCCCTTCCGCGTCGAAGGCTTGCCAGGCGCGTGAAATCGCCACGACATACGGCACCGTCAATCCACGCAAGGCTCGTACGGCATACTCCATCGTATTGATGGCCTGCATGCCCTGAGTACCGCCTGCCGCCGCGACGAGACCGATCGGCTTGTCCGTCAGATAGGGCCGCTCGTCACGCGCCAGTAACTCGAGCCAGTCCAGTGCATTCTTGAAAGTTCCACTGACCGTGCCGTGATAAAGGGGACTGCACCAGACCATGGCATCGGCGGCCCGGACCTCGGTGAGAAGACGCTCGACGGCAGGTCCTCCTTCACGATGGCGCGCATCGAACATCGGCAGCACCAACTCGTTGAGATCCAGCTGGACGACTTCGGCCCCGGCACTTTCCGCTTCGGCGAGGACCCTCCGCATGGCCGCACCCGTCACCGAAGCGTCCCCGAGCGCGCCTCCGAGGCCCACCACACGCACCATTCTTGTTCCTCCCGTACCCGGGCGGCCAAGGGACCCTAACTGGGGCGGTAGGATTCGAACCTACGAATGTCGGCTCCAAAGGCCGATGCCTTACCGCTTGGCGACGCCCCACCAATGGGGCCAATGGTAACGACGCCGGGCCTCGAGGTCAATCCCGCCCGCGCGTGTTACCTTGGGACCATGCCGATGGTTGCGGGACTTCCCGCCGGCGGCGGACCCGCCATGGTCGTGGCGATCATCCTGCTGCTGGCTTTCCTGATCCTGCTGCACGAGGCCGGGCACTACCTGGCGGCTCGTTCCGTGGGGGTTCCCGTGCGCCAGTTCGGCATTGGATTCGGACCTGCCCTTTGGTCCAGGACTTGGGCCGGCACACGATTTCGCCTGAATCTTATCCCCTTTGGCGGCTACTGCGATCTCTCCCTCGAGGGCGAAGAGGATGCCGACGGCATGCCGCGAGACGCCCTCGAGGGCCGCAGCGTGCCTGTGCGTATGTGGGTGATGGTCGGGGGCATCCTGTTCAACGTGATCGGCGGATGGCTCTGTCTGACCACGCAGCTGGCCTTGCAAGGCATCCCGCGGACCACGCCCTTGGACATCGAACGCGAAGGGATCGTCATTCAGCAGGTAGCCAGTGACCGGGCTCGCGCAGCAGGCCTGAAGGACGGCGACCGGGTCCTCGCGGTGGGGGGAAATCGGCTGCGTGCCATCGAGGACTTCGGCAAAGCACTCAAGCCCAGGGCCGGTGCCTCGATCTCCTTGGAGGTCCGCCGTACGGAAGGAACCCTCACCGCCACCCGCTCCCTCATCGTGACGCCGGACGCAAACGGCAAGTTGGGCGTGGCCATCTCGCCTCCGGCAGACGTGCGCTATGTGCCGGCGGACGGCGTGACCGAGTTGGTTGCTGCAGCGACCAAGAGAACATGGGACATCTCGCTGACGATGGTCCAAGGGCTCGGGATGCTCGTGACGGGCAAGCTTCCTCTCGAGACCGTCGGAGGCCCCGTGGCCATCGTGCATCTCGGCAGCCGCATGGTCCACAACCTCGTCCAGATTCTTTTCTTCGCGGCTCTCATCAATCTGAACCTCGCCGTCGTCAACTTCCTGCCTCTGCCTGCACTCGATGGCGGTCGTCTGCTGTTGCTGCTGGTCGAGGCCGTCTTGCGTCGTCCACTGCCCCGCCGCCTCGAGGGCACCATCCATTCGGTCGGCATGGCGGCCATGCTCGGCCTGATCGCGCTCATCACCCTCAAAGACGTCCTGGATCTCTTCCGCTCATGACCACGTCCACCCCCTCCACGTCCCACCAAGCCTTGCTTTGGGCCGAGGCACAGCAACTGATGCCCGGCGGAGTCAACAGCCCGGTTCGTGCCTTCCGTGCCGTGGGGGGTGATCCGCTCTTCGTGAAGCGGGCCCGGGGCCCCTGGGTGTGGGACGAAGAAGACGTGCGACGGGTCGACTACGTGGGTGCATGGGGTCCTGCCATCCTGGGACACGCGGATGCCGACGTGGTTGCCGCCGTCCAGGATGCCGCGACCCGTGGATTTGCCTTCGGGACGCCGACCGCCGGCGAGAATACCCTTGCACGCACCTTGATCGAGGCCGTGCCGTCCATCGAACGGGTGCGTCTGGTCAATTCCGGCACGGAAGCCGCGATGAGCGCGGTGCGCCTCGCCCGGGCCGCGACCGGAAGGGAGCGCATCATCAAGTTCATCGGTTGCTACCACGGGCACGTCGATGCTCTCCTCGTGCGGGCCGGCTCGGGCGTGGCCACGCTCGGACTCCCGGACAGTCCCGGCGTCCTGGCCTCCACGGCAGCAGGCACCCTGGCGCTGCCCTTCAATGACCTGGACGCCGTGCGCGTGGCCTTCGAGGAACACCCCGGAGAGATCGCCGGGGTGTTCCTCGAGCCGGTCGTCGGCAATGCCGGCCTCGTTCCCCCCGGCCCCAACTATCTTGAGGGTCTGCGGGAGCTCTGCACCCGACATGGGGCCTTGCTGGTCTTCGATGAAGTGATGACCGGTTTCCGGCTCGCCTATGGCGGTGCCCAGGCACGATACGGCGTCACGCCTGACCTCACGTGCCTCGCCAAGATCGTGGGAGGCGGCATCCCTTGCGGGGCCTACGGGGGCCGCAAGGATCTCATGGCCCACGTGGCTCCCGAAGGCCCGATGTACCAAGCCGGCACCATGTCGGGCAACCCGATCGCCGTGGCTGCGGGACTTGCGACGCTGCGCAAGCTCTCCACTCCTGGCTTCTACGATGCGCTCGAGATGCAGTCTGCCGCTGTGGCGGCCGTGCTTGCGGAGGAAGCGGCGACGGCGGGCGTGTCGGTGACAGTCCAGCGCGTCGGTTCTATGCTCACGGTCTTCTTCACCACGAGGCCCGTTACGGATTGGGATTCGGCCTCCAGATCCGACACGACGGCCTTTGCCACCTTCCATCGGGCGATGCGCGCGGCTGGCGTGATGCTTCCACCCTCCCAGTTCGAGTCGTGGTTCGTCTCCGCGACGCATGACAAGGAGACGCTCGACCTGACCCGCGAGGCCGCAAGGAAGGCCTTTGGCGCCGTGGCTGCCGCCGCGTGAGTCCTCCTCCTGCCGTCCTGGCCGATCAGCTTGTCCGGGCCTATCCGCAAGGTGAGGACGAGGTGCTCGCGTTGGCCGGCGTCAGCCTGACCATTGCGCATGGGGCGTGGGTCGCCATCACGGGTTCCAGTGGATCGGGCAAGTCGACCCTGCTCAACCTGCTGGGCTGCCTTGATCGCCCGACGCGGGGTCGCCTCGAGATTGACGGTCACGATGTCTCGTCATTGGACGACGAGGGACTGGCCCGCATGCGAAACCGACATCTGGGATTCGTATTCCAGCAATTCCACCTGCTGCCGCGCACCACGGCGGAAGACAATGTCGCGCTGCCGTTGGTCTATGCTGGCATCCCCAGGGCCGAGCGGATCGCCCGAGCGCGGGAAGTCCTGGATCGGGTGGGTCTGGCGGATCGTCGTCATCATTGGCCCAGCCAGCTCTCGGGAGGCCAGCAGCAACGCGTCGCGATTGCAAGAGCCTTGGTCACGCGTCCCACCTTGCTGCTCGCCGACGAGCCCACGGGCGCTCTTGATTCACGGACAGGCCAAGAGATTCTCGACCTGTTCGCCGATCTTCACCAGCGGGGAGCAACGGTGGTCATGGTGACGCATGACCACGGGGTGGCGGCCTGCGCCGAGCGACGTGTGGTCCTGGCGGACGGCAGGATTGCCCGCGATGACGGGAAGGTGACTTGACCTCGATGATCCGTCGCATCCTTGCCTTGTCCATGGCCCTGCTGCTCGTGACCTTGCCTGCCCGTGCTCTACCGGAAGCACTTTCGCTGGCACGTCTGCTGGCCATGGTGCAGGAGACACAGCCTGAAGTGGCACTGGCGAGATTGTCTGTCGCACGTGCCACGCTCGATCGGCAGACGGCCACCGAGGGCCGCTGGACCGGCAGGGTCGGTCTCGACGGCTTTGCCGTGGCCAATCAGCGGCTGCCCATGTCAGGCCCCCCCTCGGCCCCTACCACCTTCGCGCCGGGGACACTTTCCGCGGAAGGCCGCGTGGTGCTGCTGGATGGGGGACGACTGGCCCATGCGGATGCCGCGGGCGAGGCGGGAGAGCAGGTGGCTGCGGCCCGACTGTCCACCGCGCGGCGCGATCTGGCCGATGCGGTGGTGCGAGGGTTCTGGGACCTGCGCCGCGCGGAGCTTTTGCGGGAGGTGGCCGCACAGCAGCAGAGCCAGGCCCGTGCCACCTGGGAAGCGGGACAGGCCGACTTGGTTCAAGGACGGCGGCTCCCGGGCGACGTGGCAGGCCTCGAGGCCGCCTATCTGGCTGCCGAGGCCCAATGGCACAGACAGGATCAAGGGGTGGCGGAGGCTCGCTTGAATCTGGCGGCCTTGCTCGGTTTAGCTGGTGACAATCTGCGGCTGGAAGAGAGTAACCCTGCACCTGAAGCCGCGCGCGAGGCGACTGGCAGCTGGCAGGTTCGGCCCGAATGGCTGGCCCAGCAGGCAAGTGTCGAACAAGCTCGGGCTCGTGTCCGAGAAGCTGCGGCCGCCCTTGCGCCTACGGTGGGCGTCTCGGGTCGCCTCGAGACCGGCAACGGCCTCGTCCGTCCGGATATCCAGCTGCGTACCACGGATCCGCTGGCCTCCCAGTGGTCGCTGCGACTCGACATGGCGTGGCCGTGGCTCGACAACGGTCGGGCCGGCCGTAGCCTCCAACGGGCCCGACTCGACCTTTCCGAGGCCGAGCTGCAAGCGGAGCGCCTGAGACGCACATTGGAGCGAGACGAACGGCTCGCACGCGAGCGTCTGCGTCAGGCCCTGCTGCGGATCGCGCTGCAGGACCGTGCCCTGACGGTGGTGGGGCAAGCCCATGCCCTGATGGCGACCCGCTATCGCCAAGGCCTCGCCTTGCCGGTGGAGCTCGAGGCCGCGCGGACCCGACTGGCCCAGGCCAAGGCAGACAGGGTCGATGCGGGCATCGAAGGCATGCTCGCGCATTGGGCGCTGGCTCGAGCCCTGGGCAAGGAGACTCCATGAACCGTCGTTTGCTTTTCATCCTGGCCCTCATCCCTGTCCTGGGCGTGGCAGGCTGGTCCTTGCGGCCTCACGCCCGTGACCGCGGGGACGGCGATGTGGTGAGGACCCTCCGAAAAACTCTCACCGTCGACCTCGCCGAGACGGGCACCGTGCAACCTTTGATCAAGGTAGACATCAAGAGCCGGATCGCGGGCCAGGTGGCACGCCTCAACGTGGATGCCGGAAGCCGTGTGCGCAAGGGCGACGTGCTGATGGTTCTGGATACGACGGACATGGAACGCAGCCGGGCACAGGCCGCTGCGGATCTGGCAGCGGCACAGGCACGCCTCGACCGCTTGATCGCGGGCCCGAGGCCTGAGGAGATTGCCGCAGGCCGGGCCGATGTCCGTGCAGCGGAAGCCGAGTTGGCACGTGCCCACGACGAGGCGCAGCGCAGCCGCGCAGCCGCCCAGACGCAGACCGTCACTCCCCGCGAGCTGGATATGGCCCAACGGGACCTGGATACCGCAAGAGCCCGTCGCGATGCCGCAACGGCGAGACTTGCCCTCCTGACCAAGGGCAACCGCAAGGAGGACATCCAGGAAGCTCGAGCCCAACGCGATCGCCTCGCCGTGGCCCTGTCCGCGGCCGAGGACCAACTGCGCTACGCGACCTTGAGGGCACCCATGGAGGGTGTGGTCATCCGCAGGGGCATCGAAGTCGGCGAGATGGTCAGCCCGGGTGTGTCGGCGTTGGCGCAAGGCAACGCCATCCTTACTCTAGCCGACCTGCGCCGTCTGATCGTGCAGAGCAATGTCGGTCAGGTCGACGTGGGTAGGTTGAGCGTTGGCATGCCGGTTACCGTGAGGGTGGATGCTCTGGGAGATCGTACGCTTGAGGGGCGGATTCACAGGATAGCGCCCGCCGCAGAGGCCCTGAAGGACGGTCTCCAGACCTTTGCGGTCGACACCCTGGTCACGGGACCGGGCATCGAAGCCCTTCGCCCGGGCATGACCGCAGACCTGGACATCCATGTGGCGGTGCGTGAGCGGGCGCTGGTCCTGCCGGTCGAGGCCCTGCAGTCCCGCAAGGGGAACAAGGCCAAGGTGCAACTCGCCGGGAAAGGCCGGGAGAAGGACAAGGCCTCCTCCCGGAACATCAAGTTGGGTTTGGCGAGCGACAGCGAGGTCGAGGTCCTTTCCGGTCTCGTCGAAGGTGACCGGGTCCTCGTGGCGCCTCCTGCGGTCGAGAACAGCTTCCGGATGTGATGCTGACCGACGACTTCAGGCACGCCGTCCAGCAGCTGGGAGCCGCGCGGACCCGAACGGCACTGACCGTGTTGGCGGTCGCCGTCGGCGTCCTGGCGGTTGTCGTCCTCGTCAGCCTGGGCCAAAGTGCGCTCGTCTCCCTGACGCGGGGCGTCGAAGCCATCGGGGGGACACGGGTCATCATGGTCTGGCCCGACGCTCCTCAGCAGGCCGCCAAGAAGCAGGCCTCCCACACGGACGGCCTTACTCTGGCGGACGCTCGAGCCCTGCGGGGTCGACTCCCGCACGTGGAGACAGTCTCACCGATGGGAGGCGGGGGTGATGACAGTCAGGCGGTCCACGCCCCGGGCGGCAGGGTGGCACGGATGGACATCCTGGGCATCGACGAAGCCTACCTCGGGGGACACGCCCTCAAGCTGGCTGACGGTCGAGGCATCAGCCGTGAAGATGTGGATCGAAAGGACAAGGTCTGTGTCCTCGGCCACGGTGCGGCGACCCGACTGTTTCCGGATGGCGGCGCAACGGGCCGCGAAATCAGGGTGGGCGAAAACAGATATCGCATCGTGGGCACCCTCGCGATGGCCCTCAAGGCGGGCATGCGCTTCGGCTTCGACTGGAACGACGTCGTCATGGTTCCCCTGACGATCGCGTCGCCTGAGGGACGGCTGCGCATGATCACGCTGACTACCCGGGCATCACGCCATAATCCGGACGTGGTGGCCCATGCGAACAGTCTTTTGCTGCATCGTCATCGCGGGGTGGACGACTTCCAGTTCCTGGACCTCGGTACGATGATCGCGGGGTTCTACAAGGCCTATGACGCGATGATCGTCCTGGTCGGCCTGTTGGCGGGCGTGAGTCTGGTCATCGGCGGGGTGGGCATCACCAACATGATGTTGGTCGGGGTCGTCGAACGCACCCGAGAGATCGGACTGCGCCTTGCTCTGGGTGCCCCACCCGCCCTTATTCGGCGTCAATTCCTGATCGAGGCGCTGGTTCTC
Source organism: Candidatus Sericytochromatia bacterium (assembly GCA_035285595.1). Taxonomy (GTDB): domain Bacteria; phylum Cyanobacteriota; class Sericytochromatia; order S15B-MN24; family VGJW01; genus VGJW01. The sequence continues at coordinate 22,740 of JAYKGV010000006.1, forward strand.
GCGGGGGCGGGAGGCCTTGCGGGCCTTGGGGCCGGCACCGGCATCGTAGGCCTCATGGCCCTCATCGTGCCCCGGATTCAACCCGATTGGTCGGTGGTCCTGAGTTGGCCGGCGGTGGGCGCGGCCGTCGTGGCCACCCTTGCCACGGGAGTCGTCTTCGGCTGGATGCCGGCCCGCAAGGCGGCATCGCTCGATCCCGTGGCCGCGTTGCGAGGAGACGCGGGATGACGGGCAAGGACCAGGCGGCCCTCATGGTCGAGGCTCTGCTGCGACATCGTTTTCGTAGCCTGCTGACGCTGCTGGGCATCATCCTGGGGGTCGGTACGCTCGTCGCCCTGTCCAGCACGGTTCGCAGCGCCGAACACTATCTGGCCCGCAGCCTGCAGCAGGCCGCAGGCGAGGATGTCTTCAGCCTGTCCCGAACGTGGCATGAGGAACCCGGAGCCGTCGCCGCGCCACCGCTGTCACGTCTGGACGCCCGCGCGCTGCGGACGGCGCAACGCCTCGATGGCACGATGGTCCTGGGACGCCACGTCAAACGGGTTCGCTGGGGCCAACGCTTTGGCCAGTCCATCACGGTGGTGGGCACCCGTCCGGAAGCACTCGATTTCTACCGCCTCGAACTGAGCCGAGGACGCTTTCTCGCCGAAGGAGACCTCGCGTCACGAGCCCAGGTGGCAGTCGTGGGAGCCAATGCCGCGCGTGGACTGGCGGCCCGGCAAGGCCGAATCCGTCTGGGCGGCTGGATCCAGCTGGACGGTCACAGATACCGGGTCATCGGCATCCTCGAGAAGAAGCCTGCGGTCCAACGCAACAGCTTCTTCACGTGGGATCGTTCGGTCCTGGTGCCCGAGACCCGATTCCAGGAGCATTTCGCGAGCATCCGGGATCTGCGCGAGATCGTCGTTCGGGCGAGCAGTGACACCCTCGACAAACGCCCCCTCGAGGGACTGCTCGCCACCGCCCGGGCGATCGTGACCTGGCGGCATGGGGGAGTCCAGAACTTCAAGGTGACGGATCCCCGGGAGAATCAGGCGTCCGTGCAGCTGGCCTCGGTCATCGGTCTGGGCCTCGAGATCGTGATTGCCACCGTCTGCCTGCTGGTAGGGGGCATGAATCTCATGAACGTGCTGCTCTTCTCGACTTTGCAGAGAACCCCCGAGATCGCCTTGAGAAGGGCACTGGGGGCCACCCGACGAGACATCCTCGTGATGTTCCTCGGCGAGGCTCTCCTGCTGGCGACAATCGGCGGTTTTCTTGGCGTTCTCGGGGGACTCGCGGTGGCAGGCGTGGCGTCGCTGGTCCTCGATCAGGTCCTGGGCTCCTGGATCTTCTCGTGGCCGCTCTCGGCCATGGCCGCGGGCGTTGCGGCAGCCGTAGCCACCGGCGCGATATTCGGGGCCAGGCCTGCCGTGCTTGCCGCGAATCTCGATCCGGCCCAGGCACTGCGAAAGGAATGAACATGCCCCGTCTGGTCAGGACCGTCGCGGCCTATGGGGAATTGCGCGGCGAGATGGGCAAGGTGTCCTTCGTGCCGACCATGGGCGCCCTGCACGAAGGACATGGGTCCTTGGTTCGTGCAGCCAGAGCCCACGGGGATACGGTCGTGGTCAGCATCTTCGTCAATCCAACCCAATTCGGGCCGGCAGAAGATCTGGAACGCTACCCCCGTGACCTCGAGGGAGACCTCGCGAAGCTAGCCAACTGGGGGTGTGACATCCTTTTCCATCCAGGGGCCAAGGACATCTATCCTCAAGGGCTCGGGGCCTTTCGCGTCAAACCGCCGGCCGCCCTCGCCGATTTCTGGTGCGGCGCTTCCCGGCCCGGACATCTCGAGGGCGTCTGCACCGTGGTCACCAAGCTGCTGGGGCTGGTCCGACCGGAAGTGGCGCTTTTCGGGCAGAAGGACTTCCAGCAGTGGCGGGTGATCGAGGCGATGGCCGAGGACTTGGCTCTGGGAGTCGACATCTTGCGTTGCCCAACGGTCCGAGAGCCGGACGGGCTCGCCATGTCCAGCCGCAACGCCTATCTGACGACCGAAGAACGGTTGCGAGCCCGGGCACTGTCCCGGGCCCTCGCGCATGTCCTCGCCGAGTGGAAGTCAGGCGTGCGTGCGGTCGACCGGCTCGAAGCCCGTGGCCGGGAAGCCTGGAGCACGGCAACCGTGAGCTTCCCGGAGCCGATCGACCCCGAATACCTTGAAGTGAGACCGCAAGACCTGTCTCGCGCGCGAGAGATCGAGGGCCCCGGCGTGGTGGCGATGGCTGCCCGGATCGGTCCAACTCGCCTCATCGACAATGTCCTGCTTTCCGACGATTCCCCTGACCTACCCCTGCTGGAGCTCCTGAGTTGAACCTTGTCATCACCCTCGATGGCCCTGCCGGCGCAGGCAAGAGCACGCTGGCCAGAGGCCTTGCCCAGGCCTTGGGCTGGACCTATCTCGACACCGGCGCGATGTACCGGGCTGTCACGTGGGCAGCTTTGGATCGCGGACTGGACTTGACCGACGACGCGATCCTGGAGGCCCTGGCCCGGATGCTGCAGATCGTCCTCGAACCCGTCCCCGAGGGGACCCGGGTCACGGTGGACGGGCACGATGTCACGGCAGCCATCCGCTCTTCCGAGGTTACGGGACAGGTTTCCCGGGTCGCTGCCGTAGCAGGGGTCCGCGAAGCGATGGTTGAGCAGCAGCGACGTCTGGGACAGCTGGGCCCGCTCGTGGCCGAAGGGCGGGACATGGGAACGGTCGTCTTTCCCGAAGCACCGCTCAAGATCTTCGTGACGGCCTCGCCGGCCGTTCGCGCGGCGCGCAGGGCCGAGGAACTCATCCGTTCGGGTCGTGCCGTCGACGTAGCGGTGCTGGAGAGGGAGTTGGCCAAGAGAGACTCCCTCGACTCCTCCCGCGAGGTGGCCCCCCTGCGCCCGGCAGAGGATGCACGCACACTGCTCACCGACGGTAGATCGATTGCGGAGTTGTTGGACGAACTCAGGGCATGGGCGGGTGAAATCAGCGTGTCCTCTTGAATACAGGTCTGCTCGCCGCTTATGATGAAAGCCCCCGGGGGTACATCTCCGGGGGGTGAGACGGGCCCGCCGCTCCCCAGACCCCCGGAGGAAGCACTTGCTGGAAGGACTCTTCGGCAAGAAGACCGCGATATTCGAGGCCGCACTGCATGGCTTGCAGGAGCGGGGCGAAGCCATCGCGGAGAATCTTGCCAATGTGGACACGCCGGGCTACAAGGCGCGGCGCGTAGCCTTCGAGGAGCAGCTGCGTTTCGTTCGCGGCCAACGTCCGGCTGAGCTGGCCGCTACCACACCCGCACACTTCCGGCTCGGTCCGAAGAGCGCCTACGAGGTCAGGCCTGCCGAGACACGTGACGGATCGTCGACGCTGCGCAACGACGGTAACAACGTTGACATCGATGTCGAGATGACGGCTTTGGCCAAAAACCAGATTTCCTACAACTATGCTGCAGAGTTGACCAAGCGTCAGTTCGAAGGCCTCAAGTCCGTGATTCGGGGGAGCTGACCATGGGAGCCTTCGACGGTCTCGACATCGCGGCCAGCGGCCTGACGGCCCAACGTTTTCGCCTCGATGTCGTGTCGGCCAATCTGGCCAACGTGAACACGACCCGAACCGATGCCGGAGAGCCCTTCCGCAGGCAAATCGTGCAGTTCCGGGCTCGGCAAGGCCGATTGCCCGGGGTGGACGTTTACGAAATCGCTCAGGACAAGGCTCCGTTCCCGCGGATCTACGATCCCGGCAATCCCGACGCGGACGCCTCGGGTTACGTCAGGATGCCCAATGTCAATCCGGTGACCGAAATGACCGACCTGATTTCGGCCAGCCGCAGCTATGAGGCCAACATCACGGCTGCAGGCGCCCTCAAGGAGATGGCGCGCAAGGCCCTGGAGATCTGATTACCTTGGAACTGGGTCCTCTCGGCCATCTGCCCGCCTCCCTGCAGCCGCCACGCACCCCGGTGCCTGCACAGGGGTTCTCGGACTACATCGACGGTCTGGCCCCCGTCCAGGGTTCTCCTGCAGGTGTCGAACTTCCCGATCCGGGAAGCCTTCGGCTCGGCCCATCGGCTCCGGTGGCAGGCAGGGATGCGCACGGGTCGCTGTTACGACCGCTCGAAGACTTCCTGGGCGAGGTGAACACCACCCTCAATACGGCGGGAGATCTACAGGAACGCCTGGTCGCGGGAGACGATGTCGATTTCCACGATGTTATGGTGGCATCCGAGAAGGGTTCCGTGGCGCTGCAACTCACCATGCAGATCCGGAACCGCCTGCTCGAGGCTTATCAGGAAGTGGCACGGATGCAGGTATGACGGGTGTAGTGCCTCTTGAGGGCGAGGCCCGGCCCATTTGAATTCCTTCATCAAGCGCCTGTGGTTTGATCTCGTCCGAATCTGGGACGGGCTCGGCCAGACCCAGCGTATCGTTCTGGGTGGCATCCTCGCCTCGACGCTGGCAGGCCTCGTTGCGTTGGTGGTCTGGTCCCAAGCCCCCGACTTCCAGCCTCTCTACGCCAATCTCGAAGATGCCGATGCCGGTGCGGTCATCGCGGAACTGCAGACGGCACAGATTCCCTATCAGGTGAGCCCGGACGGACGGCGGATCAGCGTGCCTGCGGGCAGGGTCGCGGAAGTTCGGCTGCAAATGGCACAGAAGGGCCTTCCTACAGGTGGCGGCCAGCTAGGCTTCGAGGAACTGTTCGACAAAGGTGGAACGCTCGGTCAGACCGACGCCATGATGCGCCTCAACGCGCGGCGTGGACTGCAAGGAGAACTGGCTCGGACCATCAAGCAGATGAGCACGGTCGAGACTGCACGCGTCACTCTGGCGGTACCTGAGCCTTCGCTCTATGCCGACAACGACGCCTCCACGGAGCCCAGCGCCACGGTCCTGCTGAAGCTCAAGACCGGCAAGGCACTCACCCCGGAGCAGGCCCGCACGATCGTGCATCTCGTGGCAGGATCGGTCGAGCGTATGAAGCCCCAGAACGTCCTGGTGGCGGATACCGCGGGTCACAACTACTCCGAGGACCTCAACCTTGGAGATGACAGTGCCCTGATGAGTGCAGGCCAGCTCGAGACCAAACGCAGTTATGAGTCCGCCATCCGCAAGAATTTGCAGGCCATGCTGGATCGGGTCCTCGGCCTCGGCAATTCGGTCGTACAGGTCCAGGCCGATTTCGACTTCAATCGCATTGAAGTGAACCAGGAGATCTTCCAGCCCATCCTGCAAGCACCGGATGGGACGCGTTCAGGCCTCCTGCGAAGCCAGCGTGAGTCCATCGAGGAATATCAAGGGCGTGCACCGGCCATCGCAGGCGCGCCGGGAACCACGACCAACATTCCCACCTACCAGGCCTCCGACTCTCAGGGAAACGATGGCAACTATCGCCGCAGCGACGTGACCCGCAATTACGAGGTCAACAAGGAAATCAAGCGGCAGACCAAACCCCCGGCTGAGCTCAGGCGCTTGTCGGTATCGGTGGCGGTCAACGGCGAGATTCCCGAGGAGCAGCGGCAGAGCATGCAAGACATGATCTCCGCCGCAGCGGGCATCGATCCCAATAGGGGTGACACCCTCGTCGTGGCGGCCATCCCGTTCAATGACAAGGCGGCCAAAGACGCCGAAGCCGAAATTCTTGCCGAGAGCGAGCGCACCCAGCTGCTTGACCTTGCCAAGATCGTGGGGGCCGTCCTGGTGGCTTTGGTCGCCTTGTTCCTCTTGCGTCGAGGCCTGCGCGCCCGCGAGGACGAGTTGCTTGCCACGTTGCAGACGCCGGCCGAGAAGGCCGGCATCAATGTCGCCGAAATCGTTCTGGGAGAGGAAGACCGGCGCACACACCTACAGCGCGAAATTTCCAAGGTGGTCAAGGCCCAACCCCAGGAAGTGGCGCGTCTCGTCCGGACGTGGATGTTGGAGGACGATCGCTAGCCCATGCGCAACAAGATCGAGCTGAATGGCCGCAAGAAGGCCGCAGCCCTGATGGTGGCCCTGGGGCCCGATGTGTCGGCCGACATCCTGCGCAACTTGGGCAGTGCCGATGAAATCGAGCAGCTGACGCTCGAGATTGCCAATCTGGGAAAGATTCCGGCCGAAACGACAGAAGAGTTGCTCGAGGAGTTTTATCACGTTCTTCAGGCCAACAAGTACATCACGCAAGGCGGCCTGCCCTATGCCAAGAATCTCCTTAGTAAAGCTCTCGGGCAGGAGAAGGCGGACGAGATGCTTAACAAGCTGGCCTCCTCCCTGACGAGCATGCCCTTCGAGTTCATCCGGCAGGCCGACGCCACGCAGGTCCTGAACTTCATCCAGTCGGAACATCCTCAGACCATCGCCTTGATTCTGAGCTACCTTCGCCCGGGTCAAGCCGCCCTCGTGCTTTCGGGACTGCCAGCGGACATCCAGACCGAGGTCGCGACCCGCATCGCAGAGATGGACCGCACGACTCCTGCCGTACTCAAAGAGGTCGAACGCGTGCTCGAGAGAAAATTCGCCTCGGTCGCCTCGCAGGACTTCAGCGCAGCGGGTGGTGTCAAGGCCGTCGTGGAAGTCCTCAACCGCGTGGATCGAGGGACTGAGAAAACCATCATCGAATCTCTCGAGGAGATGAACCCGGACCTCGCTGAAGAGATCAAGAAGCTGATGTTTGTCTTCGAAGACATCATCCTGTTGGACGACCGCTCGATCCAGAGAATCTTGCGCGATGTCGACGGCAAAGAGCTTGCCATGGCTCTCAAGGGAGCGAACGAAGAGGTGCGCAGCCGAATCTTCAAGAACATGTCAGAGCGTATGGGCAAGATGATTCGTGATGAGTTGGAGTATATGGGGCCCGTGCGTGTGCGCGACGTCGAAGAGGTCCAGCAGAAGATCGTCGGTCACATCCGGGCGCTCGAGGAACGTGGCGAAATCGTCATCAGCCGCGGTGGCGGCGATGAGTTGTTGAGCTGACCGCCTTGGACGGTTCCCCCTTCCGTTCGCCCAATGTCTTCAGGGACCTTCCGGTCACCGAGCGGGGCCAAGCGATCCCGGGGCCCAAGACCATCTTCACGGTGGAAGACGGTGAAAGTCTGCGGGCTCGAATCACCGGCGAAGCCGAGGCCGTAAGGCAACGCATGCTCGCCGAAGCTACCGCGGAGGCTGCCGTCATCCGCGCACAGGCTCAGCGCGAGGGCGTGGCCGCCGCGCGTGCAGAGGCGGAAGAGTCGGTGGGCGCGGAATGGCGTGCCCGCTGGCAGGAGGCCTTGGACAGCCTGCAGGCGGCAGCAGACCAGATCCTGGGTCTCAGGGCCGAGTGGCTCGAAGGTCTTGATCGAGAGCTGGCCGACCTTGCCTTGACGCTGGCCGCCCGAGTCCTCGGTCGCGAGGCAAGCCAGCCCGAGACCACACGACAACTCGCCTTGGCGGCCCTGGACCGCTTGTCCAAGGGGCACATCCTGGAGATTCGCGTGGCGGCTGCGTTGAGTCAGGTTCTGGGTGGAAGCGTGCATCATCCGCGGTGGGGAGAGGTCAGGCTCGTTCCAGATCCCGATCTCAGACCTGGAGACGTACAAGTCTCGCTCGAGGGCAGCTTGGCCGATGCCCGGCTGGCGTCGATGCTGGAAGAACTCGCCACCGTCCTGGAGCATGCTGCCCCCGAAATCCCCGAGTGGCCACTCGAGCTTCAAGAACCTGCCGAGTCCGCCCATGAACCCGCAGCGAGCCACGAGACGGAGACACCCACCTCCCTGTCATCGACAGTCGTGGAAGATCCGGCCACAGTGACCCGTCGCGTGCCGTCCAGGCGCGCCGGGAGTTGGCTGTCGTGAAGGAGGTCCTTTCCGAGCGGATCGCCCAGTGGCAGAGCCGGGTGTTGGCCACGGAACCCATGCGCTTCGAGGGCCACGTGATTCAGGTCGTGGGCCTCGTCATCGAAAGCGCGGGTCCACCCGCCAAGGTCGGCGAAGTCTGCATCGTCGAGGCGGGAGAGGGCCAGCGCGTTCCGACCGAGGTCGTCGGCTTTCGGGAGGGCCGCCTCCTCTTGATGCCACTGGGTGACATGGGGGGTATCGCCCCGGGAGCGCGCGTTCGAGCCACAGGCCAGAGCCTGCGGGTGCCGGTGGGTCCTTCGCTGTTGGGGCGCATCGTGGACGGACTGGGGAATCCCATCGACGGGCGAGGCCCTCTAGGGGCGACCCGGCAGGTCCCCGTGGATCGAAGCCCACCCAATCCCCTCAGCCGAAGCCGGATCCGACACCCCTTGGCGACAGGCGTCCGCGCCTTGGATGCTTTGCTGACGGTCGGCGTCGGCCAGAGGCTCGGCATCTTTGCAGGATCCGGAGTGGGCAAGAGTACCCTCCTCGGGATGTTGGCCCGCCAAGCCGCAGCCGACGTCAACGTGATCGCCCTCATCGGCGAACGGGGCCGGGAGGTCCGGGAGTTTCTCGAGGAGGATCTCGGCCCGACGGGTCTGGCGCGCAGTGTGGTCGTGGTCGCGACCAGCGATGCTCCCGCGCTCGTTCGCCTCAAAGGTGCCTTCGTGGCCACGGCGATCGCCGAACACTTCAGGGACGAAGGCGCGAACGTGCTTCTCATGATGGATTCCGTCACCCGATTCGCAATGGCCCAGCGCGAAGTAGGTCTCGCGACCGGCGAGCCCCCTGCCACCAAGGGTTACACCCCCAGCGTCTTCGCCTTGCTGCCACGACTGCTCGAGCGGGCGGGAATGGGGGAGGAAGGGGGCATCACGGGCCTCTACACAGTGCTTGTGGATGCCGATGACTTCAATGAACCGATCTCGGATGCCGTCCGAGGAATCCTCGACGGGCATGTCATCCTCTCGCGCGCCTTGGCGGCCCAGAACCATTACCCGGCCATCGACATCCTGCAAAGCGTTTCGCGCGTCCAACCCTTGATCCAGCCCGAGGCACCCGTTGCTCACGCCTCCGCCCTACGCGGTCGTCTCGCCCTTTACGAAGAGCACAAGGACCTCGTGACACTTGGGGCCTACGTGCCGGGAAGCGATCCGGAGGTCGATCGCGCGATCGCGCTGCGGCCCGACCTTCAGGCCTTCCTGCGCCAGGGCAAGCATGAGCACACGCCCTTCACCGAGACCATGACCAGGCTGGAGTCCTTGGCCCTCCGCTGATGCCGAAGGCCTACCGCTTTCCCTTGGAGGGGCTGTTGCGTCTGCGGCAGCGTCGCGAAGACTCGGCCGAGCAAGAGATGCGAATCAAAGAGGCCGCTATGCGGGAAGCTGAGGCACAGCTTGCCCTCGTCCTTGAGCAGCGAGCGCAGTCGTTGCACGAGGCAGCCCGGCGCCGCGAAGGGATCCTGGATCTGGAATCCATCCTGCAAGAGCACGGCTGGGGACAAAATCTCGACCAAAGGGAAGAGGCGGCCAGAAGCAGCTTGCAACAAGCCGAGACCACCGCCGCGCATGCAAGGGAAGAATGGTTGGATGCGCGTCGCCAGCGGGAGATGGTCGAGCGACTGAAGTCCAAACAACAGCTGGCATGGCTGAAAGGTATTGAACTGGCGGAGCAGCGACTGCTCGACGAGTTGGCCACCCAATCCCACGCGCGACGCGGGAAGGACACTCTCGGGCTTTAGTCCTGTCGAGGCCTGCCGATGGAGAATCATCGCCCCTCACACGAGGACCTCCATGACCCCGGTCGACACCCAGTTTCCACTCGCGGCGCGGCTTGCCCCGGCAGGTCGCGAGGCCGCGCGACCTGCGCAAACCTCGGCCGTCCTGGCCTTCGCTGGCGTGCTCAAAGAGACGGTGAATCGCAAGGAGCCGATGCGGCAGCGGTCAACTGAACAGCCGTCGCGGATGCTCGCCAAGCCAGAAAGCCAGCCGGGCCGTACATCTCAGGCTCGGCCAGGGCACACGTCCACCCGACATCCTGCTCCACGAGCCAGGCAAGAGGCCCATGGGGCCGTGGGTCCGGCGGCATCCACCCACGTCGGCACGACGAACAAACCGCATCAGCCAACCAGCGGATCGCCGACGACCAAGGGAGAGTCCCTTCGGCCGAACGTCCGAAAGGTTCTGGGACAGAAGGGCGGCACAGCCACGGAGGGGTCGAAACCTCGTTCAATCGCTCACGCGACGCCCGCAGAGGCCGTGACGGCAGAAGTCCTGTCGCGAGAGGTCCTGGCTCCCGAATTGCTTGCCCTGCTGGCTGCAACCGTGGATCTCCTGCCCACCGTGGAACCACAAACCACCGTCGAGGTCTCGGGCACTGAGACGCATGCCGCAGCGGAAGGCCTGATCCCGGCAAAGGCGAGTCAGTCCGCCCCGACGACGGAACCCGGCTCCCTGGACGGTCTGTCGCCTCCGTCAGCGACTCTCCCCGTGACCACCTCTTCGGCCCAGGCTGGACTCGTGCAGCAGACGGCCGCTCAGGCACACGCCGACGTGCCGGCCGTGAGAGCAGCCAGGCAAACGTCCTCGGTCCAGGATGGCGCAGTCGGAGGTGTCAACCCGGAGATCCCGAGGACAACAGAACACGGGGTCGCCGTACCGGCTCCTTGGTCCGCCCCCGATGCCCGGGATGGAGACAAAGGCTCAAGTCCTCGCGAACGCGCGACGGGAGCTGGCGCGGTGACCTCCTTGCCGTCCGTCGGCCTGGGCGACCTTGCCGTCGTCCCGCCAGACGCGAGCGACATAAGCTCGAGATCCCTCGGGGCGGCCGAGGCGAGCTTGTCGAGCGAGATCCTTCCCGTGAACGAGACGAGTGTTCCGAATGCCGTCTCGACTGAAGAAGGCAGCGTGACCTCCGAGAATCCGGCCCCGGCGGCTCTGGGTCCTGTCACGGGCAGCGCGGGGAGCCTGAGTGGAACGAGACGGCCACAGGAGCCCGTGGCCAAGATGATGGCCACTGAAATTCAGGAGGCCGTCCGGACAGGACCTCGATCCATCAGATTGACGCTTCGCCCCGAGGCCCTCGGTGAAGTCCAGCTGCGGGTCGCCCTTGTCGGTGGCGGGGTTCGGGCCACGCTCCATGTGGACAAGGCCGAAGCCCGCGAGGTGCTCGGCAAGCAGATGGAGCAGGTGCGCCAGGCCTTGGCTGACCAAGGGATTCGGGTCGATCGACTGGAAGTGGTCTGGCGTGGCGATGAGGCCGCGGAGCAGCAACCCGGTCGCCAGGATGCCAGGGACGGCCAGGATCCCGGCCAGCAAGGCCGGGAGGGGCAGGCGCGTCAACAGGGGGGACGTCGCAAGTCGGCAGCTTGGCAAGAGGCCCTCAATGAGGCTGCCGGACCTGCCGATATGAGTCTCGAGTCCTAGGAGGGTTGCCGCAAGATGCCTACCGCCATCGACAAGGTCGCTCCGGGTACCGGTGCACCCACCACCCTGCCCAATCCCAAACAGCTCGGTCAAGAAGAGTTCCTGAAGCTGCTGGTCACCCAGCTGAAATCCCAGGATCCGATGAAGCCGGTGGAAGACACCGCCTTCATCGCACAGATGGCTCAATTCAGCAGCCTGAACCAGATGCAGTCACTCAACAAGAGCTTCGAGACCTTCAACCGCAACCTTTCCGATGCCCAACAGCTGCAGACGATGGCTTCATCGGCCGCACTCATCGGCAAGGTGGTCTATGCAGGCCCCGACCGGGTCAGTCGGTCGATGGGAACCATTCAGGAAATCCGTCGGGTCGACGGCGATCTCAAAGTGGTGCTGCGAGGCGTGGATCGAGAAGGCAACACCTTCACCGATCGTGCCTTCCCTCTGGGTGAAGTGCAGCAAATCGGGATGGCCCCTGAGGAAGTCGAACGCTTCCAGCAGGAAGTCGAGGCCAGGATGGCTGCGGCAGCTGCCGTCCGCGGAGGTGCGCAGTGATCGGCCTGCCGGAGCCCATCGGCCCTCTGGGCAGCGGTGCGGCGTTGCCTGCGCCCGCCGTCGGGCCAAGATCGGGGCCGAGCTTCGCCGAAGTTCTCGGCGATCGGTCCAAGGACCAGCCCGTCAAGCTGTCCAGCCACGCCCAGGCACGTCTGAAGGCGCGGAACATCGCCTGGGACGACACGCGACAGCGTCAGGTCGATCAGCTCGTCCAGAAAGCCGCGGTGAAGGGCGCCCGCGAATCGCTCGTCCTGCTCGACGATGTCGCTCTTGTCGTTTCGGTGCGCAACCGAACGGTCATCACTGCAGTGGACCCCCAAAGTCTCAAGGACAACGTGTTTACCAACATCGACTCCGCCATCATCGCCTGACGCCACGCACCCTCGGGCCGGACCCTTCCGGGAGGCCCACCGCCGGGGCTGAAGTTCCCCGGCATTCCCCAGAGGAGGTCCCATGCTTCGTTCGCTGGATTCCGGCGTGTCCGGACTGCGCAACCACCAGTTGAAGATTGACGTCATCGGCAACAACATCGCCAACGTCAATACCATCGGCTTCAAAAGCCAGCGGGTCGAGTTCCAGAACCTGTTGAACCAGACGCTCTCGGTCGGTACGTCGGGCGAAGGGGGCCGTGCCGGGACGAATCCCCAGCAGGTCGGTCTGGGCGTCGGTGTCGGGGCCATCACGACCATTCACACGCAAGGAGCGCTTCAGGGAACCGGCAAGAGCACGGATCTCGCCATCCAGGGCGAAGGCTTCTTCATGGTCAGCGATGGCCTGCGCAACTACTTCACCCGGGATGGCAGCTTCGACTTCGACAAGTCGGGCAACTTCATCCGTCCGGCCAACGGCCTCAAGGTCATGGGCTGGACGACGGCGAACGGAACCATCGATACGACCGCCAGCCCTGCTCCCATCCGCGTGGCGAGAGGCCAGAACCTCCAGCCCAAGGCGACGGGATCGGTGCGTCTCAAGGGAAACCTGCGTTCCGACAGCGTCGATACGATGCTGACGGGTGTCCTGAAATCCACTCCGCGTAACTCCACGGAACCAGGAAGGGTCGTTCTGCAACATGACATCTTGAACTCCAAGAATCAGGTCATTCACGGCACGATCACCCTGACGAATGCACCCGGGACCTTGACGTGGCAAGTGAGCTATCGCCCGCGGGCGGGGGCGGAGGATGCCGGACTGCTGACCAATGCCAACGATCAGGGTCTGGGCACTCTGACTTTCGATGCCTCGGGCAAGTTGGTCAGCAACACGCTGGGTTCCATCCGGCTCGCATTCACGCAGGAAAGCGGCGCCAACCCCTTGGAATCCCAGGTTATCCCCAGCCAAATCCAGATGAGTGCCGAGGTGGCGCAGTCCCGCTTGGGCTTCGAAACAGGAGCCAGCCTGATCGGCGGCAACTTGCAGCCTGCCATCAACAAGCGAACAATCTCCCTCGCCGGTGACCTCGTGCCCGCAGTCACTGGGCCCGTGACACTGGAGGAAGCGGTCACCATCACCAACGAACAGGGTGTGTCGGTCTCGGGCAAAGTGCTGCTGCGCAATACCCAGGGCAGCAACACCTGGTCCGTGATGTATCAGCCCGATATCGGGGCCACGGGCACGGATCTGCTGCGCGAGCCGGACGAGCAGAATCTCGGCGTGCTTACCTTCGACCCCACTACGGGTGAACCCACCCTGCCCGTCACCCTCAAACCCATCAGGCTGCTGTTCAAGAACACCGTCACGCCTACGGAAGCCGAGGTAAGCGTGCCGACTCTCAGCACGGGCTCAGCCCTGAAGCTGGGCTTGACCGACACCTTCAGCGTCAGCGTGGCAACCGTCCCTCCGGAGACCAGCGTCAAGACGGTACGCATGGATTTGTTGAACGCCCGCAACGAAAAAGTGACGGGCGAATTGATCCTGCGGAATGACCCCGGCAGCGACCAGTGGTCAGTGGCGTACGTGCCGGACGACACCCCGGAAAATCGTGGCCTCGTGAACTCGACTGGCGAGCAGAACCTTGGATTCATCAAGTTCGACGCGGAAGGGAACATGACCACGACGAGCCTGGACCCCATCCGCTTCGTGTTCCAGAACACCAGCACACCGCCTCTCGAATCCGCTCTGGATTTCGGTGCCCTCACCTTCGATCCGAATGAAGTCAAGGGGCTCGACCCCGTCGTTCAGATGTCCGGCAAAGTTGACGCCGGGTCCTATACCATGTCGATGAATTTCTTCGACTCACTTGGGAACACCCATACAGGCAACATCTTCTTCACCCGTGACCTCGAGCAGCAAGCCGAGGCCACCGGCCGATCCAGGTGGCGTGTGTCCTTCAGCATCGTGGATCCTCAGGTCAAGAATGATCTCTCGGTGCTGCCCGGTCTCGGCACGGGCGCCTTCCCAATCAATCTTGGTTACATCGTCTTCGACAACGGCGGCTTGCCCGTCGACGTCAACCTTTCCCCTTTGAAACTCAACTACACCTCGGGTGCTGCGCCCTCGACCATCGCCTTCGATCCCGGAAAGCGTGGGGACGTCTTAGGGCTGACCCAGTTCCTGACCAGCTCGACAGCCATCATCGACGATCAAGACGGCTACGCCACCGGCACGTTGCAAGGTTTCAACATCGACTCGAACGGTTACGTTTCCGGCGTCTTCACCAACGGCCAGATCAGGCAACTGGCGCAACTCGCTCTGGCCTCCTTCAACAATCCCAATGGCCTCGTCAACGAGGGCAGCAACATGTGGACGGTCGGAAACGCCTCAGGCGATGCCCAGATCGGGACGGCGGGCAGCTCCGGGCGTGGCTTGCTGGCGTCTTCGAACCTCGAGACCTCGAACGTGGACCTTGCGGCCTCTTTCTCGGAGCTCATCATCTCCCAACGTGGCTTTCAGGCCAACTCCCGAATCATCACGACCTCGGACGAAGTCCTGCAGGAACTGATGGGCCTGAAGCGCTGAACTGAATGCAGCCGATGGTTCCTGGTCCCTTGGATGCCCCTCGACCCGTGGGCGAGGCATCGGGCGTGGCCATGGACCATCGTGCCCAGTTCTCGCGGACGACAGAGAGCGTCGGAAACCCTGGGCGCAAGGAGCCGGAGAGACCGACCGGGAGCACGTCTCCTCCCCGGGATGCTGCCGGACGTGCCCTCGACGAGGCCGGCGTTCCCGACTCGCCGGCGATGCGCGAACTCGTCCGCACCCTGGTCGAAGCCGGCCATCCCGCAAGCCCGGCCATCGTGCGGCGCTTGGTCAACGTTTGGCAGGATCTTGCCCCCGCTGCCCGACCCGCGGCCTTGGCGCTCGCCGTACGAGGCTTCCTGCCCAGTCCGGCGTTGCTGGCTCTCGGTGGCCTCACCTCCCCCCCGCCCTCATCTGCAGACCGCACCAGAAGATGGATGGCGAGCCATGGTGACACCGGCCAGGCCCTGCTCGCGGGCGAGGGTGACCTTGTCACCCTGCTGGCAAGCTGGGTACGGCGCCTCGTGCCTCGGGAAGCCCTCTGGGGCAGGCACCTTGCGACAGGAGAGCCTGCGGCAAGCAACCCGTTCACCGAGACGGAGGAACAAGACACGGGGCTGCCCCTGGAGGAGGCCTGGCCCCAGGGAGCCGCGAGGCTGCTCAACCCTTGGGCGCCCGTCACCTTGCCTCTTGCTTGGGGGCCGTGGACGGGGCGCTGGACTCACTGGGAACGTGAGGCACGGCAGCCCGACGAGGGAGGGGCCATGCCAGGACCCTGGAGAACGATGCTGACGCTCGAGCATCCTGAGCGAGGAGTGATCCGCATCGTCCTGACCGGCTCGGCACAACATCTGGATGTACGCCTCGAGGCCTCCGACCCAGTCATCCGGGAAGCCTTGGCCGGACTTGTCGCCGAGGCGGCGGAGCACGTGGGTCGGTTGGGCTGGCAGACCGGTCCGTGGCTGATCGTGCCCCTTGACGAGGAGAGCCCGGATGCTCCCTGAAGACCGCACCGAGGCGGCATCCGCCCGGCAGGCAGTGGCTCTGCGCTACGATCCTGAACGCGACGCTGCCCCCGTCGT
This sequence comes from Candidatus Sericytochromatia bacterium, assembly GCA_035285595.1. Classification (GTDB taxonomy): domain Bacteria; phylum Cyanobacteriota; class Sericytochromatia; order S15B-MN24; family VGJW01; genus VGJW01. The sequence continues at coordinate 38,625 of JAYKGV010000006.1, forward strand.
GGTGGCCACGGGCACGGGTGCCTTGGCCGAGCGAATCATCGAGGCCGCCAAATCGGCCGGCGTTCCGATCCACCAGGACCTCCAGCTGGTCGCGGCGCTTTCACGGTTGGATCTGGGTGAAAGCATTCCTGCCGCGCTGTATCCTGTCATCGCGGAGCTTCTGGTCATGGTCCAGCGAGCGGGCGAACGGGCTGCGGAGGGCCGTGCCGGATGATACGGATGACACGCCTGAACGATCAGGTGATCGTGGTGAACGCGGACCTCATCGAGAGTCTGGAAGCCACGCCGGACACCGTGGTCACGCTTACCACCGACCGAAAATATGTGGTAAGAGAATCGGTTGACGAGCTGATCGAGCGCATCATCGCCTACCGCCGGGCCTGTGCTTCGCCCTCCTGGCTGAGCCCTCGCGACACGGGAGACACGTAGCTGGAAATTTCGACACTGATCGGCATCCTTCTGGGATGGGGCGGCATCATCGCCGGCTACGTCCTGGACGGCGGACACCTGAGTGCGCTTCTGGTGCCCACGGCAGCGATGATTGTCTTCGGGGGCACCTTCGGGACACTCTTCATCGCCTTCCCGATGAAGGATGTGCTCCTGATCCCAAAGCTCATCGGGTTCACCTTCTCCAAGAACCCCCTCGAACCCCATGCCATCATCCCCCAGATGATCCGATATGCGGAAAAAGCCAGGAAAGACGGATTGCTGGCCCTTGAGGCCGATGTTCAGGCTGCTCCGGACGAGTTTCTCAAAAAGGGCATGCAAATGGTGTCCGACGGTATCGACATCAAGACGGTGCGCGAGATGCTCGAGACCGAGCTTGCCTTCATTGCCACCCGACACGCGGGAGGTATCGCGATGTTCGAGGCCGCGGGCGGTTTCGCCCCCACGATGGGCATCATCGGCACGGTGATGGGCATGGTCCATATTCTCGGCAGCCTCGGCGGGGATTCGGACCCGGGTGCGTTGGCCCCCGCCATTGCCGTCGCCTTCAATGCCACCCTTTATGGGGTGTTCTCGGCCAATCTGCTATGGCTGCCGATGGGGACCAAGCTAAAAAAGCGGTCCGAGGAGGAAATCCTCGTGCGTGAGTTGATGCTGGAGGGCATTTTGTCCATCCAGGCGGGCGACAACCCCCAGATCGTCGAAGAAAAGCTCAAGGGGTATCTGTCTCCGGCTGTCCGCGCCACCATCACGAAAGACGACTAGGGCCTTGGGCAAGAAACGGGGCCACAAGGGCGGTAGCCACGCCAACCACGAACGTTGGCTCCTGACCTATGCGGACCTCATCACCCTTCTGCTGATCTACTTCATCATCCTCTTTTCGATGTCGTCGATTGACGCCAACAAGTTCAAGAAATTGGCGGACGCCATGGCCACCACCTTCACCGGCATCCCCACCGAAGGCGGCGGCAACGATGCCATTCTGCCGCCGGCCAGCGACCTCGTGATCCCCCCTGTGGCGCCGATGTACGCCAAGGAGGAATCCGAGTTCGAGGACGTCGCCGACAAAGTTGAAAAATTGGCCGAACAACTGGGGGCAAGCGCATCCTTCGACGTCCATGTCGAAAAACGGGGACTGGTTATCTCCATTGCCGACACCGCGCTTTTCCCGGCAGGCTCCGCAGACTTGGATCCCAAGACCCGTGCCATGCTTGGCCAGGTCGCGGCCTTGGCAGCAAAAACCGGGAACAGCCTCCGTATCGAGGGCCATACCGACAACACGCCCATCCGGTCTGCCCGTTTCCCGAGCAACTGGGAGCTATCCACCGCCAGAGCCACGTCAGTGGTCCGACATCTGGTCGATAACGGCCTGATGCCGCCGGCCCGGGTCTCTGCGGCGGGTTACGGGGAGACCTATCCCAAGGCTCCGAATGACAGCTTGGCCAATCGTGCGAGGAATCGACGCGTGGATATCGTTGTCCTGAGCGATGCTACAATGAAGCAGGAACCCAAACAGCCTGCGCCCGGAGAGTGACCTGCCATGGCCACCAAGAAGGGAGAGCCCAAGGCGGGCAACCCCGTCCTGACCCCTCGGATCATCGTAGGGATGCTGGCGGTGGCCGTCATTGCCTCCGTGAGCTCCTTCATTGCCATTCGCCTGGCACTTCCCAAGCAGATCATCGTCGAGCAGCGTACGGTGGTGGAGCATGAGAAGGGAACCCACGAGGCCACCAAATCCAGCGAGCTGTGGACTTTGACGGATCCTTTCATCGTCAATCTCTCCGACCCCAAGCGTCGGTTTCTCAAGACGACCGTGACCCTGCGCCTCTCAAAGCCGGCTCCTCCACCGGGCGACCACGGGGAAGAAGGCGGGGGGGGGCATGGTGCACCAGCCAAAGGTCCCAGTCCCTTCCTCCTTTCCCTTGCACCCTATCAGCCCGTCTTTCGCGATACCATCATCCGGACTTTGCGTAAGCAGACGACGATGACCCTGCAGGAACCCGATCGGGTCAAGTCGGAGATGAAGGTGGCCCTCAACTTGATGCGGCGTGATGACGAAGCAATTCCAGAGACCCTTGAGGTCTACTTCGGTGAATTCGTCATTCAGTAGCGTCCGTGTCCGACATCCTTAGCCAGAACGAAATCGACGCGCTCATGGCCGCCCTGGCCAAGGGCGAAGTCGTCGGGGAGCGTGCAGCCCCTGTTCAAGACGGTGAGGAACCGACGGTCAAGGCCAAGGCGGTCTGGGCCTATGACTTCAGGCGCCAGAGCAAATTCTCCAAGGACCATATCCGGACCTTGTCGATGCTGCATGATGGTTTCGCGCGACTGGTTTCGACGCTATGGGCGGGACTGTTCCGGGTCATGGCCACGTGCGAAGTGGTCTCGGTCGAACAGATGACCTTTGACGAGTACTCTCGCTCGTTGCCTGGTCCCACCATCATGACCACCTTCTCGATGAAGCCATTGGTGGGGTCGGCCTTGCTCGAGATCAACCTCGATCTCGCCTCGATCATGATCGATCGGATGCTTGGGGGTCCGGGCAAGGTCAGCCGAATTCGTCGTGACCTGACGGACATCGAGCGCCAACTCATCACCAACATCTCCAACCGGACGCTGTCAGCCTTGCAGGAATCCTGGCTCAGTCTCGTGCAGTTCGAGCCAATCATCGAAAATATCGAGACCAATCCGCGGTTCGTGCAGCTGGTGCCTGCCACCGATCCGGTCGCGTTGGTGACGCTCGAGGTCAAGCTGGGAGAGCACACGGGCCCCGTCAGCATCTGTTTGCCCTACATGGTCCTCGAAAAAGTGATGACCAACCTTGGCTCGCAATACATGTTCGCGACCCAGAAACTGGCCCAGACCGATGAGTTCCGCTTGCGGCTCAATGAACGGGTCGTCCAGACTCAGGTCCCCCTGACTGCGGTATTGGGGACCACCGTCCTATCCGTTCAGGACGTCCTCCAGCTTCAGCGCGGTGACATCATCGCCCTCGAGCAGGGGCATGACCGAGATATCGAGTTGAGAGTGGGCGATCGCATCAAGTTCCTGGCGCGTCCGGGCATCTACCGCAGTCACATGGCTGTCCACATCACCGAAGTCGTCCACGAAGAAAGCGATATCCATGACTGACGTCCTGTCTCGTTCCCAGCAGGATGCCCTCGTCGAGATCATGGGCAATGCCCTCGGCGCCGGAGGGTCGACCCTGTCGATCCTCCTCAACCGACAGGTCGATATCCGTCAGCCAAGAACCCGGGTGATCACCCCCGTCGATATGTCGGGCATCCTGTCGGGTCCGGCCGTCGCGGTCGAGATCCACTTCGAGATCCAAGGGGCTCTGGTCAACATCTTCTACTTTGTCAAGGAAGATGCGGCACGGATCACGGACCTGATGATGGGGGGAGAGGGTTCACCTCCGGATTTCGAGATCGACGAGCTGCGCCAGAGCGCCATGTCCGAAGCGGTCAATCAGATGATGGGCATGGCCGCCAACGGGCTGACCGGTGCCTATGGCGTCAAGGTCGATATCAGCCCTCCCGTGACCTCCGTGGTGGAAAATCCCGCAGGACTCACGCTGCCTGCGGACTTCGGCTCGGGTCCGTGGGTTCTGATCACCAGCGGATTTGAAATCGAAGGCCTCCTGCAGTCCGAACTGCTTCAGGTCATGCCCGTCTCGGACGCCATCCGCCTGACAGAGCGTTTGGCACCTGCGAATCAGGGGTCCACGCCGGCCGGTCAGATGGCCGACATCGTCGACCCCCGCAATATCGCCGCAGCCATCCCGCATGTTCCGGCCCCTCCGCTCTCGGGGTCCCGCCCAGATGCAGCCGCTCAGGATCTGGCTTCCACGTTCGGTGTCCCTTTAGGCCCATCAGCTCCGGCTTCGCAAGGTTTTCCGCAAGGTTCTCCCCAGGGCTATCCTCAACAGGGGGCTCCCATGCGCGAGCCGCCCGCCGTCCATCCGGCCCAATTCGCGCCTCTGACAGCAGGAATGGGTTCGCCCCAGGCGCCTTCCAGCCTCGACTTGATCCTGGATGTGCCCCTCAAGGTGACCGTAGAGTTGGGCAGGACCCGCATGCAGATTCGCGAGGTTCTCGATTTGGCCAACGGGTCGGTGGTCGAACTTGACAAGCTTGCCGGGGAACCCGTAGATCTGCTCGTCAATGGTAAGCTGATCGCACGTGGCGAGGTCGTCGTCATCGACGAAAACTTCGGCATCCGCGTGACGGACATCGTCAGTCAGGCCGAGCGTCTGAGCGGCTTCCGCAAGGCGGACATCTAAAAGCCATGAAAAACATCCTGGTCGTCGACGACGCAGCATTCATGCGTCTCATGCTGCGAGACATCCTGACGGCGCACGGCTACAACGTGGTCGCAGAGGCCAAAACCGGTGTGGAGGCCGTGGCCTTGTACCAGCAACAACCCGTGGACTTGGTGACCATGGACATCACGATGCCCGAGATGGACGGTCTCACGGCCACCCGGCACATCCTCGCCAAGGACCCCAAGGCCAGAATCATCGTATGTTCTGCCATGGGGCAGCAGGCGATGGTCCTCGAGGCCATCCAGAGTGGGGCACGGGATTTCATCGTCAAGCCCTTCCAGGCCGATCGGGTGGTAGACGCAGTCAAGAAGGCCTTGCGCTGACGCCGTGACGCGCCTCGCACTCGCATTGGGACTGTTTCTGGTCGTCACCATCGGCAGCGACGGTCGCTCGGCCTTGGCAGAGGCCGGCCCGGTGTCACAGGCTCCGGTCTCCGCCGTGGAGTCGACCGAGGGCGGTCCGACGACGCCCAACCCGGACGATCAGTTCCCGTGGAAAGACGACGGCGAAACCGAAGCCGTGGAGGCCAAGCCTTGGTGGCGCACCCTTGCAAGCTTTATCATGCGCTTCCTCTTCGTCCTGGGCCTGGTCGCAGCTACCCTATACGGGCTCAAACGCTTCCTGGCCCTCAGGGCGCCTCTGGGTGATGGCCGCGTCATGGTGCTCGAACAGACACGGCTGGTCGGAACCCAGAGCCTGTGCCTCGTGCAGGCCGGCACCCGAATCATGCTGCTGGGCACCAACGGAGCCGGCCTGCTCGTGAAGTTGGGGGAGTGGCCCGCCGATCAGGCCCCTCCTTCCGTGGCTGAAGCCATGTTCAGGCAGCAACTTCAGCGGGTGTCTCCCCCGGGGGAACCTCCCCGTGGTGCCTGAGGCCGCAGCAAGAGCCGCATCCCGAAGCCTGTCCCTGCTGCTGCTTATCGTGCCCATCCTGCTGGCTGCAGCACCCGCCTGGGCCCAGGTCAAGGTGCCTGCCATCCCGTTGACAGAGGACCGGCAGACGATTTCGACCTCGCTGCAACTGCTCGCGCTGCTGACGGTCTTGTCCCTGGCCCCGGCGATCTTGGTCATGATGACGGCCTTCACCCGGATCGTCATCGTGCTGTCTTTCACCCGCCAGGCACTCGGCACCCAGGCCATGCCGCCCAACCAGGTCATGGTCGGGCTGGCCCTCTTCCTGACTCTCTTCGTCATGACCCCGACCTTGCAACGCATTCAGGCCGAGGCCCTCGAGCCCTACCAGGCAGGCAGGCTGACACAGGCTCAGGCCCTGAAGGCTGCGGAGACTCCCGTCCGCACCTTCATGCTGCGGCAGACTCGCCAACGAGACCTCGGCATGTTCGTGCGCATGGCCAAACTGGAGCGTCCTCGGCGCCCCAGTGACATTCCTACCTGGGTCATCGTGCCCGCCTTCGTCACGAGCGAACTCAAGACCGCGTTCCAGATGGGCTTCACGCTCTACCTGCCCTTTCTGGTCATCGACTTGGTAGTCAGCAGCATCCTGATGTCGATGGGCATGATGATGCTTCCCCCCGTGATGGTCTCGCTGCCCTTCAAGCTGATTTTGTTCGTGCTCGTGGACGGCTGGCACCTCCTGACCCGGGGTCTGGTCCAGAGCTTTCAATGACCCGAGAGATCTTTCTCGATCTGACGCGCGAGGCGTTACTGACCGCCGTCATGCTGGGCGGCCCTCCGTTACTGGTGTCGCTGGTCGTGGGTCTGGTCATCAGCCTCATCCAGGCCGTGACGCAGCTCAACGAGTCGACCTTGACCTTCATTCCGAAGGTCGTTGCCATCCTGGCCGTTCTCGTGCTGCTGGGCCCGTGGATGCTCGAGTCCATGCTCGACTTCGCGCGTGGAGTTTTCCTCGCCCTGCCGCGGATGGCGAGATGATGCCGTGGACCTCGCAGGCCTGATGCAGTTGCCGGGCCAGGGGATCCTGGTCTTCGGCCTGCTGCTGACGCGATTCGGCGCGTTGGCCCTCACGGCTCCCATGCTGTCGGCTCCTCAAGTCCCCGTCAGGATCCGCGTAGGCCTGGGGGCCCTGTTCGCTCTCCTTTTGCTGCCTCTGGAACTTGGCAGACCGAGCCTCCATCTACCCGATGAACCGATCGGTCTTACGGTGGCCCTCGCGGGCGAGGCCTTTGTCGGTCTCGTTCTGGGTGTGCTGGGCATGTTCCTCATCTATGGCGTGCAGTTCGCGGGCTACTTGATCGGCTTGCAAATGGGATTTGGCATGGACCAGATCTACGACCCGATGTCTGGCCAGCAACTGCCGTCGCTTGCTCTTTTCCTGGGTGCCCTCGCCTTGCTGGTGTTACTGCTGACGGATGGTCATCTGCGTATCCTCGAAGCCCTCGGTGGCACCCTCGATCAGGTCCCTCTGGGCCGAAATCCTTTTCGCCAGGGTCTGCTGGATCGTTTGCTGGAGGCCATGGATGCCCTCCTGAGCATTGCCTTCACCCTTTTGCTGCCCGTCCTTGGGGTGCTGCTCGTGGCCGAAATCGGTCTGGCCGTCATGAATAGGATGATGCCTGCACTTAATGTCTTCTCGGCAGGATTTGCCCTCAAGATTGCCTTCGGCGTGAGCATCCTGCTCGTCAGCCTTTCTGCCATGACCACTTTTCTTGAGCATCTGACGGTCCTATGGTTGCCGCGGCTGGCGGCCTTCTTCGCCCCTTGAGCCATGGCCGAACCCGAAAAGACCGAGGAAGCCACACCCAAGCGACGTTCCGACGCCCGCAACAAGGGCAACGTGCTGCGCAGCAACGACGTGGCCGTGGCGGGGACCCTGGCGGTGGCCCTGCTGCTCTTCCGGTTGAACTGGGCGCGTTCATCGGAAGCCCTGGCCTCACTGATGGAACGGCGTCTCGGCAGTCTGCACGCTCCTGACATGACTGCCGAACGGCTTGGAACCATGCTGCTCGAGGACGGTGGAGTCCTGATCTCGGTGGCAGCTCCCTTTGCACTCGGTCTGATGCTGGCGGGCCTCGTGATCCAGCGGGCCATGGTGGGCCAATTGCTGACCACGGAGCCCCTGCGTCCGGACCTCAAGCGTATCGACCCCATCGCAGGTTTCAAGCGCTTGGTCTCGGGTCGCGCCGTGATGGAACTGGTGAAGAATCTCGCCAAGATGGCCGTGTTGGGAGGCGTGTCCTGGCAGGTCCTGCAGAATGCGGGTCCGGGCTTGGTGGTCGCGCTAGGCTCAGACCCTGGGATTTTCGCGCCCCGGATCGGTTCTGCCCTGTGGACGTTAGGCGTCCGCATCGTCCTGGTGCTGCTGGCCTTTGCCGCATTCGACTGGTGGTGGCAGAAACGCAGCTATGAGAAGTCCCTGAAGATGTCCAAGCAGGAAGTCAAGGACGAAAACCGTAACAGTGAGGGCGATCCCCTGATCAAGGGCGAGATCCGAAAACGCATGCGCCAGGCCGCACGACGCCGCATGATGCAACAGGTTCCGCTGGCCAGCGTCGTCGTGACCAACCCGACACACTTCGCCGTCGCCCTGCGATACCATCCGGAAGACGTGCCCGTGCCGATTGTCATTGCCAAGGGCACGGATGAAATCGCCTTGCGCATCCGCGAACTGGCTCGGCAACACGGCGTCCCAGTCGTCGAAAATCCCCCCTTGGCGAGGCAGATGATGCGCCAGGTCGAACTGGGAGAGACCATCCCGGCCGAGCTTTACCAAGTGGTGGCCGAGATCCTCGTCTCGGTCCAACGAGCCGGGGTATAAATCGGGTCCGTGGCAAGCGAGACCACCGTCCGCACCGGCGGCACTCCCCCAGCCGGCGGACTTTCGGCTTTGTCGAAAAATTCCGACATCATCCTCGCGGTCATCATGGTGGCCGTCGTCGTGATGATGATTCTGCCGATTCCGGCGATGGTGCTCGACTTCCTCCTGGTCGTCAATATCACGTCCAGTTTGTTGATGCTGCTGCTTGCCCTTTACGTCGTCGAACCCGTCTCGCTGAACACCTTCCCGACACTGCTGCTGCTTCTGACCCTTTTCCGGCTGGCCCTCAACGTTTCAACCACCCGAGTCATCCTGCTGGATGCCGACCACGTGCCCAAGGTCGTCGAGGCTTTCGGCAAATTCGTCATCGGGGGCAACTACGTCGTCGGTCTCGTCGTGTTCCTGATCCTCGTCATCATCCAGTTCGTGGTCATTACCAACGGTGCAGGACGCATCTCGGAAGTCTCCGCCCGATTCACCCTGGATGCGATGCCCGGCAAACAGATGGCCATCGACGCCGACCTGAACAGCGGGCTCATCCAGGAGCAGGAAGCCAAACAACGCCGCCAGGCCATTCAGCGCGAGGCCGACTTCTACGGCACCATGGACGGTGCCAGCAAGTTCGTACGCGGGGATGCCGTAGCCGGCCTCGTCATCACGGCCATCAACCTGGTGGGCGGGATTGTCATTGGCGTGCTGCAGCAAGGACGCCCGCTGGCGGATGCCGCGAGCCGCTACACGGTGCTGTCCATCGGCGACGGCCTCATCAGCCAGATTCCCGCCCTGCTCATCTCGACAGGCACCGGTATTCTGGTGTCTCGTGCGGCCAGCGACACCAGCTTGGGCGCCACGATCGCCGGACAGATCACGGCAAGCCCGAGACCGCTCGTCATCGCGGCCGCGATGCTGGCGTTCCTGGCTGCCGTCCCCGGCCTGCCCGGCCTGCCCTTCGTGATGGTTGGAAGCATCCTGGGTGGCATCGGCTATGCACTGGTGCGGCAGGAACGTGCCGAGGCAGCGGCCGCTGCAAGCCCGGCCGCAACCGAAGACCCAGGTATCGAAGCGTCAAAGGGTCCGGAAAATGTGATGGCCCTGCTCAAGGTCGACGCCATGGAGCTCGAGGTGGGCTACCGGCTGATTCCTCTCGTGGACACCAGTCAGGGTGGAGACCTGCTGGAGCGCATCACGATGATCCGTCGGCAGATGGCGCTGAAACTCGGCCTTGTCATACCGCCCATCCGGGTGCGGGACAATCTGCAAATCAAGCCCAAGGAATACCGGATCAACCTGCGGGGTATCGACATCGCGCGCGGGGAGGTCCAAGTGGATCACTTTCTGGCCATGGACTCGGGCCTCGCCATGGAAGCGGTTCCCGGAATTGCGACGGTCGAGCCGGTCTTCGGGCTGCCGGCCACATGGATCACCGAAGACTACAAGGAACAGGCGGAGATGGCTGGCTACACGGTCTTTGATGTTGCCTCGGTCATCGCAACCCATCTGATGGAAGTGCTGAAAGCCCACGCTCCCGAAATCCTGACGCGCGCCGACACGCAGGCGCTGCTGGACAACTTGAAGCAAGACCAGGAGGCCCTCGTCGCGGCGGTCGTCCCCGATCTGCTGCAGGTCTCCGACATCCAGCACATCCTGCAGAACCTGCTGCGCGATCGCGTCAGCATCCGGGACCTCGTCCCCGTCATGGAGAGTCTGGAGACGCACGCACGCTTGACCAAGGACATCGATACCCTGACCGAATATGCCCGCCTTGCCCTCGCCCGTTCCATCTGCAAGGCCAACCTCGGTGGCGACGGGGCCCTGGCCGTCCTTACCCTCGATCCGGAACTCGAAGCCATGATGGCGCAAAGTATCCAGCAGACGGACCAAGGAGCCTTCGTCAGCCTGGAACCAGGCATGGCGGGGATCATCCGCCGCAACGTGCGAACCTTGGTGGAGCAGCAACTGGCGGGTGGGGTCACCCCGGTTGTCTTGTGTTCAAGCAAAGTCCGACTGGTTTTTCGCCGACTGATTGAGCGGGATCTGCCCCAGATTCAGGTCATGGCTTACAACGAGGTGGTCCCGACCTCGACGGAGGTGCGCGCGATGGGGGTCATCCGCGCGTGAACCTTGACCTGGCCGCAGTCAAGGAAGCATTGGGAACCGTCTTGAGCATGCCGCTGTCCTTGTACCGGGACGATGCAGTGGATCGACGGCTGGCCGCCTGGTTGGCCGGTCAGCCGGAAGGCCCGCTCGAGGCCTTGCTGGTCCGGCTGCGCCGGGATCTCGCCCTGCAGGACGATCTGGTGGCCAGCCTGACCATTCACGTGACGGGCTGGCGACGCGATGCCGAGGGCTTTGATGCGCTGCGTGACGAGATCCTGCCCCTACTGGTCGAACGGTTCGGCATCCTCCGGATCTGGAGCGCGGGCTGCGCCGACGGGGCGGAAATCATGTCGGTCGCCGGCGTGGCCGAGGAGGCGGGCTTGCTGGAATCATGCCTGCTCACCGCCACCGACATCAGCTTACCGACGCTCGCCCTGGCCGAGAGGGGCTCATTTCACCCATCGGCCCAGCAGGGATTGCCGGAAACGTGGAAAGCGGGACGAGGCACCCTGAACGAGGATGGCTCGTGGCAACCCCCGGCCCGATGGCGCGACAGGATCCGCTATCAGGTCCATGACCTGCTCGGCGAGCTGCCTCTGGCCGATCAGCACCTGATCCTCTGCAGGAACGTGACCATCCACATGCGGGACCAAGCTCGGGACGAGGTGTGGCGCAAGCTTGGGAGAGCCTTGCCACGAGGGGGTATGCTGTTCGTAGGTGCGGCCGAACACCTTCCCGCGGGCGGTGACCATGGCTGCCGGCCCTTGCGGCCGTTCTTCTACGAGAAGGCCTGACGAGCTTGGACAACGACCAATACCTGAGCATCTTCCTCGACGAAGCCCGAGAGATGCTGCAGCTGCTCAACGATCGCCTGCTGCAGCTTGAAAGTCGGCCTGAGGACCGCAAGGCCATTGACGAGATTTTCAGGGCCGCCCACACCCTGAAGGGCATGTCGGCCACGATGGGGTTTGCCGCCCTTGCGGACCTGACCCACAAGATGGAGAACATGCTCGATGCCGTTCGCACGGGCAAGCGTGCGGCGGACCGACAGGCTGTCGACGTCCTGTTTTCGTGCGTCGACACCATCTCGGGCATGCTGGACGCCATCATCGAGGAGCGTTCGGGCCCCGATCACAGACCTCTCGTACAACGGATCACCGCGCTTCTCGAAGGGTCCGCGTCCCCTCCTCCTGCGACAGGGACCACTCCAGAGGCTGCGACAACGACCTCGGAGGCTTGGCCTGCGGTCGCGGATTATGTCAGGACGGTCATCTCAGAAGGAGAATCCCAGGGATTCAAGGCGCATTGGGTCGAGGTCACCCTGTCGGCAGGCTGCATGCTCAAGGGCGTACGTGCCTACATGGTCATGTCGGCGCTGGAGGGGCATGGCGAGATCCTGCAAGCCCTCCCGGAGGTCTCGGAGCTCGAGGAGGAACGCTTCGACCAATCGTTCTGCCTCCTGGTACTGACCAAGGAAGAACCCACAAGCCTGGAGGCGCGCATCCGCGATGTCTCAGAAGTGACGAATGTGCGGACGGCCCCACTGCCTGCGCCTCGTTCCACCCCCAGGGGGGGCGTCGCCCCGGTATCACAACCGCCCTCGCCCCCGACCGCTTCGTTTTCACCGGCTCCGGCAGGGCCAGCTGCTGCGCCTGCACCTTCGCAGCCCATGGGCAAAGGCCCTCAGGAGCCGCGTCCGGAGGAAAGCAAGGCCAAGGTGGCCCAGACGGTGAGGGTGGCCACTGAGCGGCTCGATGCCTTGGTCAACTTGGTGGGAGAGTTGGTCATCGACCGCACCCGCCTGCAGGAAATCGTCCATCGCTACGAGTCCGATGACGTCAAGGAGGTCATCCGTCACGTCGGCTCGGTCATTTCGGATATCCATGGGGTCGTCATGAAGCTACGCATGATGCCCGTCGAGAGGGTCTTCAGCAGATTTCCTCGCATGGTTCGCGATCTGGCACGCGAGTTGGGCAAGGAGGTCCAGCTGGTGGTGGAGGGCCAGGAAACCGAACTGGATCGCCTGATGATCGACGAGATCGCCGACCCTCTGCTTCATCTGCTGCGCAATGCGGTAGACCACGGACTCGAGCGCGGCGATGATCGCGAGTTGATGGGCAAGCCACGGGTGGGAACCATTCGCCTCGCGGCCCGGCACGAGGGCAGCCACGTCATCATCGAGGTACAGGACGACGGCAAGGGCCTCGACCCCGATCGAATCCGGCGCAAGGCGATCGAGAAGGGACTGATTAGCCAGGACGAGGCCATGCGGCTCAGCGACAAACAATGTCTCGATCTATTGTTTTTGCCGGGTTTCTCGACCCGCGACGAAGTGACCGACATCTCCGGGCGCGGGGTCGGTATGGATGCGGTCAAGGCCAAGACGCTCGCGTTGGGGGGCGTCCTCGACATGACGAGCCAAGTGGGCAAGGGCACGCACGTGACGGTGATCCTTCCGCTGACACTCGCCATCATCCAGTGCATGCTGACCGAGGTAGGTGACGAAATCTACGCCATTCCCATCAGCTTCATCGAGGACGCCCACGATCTCGTGGACCTTTCCTTGCAGTCGGTTCAAGACGAAGAGATGGCGATGCTGCGCGGGCAGAGCCTGCCCTTGCGTCGCTTGCGTGAGGATCTGGACGTGCCGGGCGGGTCCCAGGGGCAAGAGGCCTCCGTGGTCATCGTACGCGTCGGTTCGAGGCGAACAGGCTTCCTCGTGGATCGTCTGCTGGGTCAGCAGGAGGTGGTCATCAAGCCCATCAGCCGCCTCGCGGGAACCATGGGCAAGGTCAGCGGCGCCTCCATTCTGGGTGACGGGCGCATTGCGCTGATCCTCGACGCCTCCGCCGTAGCCTGAGGCTGATGACTGATGACCGGACCGCATGATCTGACCGAACTCCAGCTCGATGCCCTGCGAGAACTTGGCAACGTCGGTTCCGGCCACGCCGCCACTTCCCTCTCGACGATGCTGGGCGTGCCGGTCAAGATGGAGGTACCAGCCGTCGGCCTGAGCGACGTGAGCCAAATCGGAGACTTGCTGGGCGGCCGCGAAGCCATGGTCAGGGCGGTCTACCTGCTGGTCTCGGGTGAACTCGAAGGACATATGGCGCTGATCATGCGAGAGGCCGAGGCGTTGCGGCTCCTCGCGGCCCTGATGCCTGAGCGCCTCTCGAATCAGAAAAGTGACGAACTTGCCGAATCGGCACTGGCCGAAATCGGCAATATCCTGACCTCCGCCTATGTCGGTGCCTTGACCCGCTGGACCGGCCTCGACCTTCGCCCCAGCCCCCCGCTGACTGCGCACGACCAGGCCGGGGCGATTCTTGACTCGCTCACAGCCGAGCTGCAACTCGCGGGCAGGACGGTCCTGACACTTGAAGGCCGCCTCGAGGTCCCGTCCGTTCCCGGATGTGGCATCTTGCTCCTGTTCCTGCCGCCGCCCGCCTCCTTGCCCCGGATGCTCGGAGCTCTCGGGTTGGATGCGCTGCAGTGAGAGACGTCCCGATGGCCTCTACCGTCGTGACGACGGACCCTTCGGAGACCTTGCGCATCGTGGGCCTCGGTAGCTGCGTGGCCATCGTCCTGCGACACGTCCAGGTCCCTTTGGTAGGGGTCGGCCACTTCATGCTTCCCAGACGAGCCCTCGGAGTTCAGGACGAGTCTGACGACAAGTTCGTCGATGCGGGGCTTGGGGCCATGGTCGTCAAGCTGGCCCGACGAGCCGAGCACTCTATGGAGTTGGAAGCCCTGTTGGTCGGGGGCTCCCGGATGTTCCGCGGCCTTGGGGCAGGAGCCGGGATCGGGAGGCGAAACGTCCAAGCCGCAACCGAAAGCCTTGAAGAACACGGCATTCCCCTGGTCGGAGGCGACGTGGGGGGAACGCTGAGCCGCAACTTACTCGTGAAGGCCTGCGGACGCGAGGTGTCCGTCGCGCTGCTCGGGCAGGCAGGTGCTCCCTTGACGGCCTGGTTCGACCGCGAGGAACCACAGACGTGATGCACCGGGACTGGACCCTGGTCCTTGGAGCCGGGGCCCTCGTACTGGTTGGCAGCCTCGCCCTCGTAGCGGGGGCGACCCTCGGCACGGCCATCTACCGGGCGCTGCTGGCTTCTCTGTTGGGCGGTCTTCTTGGCTTTGCACTGGATGTGGTTTTGGCCCAAGTACCGCCCCCCGAGCTGCTGGATCAGAAGTTGGGCAAACCCGCTGATGAAGACTCCGAGACGTGATCGGAAACGATGAAGTTGCCCGGGAGAGGCCGACGGGGCTATGATGAAGTGACGCGAAGTCAAGGCACGTGAGGTGGGATGGCGGACACCCCGGCTCCTGAGCTCTGGTCGACGTTCATCCGTACGGGTGGGTCAAAGGAGCGCGAGCAACTCATTGTCCACTACATGCCGCTGGTCCGGTATGTCGTGGGCCGCCTTGCCCTGACCCTACCTTCCACGCTCGACCAGGACGATCTCAACGGGTATGGCCTCATCGGCCTCATCCAGGCCGTCGAGAAGTTCCAGCCCGAGCGAGGAGTCAAATTCGAAACCTATGCGGCCACGCGGATTCGTGGTGCCATCCTGGATGAACTTCGAAGCCAGGACTGGGTACCGCGATCGGTCCGCAGCAGGGGCAGGGAAATTTCCGAGGCCATGGTCCGATTGGAGGCCACGCTGGGCCGACCGGCCACCGATGATGAACTGGCGCGCCACATGGGTCTGTCCGTGCAAGAGCTCGGCCACGCCATGGCGCGCGAAACCAGCCCTTTCCTCTCTCTGGACGAGATGATCCAAGGCTCCGAGGATGGTCAGAGCCTGACGTGGCTCGACACGATGCCCGACGAGAGACCAGGGCCCGCTCATATCCTGGAAGAGGACGAATTCCGCCGCGAGCTTGCCGCAGCCATCGATCGTCTGCCCGAGCGTGAGCGAATGGTTCTTGCCCTGTACTACAAGGAAGGCCTCACCCTGAAGGAAATCGGTCAAGTGTTGGGTGTCACGGAATCCCGGGTTTGCCAGATTCACACCCAGGCGGCGCTGCGTCTGCGAGGCCATGTCCATCGCTACCTCGGCATCCTGCCTGATGGGGCCGGCTTGCCGAGGGGGCGCAAGTGATGACCTTGTCCTCCCGGGGCGCACAGAGCGTCCGGATGACCACCGGCCGCACCCAGCTCGTCACCTTTCGTCTGGGCGACGAAATCTACGGGTTGCCCATCGACCACGTCCGCGAAATCATCAGTTCTCGCCACGCCACGCGACTACCCGGGGCAGCTCCTCACGTCGCCGGACTCATCAACCTGCGCGGTGAGGTCATCCCGGTGTTCCGTCTGCGAACGTGGTTCGGACTCAAGGACGAGGCGCCTGCCGCGTCGACCACCATCATTACGGAATGGCGCGGCGAACGCTTCGGCTTCCAGGTCGATGCCGTCCAGCAGGTCGTATGGCTGGACCGCAGCCAAATCGACCCCCCGACGGCCCAGTTCCAACAGCACTCCCCCCATATCGCCGGACTGGGCAAGCACGAAGGCCGTCTGCTGATCCTGCTGGACCTCGATGCCCTCTTCCGCGACAGCGATGAAGACGGCACCGGCCGTGGCTGACAGGTGGCTTCGGCCGGAGCGCCTGGTCGTGCCCGCTCCACGTACGCGGGTCTCCTTGCTGCAGGATTTGCTGCCGCCCGACCTCTCGGCTCGTTCGACCACGCTGCACGTCGCGGTGACTGCGTGCGACGCCGAGGTCTGGCAGATCGAGACCTTGGAGGCCGGGCCAGGGCTGGAACTCCCTCCCCTGCCGCCTCCGTCCGCACCATCAAGTCCCGCCGAGACGACGCCCTGGACCATCACGCTGGCCCTGCCAACGGGCCTGGGGCTCGAAACCGGCGGGTACGCAGGGGACGGCACTCCAGCGGCTCGCCTGTTGGCAGGACTCGCGGATCGTTTTGTCACCCATCCCAACGTGGTGAATGCCGCCGCACTCAACTGGGCACCACGAGGCACGGCCTATACCGAAGGTGGACTGCTCGACGGCTGGCTTGAAGGCCGCTGGGACCTCTTGCCTCGTAGATCCAACATCGTGGGGATTCTGCTGGACGCCGGCCTTGATGAACAGGCGAGACGCGCCGTCGAGAACGCCTTGTCGACCTTTCGGACGGTAGGTGGTGGACGCTGCCTGGTCGAGGAAACCTCGACTCCGCTCGCGATGCGACTGATACGCGGACCAGGCGGCCGCAGCCTCGGGCAACTGGCGGATGCAGGCCCCTTGGTCGAGGCGGCGCGGCGGCTGGTGAACCGGGGTGCCGAGGCCATCGCCATCCTGACGGACATGGAGCCGCTGGCCACATTTGATGCGGCTTACGCTGCCGGCCAGGGACCGGACCCCATCGGGGGACTGGAAGCCATGATCTCGCGGCTGGTGGGACGGGCCGTCGGCCGACCCACGGCTCACGCCCCTTGGATCCCGCCATCTCTCGATCAGGTCGACCCTAGAGGTGCCGCCGAAGAACTTGGCCTGTCTTACTTCCTCTGCGTCCTTAGAGGCCTGCAGGAAGCCCCGGCAGCGGTTGCCCCCGGAAGCCACCCAGGGGGGTGGCCTGCCGCTGGTGTCTTGGTCGTACCGGCCACCGCGATGGGAGGCAGCGGGACGTACGCCGCCAGCAAGCGGGGCCTCTATCTGGTGGCGGTAGACAACCCTTCCGTACTCGAGGTCACTGCTGAGGCTCTCGGCCTCGAGGCCTGTCATGCCCGCACCTGGGCCGAGGCCGCCGGCGTGGTTTTGGCTTTGCGAGAAGGCATTGCGCCGGAGACGCTGCAAAGACCCTTCCCGCGAAACCTTGTGCCGACGCTTCCCGTCCACTCTTCGTGAAGCTGCATTTCCGCCGCCGTCGAGGGGAATCCACATCCCGGGCCGACATTGTCCGAGCGGCCCGGCAAGGGGATGACCGCGCCTTCACTGACATGATTACGGGGGTTCAGGAAAGGCTCTGGCAAGTGGCGCGGCGGCTGGCCACCGATGATGACGTGGCAGCTGACTTGGTGCAGGAGAGCCTGGTCCGTGCCTATCGTTCCCTTCCTCGGCTCAAGGATCCGGAGCGCTTCCTTCCCTGGCTGTTGCGCATCTTGAATCATCTCGCCGCCGACATGCTCGGCAAACCGGGAACACTTTCCCTCGAGGCCTTGGCAGAAGCCGGAGTGAACCTGCCCGCACCGGATCGGGATGGGCCCGAGGCCCGTGCCGACTCCCGCCACACGGGCGAAGCCGCCGACCGTGCCTTGCGGGCCATGCCGCTCATCTACCGTCAGCCCCTCGTCCTGCGCCATGTACTTGACTGGCCCTACCACGAGATTGCGGAAGTGCTCGGATGGCCCCTGGGGACCGTCAAGACCCGGCTCATTCGCGGACGCGAGCTGCTGCGAGAACACCTCTTGCGGGAGGGCATTCATCCGTGACGTGCGACGAACTGCGTTGGCAATTCCACGAAGGTCTCGGCGAGACCTTCCCGGACGCTCATGCGATCCGGCATCTTGAAAAGTGTCCTTTGTGCCGTGCCTGGACCACCGGCATCGCGCAGGCCGCGTCCACGCTTCTCCACGAGCACGCCCCCGCCGCTTCCCAGGGATTTCAGCCGTGCCCTCGGGCCCGCCATGCGGCGCGAACGCCGAGCAAGGCAACTGGCCAGATGGCGCAAAATCGCGGCTGGCCTGATCCTCCTGGGGACGGCCGCGGGCGGGTGGCAGCTGGGACGGGTGCTGGTCGTCCGCGAATACGGCTCTCCCATGCGCGAAGGGGCCATCTTCGTGCAACCGACCCCAAGGCTCGTGCCTGCGTCCTTAGGACGGTGAATCGGTTCGGGAGGCCAGCAAGACCCTGTAGCCTTCCTCATCGACGACAGGAATGCCCGCCTCCTCGGCCTTGCGACGCTTGCTACCGGCCTTTTCGCCCGCCACAACCAAAGTGGTTCGCCGCGTCACGGTTTCTCCGACCCGTGCCCCGAGTGCACGGGCCTCCTCCTGAAACAGCTCGCGCGGCCGGGACAACGTGCCCGTGAACACCAACTCCTCCCCGGCAAGCGGGCCTTCCTGTTCCTCAGGCGTGCCCGCAGGGCCTTCGACCTGCAGCCCAGCCGCCGCAAGGCGCGCCAAGACCTCGCGGTTGTGAGGCTCAGCCATGAAGTCCACGATGGCCGTTGCCATCTCAGGGCCTACGCCGTGCAGGGCCTCGAGATCCTCTCGTGTGGCATCAGCCAGCCGCGCCAGCGTCGGGAAGGCAAGGGCGAGCAGTCCCGCCGTCACTTCGCCGACTTCCGGAATACCCAAGGAGTGAAGGAGACGGGCGTAGGGACGCGACTTGCTGCCCTCGATGGCCGCCAACAAGTTGGACGCGGATTTCGTCCCCATGCGCTCGAGCTGGGCAAGGGAGTCAGGATCGAGCCCGTAGAGATCCGCAACGGTCCGAACCATGCCGGCATCCACCAAGGCGGCACACAGCTTCTCACCCAAGCCCTCGATGTCCATGGCTCGTCTGCTGCCAAAGTGCCACAGGCGATGGACAATCTGGGCCCTGCAGGCCAGGCCTCCGGTACAGCGCACGGCCACCTGCCCGGGCAAACGCTCGAGATGAGCGCCACATTCCGGGCACACTTCCGGCATCTCGAAGACCCGCTCGGTACCGACACGCCGCTCGACGACGGCCGCCACCACCTGCGGGATGACGTCGCCGGCTCGCTGCACCACCACCCAGTCCCCAACCCGGATATCCTTGCGGGAGATCTCGTCGGCATTGTGCAGGGTGGCGTGACTGACGACGACCCCACCGATGGGCACAGGTTCAAGGACTGCGGTCGGGGTGAGGACGCCGGTTCGTCCCACGGACACTTCGATGTCACGCAGTCTCGTGATCTCCTGGATGGCAGGGAACTTGTAGGCCAAGGCCCACCGAGGCTCCCGTCCCACCGCTCCAAGCACCTCCTGGTCGGCCAGCGCATTCACCTTCACCACCATGCCGTCGATGTCGTACGGAAGGTCGGCGCGTCGTTCCAGCCAGAGCTTATGATGGGCCTGTACCTCGTCCACCCCGTCAGCTCGCTGGGGGCGGGTGGTCCGAAATCCGTACTGCTCGAGACGCTCCAATGCCCCCAGGTGACTGGTCACGTCGCGCAGGCCGGAGACCGCATACGCGAGGAAGCGCAGCGGCCGGGTCCGGGTGACTCGTGGGTCCGTCTGCCGCAAGGAGCCCGCAGCCGCATTGCGCGGATTGGCAAACACCTTCTCGCCCCGCTCCGCCTGCGCCTGATTGAAGGTCTCGAACTCATCCTTGGTCATGTAGACTTCCCCGCGCACCTCGAGCCGATCGACGTATGGGGGCAGGTCCCAAGGAACATCCCGAATGGTCCTTATGTTGAGGGTGACGTCTTCCCCGGAAAGTCCGTCTCCGCGCGTCAAGCCCCTCACCAGACTTCCGTCCTCGTAGATCAGAGACACCGCAAGGCCGTCGACCTTGACCTCGGTCGCATAGGTGACGTGGCCGTCGGCTGTCGCCTGAGGCCCCGTGGCATCGGCGCGGGCCAGCAACCTGCGTACCCGCTCGTCCCATGACCGCAGACCGGCCTCGTCGAAAGCATTGGCCAAAGACAGCATCGGACGCTCGTGGGGGACGGTCCGAAAATCGGTCTGCAGGGGAGCCCCCACCGTACGGGTCGGCGAATCAGGGCGCTCCAGCTCCGGGTATTCCGCCTCCAGCACCTGCAGACGCTGGAAAAGCCGATCATATTCGGCGTCGGACACCGTAGGGCTGGCCAGAAGGTAGTACCGGACATTGTGCTCGTGCAACGCACGGCGCAGACCCTCGACTTCGCGGACGACATCGTCCGGGACCCCTGCGTGAGCCATCGGTCCCACGACTTCGGCATGTTCCGTCATGGCCCGCATGGTACACCCGGCGACTCCTGCCGGCGAAAGTTAATTTCAGATTGAGAAACGCCCAAGCCGTGCGAGAGGTGTTAACCAACCTTAAAATGAAGGTCAAGATTCAACAGGAAGTCCCTTACCTGGCCTTAACCGCGGTATTTCCTTGGTTACGAAGTTCCCGACCTCGCTGTTTCGGAGGCCAGTTTCAGAATGGTACGTCGTTCACTGCTCGCCCTCGCAGCGGTTCTGCTCACCGGCTGTGGCGGTGCTCCCACCTCGGCCCTTTCACCGCTTGGACGCCCGTCGATGTCCGTGGGTGAGATCAGCCAGGCCAAGGCCATGCAGTCCGTGCTGCAGCCGTCCTTGGGACAGCCTGTCACATGGAACAACAGCCTGACCATCCATCCCGATCGCGAGGCCTTCCCCGTCCTGCTCGACATGCTGAAAGGCGCCCGCAAGTCCCTCTGGATGGAAACCTTCGAGTTCGCCGACAACGACAAGGCGCGTCAGCTCACCGACCTTCTGATCGCCAAGAAGAGAGAAGGCGTGGACGTCCGGGTCATCATGGATTTCATTGGGTCCAAGTCCATCGGGACCGCCACGGCCAAAGTCCTGCGCAACAACGGCGTGCCGACCGTCGTCTATCCGGCCACGCCGTTCCTCAGGCGGACGGGACATGGCCTCAACATCACCCATCGAAAGCTTTACCTCGTTGATGGCGATCAAGGGATGACAGGCGGGATGAACCTCGGCGACGAATACTTTGACCACGCCCACGACATGCTGTGGAAGGTCCAGGGGCAAGCCGCCCATCAGTTGCATCAAGAGTTCGTCACCGACTGGGCGTTGGGACGGGGCGGCCGGCTCGAGGCGCCATCGGCTCCAACCGGAATCTATGGCAGCGAGCCCATCGGCATGTGCGTGACCAGCCCGCGGCAGAAGGGACGAGAGGAGGAGATCCGCGGGGTCCTGCTTCGAGCGCTCGATACGGCCCGAAGCCGCATCGACATGGCCTACCCCTTCTTCTCGGACGATCAGGTCCTCGATCGCCTGATCCGGGCCGCCAAGCGGGGTGTGGACGTCCGGGTCATCCTGACCAAGGAGTCCCACCCGGCCATCGAGAAACTGGCCATCTGGTCCGCTCGTCAGGCCATGCCCAAGGGCGTCAAGTTCCACTGGTGGAACACGGGATACGCCCACATCAAGTACACGGCCGTGGACGGTGCCTTTCTCCTCGTGGGCTCCTCGAACGCGGACACCTTGACCTTCGAGAACAATCAGGAGCTGGACCTCATCCTGACGAACCCGCGCATCGTCTCGAACTTTCGCGACACCATCTGCGATCCCGACTGGGCGGCCACGCCTGCCGTCACGGAAGCCGAAATCAACGTGCCCTGGACCCAGAAGCCCTGGTTCGCGCTGCTCGAATTGCTCGACCGTTACATCTGACCCTGCCGCAAACGCCAAGCCCTCTCGGAGCCGTGAAGCCCCGGGAGGGCTTTTGTTCAGATTCTGTTAAAAATCCTGCGCAAGCATGGAACTTTACCTGAAGATAACCGATACTTGAGATCATCTTGAGGTTTCAGGATCCAGGTTCACCATGACAAAGACGTCCTGCCTTGCCGGCCTGCGCCGCGCCTGTGCCCTCACGGCTCTGGGTACCCTCGTCGGGTGCGGCAACCTGGCGGCCGCTCCCCCCAGGCCGGTCACCCCGTCCCTCTCGGCCCGGGCCTTGGAAGTGGCCCGCCAGGTCAAGACAGCCGTCCACCATCCCATCACCCTCAACAACCGGCTGGACCTCGCGGTCGATCGCGAGGTGCTGCCCGCGTTCCTCGACCACCTGCGATCGGCACGAAAGTCACTTTACGTGCAGACCTTCGAGTTCTGGAGCGACGCCGTAGGCCGGCGCATCTGCGACGTCCTCGTCGACCGCCATCGTGCGGGGGTCGACGTGCGGGTCATCCTCGACCAGACGGGGCAGAACCATGTCCGCAGCCGGGTGGAACGCCTCTTGAAGGATGCCGGCATCGCCGTGCAGGTATATAGGGCGACACCCTATGTACGAAAGACCGGCGTCGGGCTGAACATCACCCATCGGAAACTCTATCTCGTCGATGGGGACAAGGCCATGACGGGGGGGATGAACCTGGGCGACAAATACCTCGACCATGCCCACGACATGCTCTGGCACGTCACCGGCGAAGCTGCGGGACTGATGCACGAAGAGTTCCGCTTGGACTGGGTTCGCGCCGGCGGCAAGCTCTTTGCCCTGCCTCCCCGTCCCTCGGGGAGCTATGGCATGGAGCCCGTGGCCATTGCCGTGACCAGTCCGCGGGAGAGGGGCCGTGAGTCCGAAATCCGCAAGGTGCTTTTTCAAGCCCTCGACCGTGCGACACGACGAATCGACATGGCCTACCCCTTCTTCTCGGACGATGCCTTGATGGAGAAGCTCAAGGCAGCGTCCCGCCGCGGTGTCCAGGTTCGAGTCATTCTGACCACACATGACAGGGAGATCCTGCGCAAGCTCAACAAATGGTCCGCAAGACAAATCAAGCCGGCAGGCGTGCAGCTTCACTGGTACGACAAGGCTTATGCCCACATCAAGTACACGGTCGTCGACGACGCGTTCCTGCTGGTCGGTTCTTCGAACGGCGATACCCTGACCTTCGAGAACAATCAGGAGCTGGATCTGGTCCTGACGGAACCCGCCCGCGTGACGTCATTCCGTGCGAGGGTCCCTGACCCGGATTGGGACTCGACCCCCGAGATCACCGACGCAGATCTGGACATGCCCTGGTATGACAAACCTCTCGCGGGCTTTCTCGAGCTCATCGACTACTACATGTAGGCGAGCGCCTGCACCTTTCAGGCCCGTTGCTGACCCGACAGGACCCGCTGCTCCTCGAGCACGCGGGAAACCTGCTCCAATGTGCAGAAGCCCAGCTTGATCACCAGGTGGCCCAACAGCAAGCCCGTGGCCTCGTGTTCGGCCATCGCGGATTCGAGTTGCTCGGGTTCCAGCAGCCCCTTGCGGACCAGCAACTGGCCGAGACGAAGGTCCCGGTACTGTTGCTCGAGCTGTTCCTCGAGCTGGGCGAACGAGAGATACCCCAGCGTAAACAGGATTTCGCCAAGCCTCAGATAGGGCTTCTTCGCCTGTTCCCGCAGCGCATGATCCAGCTGCTCGCGGGTGACAATGCCCTGCGAGAGCAGGACTTGACCCAAACGATCTCCCATTCCACCTGATATCATATAAAGACATTCTACCATGGAGAGCCTGCCAGCCGATGCCTCTGCACCTGATGCTTGCCGCGCCCGGACGGGGCAAGACCGTGGCGTGCCTGCAGGCCATGGCCCGAGACCTCGACCGCCCCGGCCCCCCCCGGATCCTTCTGGTGCCCGAGCAAGCCACAGACACCATGGAGCGCCAGATCCAGGACGTCGCCGGCATCTCCCATCGACTGCAAGTCACGAGTTTTCGACGGCTGACGTGGCGAATCGCCCAATGGACCGAAGGGGCGGCCTTGCAACCCTTGGGGGACGGGGGGCGGCGCCTCCTGCTTCACGCCGTGCTGCGCCGCCTTGGTGATCAGCTCGAACACTTCGGTCGTCTTGAACGCCCGGGACACTGGGTCGGCAGCCTCCTCGCCTGGCTCGCCGAGTTTCGTCGACACGACCTGACTCCGGCGCGCCTCAGGGCTGCCGCGGAAAGACTCGCGGGCCACCCGGGCGATACCCTGGCCGCCCGACTCCGCGATGCCGCGAAGCTCCTCGAGGAACAGGAGCGCGTCGTGGCGGGGGGCTGGCGCGACGAAGACACGACGCTCGAAGTGGCCGCACGCTTGGTGCCAGCCGCCCCCTTCCTCTCAGGGGCCTGCTTCTGGGTGGATGGCTTCCAGGACTTCACGCCCGTCGAGGAGGGTTTCCTCAAGTCCCTGCTGTCCCGAGGCCACGAAGTTCATGTGACCCTACCCCTCGATCCTGAACGGTTGGACCGTCACGACGGACGGCGTGTGTACGCCCTGGCCCTTGACACGAGAGAACGTTTGCGGGAGGCAGCCCTCTCGATAGGTGCGAAGGTTTCTGAGGATCTGCTCGTCGGACAACGACCGGGTCGATTCCGGGCCGACAGCCCCCTCGAGCACCTCGTGCGCCACTGGGGTACCCCGTCCAGCTGGCCTGGCGATCCTGCCCCCGCGATCCGGCTGTTGGAGGCCCCGGATCGCACGGCTGAAGCCGAAGGCGTGGTCGCCGACCTGGCCGACACCGTGCGCCGAATGGGCTGGCGGTGGCGTGACGTGGCCATCCTCATCAGGGATGCGGAAAGCGAGGGACCGCTGCTCGAACGAGCGGCCCGACGGGCAGGAGTCCCGCTCTTCCTTGACCGACGTCGGCCGGTGGAAGACGAGCCTCTCATCCGTCTCGTGCTTTCGATCTTGACGATCTGGGCACGGCACTGGCCGACGGCTGCCGTCATGGACCTGCTGAGGAACGACCTCTTTCCCGCGGACCAGGGAACCGTGGACCGGCTCGAGAACGAAGCGCTGGCCGGGGGCTGGGAGCACGGTTCCTGGCCGGTCCGCGTCAGGCAGGAAAGGGATCCGGGCGACCCCTGCGGCCCGTTGCTGCAACGCTTGGGCGACTTGGTGAATACCGCAGACAAGCTCGGTCCTGCCCCGACAGTCCGCGACCTCGCCGAAGCCCTGATGGTCCTCCTCGATCGCTGGGAGGTACCGAACCTGATGGCCCTCCGTCAAGACGAAGCCTTGGCAGAAGGGCGCCCCCTCGATGCCGCCGCCATGAACCAGGCCAGACAAATCCTTTTGGACCTGCTGGATCAATGGGTTGCCGTGGAAGGGGACGCTCCGTTGAATCTCACCGATGCATGGATTGCCCTCGACACCACGCTCAGCGCACAGACGCTGGGGCATGTGCCGGCGACGATGGATCAGGTCCTTGCAGGCACGGTGGACCGCACCCGCACTCCCGACCTCAAGGGGGTCTGGTTGCTCGGGCTTGAGGAAGGTCATCTGCCGGCGCGCCATCAGGAGCCGCCGCTCCTCGACGATGCCGATCGGGAGCAGCTGCTGGGTCTTGGATGCCCGGCCGGGCCGGATACAGCCAGACGCCAGGAACACGAACGCTTGCGGGTGCTCCACGCCTTGACTCGTGCAGGGGAGATGCTGACCTTGAGTCGCCCCCTGCGTGATGCCAAGGGACGAGACCTCGCCGTGTCCCCCACCTGGGCGGCCCTCGTCCGCATGTTTCCGGGGCTTCACCCCGTGCTCCTGCCTGCGGTTCGGACAATTCAGCTGGAAAGGCTGCCCGCGCCGGTCCCCGACTTCGCTCCCTTGAAGGTGGCCATGCCGGAGGCCCTGACGGCCAGCCGTCTTGAAGCTTATGCCACCTGTCCGTGGCTGGGTTTCACACGTCATGTCCTAAAGGTCGAGGATCGCCAGGGTGGACGCCTCGAACCCTTGGAAACAGGTCGCCTCCTGCACCTCGCCCTCGAGACCTTCGTGGTGAACCTGCAGCGTGAGGGTCTGACCTGGGGCGAGCTGTCTCCCGAGGATGAGCTGGCCCGCATCTCTCTCGCGATCGCGGCCATGGAACAAGCCTACCGCGCGCGCTTTCCCCGGGGAGATGTGTGGTCCGAACGGGCGCTGGCGAGGCTTGGACGCAGGGCCGGGCATGTCTTGCAGGCGCTTGGCCTGACGCTGAGGCGCGGTAATGGTCATCCTATCGGGGTCGAGGTCGGCTTCGGCCCGGCGTCGCGCCGAAGGCCCGAGGACTCCCTCTGGCTCCCCCACCTGTCCTTGCCATCGGCCGACGGGCACCGCCATCTCCTCGCCGGCCGCATGGATCGCGTGGACCTCTTCCGGACAAACGGCAAATCTTGGCTGGTGGTGGTCGACTACAAGTCGGGACATATCGCGGACATCCGTCGGAAGCTGCGGACGGGTGAGCACCTGCAACTCCCCTTGTATCTCGCCACGGTCCTCCAGGCGGCACCCGAGTGGCTGGGTGTCAGGCCCGAGGCGGGAGGCTTCGCCTTCGCACTGCTTCATCCGGAGGCCGAGGTCGCTGATGCGGATGCCACAGGGGGTACGGCGGGCGAGAGGGATCCGGATGACGAGGATATCCCGAGCGGGGAATCCACGACAGCTGCGGTTCGCCTCCGTCCCACGCGCATGAGGGGACGCTTCCTGGACGACCCGGACTTTCTGGAAGCGCTGGACCGGTTCTTGTTGCCGGGAAGCTCCTCGGTGGCCTACGGCCTCATGCGGAATGCCAGCGGGGCCTTGAGAAAAGGGCAGGGACACGGCCCCGAAGAACTGCAGCGGCTGGTCTCCGAGGCGCTCGAACTTGCGGGAACTCTGGCTGATCGCATGGCGGCGGGAGCCTGGGCCCCCTTGCCCATTCGACGAGGCAGGGCGTTGCCGTGCACCCGCTGCCCGGTACGACGCGCTTGCCGGTTCAAGGCGGGCAGGGACCCGCATCGGGAAGTTCCCGGCGAGGAGGCAGGCGGTGGCCACTGATTGGACGCCTCCCCAGCGAGAATCGATTGGGGCAAGAAATCGTGAAGTGATGGTCTCGGCCGGGGCTGGCGCGGGCAAGACCGCGGTGCTGGTCGAGCGAATCCTCGAGGCCGCACTTGATCGGGAAGATCCGCTGCACCTCGATCGGCTCCTCGTGGTCACCTTCACGGATGCGGCCGCTAGAGAGATGCGCCAAAGACTCGAAGAGGCCTTGACCCAGCTGGAGCAAGCCCATCCGGCCGATCCCCTCGTTCGTGAGCAGATACAGCGCCTGGAACGTACGTGGATGTCCACGCTGCACGGCTTCTGTCAACGTGTCGTGAGACGTTGGGGACTCGCCGCGGGAGTCGCTCCGGACACCCGCCTGCTCGACGAAGGAGAGGCCCGACTGCGCCTGTCCCGCGACCTCGAGCACGTGGTCGGCGAAGCCCTCGCCTCCGAGGATGCCGACATCGTGGCCTGCCTCGAGGGTTCGGCCCCAGACGGGGACCGAGCCCTTCTGGAGGCATTGTCCCAAGGGGTACGACGCTTGCTGAGCCTGCCGGATCCTCACGCATGGATCGAAAAGGCCCTGGAGGCGCACGGCGACGGGAAGGAGGGGCAACATGCCCTGGATTGCTGGATCGCGACCCTGGCAGAAGACCTGGCAACCCGCCTGCAGTCCGCAACAGCCGCGTGGCATCAATGGGCGACAGACCTCGCGGCCACGGGAGCCTTCCATTCACAGGCCGAGCACGGCCAAGGCATAGCTGAGGCTCTTGCCGATGCCGCAGCTCGCCTGCGATCACACGCGCTTCCAGCGCCCGAAACCTTGGTTGAGGTTGCAGCGGCACTCAGACCGGGTGCGTCTCCTCGCATCGCCAAGGGGGATGACAAGGAGGCTTGGGCTGATTGGGCGGCCCAACGCAAACGTCTGCAGGACCAACTGACCACCCTCAGGTCACACCCGCTGGCCAGTCCGGGCGCGGCCGACGGGGCCCTCTCCGCCCACCTTGCCGCAGCCCCGCAGGTCCGCGGCTATCTGAAGCTCCTGCACCGGCTCCTCCGCACCCATGCGGTGCGCAAGCGCGAGGCAGGGGTCATGGACTTCGGCGATCTCGAGCATCTGGCCCTGAGCCTCATGGACCCCGGACGGCCCGGCGGTACCGAGATTCTGGCCGCTCTACGCAGCCGATTCGATGAGGTCCTGGTCGATGAGGTGCAGGATACCAACCCCATTCAGGAGGCCTTGCTGCGCCGGCTTCTCGACGCTGGGGAGGACGGTCCCAGGGCGTTTTTCGTCGGAGACGTCAAACAAGCCATCTACGGTTTCCGCATGGCCGATCCGGCGCTGTTCCTTGCACGGCTCAATCAGGCGGAAACCTCGGCGGAGGCGAGGGCCCGTCGCATCGACCTGCCCCACAACTTCCGCAGTCGCGCGACGCTGCTCGAGGCTCTGAATGGCGTCTTCTCCCACCTATTCGATTGTTCCACGGGCGGCTTGGACTACGACGATCGAGAGGCGCTGCAACCCGGAGCCGACTATCCTGAAGTCGAAAATCCCGTGGCCTGCTGGGTCACCGTGCCCAATCCGGAGGAACTGGATCGGACCGAGGCTCAGGCGCGAGGCGTGGCCGCCCTCGTCGGACGGCTGCTCAGTCCCGAGGGTGCCGAGGTCTGGGACAAGGGGGCAAGCCGTCGTGCTCATGCCGGGGACATCGCCGTGCTGGTACGGGACGGAAGCAGCATCGGCCCCATCCGTGAGGCGTTGGAGGAGTCGGGCGTGCCCTCGGTCGGTAATCTGCGCGCCGGCTGGTTCGACACTCCCGAGGTGTCTTTCCTGCGTGACGTGCTTCATGTCCTCGACAATCCCCGCCAAGACCGGCCGCTGCTCCGCGTGGCGCGCAGTCGCCTCGGCAGCATGTCGGATCAGGACCTGGCTGACCTGCGCCAGTTGCGGCCGACCGGCCCCTTCCACGCCTGTATCCTCGACCCCATGCCTGCCGGTTCTCCGGCGGCGGATCGCGCTGGTTCCATGCTGGCGTGGCTCGCACCTTGGCGGAAACTGGCCCGCAGACTCGCCGCGGCCGAACTCGTCGAGCGTCTGCTGGAATCACCGGAAGTCCTTCAGGCCCTGGCCCACGAGGGTCCGACCGCATCGGCTCCTGCCAACCTCGAGGTGCTGCTGCAACGGGCCCGACTTGTTGCAATGGGAGGCTCGCGAGGGCTCGGGGCCTTCCTTGCCAATCTGCAGGAACTCGAAGACGAGCAGACCCGGATCGATCGACCTGCCCTGGCGGGCGAGAGTGCCCATGCAGTCCAGGTGATGACCATCCATGCCTCCAAGGGGCTCCAATTCCCCGTGGTCCTGGTGCCCGGGCTCGATCGCAACTTCCCGACCAGGGATCACGCCGCGCCTTGCCAGATCCACCGGGGAGCGGGGATCGGCATGAAAGCGCGGGACCCTCTGGATGGCAGCACCAGGGAGACCCCCGCGCGGCTGGCCGTGGCGCGCGAGAACCGTCGAGACGCCCTCGCCGAAGAGATCAGGGTCCTTTATGTGGCCATGACGAGAGCCCGGGAACAGCTCTACCTGATTTCGGGTCCTCCCCGTGGCACACTTCTCGCCCAAGCCACGGCCATCGCACGTGCCGGCGTGAGGCGCCTCACCCTCGAACATGCCCTTTCGTGCACCTCGTGGCTGGGCATGCTGACACCATTCTTTCTCCGCCACCCCGGGGCCGCGGTCCTGCATCACCACTGGGACCTCGAACCCGAGACCAGCCGACACCTGCTGGCGATGCCATCCTGCCAGCTCGGCCCGTGGCGTTTCCAGCACGAGACCGTCGAGGCCGCACGGCCTGCCCATCCCGACAGCTCCGACGCCGAGCCGGTGGAGAAGCCGCAACCGCCGCACGCCGATCCCTACCCGTGGGAAGAGGCCACCCGTACCCCGGCCAAACGTAAGGTGACGGAGCTGGGACGCCCGGAAGAGACTCCAAAGCCTCGAAAACCGGAACCCTTCAGGCCACGTTTCATGCTGGGAGCCGACCGTGAACCCGGTCCCGCAGAGCTGGGCCAAGCCCTCCACATGGTGCTGCAACACCTTGCCCCGACGACACCCGCGACCACGGAGGCTGCGAGAACAGTCATCGCTGACCTGCTGCAGCGAGGCATGTTGGCACCGGCACCTGCGCGACGCCTGAATCCGGAGGCCATCGCCTGGTGGCTCGACACTCCCTTGATGGCGAGGCTACGGGGGGGAGACAGTCACTTGCACCGCGAGGTTCCGTTCGCCCTTGCGGCTGATCGTCTGGGTCTGCCTTGCCCGCCGGGAGAAGCTCCCTTGATCCAGGGCATCATCGACGCCGTTCTCGAAGAATCCGACCATCTGGAGGTTTGGGATTACAAGACGGATGCTCCCGATCGCAAGCCTCTCGGAGATTTAATCGCGGAACATCGGCTTCAGGTCGAGGTCTATGCGACCGCAGCCGAGCTGCTCTTCGGCAAGCCCGTGCGCGCGCGGCACCTTGTCTTCCTGTCCCACAGGCAGATCGTGACCCTGGATCCTGCATAAACGTCCAAAAACGGACAGAGCCGGACGGTTTCCCGTCCGGCCCCGCCGGCCTTGCTGGGTCCTAACGCAGCAGGGAGAGCACTCCCTGGGGCGCCGCGTTCGCCTGGGCGAGCATCGCCTGGCTCGACTGAGCCAGGATCTGGGAACGGGACAGGTTCGACACCTCGGCCGCCATGTCGAGGTCGCGGATGCGGCTCTCGCTGGAGGCCATGTTCTCGCGCTGTACGTTCAGGTTGTTGATCGTGTGCTCGAGACGGTTGATGACGGAACCGAGCTTCGCACGGGTGCTGGACACCGTGTTGATGGCCGTGTCGAGGGAGCTGATCGCCGCCGCCGCCAAGGTGTGCCCGGCCATCGAAATCGAAGACAGGTTGAGCCCGCTGGATCCTGCCGTCATGTTGGCGATGGTCAGGGAGACACTCTGGTTCGCATTGGCTCCGATCTGGAAGGTCATCGGAGATGAGGAGAAGCCGGTAAGCAAAGCCTTGGTGTTGTACTGCGTCCGGCTGGCGATGCCATCGATCTCCTCCTGCAGCTGGACGATCTCGTTGCCAATCGCCGTCCTGTCATCGTCCACCAGGGTGTCATTAGCCGCTTGCACCGCCAGCTCCCGCATCCGCTGGAGGATGGCTTCGGTCTCGTTGAGGGCGCCTTCCGCCGTCTGGACGAGGTTGATGGTGTCTTGGGCATTCGCCGCAGCCTGCGTCAGACCCTTGACCTGTGCCTTGAACTTTTCGGCGATGGCGAGACCGGCGGCATCGTCAGAAGCCGAGTTGATCCGAAGACCGCTGGACAACCGGCCCAGACTCTTGCTGAGCGCGGCATCATTGGCTCCCAGCGTACGATGAGCATTCATCGCCGTGAGATTGGTGTTGATCCTGAGACCCATGGGTCTTGCTCCTCCGTGATGGTGTACCGCCGGACATCCGTGCCCGACGCCTTACGGAACGAGAAGTGATTCCCGCAGGTGCGACGACCCTCTTGGCCGACGACTCTCCGGAACTTCCTGTTCCTTCTCCACCGTAGCAAAAAAAATCTGCTTCACAAGGGGGGCATGCCCTCAAGTTTCAACCGATCGCGCCGAATGGCGCCGTTATGTCACACCCAGGCATCTTTATGTCGCGCCTGAACCCGGTTATGTCTACCCCCTTGAGTTTGGGCACCTACATAACGCGGCGTCGGGCATCGCCGATCAACGAAGGAGCTGCAATAGTCCCTGCGCAACCTGATGGGCCTGGGCCGTCATCGCCTGGCTGGAACTGGTGATGATCTGCTGACGGACCAACCGGGCAGACTCTTCCGCCACGTCGACATCACGGATGCGACTTTCGCTTGACGCCATGTTTTCGCGTTGTACGGCAAGGTTGCTGATCGTGTGCTCAAGGCTGTTGACGACCGCACCCAGACGTGACCGCTCCGCAGCGAGCAGAAAGAGCGAGTTGTCGAGCGACCAGAGAGTCTCCCGAGCCCACTCGTGGCTGGACACCGTCAGGTCCGAATGGGACACCCAGAGCGCATACGCCCGCATGTCGGAGACGGTCAAAGCCAGCGTCTGCCCCTCGCTGGCCCCAATCTGGAAGGTCAGCGGGGTGTCCATGTTGAAGCCGAGGAGCAACTGCTGGGTATTGAACTCGGTGCGGTCGGCAATCCCGTCCACCTCTCCTGACAACTGATCCAACTCATCCTTGACCACGTCACGCTCCTGAGTCGTCAACGTATCGTTGGCCGCACGAACCACCAACTCACGCATCCGCTGCACGAGGGCAGTCGTTTCCTGCAGCGCCCCGTCCATGGTCTGGATGAGATGGATGGCATCCTGGGCGTTGGAAGCGGCCCGAGCCAAGCCTCGCACCTGAGCCTTGAACCGTTCGGCCACCTGCAGCCCGGCCGGATCATCGGAGGCCTGCCGTATCGCAAGACCGCTGGCCAATCTGCCGATGCTGCGGTCCAGCGCACGCACGGCTTCATCATGGCGCACCGTGGCACCGCCAAGTGTCACGACCCCTATACGCAAAGACACCTAAAACATCAAGCCTCATAGGGGATCACCGCCAAGCCGACGCTCGACTTGAGACCAAAGGGCCCGGGAGGTTGAACCTCCCGGGCCCGTAGCTTGCGCGTGACCTCGCCGTCTCTAGCCCCTGAGCAACTGCAAGACTCCCTGGGGAACTTGATTGGCTTGGGCCAGCATCGCCTGACTCGACTGGGTCAGTATCTGGTTGCGCGTCATCACCGAGACTTCGGCCGCCATGTCGAGGTCTCGAATCCGGCTCTCGCTGGACGCCATGTTCTCACGCTGGACGCTAAGGTTGGCGATGGTGTGTTCGAGCCGGTTGATGATGGCGCCCATCTTTGCCCGCTCGGCCGACACAGCGGCGATGGCTGCGTCGAGATTGGAAATCGCGGACGCAGCAAAACTATGGCTCGACACCGTCAGGTCCGTCCCGGTCACCGCCAAGGCCGACGCTTGCATGTCGGACAACGTGATGGCCAGCGTCTGCCCCTCATTGGCGCCAATCTGGAACGACATGGGCGTGGTGACGAAGTCTCCGGTTAGCAGTTTCTTGGTGTTGAACTCAGTCCGGTCTGCAATTCCATCAATCTCGCCCGCCAGCTGATCAAGCTCGTTCTTGATGGCCAATCGATCCGAATCCACGAGCGTATCGTTGGCTGCCTGCACGGACAGTTCGCGCATCCGCTGCAGGATGGCTTCGGTCTCGTTCAGCGCACCCTCCGCGGTCTGCAGCAGGTTGATCGTGTCCTCAGAGTTTTGGATGGCCATCGACAAGCCATTGATCTGGGCCTTGAACTTCTCGGCGATGGCCAAACCCGCCGCATCGTCGGCAGCAGAGTTGATACGAAGACCACTGGACAGACGGACCAGGCTCTTGCCCAGAGCCGTGTCATTGCCACTGAGCACCCGATGAGCATTCAGTGCCGTCAGGTTGGTGTTGATCCGAAGCCCCATCCCGTCGTCCTCCTGGCTTGCGCGGTCACGTCCGTGTGCCTGCGCCACGGCAGGCCCGCTTCGACGTTTGGCCGACCATGCCGACCTGTGATGTCATGTCGGCAGGCTTCGGAGAACCTTTAGGTGAAGGGCCCGGGCGAATTTCTCGCCCAGGCCCCGCTCACCCCCGCGACTAACCCCGCAGCAGGCTCAGGACACCCTGGGGCGCCTGGTTGGCCTGAGCCAGCATCGCCTGGCTGGACTGGGTCAGGATCTGGTTGCGGGTCATCACCGACACCTCGGCCGCCATGTCGAGGTCGCGGATGCGGCTCTCGCTGGACGACATGTTTTCGCGCTGGACACCGAGGTTGTTGATGGTGTGCTGGAGTCGGTTGATGACCGCACCCAGCTTGGCGCGCTGGTCCGAGACCAGTCTGATCGCAGTGTCGAGCTGCGTGATGGATCCTGCGGCAAACGAGTGGGACGAAACCGTCAGATCCCCACTGCCTGCGCCAAGACCGGTGGCCGACATGTCTGCGATGGTGACGCTGATGGTCTGGGTCTCGTTGGCCCCGATCTGGAAGGTCATCGGGGTAGTGTCGAAGTCTCCCGAGAGGAGATTCTTCGTGTTGTACTGCGTCCGCTCGGCGATGCCATTCAGCTCGGACGACAACTGATCCAGCTCGTCCTCGATGGCCGTGCGGTCCTGGTCGACCAGGGTATCGTTGGAAGCCTGCACCGAAAGCTCGCGCATCCGCTGCAGGATCGCCTCGGTCTCGTTCAGGGCGCCTTCGGCGGTCTGCAGAAGGTTGATGGCATCCTCGCTGTTCTGCATCGCCATCGACAGACCCTTGACCTGCGCCTTGAACTTCTCGGCAATCGCGAGACCGGCCGCGTCATCGGAAGCGTTGTTGATACGCAGGCCGCTGGACAGACGGACGAGGCTCTTGCCGAGGGCGTTGTCGTTGGCCGTCAACACGCGGTGTGAGTTGAGCGCGACAACATTGGTGTTGATGCGAAGTCCCATGGTGGGCTTGTCCTCCTTGGACGGTGGGGAAGGGTCACATCCGTGCGACCCCTGGCTACCGGTACACCCCTTGCGAGGCTCCCGTATCCATGGATTCGGCAACCCTGCACCGCCTTTTAGGCGTTATGACAGCAAGCCTCCATTGCGCCGGGACCTTGGCCAGGGCACGGTCCCGGGTGTTCCCGACACCCCGAGCGAGAGGAGTCGCGCCATGGCCCTGCGTCCCTGGTTTCCCCAAGGCGAGATCGATACTCTGCGGCAGCAGATGAACCGAATGGTCCGCGACACCGAGAGGCTGTTCGCGACCTTCATCCCTGGCCTGCCTTCCAAGGCGACGACCGAGGAGGGCATGGCCTGGATTCCTGCTCCTGCCTGCGATCTCACGGTCGGCGAGGACGAATCCGTACTCGTGCTCGAGGTTCCCGGCATCGAGGCGCGCAACTTGACCATCGAAGCCCACGACGAAGGCATCACCGTGACGGGAACTCAGACGGTCGAGCGCACCATCGAAGGCGAAACCATGGTGCATGAGCGCGCTGCAGGGAAATTCCAGCGACAAGTCGCGCTGCCGTGCGTCATCGACCCAGAGAAGACCAGCGCTCAGCTGAAGCATGGCCTCTTGACCATCAAGATGCCTCACAAGGAGGGAAGTCGCCCCAAGGGGCGCCACGTCCCCATCGCAGCCTGAGGTCACTCGCGGCGAGGGCTGGGGTAACATGACCGTGTGAAACCCCTGCCCTCGCCCGACCTCGAGATTCCGGGGGTTTTGGCGCTGGGACAAGCCGCAACGACCTTGGCCCATGATTTGCGCCAGATCTTCCAAGGCTTGCTGGACCAGCTGGATGAGGCGCCGGAACCTTGGCAATCCCGTGTCAGGACCCTCGTGACTGCGGGAGAGGCCATGACCGCCGACATGCTGGCGCTCGCGGGTCTGGGTCCGGGAGCCGCGACTTCGTGGCCCCGGGCACACGCAGCCCAGTGGCTGGGCCACTGGTGTTCTTCGTCCTCATTGGACCTCGAAGACCTCCGGACGGTCCAACTACCGGAGCTGCGAGCCATCTCGAACCTTGTGGCAAACGCGCGTCAAGCGGCAGGACGGGGGGGATGCATCAAGGTTCGATACCTTGAAGACTCCCACGGGCGTCACTGGATCGTGGACAACGACATCCGAAACCCGAGAACAAAGGGACACGGGCTGGGACTGTCACTCGTGAATGAATTCTGCAAGCAGGCCGGTGGGCAGTTCACCTTGGAGCTTGAGTCCGAGAGCTGCCGTGCCGTGATCACCCTTCCCCCTCGCCCTCCCCACCCAGCGGAATCCTTGCCTTGAACTGCCCCTCCTGCACGACCGCTTACGAGCCCGAAGCCCGCTACTGCATCCACTGCGGGGGACCCGCGTGGTTCGCTTGCCCTTCGTGCAAAGCCTGGGCCGCTCCAGGCGACACCTACTGCACCCAGTGCGGCGAAACGGTTGCCGCTCTGGATCCCTTCGCCAAGTCGGCGGAGGCGCTCGATCTCAAGACGATGAGCCAGCTAGGGGAACGACGGATTGTCACAGTGATGTTCCTGGAAGTCCTTGGTCTGGCCCAGCTGCAGCAATCGCTCGACCCGGAAGAGGTCACCGAGATCACGAACAGGTTCTTCAAGAAGCTTACGGATGTCGTGGATGCGTGGGGCGGGGTCATCGACAAGTTCCTTGCGGACGGCCTGATGGTCCTTTTCGGTGCACCCGTGGCGCGTGAAGACGATGCGGACCGAGCCTTGATGACCGCTCTCGCGCTAAGGGAAACCGCCCGACAAGACATGGCCAGTGCCCCTGCGGCCACGCGCCTGGGCATTCGTATCGGCCTTCATACGGGACTGGTGGTGGCCGGCGAGGTAGGTGGAGACGCCAAGCGGGACTACACCGTCATGGGTGACACCGTGAACCTCTCGCAGCGCATGAAGGCGTCGGCCGCTGCGGACCAGATTCTGGCCACCCCTGAGACTGTGGCCAATACGCACCGTGACTTCGACATCGAAGAGTTGCCCGAGATTCACGTCAAAGGCCGCAGCCAACCCGTGCGGCCCCAGGCCCTTCAAGGATTGCGCAGCGAGCATGTGGCACCCGCCCGTGACACCCTGCCTTTCTTGAGCCGACCGATCCTAGAGCACCATTGGGAGGCCACCATGGCCGCCGGTCTCGCAGGCCGTTCCCAATGGCTGCACGTGCAAGGCGAGGCGGGAATGGGCAAGAGCCGCCTGCTGAGGCGCTGGCAGGCCGCCCTGCCCGCGGCAGGTGGAAACCTCATCCACGCCTTGGCCGGCGTGTCCTTTCAACTGCCTGTCCCTTGGGCCCTGGTCAAGACGATCGCCCCGGACCAAGCCCCTGAGACCGTGGCCGCGGACCTCCTGATGGCCTCACGGCGTCAGCCCGTCATCCTTTTCGTGGATAATCTCGATGCGGTGGATGCGGAAAGCCAGGATTGGCTGCTGAAGCTCTGGAAGCAGACCCAGGGTCCCGAGGTGGCTCGAACCCTGATTCTGATCACGACCTCACGTGTCCCCATCCTCCCGGTTGTAGGCCGGCAAGATGTCGTCATCCCGCCTCTTGCTCCTTCAGAGGCCGAAATCATCTTCGGGGCCGCCGCCGAACTCTCCCGTCCACCCGCCGAATGGCCCGCAGCCCTGCGCGAGCTGGCTCGGGAGGCTTGTGACCAGACGGGGGGAAATCCGCAGTTTCTGGCGGACTTGGCCCGAGACCTCGTGCACCACGGGT
This sequence comes from Candidatus Sericytochromatia bacterium, assembly GCA_035285595.1. Classification (GTDB taxonomy): domain Bacteria; phylum Cyanobacteriota; class Sericytochromatia; order S15B-MN24; family VGJW01; genus VGJW01. The sequence continues at coordinate 75,948 of JAYKGV010000006.1, forward strand.
GGATCATCCCGACAAACGACACATGGCAGGTACACCGCGATGGTGACGGCCTGCCCCTGCCGAGCTCGATGAGCGCCATCTTGATGAGCCGTCTCGACCAGCTGCCCGCTGATCAAAGAACCTTGCTCTCGGTCGCGGCGGTGGCAGGTCCAACCCTGCATCCGGAGATGATGGCACACCTCGGGCCTCTGGCTGCCGTCCGCCAGGGACTGCTTAGCCTCGCCTCCCTCGGTCTGCTCGAAAGCAAACCCGACGGTAGTTTCCGCTTCACGGACGGCGCCCTGCACGAAGTGGCTTATCAAGGGGTCCTCCAGGCCCAGCGAAGGCCGTGGCACGAAGCTGCGGCCGAGGCGCTCGACCAGCGGCCGGACATGGCGGGCGAGAAGGGCATCTCGTCGTTGCTGGCCTACCACTTGTTGCGTGCCGGCCACCCGGAGCAAGCGCTTGCCCATGCCATCGCCGCAGCCGATGATCAGGAACATCCGGGCGGCTGGGCCAAGACCGCTCGCGTCCTGCGCACCTTGATCGCCACTCAGGATCCGCCCCTGCTCGCAGATACGGCCGCCGCGTGGCAGGCGCTCAGCGCACTCGCAAGGGTGGAACTTCGGCTGGGCTGGCACGCGCGCGCACTCGAACATTGGCGTCTGGCTGTCTCTCAGGCCGAGCAGGCCCGGGAAGAAGTGCAAGCGCGTGAGCACTTGGCGAGGCTGTTGCTGGAACGTGGAAGAGCCGAGGAGGCCCTGGCCGTGCTTGAGGGGGGCGCGGGACTCACGGGCGCAGGCTATCCTGCTTGGTGGGGCCTCAAGGCCAGGGCCTCGCTGTGCCTCACGGAGTCCAGCCCCATGGATGCCCCTTGGCGCACGTGGGCCGAGACCCATCAGACTCAACCCGACCTTGCTTTGGCGAGCTACATCGACCGCCCGCCCGGCAAGGCCGCAATGACCCAAGCCCGCTCGCGGTATGCGCTCCTCGAAGACCCGGTCCCGGCGATCCTCGAAGAGATGGCCCTCGAGGATCTGGTCCTGGATCAATTGGACGAAGCCGTGGTCCACGCACGAAGCGCCGAGGCCGCGTGGTTACGTGAGGGACGTCCCGACCGTGCGGAGCACGTCGCGCGACTTGCAGTAGAAGCCCTGTATCTTCGCGGGCAGGAGGAGGAAGCGGTTCTCCACTTGAACCAGCTACCATCAGGTCCGGAAGACCCGGAGGATCCACGGTTCCATCGTGCAGCCCGGATAGCCAGAAGGCTGACTGGCGGATCACCCGACGGGGCATGGGCCGCCAGCCTCCTTGAAGATCGTCCGGACCTTTGGCCCTATCCCAGCCCCTGGGAAGGCGTGCTCGAATGCGCTGCCCGTGAGACGGCCGCTCGTGCGGCCGGCAAACAGGAGATGGCGCGCGCGTGGGCCGCGCAACGCGACAACCGGCTGGCGCGATTGCTGCCGGATCTTGTCGAGGTAAGGCCTTAGCCCTGACGAGGGCGCAGGACGAGCGCCCCCTCCGAGGGACACGCCCCCAGACACGAGCCACACCCCGTGCACGCGACGGTATCGACCCAAGGCAGGGCATCTGGCCCAGGGCGAATGGCTCTGGCCTCTCGGCAGACGGCCGCACACGCGGCGCATTCTTTTCCTTGGGAAACCACGCACAGCTCGGCCACGACTTCAACCAGACCCACGCGTCGATTCTCACGCGGATGCCACTCCAACGCTCCGGTGCCACAAGCAGCGATGCAGGGCATGTCCGGGCACATGGCGCAAGGCCGACGCTTGGGATCCGGCAAGGTCGGCCAGCCTCGGTCGTCTGGCGCCAGCACCCCGAAAGGACAAGCCTCCGCACAATCGCCACAACGGGTGCAGCGGCTACGAAAGGTCGACTCCTCCTTTGCTCCGGGAGGGCGAAGTCTGTCGCGAGCCGGCGGATGTGGCTTCGGAGGATGTGCCGCGTCGCGATAGGCGTCCCAGGAGGCCAACAGGGAATCCCCGAGCCCTCCGATGGCCCGTTTGAGAAATGCCGCCCGGTCAAGGGGGGCGTCCTCCGGTGGACCGGACATCAGAAACCACTTGGCGACGGCCTTGGCGTGGGCCGGGGAGAGGGAGTCGGGCGGGGTTTTCGAGGGGGATTGCGGATCAGCTCGACCAACAAAGCGACCTGCCGAGGAGTCAAGTCGAGAGACGGCAGATGATTTCCTCGCCCGGCCATGTCGGGATGAGCAAGGAAACCCGTCAGCTCGCCCACGGAGCGCGAGGCGACCAGCTTCCCCAGATCGGGCCCCAGCTTCCCCTTGGCCTCCTTGATGCCCTTGAGCTGATGGCAGTGAGCACACCCCTTACGCACAAAGAGGTCATGAGCAGGCGTCCGGGGAACGGGCGTGGCTGCACCCATCAATACCAGCCACACCGCAAGAAAGCCCATCCCGGCCGACCACGCTCGCATGCCGCAAGTCTAGCAGCTGGTACGCCCGCACAGGATCACCCTACGCCGCGGGCGTCTCCGCTCGGTTGCGTCACGTGCCGGATGAAGCCTATCATGTCAGGGTTGGTCATCCTCTTTTTCGTGACTTGAATGCGTCCATTTTCGAGCGTCTTGCTCCCGCTTTGCGTTCTGCTTGCGGGATGCGGGGCGTACGCCCCGCCGACCGTCGGCACGGCTCAGGTCGGCCCCCTTCGTGCCCGGGTCACCACGGAAGACTGGTATCCGGTCAAGGTAGGGCTTCGCTGGACCTACCGGACCTTGTTTCGCCACGAGGGCACACCCGAAAGGGAGGGCCAGCCGCATGTCTTTGCCATCACACGAGCGGGACGGGAAGGTGCGCGTCTCGAGCGCTCCTACGGCGGGACACAGGCACTGCCGAGCCGGATCGTGAAGACGGAAAACGAGGTCCGGGCCATGCGCTGGCTGGAAGAGGATCCCGCGCCCAACGCCCACGTCGTCTTGCTTCGTCTGCCACCGGTCACCGGCGCTCGCTGGCAGGGCAGGCCCCTCGCCGGTGGAGCGGAAGAGACCATCTCGTGCGAGGGCGAGTCGCCGCTGACGGTCGAGGGCAAGACCTATCAGGCTCTGGAAGTGCGACACCGCATCACCCGACCGGGATTTCCAACTGACGAGAGCAACTACTGGTATGCCCGCGGGGTCGGCATGGTCAGGGCCGTGGAGCGCCTGACGATCCTTGTCGGTACGACGCCCCGCCGGCTGGAGGCCGAGTTGCTGTTGCGTTCCGTCGAGGAAAGCCGCTGATGGACCGTCGCACCCTCACCCGTGAACTCAGGGCATTGGGGCGCCTGCTCGAACTGGATGGGGCATCCGCCTTCCAGACCCGCGCCATCCTCGAGGCGGCTTCTCGCCTGGATGACAGCCCGGATGATCCCGTCCACACCTTCCTCGCGGGCCAGCTTCAGCAGATGCCAGGTATCGGCAAGAGCCTGCTCGCAGACATCGGCCAGTTGGTCCGTCACGGACATCACGACACGCTCGAGGCCTTGCGGCGTCGATGGCCCGGACAGCCCCTGCGCTTGCTTGATGTCCCAGGCCTTGGTCCAGCCAAGGTCCGTAGCCTCTTCCGGGACCTCGGCATCCACGACCTCGCGGGCCTCGACGACGGCCTGCGCCGAGGAACCGTGACGGAGCTCAAGGGATTCGGACAGAAGACAGCGGCCAAGTTGATCCCCCATGTGACCTACATGCGCGAGACGGAAGGCATGGTGCTCCTGCCGGATGCCGACGCGCTTGCTGCCGATGCCCGAGAAGCCTTGGCACGGCTGCCCGGCGTCGTGGCCGTCCACGTTGCCGGCAGTGTCGCACGCCGCGACGACATGCATGCCCGTCTCGACCTCGTCGTCGTACATCGGGACGAGCAACCACCCGCAGCAGCCCTCGCCGCCCTCGGCTTCGCTCCGACGGGCGAGAGCTGGACGAGGCCGACGCCGGAGGGTCCCGACGTGCGTGTGCATCCGGCTCGTCCTGAATCAGCAGGGGCAAAGCGGGTTCGATGCGGTGCCAATCCTGCCCATCTCCGCGCGCTTGAGGCACCCATGGCCTTGGCGGGCCTTTCCTGGAAGAACGACCTGCTGGTCGGGCAGGACGGTTCTCCTGTGCCTACACCGGACGAAGAGGCCGTTTACGCCGCTCTGGGCCTGCCCTGGATTCCACCCGAACTTCGTGAAGGCACGGACGAGATAGAACTTGCCCGCAGCGGTTCCCTGCCGCAACTGGTGACGATGGCGGACATCCAGGGCGTTTTCCACACACACACCACTGCCAGCGACGGCCGGGCAGATCTGGCCGGCATGGCGGCCGAGGCCAGGCGGCTAGGATTTGGCTACTTGGCCGTCACCGAGCACAGTCACGCGGCGGGATACGCGGGCGGCCTGTCCTCCGAGAGGCTGCGAGCGCAACATGTGGCCGTTGCAGACTGGAACGCTGCTGCTGGGACGCCCTACTTGTTATCCGGCCTGGAAGCCGACATTCTGGCGGACGGCACCCTCGACATGGGGGAGGCGCTCGACGGCTGCGATCTGGTGATTGCTTCCGTCCACAGCCGTCATGGTGAGGACGAGGGGGCCATGACAAGGCGGATCGTGCGTGCCCTCGAAGACCCGAGGACCACTGTCCTCGGACACATGAGCGGAAGATTGTTGGGAGAACGGGCGCCCTATCCCATGGACCATGCCCGCATCCACGAAACAGCGGCGCGGCACGGCGTCCACATCGAGATCAATGGCAACCCCCAGCGCCTCGACATAGACTGGCGGCAGATCCGTGCGGCCCGAGCCACCGGTGTGACCTTCTGTCTCTCGCCCGACGCTCACTCGATTCCCGGCATCGGCCACGTCCGGTACGCGCTCGACATGGCAAGGAAAGGTGGCCTGAAGGCTGCCGACATTCTCAACTCCAAGCCCCTCGACGCTCTGCGAGAGTTCCTCGCGGACCGGAATTCCCGGACAGCGGGCACTTGACCAGACGGCCCCGGGGGAGGCAACCTTGGGGCCGGGGAGGAAGTTCATGGCTCCGATACGCGAGACCTTGGTCGGCTTGGCCGTGGTGGCAGGTGTCGGCCTGCTGGCTCGGACAACTTTGGCTTCGGCCCTGCCGGGTCCTGCTGAGCCGCTGCCGCGTGCCGTGGCACCGGAAGTTGCCGCGGCCCCCTCGGCGAGCGAGCCGGCGCCTACGAAAATCGACTGGGCCAAGGAGCTTCCCGGGGATCCTGAGGGGGAGCGGAAGGTGCCCCGCATCACGGTCGAAGAACTGGCCAGGATGCTGTCCAGCGACACGCCGCCCGTCATCCTCGACGCCCGGGAACATCGCGCCTTCGAAGCCGGGCATTTGCCCGGAGCCATCGAGATGGGCCTGCGCATCTTCCCCTCGCGCTGGCGCAGCCTGCCCCCGGGCAGCAAGGTCGTGGCCTACTGCACCTGCCCCGAAGAGCACACCGCAGCCCGCGTGGCCTACATCCTCAACCAGCGTGGCTTTGAAGCCTCGGCGCTGAAGGGTGGTCTCGAGGCCTGGCGGGCCTCGGGACACGAGGTAGTCACGGCTCCTGCCTTCCCCGCCACGCCCTGAACCCGGCCTTCAGGCCAACCAGCCGGCTACCCTGCGTACGCGGCGGATCATAGGGCCCGCGGCCTCGCAGGCTGGACAGGACGAGGGCCAAGCTCCCGTCTTTCCACACACCAGACAATGGTCGATCGGATGAGTGAAACCGGCATGGCCGACTCCGGCCGAGGCCATCTTTTGCACGGCACGCAAGGCCGCCTCGCCGCCCAGAGGTCCAGAAGTGGACCAGGAAGCCAGATGCCCACCATCGGTTAGGACGTGGAAGGGGGCCTCGATGGCCAGGATGGCATCAGGCTCCAATCCAGAATGCGATGGGACCGCAAAAGAGGGAGAGTACGTACTGGCCTTCCCGCCCAATGCCACATCCGCCTCGGCGAATCGCCGGGCAATTACCGGCCCGAAACCCCCTTGAAGTTGCAGCGGCAGCCCTTCCTCTGCCCCTCGGACGGCCAGCCGCTCACGCAGGTGACGCAGCCAGGACAATCCTAGGGCACGGGCCTCCTCGTCCTCGCCATGATGCCGGCCAGTCTCGAGCTGCAAGGCCTCGGCCAAGCCAACAAACCCCACGACCAAGCCACCCGTCCGCAACATGGCCGACAGTCCCTCGGTTCGCGCCACGGGAACATGTCTCGAAAGGAATGGGAAATCCACCTTGCCCAACCGCTCGAGCGTCCCCAGACGATGAGTCAGGCTGCGTACCGCCAGATCCAGCCTCTGATCGAGGAGCTGGAAGAAATCGAGGGGGCCCCGCCGGGCCTTAAGGACCAGCCTCGGCAGGTTGAGGGACACCGTGGCCAGATGGGCAACCCTGCCCACACCCGCAGGGACGCCAGCCCCGACGCGGGCGCATCCGGACAGGTATGCGGTGTCGACACCGGAGGAAGCATTGACCGGAGCATCGCAAAACGCGAAGGTCGGCATCATGCATTGACCCGCCACGGCCGCGGCCAACTGCAGCAAGTCATGATTGGGATCTCCAGGACTCAGGTTGATGCCGCGGGCCACCTTGAACACCACGTTTGGAAAAATAGCGGGCTCGCCCCGTCCGACACCCTTGGCCAGTACCGACAGCAAGGCCTCGGTGCATCGGCGCCCCAAGGAGGACGTCTCGAGGCCTACGGACATGGAGCTGTAGGGAACTCGCCCCGAGCCCCGGGCAGGTGCCGTGTTGCACGCGTGGAGAAAGGCCTCGAACGCCTGCTCGATCTCATGTCCAGGAGCCTCGTCGGGTAGGACGCGCGCCAGCACCACATCGAGATCGGCCGCGAGCATCCCACCGAAAATCTCGTCCTGCATGGCCTGAAAAAGCAAGCTCACCTGTCCCAGGGCGGAAGCCACGCGACGTGGCGGACGGACCGACCCCGTTCCGGTCCGGAAGCCTTCCCGGAGCAACGACTCAAGGGGAAGAACACACGAATTGAAGGTCTTGGCGTAGTGCTCGAGATCATGAATGTGGAGATCGCCACGGACATGCGCATCCGCCGCCTCCTCGGGCACCAGGCGCTTCAGATAGAAGTCACGTGAAGCCACCATCCCGATGCGCCACATCTTGCCCCCTGCCGTCCCCTCTCCGGCCTCGACATCCTCATGTCCGGCCCCCGTCAAGATGTCCTCGACCGTCTGCAGCAGAGCGGTCTTGGTTTCCCGAATGCGCGCCCGACGGGCGTGATACAAACCAAAGGCGCGAGCCACGGGTTCGAGGGTCTCCGCAGAAAGTGTCTCTTCGATGCAGGCGTGCACCAGCTCGACGGGTAGAATCCTCGGGGGTTCCGGCGCACGCTCGACCAAGTAGGCAAGGACCTGCCCCAGCAATCCCTCCACGAGCGCGAGATCCCTGGCCCTGACTGAAGAAACAGCCCTATCCAGCACCACCCGGATCTTGTCGGGCTCGAACACCACGACCCGGCCATCGCGTTTGCGAATCTGTTCGGGCAAGCTCATCATCGGGTGACCAGGCCCGATGCGTCCCTGGACATCTCTTCCGAGGCCTCCGCAGCCTTCGAGGCCGTCTCCCCCAATGCACGGGCCTCGGCCAGACGGGCCAACTCGCCGACGAAATCGGCGATGCTGGTGAACTGACGGACGACCGAGGCAAACCGGACATAGGCGACCTCGTCGAGATCCCACAGGCGCTCGAGGACCAACTCGCCTATCTCCGACGATCGCACCTCACGATCCCCCCTGCGCTGGAAAACCCGTTCGACTTCCAACGCCAGAGTTTCCAGGCGATCGACCGGGACTTCGCACTTGACTGTCGCCCGCAGCAGACCGGTCACGAGCTTGGACGCATCGAAAGGCTGACGGCTGCCATCCCGCTTGATGACCACGAGCGGAGTGGCCTCGACCCGCTCGTACGTCGTGAAACGTCGGCGACAGGTCCCACATTCGCGTCTCCGCCTGAGCGACACCTCGCCATCGACCAACCGGGATTCCAGGACCCGGCTGTCCGGGGATGCACAGGCGGGACAACGCATGGTCTGATTCTAACAGCCTCATGCCCGTTCTCCCCACGTTGCTGCCCTCGGCCTTGCGCAGGTCGCTCGTGGTCCTGCTGTGTGGGTGCGCAGTCCCGGCCACCTCCCGACCCGCCGATGGGGACGGGCTGGTGCTGCGAGAGAGTCGAATCCTGATCACGCCTGTCCAAGAGAGTCGGGTCACCGTGACCGGGCTATCCGGAGCGGCCGTTTCCCCTACCCATCGCGTCACCCTCGTGGTCGAAGCCGTGCCCCTTGCACGTGGCGCACAGCACCTAGGTCATGTGACGGCCTCTGCGAGCGTGAGCCTTGCCTCGGACGGCAGCTTCGGACCCGTGGTCCTTGCGGGCGATCCCCTGCTCGATCCGATTCTGCCTGGGTATCAGCTGGAGATGCAGGGATGGACGGCGGACGGAGAGCCGGGCCCCTTCATGGTCAGGACCCTCGAACCGCCGGCCACTCCATGACCAGGGCCTCCCAGTCCTCCTCTACCAAGGTTTCCGTTATGACCATCCCTTGGGCCTCGAAGGCCTTGCAAACATCCGCCACTCGCCTCCGGATGATGCCCGACAGAATAAGCACCCGTCCCGTCGTGGCCGCCAAGGCAGGCGCCATGCCGATGAGCACATCAGCCAGGATGTTGGCGACCACCACTTCGGCGGACCGAGCCGGGGGCTGGTCCGCCCGGAACACCTCAGCTCGGTGGACTTCGCCGTTCCGCTCGAGATTTTCGAGACACGTGGCCACCGCCACCTGGTCGTGATCGACGGCGAACGCGCGGGAGGCACCCAACTTCAGGGCCGCCAGAGCCAGGATTCCAGTCCCGCACCCGACGTCGTAGACCACCTCCCCGGGACATAAACGCAGCTCCAGCAGGGCGAGGGCCAAGCGTGTCGTGGCGTGGGTACCGGTGCCAAAGGCCTGTCGAGGGTCGAGGTCAAGGACGATGTCTTCAGGCCGGGCCTCGTAGGCCTCCCATGTCGGTTTGACGACGATACGTGCCCCAAGCCGCTGGACCTTCCAGTGCTTCTTCCAGCCTTCGGCCCAGTCCTCTTCATCCACCAAGGTCCGATCCCACTCGACCGGCAGGCTTGCCAACGCGACGCTCAGTACCCGAGCGGTCTCATCAGCCTCGGCCTCCGGCGCATGCACCTCGATACGCCCCACGGCATGGGCAGCCACTTCCGGGTGGGGTTCCTCCTCAGGCTCGAGCTCGAGCGGAACCGCCCAGTGCTCGATACCCCCGACGACCAAGGCGGCCTCCACCTCGTCCAGCAAGTCGGGGGAGAAGGTCAAGGCAAAGGTGGCGTAACGCAATCTATTCAGCCAAGACCTTGACGATGGCGACCGAGCGTTCCCTACGTAGATCCAGAAGGGGGAAAGGGGCCTTCAGGTCACGGCCACCGGCATCCTTGACCACGGCGACCATCGGACGCAGTGCCGATGCCATGTCGATGTCTGTGACGATGGCATGTTCGCCGGAAGAGAGCTTGACGAGCGTACCCTTGGGGAAGGGAGCGATATTGGCCACGAAAGTCGTGACCAACTGGCGGTCAAAGAGGCGATCCGCCGACCTCAACAACACATCGATGGCTTCGTGAGGCAGCAGACGCTTGCGATAGACTCGATCGCTCGTGAGGGCGTCGAAAACGTCCGCAAGAGCCGCGATCTGACCGTAGAGGTGAATTTCGGGACCCTTCAACCCCTTGGGGTAGCCAGATCCATCAATACGCTCATGATGCTGCAGTACAACAATCTTGGAGTGGGCAGAGACGTTGAAGACCTCGCGCAAGGCATCGAATCCAGCGCGCGGGTGTTCTTTGACCTTGGTGAATTCCTCCTCGGTCAGGGCCCCCGGCTTGGCCAGGATATCGGCAGGCACGTTCGACTTGCCGATATCCAAAAGCACCAGTCCCGTCGCGAGGTCCTTGAGCTTGGGTTCAGGCAAGCCAAGCCTTTGTCCCATCATGACGCCAAGGACGCAGCAATTGACGGAGTGGGCAAATGTGTAGCTGTCGAGGCTCCGCAAGTCCATCAACTGGACGACCAGATCCTTGTGGCTCATCAGATTTTCGACGATGGACTTGGACATCTCCGCGACCGCATCGACGTTGACATTGACCTTTCCGGTCTCTGAAAGCTGCTTGCGGATGTCGGTGAAACACCCCTCGATGGCCTGCACGGCCTCAAGGCGAAGCTCTTCGGGGATGACGTCATCAACCTCAAGATCGGGAAGCCGGTCATCCCGGACGTAGATGTGGCTGAACTTGAGGTCGCGCAGCGCCTTGATGTAGCGCTCCGTGAGCGGAGTACCCTGCCGCAAGAGGACACGCCCATCGGGCGTGTAGATGTTCTTGCCCAGGACTTGGCCGGCAGCAGCGGAAGCGATCGAGATAGCGCGCAAGTCAAACCCACCATCCGGGGCCAGAAGACCCCCTGGACGTTCACGAGCTCAAGTATACCCGCAAGTCAAGGGTGATCATTCTTGCTGGGCTTCCACGGCCTCATCCTCGTCGGCGTCCGTGATGGTGTAGAGCGCGTCACGCTTTGGATTCGCAGGCCAGAAGTACAAGAAGAGGTTGGCGTGCTCTTGCGTTTCGACCTTACCTCCGAAAGTCACCGTGATGTCCGAATTGTTCACATAATCAGCGGTGAAACTCACGCCGGATCCCGAAGCGATCGGAATACCGGGATCCGGATAAGAGATGAAGGGCGGCTCGGCCCAGGCAAGACTCTCATAGAGCAGATCACCGGCCCGGACACCATCCCAGCGAGAGACCGAGAATCGTCGTCCACGGCTGTGAAAGTGCCCCGTCATGGCGGCCACGTGGACATCCCTGCGAAAAACGAACCACTGGGTGAAGCTGGTTTGGCTGCGAGGAGGCACCACGAGGCGCCTGTTGTTCGCGAAAAGCGTACCCATGCGATCAAGCGGGGCATCTGCGGGCGCAAACCAGAGATTGACCTTGACCTCGCCCTTTTCGGGCGTCACCTGGGTCGAGGCATTGACATAGTGGGTTTGCAGAACCAGCTGCTGACGGGGTTCGAGAAAGATCGCAGTTCCCTTCGGCAAGACCCATTCGCCCCGCGGCGATTGGTTGCCGGCAAATAAATCATAGGACGTGAAAGGTACCTGATCGAAGGTGTCCTCGAAATGGTCGGTGGTGGCCTCGGCCGTCTTGAAGAGATTGCAATGATGGGAGCCTTCACGCATGGCGAATTCGATGCGTGTCACGGCGACGGGCCGATCGACAGGCAACTTCAGGTAATAGTTGCGCTGCAGCTCCTGTCCCCGGCGCACTTCGAAGGGGCCCACGACCAGCTGGACACCTTGTCCCTCCGGCGGCGGTTCGAGGACCAAGGGAGGCGGAGGACTGGACACCGGCGACGGCGAGGCAGACGGCCCCAGAGGAGCCGAGGACACGCACGCGGCCAAAGCAGCGGAGGCTGTTTGGAGGACACAGAGGGTTCGCACGCGCATCTATGGCAAGGCTCCTTGAGCGATCCAAGCTCGCACCAGTGCCAATTGGGAAGGATCAGGCGCCCGCCCCACAGGCATGCGGCCCCCGCCTCCGACGGGCGGTCCTTCCATCTTGATCAGCAACCAGCTGCGATCGGGCTCACCGGGCACAACCAGTCGCCAGCCACGACCTGAAGCTTCGAGAGACCAAGGCTCACGGTCGACGAGGCGCTCCCGCAGGTCGTCGCCAACAAGGACAAGGTTGCCCTGAGCTCCCTGGGCACCGTGACAGGAGCGGGTCGAGCAAGAGGGAGCGAACACCCCCTCCACGACATCTGCCAGGACCACACGGGCGGGCGCTTCAGGCGTCGGGGACGACGCCGCAGGCTGTCCGGGACTCCCGGGGGCTGCACACCCCACCACCATCAGTAGCAAGCAGGGCATCGAGAAAAATGCACGCACCACGGCGTCATCATACCCTGCCAAGGTCGTCGGGCTTTGCTATGATGGCGCCATGCGGATGGCTGCCCGCACCCTCCTGAGCCTTGGCTTCGTGTCAATGCTCTTGTTCTCTTGCCAGGATCCTGCCGACCCGTCGGTCCTGACTGTATGGCACAGCTGGGGTGGCGCGGAGCTCGACTCCCTCAGGCGTCTCGAGCAGATCTTCAAGTCCCGTATGCCTGGCACCAGAATCCAGTCTCTGCAGATCCCTCACGACCGCCTGAAGGACAAGTTCCTGCGGTCGGCGGCGGCCAATGGCGGCCCCGACCTGCTGATCGGCGACAACGACTGGGCGGCGACCTTCGCGGATGCCGAACTGCTGCTGCCCGTAGCCGGTGGCAACGGGGACAAGATGACCCCCTTGATGGCCGAGGAAGAAGCTACGATCTTTCCGCCTGCGGTACGGGAAGCCGTGAGTGTGGGCGAAACGATGGTGGCGTGGCCGGAGTCTGTCGAAGCGGTGGCGCTCTATTACAACAAGCGCCTCGTGCCCCGCCCCCCCACCACGACGGCCCGCATGTTCGCAGATGCGAACATGGTCGCCAAGGACGACATTCGCGGCTTGGTTCTCAACACGGCCTTCTACTTCGTTTCGCCGTTCTTCCTGGGGGGAGGTGGGCAGGTCCTGGATGCGAAGGGCCGACCCACCCTCGACACGGCTGCGGGACGCCGGATGTTGTCATGGGTTCGTGACGCCGCCAAGGCTCCGGGTGTACTTGCGACCCAGGAGTACGCCAAGCCCGATGCGCTTTTCAAGGCGGGCAAGGCGGGGATGATTGTCAACGGGCCTTGGGCCCTTGCGGATTACGGCGCCAAACTAGGCAAGGACCTTGGCGTGGCCGTCCTCCCGCGTCTGGGTGCCGGCCGCCCGGCCGCTCCCTGGGTCGGGGTCAAGTGCCTTATGGTAAATGCCAACCTGCCCGTGGGGCGTCGCACCCTTGTCGCCAACTTCCTGCGCCTCGTGGCCGAACCGAAAATCCAGCGCATGTTTGCCGAAACTGCCGGGCATGTGCCGGCAGCAAAAGGTGTGGCCTTGTCTCCCGACTCTCCCCTGGCCGTGTTCCAACGTCAGATCGCGACGGGTACCCCGAAGCGCGTGGATCCCCGGCTTGGCGTGGTCTGGGAACCCATGGACCGGGCCATCCAGGAGACGGTGGTTCACGGACTTTCACCTGCCGACGCCCTCAAGCGGGCCCAGCAAACAATCGAGGCTCGCTTGTCGGCTATGACCGCACCGGGGTCGCCGTGAAAACCGGGCGGCAAGGGTGGCTAGCCCTGGGCTTCATAGGCCCGGCTGCTCTCGTCATGGCTGCGGTGACGCTCTATCCCATCCTGTATGGCGTGGGCATGGCCTTCACGGACTTCTCTGTCCGCCACCTGCGCCACCAAAATCCGGACTTCGTCGGTTTGGCGAACTTCTGGGCCATCCTCGGGGGTAGCAAGGCACTTGGCATTTCCTTTCCGAGAATCCTCGGCTTCAATTTGCTCTGGACGGTGGTCAACCTCGTCTTTCATGTGAGCCTGGGGGTGGCGCTGGCCCTGCTCTTGGATCGGCCCGGCCTGCGCGGCAGCCGACTCTACAGAGCGGCCCTAATTCTTCCGTGGGCCGTGCCGACATATGTCACCTCTCTCACGTGGAGAAACATGTTCGACGCCCAGTCAGGCGCAGTGAACCTGCTTCTGGCCTCGAGGGGAATCGAAGGACCCGACTGGTTCGCTCACTTCGGCACGGCTTTCGCCGCCGTCCTGACCACGAATGTGTGGTTGGGCTTCCCCTTCATGATGATGGTCACGTCCGCCGGACTCAAGGCCATTCCAAAGGAGACCATGGAGGCCGCTGCACTCGACGGAGCGTCGGCGTGGCAGCGCTTTCGACACGTCATTCTTCCGCAGCTACGCCCCACGCTTGTGCCCGCCGTGCTCATGGGCTTCATCTGGACGTTCAACCAGTTCAACGTGTTGTATTTCGTGGGCCGGGGCGAGCCTCTCGGACAAACCGAGATCTTGGTGACGCAAGCCTACAGATTCGTGGATCCGCTGGGGTTGTATGGCACGGCCTCCGCGTTCGCTCTCTTGATCTTCGTCATTTTGCTGGGTTTCACGCTGCTGCAGATGCGCCTGACCAGAGCCGTGGAGGATCGGGCGTGACACCGCGCAACGCCGGCAAGCAGATGCTTTCCCATGTCGGAGCCCACCTCGGGTTGGTTCTGGCCAGCATGTTCGCGCTGTTCCCCATCGCTTGGGTGGTCGCGATGGCACTGGACCAGGGCAGTGAGGCGCACCCGACCTCGCTGCGTCTCTGGCCCGCTGAACCTTCTGCAGAGCCCTTCCGCAGGGTGCTTGCCCATCCCACGGAGATCGAGGGAATCAGCTTCTTCGATCTGGCCGTCAACAGCCTGCTTCTGGCAGGTGGGACGGCCGTGGCATGCATCGCGCTAGGATCCCTCGCCGCCTATGCCTTCAGTCGATTCAATTTCTCCGGCCGGCGTGCAGGGCTCGTGGGGTTCATGGTCCTGCAACTCTTTCCCCCCGTGGCCAGCATGGCACCTCTCTTCGTCCTGCTCTCGGCACTGCATCTGCGGACCTCTCTCTTCGGGCTCGCTCTGGCTTATGCCTCGGGCACCCTCCCCTTCGCCATCTGGAATCTCAAGGGAACCTTCGACACAGTCCCGCGCGAGCTTGAAGAGGCGGCCGTCATGGATGGTTGCGGTCCCTTCCGTACCTTCTGGCAAGTCGTGCTGCCGCTGGCCGCCCCCGGGCTGGCCGTCACGACGCTCTTCGGCTTCATGGCGGGCTGGACGGAAATCGTGATGGCGTGGACCTTTCTGGAAGACCCCAGGACCTTCACCTTGTCGATGGCGCTGTACAACATGGTGGGCCAGTATGGAACGACGCGCCCGTGGTCCGAGTTCGCGGCCCTGTCGTTGTTGCTTTCCTTCCCTGTCGTCGTGACGATGCTGTTGCTGCAGCGTTTCATCGTATCTGGACTTACCGCTGGCTCCGTGAAGGGTTGATTGGGGTATAGAATGGATCGGCAGCCGGCCCGAAGGTTCGCTGAATCTGGCGTGGTCACGGCCTGCTCCACCCTGTGAGGGATCATCGTCTCGCCATGGCCAATACAGAACTCGCAAGTTTCCTGCTCTCCAAGGTAGATCAGCTTCCAGCGGTCGCGTCCTTGGCCAGCCTTTGGGACGATACGGGCAGTCTGCTGCCCGACGCCATGGAACGAATCAAGAGTGCGGCGGCTGTCGACCCTGTTCTGGCCCGCATGATCCAGGAGTCGGGCGAGGCCACGCTTCACAGCATGATGATGGCGCTGGGCTTGCGCACGGTCGAGATGCTGATGACCTCGGGCGAGGGGGACAGAGTCAACCCGGAAACCCTCGAGCTCATGCAAGGCAATCTCTGGCGGCATAGCCGCATCGTAGGCTACTGCTGCCAAGCCTTGGCCCGGGAATCCGGATATCGCAACACCCACGACGCCTTCGTCGCCGGGCTGTTCCACGACATCGGTAAAGCCGTGTTGAACCGATACGCCTTCGACGAGATCAATGCGGTCCTGCGCGTGACTTCGGCCAAGGCGAAAGCGCTGTTCACCGCCGAAGACGAAGCCTTCGGCTTCAACCACAGCTACATCGGGGCCAAGATGTGCACGCACTGGGGCCTGCCGCCACACATCCGCGAAGCGGTCGAACATCATCACACCCCGGAAAAAGCCACCTTGGATGTCTCGCTCACTGAGATCGTGCATCTGGGCAACGTACTGGTGAACTGGATCCAGATGAAGCTTGGGCTCAAGAGCAATTTCTATCCTTTGCGTCCCTACATTCTCGACAAGTTCGCCATCCCGACCGAGCGTTTGCGGCAACTTGCCGAGGAAGCCAACGAAATCGTCCAGCGGCAGGGTTAGGTCCTCTCCTTGTCCAAGGCAAGGGTTCAGTACACCTGCGGGGCGTGCGGCATCGTCCAGCCTAGGTCCTATGGGCGTTGTCCGTCCTGCGAAGCCTGGAACAGCTTCGTGGAGGAGCGGGTGGCGGGGGGGGCTGGCTCAAGGCCAACCGCAGCGTCCGGTGCTCGGCCTCTGGCCATCACGCAGGTACCGGCGGCGGGTCATGGACGTGTGGCCACCGGCCTTGCCGAGTTTGACCGAGTCCTCGGCGGAGGTATCGTCCCAGGGGCCTTGATGCTCCTCGGAGGTGAGCCGGGGGCCGGGAAGAGCACCCTCACGATGCAGGTATCTGCAGCACTGGCACGCCAAGGCAGACAGGTGCTCTATCTCTCGGGCGAAGAATCCGCCCAGCAGATTCGGCTGAGGGCAGACCGACTGGATGCCCTCGACGAGCGCCTGCACTTGCTGTGCGAGTCGGACATGCCCACGCTGATAGAGGCCATCCGAGGCCTGTCGCCTGATTTTGTCGTAGTCGACTCCATCCAGGCCATGCAGGATCCCGAACTCTCCTCGGTGCCTGGTTCGGTGTCCCAGGTCCGTGAGGCCGCCCTGCAGTTCCAGCAGGTAGCCAAGCGGTACGGAATCCCGATGGTGCTCGTCGGGCACGTCACCAAGGAAGGTACGCTGGCGGGTCCACGCGTCCTCGAACATCTGGTGGATACGGTACTTTCCTTTGAAGGGGATCGTTACCGGGCGCATCGCATCTTGCGGTCCCTCAAGAATCGCTACGGTTCCACCCTCGAAGTCGGTGTGTTCGAAATGACCGGTCAGGGCTTGTCCGAGGTCGCCGATCCGTCGGCCCTGTTTCTTGCCGAGCGCACCCAGGGGGCGAGCGGCAGTGCCGTGGCCGTCCTGCTGGAAGGAAGCCGTCCCTTGTTGCTCGAGGTACAGGCCCTCGTCGCCCCGACAAGCTCGAGCTCTCCTCGCAGGGCCGCCAACGGGTTGGAACAAGGCCGGCTGATTCAGATACTTGCCGTCCTCGATCGCCGCGTGGGGCTGCATGTCACCCAGTCAGACGTGCATGCCAACGTGGTAGGTGGCCTGAGCATGGCCGAGCCTGCCGGAGACTTGGCTCTTGCCCTCGCGGTAGTGGGCGCGGCAAGAGGCCTGGCCTTGCCGGATCCCATGGTGGCCATCGGCGAGATCGGACTCGGTGCCGAGGTGCGGCGCGTAGGCCAGATTGAAGCGCGGCTGCACGAGGCGGCCAAGCTGGGCTTCACCCAGGCTTTGATTCCAAGAGGAAATCTAGACGGCCTTGATGTGCCCGACCCTCTCGTGGTCCACGGCATCGGCCATCTCACGGAGGCCTTGCCGCTGGCATTTCCTTCCCGGGAACCGGCCTAATCCGGAAAGGCCACTCCTCTCGCGACGAGCCAGGGATGCATCTCTTCAGGCACGGCCATGCAGGAGAGACGAGACTGGCGCACCAGGGAAAACTCAGGCCACTCAGCCTTGAAGTCCCGCAGGGTGACGGGTTGCTCGAGCGCACGAGTCACCCGAATGCGGACCTGGACGAACTTTCCCGTGGGGTCGCCAGGATCCGGTTCGGGCAAACCTACCGCTTGTGCAAGGCCCACCACCGCCTTGTCCGTATTGGAGTGGTAGATGAGCAAACCGTCACCCGGGCGAATGCCGGCCAGCACCCTCGACGCCTGGACATTGCGGACACCGTCCCAGGACGTCTCACCATCCCGCAACAAATCCCCGAAAGAGTAGGTCTCGGGGTCGGACTTGAGCAGATACCACATCGCCAATCGCCTCAGGCCTTTGTTGTCCAGCGCATCCACGCCCAGACCGCATCGAGCAGCACGGGCCGATCCACCAGCTTTCCGGACGCCAGTGCACGCTCCTCGATGACTTCGGGACCTGCCACGGGATCTCGGTGCAGCTGCACCGCCAGGCGCCATGACAGATCTCTGGCCGCGCCCATCGCGAGCCCTGGCAGACGATCGTCCCAGCGCTCCACAAGATCGCGAGACCAATTTCCATAACGTGAAACCAAGGCCTGACGAACCTCAGGTACCTCATCGCCCAAGATGCGATTGAGTGACTTGAAATCAGGCTCGAGAGCCGCATCGGGGGTAGCTGTGGCCGCCACGGCAAAGGGAAGGTCCCGGATGACATGAGCGTTGATCGACAACATCAGCACTCGCGCAGGGGAAACAGAAGGCTCCAATCCCGCCCCAAACGCCAGGCGCCACGCCGGCGGCGCGGCATCACGACGACCGCCATCCTGAGCCTCGAGGGCATCGAGCCAAAGGTTCCCGAAGGCGAGCGTCATGCGCTCCATACGCGGTCGGTCGGCAAAAACGCCAAGGTCCATCGCCCGAATGATGTTTCGGGTGGTGATCAGATAGGTCGTCGCGAAGAAGGCCCTTGCATCGTTCGAACGTCGATAGCGCCGCTCCAGGCCATCGATGGTCGCCGTCAAGGCCCTGAGGCTCTTTGGACGGCCGGTAAACCAGGATTGCGCCTGCAGTGTGTCGACCTTGGCCTGAGGACTGCCGGTCAACGGTGCCCCACAGGCGGCAAGTCCCGACACCAGTGAGCTCAGGTATAGCAGCTTCAACAATGATTTCATTATCATTTAATAGACCACGACAGCCATTAGCTTGCTACCCCCCCGAGAATAGGAAGCGTGGCTGTCCCTCGCGCTCTCCTGTTCCACACATGACAAAGAAAAAGACCTCGCTCAAACGGGAAACCCGCGACATCCCTGCGGCTCCCGTTCCTGAGCCGACCTTCTGGCAACGGCTTTTCGGCAAGAAGCCGGTCGCAGGAGACAAGGTGCGTCGAGCTCCCACATTGACGAAGGACGCACGCAGGAATGCGCCTGCGGGAACCCCACCACGGGCCAGCTCTACCCGCCCCATGTCGACCGGGGCGGACCTCCGCAGACCCCCTGCGTTGAGCACCATGCCGGACGATGGCGTGGCCCGTCCCTCACGTAGTTTCGTCACTCGTAAATTCAATGCGGGGCTGGTCCGCGAAGCCCTGTTGGAAGCCATCGACAGAGCCATTTCGAATCCTCTCGACAGCAAGGGTGAACGGGACGACCTGCGCTGGGTCCAAGGGTTGGCAGCCAAAAGAAGGATGGTCGAAAGCTTCGATCCCAAGGTCCTGGCACCCGAGCAACAGCTGCGGGCCGTGCATTGGATGAGCCAAATCGAGCGGTTGAATCCGCTGAAACTCACTTACTGGGAAGACCTCACGCTGACCCGGCACATGCTGGACACGGGGGCCTCACGGGAAGAAACCAAGCCGACGTGGCTGGTGGAGTTGGGCATGACCATCCGGAGGCTCACGCAGGCCATCCAGCAACGAGAAGCGAACCCACAGCCGATGGCAGCCAAGGAGCTCGAGATGCTCGTCCCGCTCTTCGAGCGCCTGATCATGCTTCCTACAGCGAGAATGGAAGAGCCATGGATCTCCAACCTTCGGGAGCTCTGCCGAGAGCTCGATCCGATGAAGCCCGTCTTCCACGCGCGTCATCCGATGTTTGCCAAGGAAGGCCAGAAACTGCTGACTGCTCTCGACGGGATCGGAGAGGCGTGCGGCGTCCCGGCGCCCGACTCCTTCTAGTCAGACGACGAACTGCGCCAGTTCCACGGGTTGCCCAGAGCGGACCAACGCCTCGGACCGCAGCCTTGCAGATCCTTGGGACAAGCCCAGACCTGCAGCGGCACGACCAGCGGCAGCAAAACCTCGCCCTCACGTAGCCGCCGACTCACCCGTTCCAGCAGGGTCTGCCGCAAACCCGTCTCAGGCGTCGTGGCCACTCGATCGAGCAGCTGATCCAACACCGGATCCTGCAAGCCCGATACATTGCCTCCACGTGGAGGCAACCGGTCGGAGCGCCACATGTTGCGTACGTCACCGTCGGCATCTTGCTCCCACGACCAGAGCGCGGCCCCGAAGCCCGGTCGGGACAAGGGGCCTTGAACCGCAAAGAACTGGGAGGGATGCAAGATCTGCAACTTCACGTCAGCCCCCAAGGCCTTCCACATCGCCCGCAGGGCCATGGCCGTGGATTCACGCGACCGCCTGCCCAGGGGCATGTGCAAGGTAAAGGAAAGGACTCTGCCATTCTTGCGGCGGACCCCGTCAGGTCCCGTGCGCCATCCCGCAGACTCGAGGAGACGACGGGCCGAGGCGGCGTCCGGCCGGACCGGCCACATCAAGCCGGCTGTTCCTGCCCCTGTCACACGATCGGAGCGTGCAGGCAAGGCTCCACCGGCCCACGCATCCCGAACGAGGCGCTCCCGGTCCACCACCAAGCCGAGTGCGGTCCGCACAACTCGCTGGGAAAGGACAGGATGTCGGACGTCCCAGACGACGGCCTCCAGGAAAGTCGACGGTGCACGACGGATGACGACCCCAGCCACGCTCGTGACCCGCGAAAGCAACGGAGCAGGAATGCCCGGCAAGATGTCCAGGTCGCCAGCCAGCAGCGCGACCACCGCGGCGCCATCATCCGGAATCACCTGCAAGGAGAGGTCCGCCGGGCCAGCAGGGCCGACGCGCTGCAGCCGGATGCGCATTCCCGGCTCCCATGAGACCAACCGGTAAGATCCTGCTCCCACCGGCTGACGCTCGGTCCGTCGCCACGTCTCCGTGTCCCGCAGCAGATGGGCGGGATAGACAGCCTCGAAGGCCGTGGGCCACGCGGCCACCGGGCGATCGAGGGTGATCCTGGCCACCCGATCCCCCAGGACCTCGACTCCCCGGACATGATCGAGGACGGAACGGTCGAGGACTTTGGAGCGTCCGGGGTCCGCGAGATATTTCCACGTCGCGGCGAGGTCCTCCGCCACGACGGGACGACCATCATGCCACCGCCTCCCCGCTGACAGCCTGATACGAGCCCGCCAGAGCACCCCCTCGCGCCGCAAGGTCGGCAAGCCCTCGGCCAGATCCGGTTCCCATCCCCCCTGCTCGTCACGTCGCCACAAACCGGCATGGACAAGCCGCGCCACATCTCGTGCGATCGCCATGCCCGTTGCATGCGGCCAGATGGTGTCAGGTTCCTGAGCCAGACGAATTCGCAAGGGCGGGGAGGCTTCGGCAGGAAGAACCAAAGGGGAGAGAAGCAGCAGGAAGATGCTGGTGATGCGGCGCACATTTCGTTCTAACACGCGGTTCCTTCGGGCATAAGGGGCTCACGAAGGATTACCGCCATGTCCAGTTTGTCGCGGACCCCAGCGTCCGACTTCAGTCCCCTGCTCGACCGGCTCGGTCAAGAGCTGGCTACCTGCCGACGAGACGAGAGCTGGCTGACCCTGGTTGGCATCCGGGTCCTCGATCGCCTGGGAGAGGCGGCCGATAGCGTCCGGGCGCGCAGCGCCCTTGCCCTGCACCACGGCAGAATGGCCGGCGTCCTGAAGCGCAGCGTGCGCTTCCGCTCGAGGACGGGTAGGGATGCCGACGCCTTCATGCCCTTGGGGGAGGTGTACTACATCGTGTTCCCCGGGACGTCGGAAGAGCTGGTTCAAGTCCCCATCCAGCGCATCCTGCAGCGTTGGCACGGAGCTGCCGAGGAACTGGCCATCCGGGAACGTCTGGCGCTGGAACGCCTGTTGGCGGTCGGAGTCGCTTCGTGGCATCCTTCGCGTCGCGAGGTCCAACCGCAAGACCTGCTTGCCTTCTGCACGATGATGATCGACCAGGCGAGCCATGAGGACGGCGTGGCGGACCACCTCGTTCCTGAAGGCGAAGGCAGCGGCCAAGTCCACACCACCCTGCGATTGGCCTCGTTCCGCTGGCTGTAGACGTTGCGGACGCTCTCGTCTGTCAGCGAACGCTGGCCGACGCCACTGGCGAAGTCGGCGGCACTTTCGGTGCTTGGGCGGCCAACTGGGCCTCCACGACACTGAACGCCACCATGTTCTCGACCTCGGACACCACAAGCTTGGCATCGTAGTTGCGATCGGCAAGATCGAACGCGGTCATCGACAGTCCGGTCGACACCGGATCGACCACGCCACGGGCCAAACCTTCGAGGAACTCGCTACGCCCCAGAGCGCCATCCTTGTCGCTGTCAAGCCGTCCCATCAGGTTCGTGACCACCTCGTTGACCTTGCGCCTGAAATCCGCGAAGCCCTGAGTACGCAACAGATCATTGAGCCCGAGCCTGGCTTGGCGAGACAAATCCAGCTTTTTGAACTCATTGGGGTCCATGCCCCCTTGGACCCACTCTTCTCGATTGACCCAGCCGTCGCCATCACGATCCAGCCGGCGCAGCATGTCCTGCGCGAGCAAGGCGCTGGCCTGCTGAAGGCCCGTCCGGGAAAGTGACGTCACGGCCTCGCCAGGCACACCGGTCGCCGCCGGAACCGACTGGCCACAACCACCCAACACAATCATCAATCCCGCGCAGCAACCGAGACGACGCAACATGCACAACCTCACGTAAAGCCAAGGCAATAAGCGGATAAAGAACTATCGACCTCCAGGCTGCGAAACTTGCGAGAACCTCCTCGGACCGAAATGACGCAAGCATGACGCGCGTGACCGCCCCATGAGCGACGTATGCCGGTCGGCCATAGACCATGGGGGCAGGAGGAACTCAGGTCATGGGAATCGTCATGCGCGGGCCCCGCCCCGCCCCCCTGGAGGAGCAACTTGCTCCTGAAGCACTGCCGACTCTGGCCAACCTGGCCAAGGGGCGAGCGGCAGAAAGCACCTCATCCCTCATCAGGAAGACGCCGATCAACCCAACCTATGTGGCGTGGATCGTCGTTCCCCACCTTTTGGGCCTGGGCGGTCTTGCCTTGCCGTGGTCAACCCGCGATGGCTGGGTTGCCTTGGCCATCTACCTCTGGATGGGCTTCTCGGTCACTCTGTATCTCCACAGGTATCTCAGCCATCGTGGATTCGAGTTGCGCGAGCCCTTGGGGTTCCTCTTCGCCATGGGCAGCGCCGTGGGACTGTCCGGAGATCCGATTGGTTGGGTCAGCCACCATCGCCACCACCACAAGGCCAGCGACACCGAGAACGACTTGCACAGCCCCCGTCACGGCTTGCTGCACGCCCACATGAAGTGGTTCCTGAGGGAGCCGGCGGATCTCGATGATGCCATCCGCCCCCTCGCGGAGGATTGCCGCCGCGTGCCCTATCTGGCTTGGCTGGAGAAGCCGGGTTACTTCATGATCCCGCACGTTGCCGTGGCTGTGGCGCTGTATGCGTGGGGTGGATTGCCCCTGATGCTGCACGGACTGTACCTGCCTTGGATCGTCATGGCTCATCACACCTACGCCATCAACTCGTTGACCCACAAGCGGTGGTTCGGCTACCGCCGGTTCGAGACGAGCGACGACAGCGTCAACGCGCCCCTTCTGCTGTTCTCGTTGGGCGAAGGTTGGCACAACAACCACCACGCCCACCCGCGTCGGGCAAGCCACGGGCTGGCTTGGTACGAAATCGACGCCACCAAGATGCTGCTCTGGGTTCTGGAGCGCGTCCGTCTGGTCAAGAACGTGCACTGGTGAGGCGCAGACCTGGTCCGAGGTGACCTTGGAGCAAGGGGCGGTTTCCCCTAGGAAACCGCCCCTTGCATCTTGCTGACGCCTTGGCCGTCAAGCCCAGCGGATCCTCCCTGTCTCGTGAGGATTCATCAGATCGGCGTGTTGGGGGCGGACCCGGACCGCGAGGCCGAACTCGCCACCGGCCTCAGGGGCCACCGACGCTCGGTAGTGCCACGCACCTTCCTCGTCCTGACCGACCAACTCCATCGGGGTCACACGATGGGCCGTCGGCACACCTTCCAGGCAGGGACCATGACAGAGCTCGACGGCCACGTCTCCCGGCGCGAGACTGCCAAGCCTCACCCTGGCATCGAGCGTCACGGCCTCACCGACAATGACCTTGCCGAACGCGGGCAGGGCCGCAGTCACCCGTACGTCATCCCACTGCTGTCGGATCCGACGCTTCCAGGAAGCAAGCTCACGAGCGCGAGCCAAGGCATCACTCCCCAAATCGCGACCGCTGTCCATGGCCGGCAAGTAGAACAAACGGGTGTAGTCCTGCAACATCCGATGCGTACTGAATCGCCAGGTCAAGGAAAGCATCGCGTGGCGCGACCGCTGCAGCCACCCGGTCGGGACACCCCGCGAATCGCGGTCATAGAAAAGCGGGACGATTTCGTGTTCGAGCAAGTCGTAAAGCGACTGAGCATCGGCTTCGTCCTGAGCCTCTTCGTCCGGATAGTCGAGCGCCTGACCGATAGCCCATCCGTTCTGACCGTCGTAGCCCTCTTCCCACCAGCCGTCCAGAACGGAGGCGTTGAGCACGCCATTGGCCGCCGCCTTCTGGCCGCTGGTTCCGCTGGCCTCGAGCGGACGTCGAGGGTTGTTGAGCCAGACATCCACACCCTGCACCAGATGTCGTGCCACGTTCATGTCGTAATCCTCGACAAAGAACACCCTGTGGACGAACTCAGGCCGACGCGACATCTCCATGACCTGACGAATGACCTCCCGCCCGGGCACATCCGCAGGGTGCGCCTTGCCAGCGAAGAGGAACTGCACCGGCCGACCAGCCTGGTTGACAATCCGGGCAAGGCGCTCGGGGTCCCGGAAGAGCAGGGCCGCACGCTTGTAAGTCGCAAACCTGCGGGCGAAACCGATGGTCAGGACCTCGGGGTCCAGCAGGGTATCGGCCGCCGCCACGCGGGCCGGAGCATCGCCCAGACGCTGACGCCGCGTCCGGGCCCGATGACGGATGACCTCAACGAGGCGTCCGCGCAACAGATTCCTGACCTGCCACAAGTCCTGATCCGGAACGCGCTCAAGGCCCTTCCAGGACTCGGGGTCAGCGAGATCACGACGCCACTGGGGCGCGGCCCAGCGATCGTGCAACTGGGCAACCTCCGGCGCCAACCAGGTCTCGGTATGAATCCCGTTGGTCACAGAGCCAATGGGACGTTCGGCCGCAGGCACCTCGGGCCAGATGTCCTCCCAGATCCCGCGGGAGACCTCGCCATGCAAGACGCTGACACCGTTGGCCTGCTTGGAGAGACGCAACGCCAGCACGGTCATGCTGAAGAGTGGTCCCGTGCCGTGGGGATCGTGGGCCGCAAGCGAGAGGAACTCCTCCGACGTCATGCCGAGCCTCGGAATGAATCGTCCAAAGGTTCTCAGCATCAGATCGAACCCGAAGGCGTCGTTGCCAGCCGGAACCGGGGTATGCGTCGTGAATACCGCGGCGGAGGACACTGCCTCCATCGCCTCGGCCAGTCCGTGTCCCTCCTCTTCGACGAGCTCGCGGAGCCGTTCGAGACCCGAAAAAGCCGAGTGTCCCTCGTTGAGGTGCCAGACAGTCGGACGAAGGCCGAGCGCACGCAACGCCCGGACCCCACCAATCCCGAGGATCACCTCTTGGGCGATACGCATCTCGTGATCCCCGCCGTAGAGTTTCGCGGAGAGTCCCCGATCCTCGGGACCATTCTCGGGAATGTCGGTGTCGAGCAGGTAGACGACGATGCGTCCCACGCGCACTTGCCAGACCTTCGCCCAGACCGTCCTGCCCGGCAACTCCACGCCAACGATGACCAGACCGCCTTCAGGATCCTCGGCGGGCTTCATCGGCAGCTCGGAGAAGGTCAGGCGATCGTAGAGCGCCTCCTGGACTCCCGAGGCATTGATCCGCTGCCGGAAATATCCCTGGTTATAGAGCAAGCCCACGGCAACGAAAGGCAGCCCCAGATCGCTGGCACTCTTGCAGTGGTCGCCCGAGAGCACCCCCAGTCCGCCGGAATAGATGGGCAGACTCTCGTGAAGGCCAAACTCCGCCGAAAAGTAGGCGATGAGCTCACCCTGCCGCTGCGGATGCTGGCGGGCGAACCAAGTGTCCGAGGCTCGCACGTAGGAATCGAACTGGGCCATGACCCTGTCGAGGCGCTCGGTGTAGTGCGAATTGCGGGAAGCTTCGTCCAGCAGGGCCTGATCGACCTCGGACAACAACTTGACCGGGTTATGCCCCACCCGGTCCCATACTTCGTGGGAAAGGTCCCGGAAAAGCGCCGTAGCCTCGGGGTTCCAGCACCACCATAGGTTGTGCGCGAGTTCCTCGAGACGCTCCAGGCGTCGGGGAATGGACGGGAAGACGGCGATGCGGCCGAGAAGCTTCACGTAGGCCTCCAGATTAGGGGACAGGCCTAGATGATAGCAGGATGCAAGCCGAGCCTACTCGGACCCGCCTGCTTCGTCAGGCACCGGGATCGGTGCCGAAGGGGCCGGAGGCGGCGCCAGACGTGCCTTCAACAACTCGATCGGGGCCCACCATGAGCCGGCCTGCAGGCTGGTCATGATCCAAAGGGCGACAGCCAGGACCGCGAGGGCCAACCAGCTCGAACGCTGGGCTTGCCGGGCGCCGCCCGACTGGTGACTTTCGTAGATGCGCTGATAACGGCGAAGCCTGGGATGACTGCGAAACCAAGCATCGAGGTCGTCCTGTGGCACGGTCCACCTCCAGCCCCGACTATAACTTCCCTGAGCTTCGGGTGCCTCCATCCAATCTCCATCCCTTCTTAACCCGTAGACAAGAAGATGGCGGCCACTGCCCACCGACAACCACGTCATGCAGCGCACGGCATCCCCGCAACGGCTCCGGGGCCGGGCCCTCGGGGCTCTGGTCGCGATGCTGCTTGCAGGCTGCGGCGCACCGGCCGTCAGCACCACCGCCATCGGAGCCGTGACGGCCAGGCAAGCGGTGGCCAGCCCGTCAGCCCAGCGTTTGTTGGTCCGAACCACCGCACCTGGACGCTCGGCGTTTGCCGCCCGACAAATAGGCGCCACCCCCCTGGGCGAGATTCCCCAGCTTGGTCTCGCAACCCTCGGACTGCCCGGAGGAACCCGGGCCGCCGATGCCATGGCCCGGCTGGCTTCCATGCCGGGCGTGACGTGGGCCGAACCGGACCATCGCCTGTCCCTGCGCACGAGCGTGGCGGATCCCGGACGCGCTGCGCAGTGGGGTCTGGATGCGATGCGGGTTCCCGCAGCATGGACCCGCACCCGGGGGGATGCCCGCGTGGTCGTGGCGGTCCTGGATACCGGAGTGGACTTGGGTCACCCCGATCTGCGCACACGACTCGTCGAAGGACGCTCCTTCGTGAGCGGTCGCAGTGGCCCCGGAGACGACAATGGCCACGGCACCCACGTGGCTGGGACCATCGTGGCAGAAGCCGATAACGGTGTGGGTGTCGCCGGCGTAGCCCCGGGCTGTCGGGTCATGCCTGTGAAGGTTCTGGATGCCGAGGGCGCCGGACACACGGCCGACATCGTGGCCGGACTGGTCTGGGCCGCCGATCACGGAGCCCGCATCATCAACCTTTCTCTAGGGGGCGCGGCCGGTGGCCAGGCCCTCGGGGAAGCCATTCGCTACGCCCAGGCCAAGGGCTGCCTTGTCGTCGCCGCGATGGGGAACGAAGGAGCGCAGTCTCAGGAATACCCTGCCGCGATGCCGGGGGTGCTTGCCGTCGGTTCGACGGACGAGGCGGGACGTCGCTCGTCGTTCTCGAATTTCGGTTCATGGATTTCGGTGGCGGCCCCGGGGTCCGGCATCTTGTCGACGACCCCCACTTACGACGTGACCATGTCGCGGCAAGAGGGCCTGGGTCGCGGCTACGGCAGCCTCAGCGGCACCTCCATGGCCACCCCCCACGCCGCTGGCCTCGCGGCTCTGCTGGCCTCTCTTCATCCCGACTGGCCGGCTCAAGTGCTTCACAAACAGCTCTTGGCTTCCACCCGCGACATCGGGACCCCGGGATTCGATATCGAAACGGGGCACGGCATGCTGGATGCCTGGAAGGCCGTGAACCTGCGCTGACCCGAGACGTCACCGGGATCACACTCCATATGGCGACAGGCCCGCTAGAATCGGGTACGTGCCCGGGAGGGCGCCGGAGTGAAGGTCCTCGAACGCCTGCTTGCGGGACTGGCGGCCTTGGTGCTGCTGGTCCTCGGCTTCATTGGCGTGCGTGTCTGGCAGGATCGAGATCAGCTTCTGCAACAAGCCCGACACGCGCTCACCGAGGGAGTCGCAAGGCAATTCGGCTGGCGCGTCCAGGTAGGGCGAATCGAGGGCCCGTTCTGGCGGGAAATCAGAGTTCACGACGTGACGCTGGAAGCCGGGCTCGGCCCCTCGGCACCTCGTCTCGGCCATGCCCGAAGGATCGTGATCCGGTTTCATCCCTTGCACGTCCTGCGGCTCGGGCCACGTCCCATCGAGGTCGAAGTCGAGGGAGCCAGCTTGTCGGCGCGCCGCCTGCGGGATGGCCGCCTTGCCCTCGTGCCGCCTAAGTTGCCACCGCCGGATCCGAATGGTCTGAAGTGGCCCCCGCTGCGCATTCTGCTTCCCGAGGCGCGCCTGTCGTGGAGAGATGACGCGAAGGTCAAGGGCGGCCCCATCGGTCCCTTCGCCCGCGATCTGACGGCCCGGGACGCGGTCGTCGAGGCCCGGGGAGACGTCTGGACGTGGCGAACATCCCTGAGGGAGGGTGCAATCTCAGCGACCTTGTCGGGCAGCCATCATGCGCTTGCAGGAACGGGGGATCTGGCCGTCGCCGTCGATGGTCCCATTGGTGCAAGTTGGTTCCCCTACCTCTTTCCACCCGAGAAACAGACCTTCCTGGCCGGCGATGCACGGGTACGTCTTGGCTTGCACTATGAAGCGCGGAACCCGAAGGCCTTCAGGATGGCCGGAACAGTCGTGGCGGAAGGCATCCGCATGCGCCAGAAAGGTGTCCGCCTCCCGCTCGAGGACGGTCGACTTGATCTGGTCCTGACAGAGCGCCTGCTCGATTTCCGCACCATCACGGGCCGCCTTGCCGGAAATACCTTCTCAGCGAAGGGCAAGGTGACCCTGGGCCCCTTGAGACCGCCACTCTCCATGGAAGTCGACATCCCCAGAATCGAGCTGGCCAGCCTGACTCCGCTCCTGCCCGAACTCGCCGAATTCAAGCTCGCAGGCTTGGCCCGTGCCACCGCATCGGTTCGGGGTGACACCTTGGCGCCTGCCACGGATATCAGCATCTCGACACGAAACTCCAAGGCCCTCGGTGCCCCCGTCGACGAGGCAGCGGCCATCGCTCGGATAAGAGGGGACCAGGTGGACGTTCCGGACATCCGCATCTCGGGGCTCGGGGGGATCGCGACGGGATCGGCTCGATTCGGCCTGCTTCCAGGAAGCGCCCTTGCGGCCGACCTCGATTTCGACGGCATCGATCCTGTGCTTGCCCTTGCGCCCTACGTGAAAGTTCCCTCGGGGGTGCGAGGGAAGCTGGGAGGACATGCAAGGGTCCGCGGAGGGGCGGGCAGGCCCCGTACCGACATTGCCCTGCGTGGACGTGGCCTGGGGGTCAGGAGTCAGGGGATCGAGCGCCTCGTGGCGAACATCGGTATCGATCCCGACGGCACCCACCTCGAGCAGGCGCGAATCGACACCGGAGGGGGGGGGCTGGTCGTCCGGGGGCACCTCGACCGGCAGCGTCGACTGCAAGGCCGCGTGACCTGCGAGGATGTCCCCCTCGCGGCCCTCACGGGCATGGGTCTTAGAACCCGTCTGAAGGGCCGGCTCGGCGGAGAGGCCCTGGTGGATCTGCCGCTGGACCGGCCCGAAGCTTGGCGAGGTCAAGCGAAGCTGTCGGCGCAAAATCTCGAGGTCGAAGGCTTCGGCTTGCCTGTGGCCTCGACCCGGATCATCCTTGACGGCAACCTGCTGGCGCTCGCGGAACTCGAGGCTCATCCCGGCGGATCGCCGGATTCGGGCCACATCAGGGGCAGCGGCTTCGTGCGCCTTCCCGTGGGACGACAGACCCTGCACACCCATCTGGACCTGGTGGCACATGACCTCGAGCTGGCGGGCCTGTCGGAGTCCCTGCAGCGCCAAGTGCCCGCCGCGGCCGCTCTCAACGGACGCGTCGACATCCCCTTCGCGACCGTGGACGCAGGCCTCGAGCGCTGGCAGGTCGCGACTCGGGTGCGGGTGGAGTCACTGGATGCTCCCGAATGGGGAAAGCTGGACCAAGCCGATCTGCAGCTGGTCCTCACGCCCGAGACGCTTCGTGTCCCTGAAGGCCTCCTTTCGGCGGGGGGACAGGACCTCCGCGTGACGGGCACCGTAGCCCTGCAACCCGGTCACGTTCATGACCTCGACCTGCCGATACAGGAACTGGACCTTCAGGCCTTCCTCAAGGCGTTCCACTGGGACCGTATGCTGGAAGGCACGATCCTGGCCGGAGCGCTCGGCACGCCACAGGCGAGAGGGACCACGCGCCCCTGGGTCGCACTGCCCGAGCGTTCGTCACGCACGACCGCATTCAGGGACCCATGGCAAGAGGCCTTTGCCCATTGGCTGCGCAACCACAAGGTGCCCGATCCACCCGATCCCAGGGCCGTCCTCGGCAACCACCCGATCTGGGAAGAGGTAAGGGGGCAGGTCACCGGCCACCTCCATCTGTCGGGCGACTTCCGTCATCCACGCCTGGGACTCGACCTGGGGTCCTCGTTGCTGTCGGTCTATGGCCATCCGGTGGCCGTGGCCCCCATGCAGCTTACGGTATCCGATCAGAGGGCCGATCTTCGAGGACTGGACCTCTCGGCCGACAACGGTCTGCGCATCCGGGGAGAGGGCACATTGGGCGGCAGTGGCATGGACGTGACGTTCGACGGCGTCGACCTGGCCTGGGCCGATCCGTGGCTTCGAAGCCGAAATCTGACTCTTACGGGCCTTGGTTCCGCACGCATCCGGATCACGGGAAACCCTGCGGCACCGGTACTCGGCATCGAGGCCAAGGCGACGTCAGGAACCCTCGACGTGCTGAAATACGATGAAGCGCGGGTCGTGGGGCGTTATCAGGACGGTCGTCTGACATTGGACGATGCCGTGATGGTGGCGGAAGACAAGCGTACGCGCCTGTCAGGGACCATTCCTCTGGACGGCGGGCTGACCGATGAACCGATGGCCTTGTCGCTCGGAGTCGAGGGGCCCAGCCTCGGCCTCGTTTCAACCCTGACGAAAGGACTCGTGGAGTGGCAAGGAGGCGATGGCTTCTTGCGGCTCAGGATCCTGGGATCCCGGTCTGCCCCGCGGTTGGCGGGCATTCTGGAGCTGAACCGCGCCCGTCTGGGTATCCGCACCCTCACTGAGCCTCTCACCGATGTCGGCCTGCAGGCCATCATCGGGGACGGCATCGTGAAGATCTCGAAAGCGGAAGCCCGCCTCGGAGGGGGCAGGGTCACCGCGGCGGGTTACGTGACGATGAAGCAGTTCGCGCTGGACGGGCTGGATGTGTCAGCTCAGGTTCGCGAAGCCCGCGTCGCCTTGCGAAGCGGCCTCTATGACGGTCAGGTCGATGCGGCCCTGCGGATAGGTGGCACGCTCAAGCGGCCCGTGATCGCGGGACAAGTCGCGGCCTCGAAGGGCACGCTCGATCTCGGTGTGGACACTCCGAAGGACGAGGACGAGGAGGCATCCACTCCGGTCATTCTCGACCGCCTCGTCGTTTCCATAAAGGACACCATGCGGGTCTTCCAGCCGAATCTGATGGATTTGCGGATAGCCGGCAACCTGATTGTGGAAGGACTGCTGGACCTTCCTGATCCCAAGGGCCTCATCACCGTGGTACCCGGCGGCAAGGTCACGACCTTCTACACGAATGACTTCCGGGTCACCGAGGGCACGGTCGAGTTCGTAGGCTCAGGACGCAGCGATCTCGGCGACCTGCGTGGCCCGCGCCCGACCGTGAAGCAGCTCCTGGCGGGCACGCGGATCCGGGTGGTTGCCACGGGAAATGTCCGCGATACCGAAGGCCTTCGTCCTGCGGCCGACGGGACAGCCAATCCCTTGGTCACGGTGCGTGCCATCATCCAGGGCACCCTCGCCAACCTCAAGAACGAGTTCACGAGCGACCCCCTCGGCTACACGCACCAGGAACTGGAGCGACTGGTCGGAAAACCCCAGCTGGTCAGCAACCTGTTCGTGCTCGCCCAGGGCAACGTGGCGTCCGCGAGTACCGACATCGCCCGTGAAGTGGCACCGGGCTTGGTCAACTTCGCCCTCAATCGCTTCGTGCAACCGCTCGTGGATCCCTTGACCCGGAATCTGTATCTGTCAGATTTGTCTTTCGACATCGTCAACGGCGCACGCACCACCACCGGAGTCGATCCCAATCAGGGCTTGCTCGCGGGCTTCAATATGGCACTCACTGGAGAAACCATCCCGCTCGGCCCCCTGTCCGGTTCCGGCCGCTACGTGTTCCGCCGCGGCGCACAGGCCCTTGGGGCCCAGAACAACGTGGATCTGTGGCGCGCGGGCGTCAACGTACAGTTGGCCCAGAACTTGGCCTTGACGACACAACTCGAGCAGGCGGATCGCCTCGCGACAGCCAACGGGGTAGGCTTCCCTGCCATCCAGTCGGACCTGCGGCAATGGCTCAATCCCGACCTCGCAGCCAATACGAGCACGGAATTCATCCTTTCGCTCCAACTTCGCTGGAGGGGACGCTTCTGACGGCAGCAGAGGTTAAGAAACCGCCCCTGTTGGGGTATGATTGCGGCGGTCACGGCCTTAACCATCCGCCCCCGCCCTCGTCACCCAACGCCCTAAGGAGTTTCCCGTGGCAGAGAAGGTCCTGCTCGTCGACGACGAGGAAATGATCCTCGAGTCGATTGAATTCGCCCTCACCCAGGAAGGCTATGAAGTGGTGAAGGCCATGGATGGTCAAGAAGCCATCCAGCAGGTTCAATCCGCCAAGCCCAACCTCATCGTGCTCGACCTCATGCTTCCCAAGTTGTCGGGATTGGAAGTGTGTCGACTGCTCCGCCGCGAGCAGAACGACATTCCCATCATCATGCTGACCGCCAAGGGCGAAGAGATCGATCGGGTCATCGGCCTCGAAGTCGGTGCCGACGATTACCTCATCAAGCCTTTCTCCCTGCGGGAGCTGGTCGCTCGCATCAAAGCCCTGCTTCGCCGGAGCAAGCCTGTCGAGCCCGAGAACAAGTCCAAGATTTTCCAGCATGGCGAGCTGCTCATCAACCTGTCCGAACACAGGGTGCTGGTGGGAAACCGGGAGGTCGAGCTGTCGCCGAAGGAGTTCAAGATTCTGGCCATGTTGATGGGCACTCCGGGCCGGGTCTTCTCACGCGAGGAGCTGCTCGAGCAGGTCTGGGGCCTCGACTTTTACGGAGACACCAAGACGGTCGACGTCCATATCCGCTGGCTGCGTGAAAAGATTGAAAAGGATCCTTCCAGCCCCAAGTTCATCCAGACCGTCCGGGGCTTCGGCTACCGCCTCGGAACCTAGGACATGACCCAGGCAGGAGGTGCACACACGAGGCGTCTCAAGTCCGGCAATGTCCTGTTCATGGAAGGGGACACCGGCCGAGAGATGTTCGTGATCCTGAAGGGGTCAATTCTCCTGTATCGGGTGGTCGGCCGCAAGGTCAGGCAGTCGAGCGAGGTGCTGTTCGGTGAGACCACGCAGACCATCGCCCTCCTCAAGGAAGCAGACTTCTTCGGTGAGATGGCCCTGCTTGATGGTCAACCCAGGTCGACTTGCGCAGTGGCGACCAGTGACACCGTCTTGTTGGTCCTCGATGAAGCCAACTTCGGACAAGTCCTGTCGGAACGGCCCGACTTCGCTTTACGCCTGATGCGTGAATTCACCCGCCGCATCCGCATTCTCGAAAGCCAAATCAGGGCGCAGGGTGCGCCCTGATCCGCGGCTTATCCAGCCAGAAGCCCCCTGTCGATTCGGACAGGGGGCTTCTGGCTGGATAAGGCCTGTCGGGCCCTGCTCAGACTTGCCACACAACAAAGATGACACAATGACGTTAATTTTAAACACAAAGAGTTGGCTCGTCGTGACATCTTGACATGACCTGAACAGGCTGCGATAAAGGAATTGAGGGGAGTCATCCACGAACCGCCCTGCACCCTTCCCTTCATTGGAGTGTTGCCATGCCTGCTCAACCGCCCCGCTCCCTGATGCGTGTCTCCTACCGCGGCATGGGAGCCGTCGCTGCGACGCGCCCCCCCAGCCCGTCCGTGAACGTGCTGAAGACCAGCTTGTCCCAGGCCGGGGTGACGCGCAAGCAGTTCGTGCAGTCAACCGGATTGTCCTACGAGTACGTGTCCCGGATCTTCAACAGCAAAGTCAAGTTTCCAACGGTCAGGGAGACCTTGGAGCGGTTTGCCGAAGTGGCCCAGATTGACCCGATGATGTTCGAGGAATACCGGCAGCTGGTCGCCATCCTGCCGGACTCGACCCGAAAGGTCTGGGCCCGCATGCAGGAGTTGGGTCTGGGACGTCAGGAGTTCGCGAGCAAGGTCGACATCAGTCGCACCTACATGTACGAAATCCTTCGTGGAGATGTCCCTTTCCCGCGCAATCCTGAGGTCATCGAAAAAGTTGCGACGGCGCTGCAACTGCCGCCGGAGACCTTCGGGGAATATCTCGCGCCAGTCATCGATTGGGCCGAACGCAACCCGCAGGCGATCGAACATGTGTTCCTCAATATGCTGATCAGCAAGATGTTGGTCGCAAGGGGTTATCTCAAAGCCTCGGACACCTCTGCTTCTCAACTGTCCGATAGCCTCCTCGAGATTTTCCCGCCTGAAGAACGGCTTGATCCCTTCGTCCCCAAGGTCTATGCAGCCATGGGCAAGCGCAAGCTGGACCTGCGGCGCTTGGCCGCCGACGCCGACCTCGAAGAGGACCGCGTCCGCCTGTTGCTCTGCGGGCAAGTCGTCCCCGACGAGCTGCCGGACGTGGTCAAGGCTCTCAAGTCCAAGCTTCGAATTCGCTAGACATTTTCCGTCGCCCCACACAAGACCCTCGACCGTCGAGGGTTTTTGTGTATCATGAAGTCATCACATCATGAGAAGCCTGACATCTCACCCTGAACGTACGCTCGATGCGACGGACTATCTGCCACTGGGTGCAGAGTCTATCCCTCGTACTCGTGTCCTGATCATCGAAGACCACGTAGACACCGGAGTCTGGCTGGGACGGGCCCTGCAAGAGCAGGGTTATGCGGTTCGCTGGGAGCGACGTGGGGAACACGCCCTCATCGCACTCGAGCGTCCGCCCTTTCCAGATGCCATCATTCTCGACCTGCTGCTGCCGGGCCTGCATGGGGAGCGTATCTACAAACTGGTGCGTGGACAGAAGGACCTGGAGAAAACCCCCATCCTTGTCATCACCGCGGTTCCTGACCAAGAACTTCCCGGCTGGGATGATGCTTGGGTGGGAACGTTGACCAAACCCGTTTCCAAGCGTCAGATCCTGCAGGCCCTGGAGGGGTTGCTGGCCCGCTGACGGCTCCCCCGGGTTCTCCCCTTCAGGATGAAGGAGCGGAGGCCCGCCGACTTTCAGAGAGAAGCCGACGGGCCTTCCGGGCAGAAGCCTCGCTCACTCCATCAGGTGGGTGTCGAGCGTACGGCCCCAGTCCAGCAGCTCACCTGGTGCAAAGAAGATACCAAGCTCACGCACCGCACTTTCGGGCGAATCCGATCCGTGCACGACATTGCGGCCGATATCCACGGCAAAATCACCGCGGATGGTCCCCGGCTCGGCATCTCGAGGATTGGTCTTACCCATCATCAGGCGCGCGGTAGCCACCACGCCAGGACCCTGCCAAGCCATGGCGACGACCGGGCCACTGGTGATGAAGTCAACGAGTCCCTTGAAGAAGGGTCGCTCACGATGTTCGCCATAGTGCTGTTCGGCCATCTCGCGGGTGACGTGCAGCAGCTTGAGTCCGACCAGCTGGTAGCCCTTCTGTTCGAAACGGGCGATGATCTGGCCCACCAGCCCGCGCTGGACCCCATCGGGTTTGACGGCGATGAATGTACGTTCCATGGTGTGTCGTGGTCCTCCTGACGAGCCTCCATGCAAGCATGGGCCCCGAGAAGATGCCACCATCAACTTCAATCGGCCGCGCTGGGGCGCAAGAGAATCTCGGCCTCGAACCAGCGGCGCCAAGGAAAGTTCCCTCCGACCGGCACCATGCCTGCCGTAGGGAACAACTCGGTGAATCGTTTGCGGAAGCTCGACCCGAATTTTGCCGCAGCCATGGATAGGTCAAGGCCCTCCCGCTTCCATTGTTGCCGCATCCACCCTTGATAGAGGACATCGTCGGCAAGCCGCT
The DNA here is from genome assembly GCA_035285595.1 of Candidatus Sericytochromatia bacterium. Taxonomy (GTDB): domain Bacteria; phylum Cyanobacteriota; class Sericytochromatia; order S15B-MN24; family VGJW01; genus VGJW01. The sequence continues at coordinate 112,035 of JAYKGV010000006.1, forward strand.
CGGCCATCAGCGCCCGCCACGCTTCTTCATCAGCCGGGCCGGTGCGCCAAGCCGCCCACATGGCCAGTGCGGTACCGATCGTATTGCCCGCCGTATTCCACGCGGCCAGCCCGGCCAGGCGCATCGGATCGAATCCCGGCCCTTCGTCCCCCTGACGCCACAAGGCGGAGTCGCCGCCGTTGGCATACGCGACATCGGCAAGGATCAGCGGGGTAGTCCTCTCGGCCAGGCGATCTCGCAGGGCCTCCAAGGGCCTCGCTCGCGCATTCACCCCTTCGAGACCCAAGCCAAGGGCCAAGTCTCCTTGAGAGACAGCCGGGGCATTAAGAATCAAGCAGGCCACGGCCTCATCTGCTGGCGCCAGCCGAGCACCAAGCGCACGAATCTGCCCCGCCGCGGTGGCCACCAGCGGACGGTCTTCATACATGGCGACGATGTCGCCACCCTCCGGGGGCCAAGCTTCGAGGGCAAGGGCCGGAGCCTGACCCTCGAGCAAAACGTGCCCCACAAGGACGGAAGCCACTTCGTCGGCCCCAGGATAGATGAGCACCCCGGGCGGGGCAAGGCCCTCCAAACGGCGCTTTTCGGCTTGGTTGAAGCCAAAGGGCGTGCAGTCATCCTGTGTCAGGCAGAGCAATTCGAGCACGCCGTCCCGCACGAGATCCATGGCCGCAAGGTGAACCTCGAAGTTTCGCGCCCGCCTCGCCAGGAACTCTTCTGCCAGTTCGTCCGGCACGGCAGCCCGCGCGGCCAACGCCTCCTCCAGTGCCCCGGGATCGCCCGTGACGTCATACCGATCGCGTGCGGAACTCCATCGATGAACCTGAGGACCATAGTTCGCCCACCACGCCGGCTCCTCGTCGGCGACCGTGGAGTCAGGAATGCGCATGGTCACGGCGAATCCGAGCACGCGGCACGACAGCTCCCGCAGCCTGGCGAGGCGACCGCACAAGACCTCTGCCGATTCGAAGCTGCGTCGTGCCGGCACCAGCCCGCCGTGCACCAGCGTATCGAGAGCGATCACGGCTCCGTCCGCCCCACGGCACGCCTCCTCGAGCCACACCCAGACTCTTTCCGGATCGGCTGGACGATCAAGATCGCCCAGCAACTCAAGGGGGGGAACGACGAGATCCAATCCGCCGGCACACCCGATGGCCGCGGGCAGGGCCCGCGTGCACGGGCGTCCATCCAACGGCAACAGGACCCACTTCTTGCGATCGTGTCGCATCCGATCCCCTCCCGGTGGTCGCGGCGCACGAAGACCCAGGGAAGGGATCGGCCCTAGACTGCCCTCAGACCGGCAAGGCCCACGGCCCCCGGCAATGCCCCCGACACCGAGGAGTCCGAGATGCTGTCCCCAAAGACCAGCCGCCAAGATGGAACCACGTTGCTCAAGGTGGCGTCAAAAAGCAACCCGTCCTCCGTGGCGGGAGCCATCGCCGGCATGGTCCGTGAGTCCGGCCGCTGCGAAGTGCAGGCCATCGGTGCCGGCGCCGTCAACCAGACCGTCAAGGCCATAGGAATCGCCCGCGGCTACGTGGCGCCGGGTGGCATCGATCTCGTCACCATCCCGGCCTTCCTCGACATCCAGGTCCACGGCGAAGAGCGAACGGCCATAAGGTTCATCATCGAGCCGCGTTGACGCCCCGCGTCGCCCATTGGAGCTTGGTCCGCAGCCTCGGAAAAAACGTGCCGGCCCCGAACCTGACGAGACGGGCCGGCATCGCTGCCTTGCGAACCTCGATGACATCACCTTCGCGAAGATCCTCGACGAGAGGCAGGCCATCCACGATCAAGGCGGCCCCGGGATGCCGAGGGCGAACGCTGAGGC
>JAYKGV010000007.1:0-3958 GCA_035285595.1 Candidatus Sericytochromatia bacterium
GAACCAAAGGCTGGATAAGCTTGGCCAGACCGGCCCCGCTCCCTCGGGAAACAAGTTCACCCTCCGGCTTCGGTGCAAGTGAGCCTGTATGGGCCCTCACCGCTCCCCGAATGGTACTTAGTCCTCCACCCATCGTGCAGTTCCCCCGCTTCAAGGTTACAAATGTTGAATACCCTCCACCTGCGAATATCCCACCTCCGAGAGCGCAGGCAAGATCGAGAGCCAGCTGTCGACAGCGACCATGGGTTTGAAGGGCCCGAATCTCCCGGTATCCGTCCTGCCATAAAGCGCAATGGGCCGCCCCCACCCAGAGGATAAGGGGCGGCCCATCCGCCTGAACGCTATCTACCGCATCACAGCGCGATAGGCATCGACACGTCCCGCACCAGAGTTCGCATCGGGTCCCGGTGCATCGATGTCGATGGCTGTCGAAACCAACCTCTCCTTGATCACTCGCGGGTTACGCTCGATGCCACGACCGAGCATCAACGCCATGACACCTGCCGTGATGGGAGTGGAGAACGAGGTACCGTTGGTCGAGCCGTACCCCCCTCCCATCTTTAGGGTGAAGATGTTGACCCCGGGTGCCGCCACGGAACACCAGTTGCCACGTGTCGAGAAGTTGGCGACCTTGTCGGTAAAGTCCGTCGCCCCCACGGCAATGAGATCCTTGATTTCATTGCCTGCAAAGGCAGAAGGTACATTTCGGCTGACTGTGCCTGTGTTGCCCATCGAGCAGGCCATCGGCGTGCCCTTGTCCATGACGGCCTGGGCGGCGCGCTTGGTCGCCTCAACTGCCGTTGGGTACTCGGACATATGGGGCTTGAAGGAAAGACTCATCGTGATCATGTCGGCGTTGTCAGCCGCCCAGAGCATCGCTTCGCACACCGACGAAGCCGAGTTACCCACCTTGACGGGGACGATGCGAGCATTGGGAGCCACACCTGCGATGCCCTTGCCGTTATTTGCAACGGCACCTACAAGACCTGCGGTCATCGTACCGTGCCCCTGTCCGTCCTGCGGGGGACGACCGGGCTGGTCGAAATTGGCGCCCTGTTCCAAGACACCTTGAAGGTCCGGATGCTTGAGGTCCACTCCCGTGTCGATGACCGCCACCTTAACCGTCTTTAGGCTCCCGGCTTCGGACCACACCTTGGGAATCCCCATCTGCTCCAGATACCACTGATCCTTCCGGTTCGGATCCGCGTCGGAGTAGGCCCGGAAACCCGGCAAGGGGGCAACCTCGCGGATAGCAGGAATATCGACCTCCGGCATCAACTCCGATTCCACAAAGCTCACCCCGGGCAACGAGGCCAAGCGCTGGCGAGCTTGTGCGAGGTTGCCCTTGACCTCGAACACCTCCATGGCCAGGCGAGGCATCCTCTTGACGGAGATCACGCCTACCCCCTGAACCAAGGTGGCGGACCGTGCAGCCACGCCGGAATCCTCGAAGCCCACAATCAGACGACGGGCAAACACCGCGCGCGCACCCACCAGGCTCTGCTCGGCTCCCATGCCCGTCACAGCGGGCGTCTGGACTCCACAGCCAAAGAGCGTGACGGCAAGGAGGCCGATCGCGGAAGATCTGAAGTTCAAGGGGTGTTCTCCACAGCCTGGGTCAAGAGAGGTAAAGGCTGAGTGAACTATAGGCAAAAAAGAAGAGCAACTTGCCTGTTAAGACGCTGTCTCCCAAAAAAACTTCGCTCGACGTCTCGTCACGCGTGGATGGGCTTGCCCGTCACAGCCAAGGCCGCTTCCTTCAGCACCTCGGCAAGGGTGGGATGCGCGTGGGACGCAAGAGCGATATCCTCGCTGCTGGCCCCGAATGCCATCGCCACGGCTGCTTCCGCGATCAAGTCACCTGCACGGGGCCCGATGACATGGACACCCAGCACACGATCCGTCTCGGCGTGGGCCAGGATGAGCGCCTTGCCCTCCACGTGCCCGAGTGCTCGGGCACGCCCGTTGCCGCGGAACGCGAAGCTCCCTTTGCGATAGGAAATGCCCTCTCGGTCCAATTCCTCGGTAGTCCGACCCACCGAGGCGATTTCAGGCTCCGTGTACACCACGGATGGGATGCTCATGTAATCGACGTGGCCATGTCCCCGGAGAATGAGATCCACGCAGGCTACGCCCTCTTCCTCGGCCTTGTGCGCCAACATGGGGCCACGGACGAGGTCGCCGATGGCCCACACGCCTGGCACACCCGTCCGGAATTGGTCATCGATTGGCACCACTCCCCTCGGTCCCGTCTGCAAGCCCACGGTCTCGAGACCCAGGCCCTCGGTATTGGGCACACGCCCGGTGGCCAGCAGTACCCTGTCTCCCACGACCGGCTGGTCACCCTCCAGCGCGACCTCGACCTGCCCGTCCGCACGCACGGAGGTCCCAGAGACCTTGACCCCCAACCGGAACTCGATGCCCTGACGCGCGAAGACCCGCTGCGCCTCCTTCGCCAACTCGGGCTCCATGGCCCCCAGGATGCGAGGCAGATATTCGAGGACCGTCACCTTCGCACCCAGGCGCGCCCATACCGAACCCAGCTCGAGCCCGATGACCCCGCCCCCGATGACCACCAAATGTTCGGGCACCTTGTCATAGGAGAGCGCCTCGGTACTCGTGCCCACGTGGAGGCCATCGACCTCGACTCCCTTCAGAGAAGCCACCCGGGAACCGGTTGCGAGGATGATGTTCGAGGCCGTGAGGAGGATCTCGGAGCCCTCCGATTGCTCCACCACGACCCGGCCGGCACCGTCCAGCCTGCCATGTCCCAGAAACCGTGTGACGCCATTTTTCTTGAAGAGCCCATCGATACCTTGCGTCAGGCTGCGGACGACTTCATCCTTTCTGCCCATCATGGTTGCAAGGTCGAGACTCACACCTTCCACCCGCACACCATGGGCGGCCAGGCCCTGCACTGCCTCAAGGTAACGCTCGCTTGACTCGAGCAGGGCCTTGCTGGGGATACAACCCACCCTGAGGCAGGTCCCACCCAACGCCGGTTCCCGTTCGACACAAGCGGTGCGCAGGCCCGCTTGGGCGGCGCGAATAGCCGCCACGTAGCCCCCGGGCCCCCCCCCGATGACGACCAGATCGAAGACTTGGCTTTCCATGGACTAAACCTCCAGCAGCATTCGGGCGGGAGATTCGAGGCAGTCCTTGATACGCCGCAGGAAGGTCACGGCCTCACGTCCGTCCACCAGACGATGGTCATAGGTCAACGCAAGATACATCATCGGCCGCAGGACAATCTGGCCATCGACCCCGACAGGACGCTCCTGAATGGCGTGCATACCAAGCACTGCACTTTGAGGAGGGTTGACGATGGGAGTCGAGAGCATGGAGCCGTAGATGCCTCCATTGCTGATGGTGAAGGTTCCACCCTGCATCTCATCAGGTTTCAGCTTGCCGGCTTGCGCGCGCAGGCCAAAGTCGGCGATGGACTTCTCGATGTCGGCAAAGCCCATCCGGTCCGAATCGCGCAGGACGGGAACGACCAGACCCTTGCCTGAACCCACGGCCACGCCAATGTCAATGTAATGCTTGTAAATGATATCCGTGCCACGCACCTCGGCATTGATCGCAGGAAATGCTCGCAGGGCATCCACCGAGGCTCGAACGAAAAAGGACATGAAGCCGAGCTTGACACCGTGCTTCTCTTTGAAACTCTCGCCATGCGCCTTGCGCAGCTGCATGACGGCAGACATGTCGACCTCGTTGAACGTCGTCAGCAAGGCTGCGTCCTGTTTGGCCTGCACGAGCCGCTCCGCGATGCGCTTGCGCAGGGAGGTCATGGGGACCACCTCCTCAGACCTAGCCGCCACGCGCGGCGCCGCTGCTGCACGCAACGCATCCTCTTTGAGCAAACGACCGCCTGGACCCGTCGGCACGGCATCCGCCACACCAAGACCCGCCTCGGCGAGCACCCGGGCAGCCGCAGGCATCACGACGGGCGCTG
>JAYKGV010000008.1:0-17040 GCA_035285595.1 Candidatus Sericytochromatia bacterium
AGCACCTGGCGCAACCGGGAGCATGCGTCGTCGATGTGCAGGCTGCGATCCTCGGTCAACAGCGTCAAGCCGCAGCCTCGCCAGGGATGCCCGCTGACCGAGCCCAGTTCACGGCCGGTTTGTCCCAGGGCTTCCAAGGCCCTCAGGGTCTCGCGCCAGAGGGTGTCGGTCCAGCGGGACGATTCGCCGGTGAGAAGGACCCGCGGAGCACGACGCACGGGTTCGAGACGATCGATCCACTGTCGCGGGGACAGGCCGTCCTCGGGATCGGGTGTGTGCAAAGCCTCGATGTAGGCAGAAAGCCGAGCACGAACTTCCGCCAGGGCCTCTCCCGAGCGTGCGTCGGCGTCGGGCTGGGCCAGAGAGAGATCGAGAGCTTCCCCGATGCTGGCGAGAACCGCTCGGCGCGTTGCCTTTGCCGCGTGCAGCTCGAGACAGCACTCCCCCAGACCTGCCTCCGTGAGCTTGGCATGGACGACATCGAGAGCTGCTTTTTTCTCGGCCACGAAGAGGACCCGCCCCCCTCTGGCGAGCACCGTGGCGACCAAGTTCGTGATGGTCTGGGACTTGCCCGTTCCGGGTGGTCCCTCCAGCACCAGATCGTGCCCCCGGTCCACCGCGGCTACGGCCCTTAGTTGACTGCCGTCGGCGTCCACGATCTGAGCCGTGGCTTCGGGAGGGTGATCCTTGTCGAGGTCCAAATCCCGGATGGTGGCGGGGAGGCCGGCGATTTCCTCGACCTTTCGCTCGAACAGCCGCGAGACGAGAGGATGGTCTGCAAGTCCTGGTGCCAGCGTTTCGAGGTCGCGGTACATCACGTACTTGGCGAAGGACAGGGTCGTCAGGATCACGCGCTCGTCGAGGCGTCCGTGCTCGAGAGTTCCGAGGCGCCGCCCGACTTCCGCGAACCAGCCCTCCAACGGATCCAGCTCCTCTCCGGGCAGGTCGTCCCAGTCTTCGGGCAGCTGGGGCAGTTCGAGACGGTGATGTTGGCGCAAGGCCTCGGCGAGGGTGGGGTTCACGAAGGGGTCTTCCTGGCTGGCGTGCAGCACGTAACCGCCGCCTGCACCCTTGCGCTCGAGCTGCACGGGCAATAGCAGCAAAGGAGCCAGCAGGGGAGTGCCCGGTTGCCGGGGATCGGTCCATTCCACAAGGGACAGGCAGAGAAACAGGATCCCGAGGCCTTGGTCATCTCTCGCTCTGGCCGCCGCATCGTCCAGCTTGCGCAGGGTGCTGTCGAGCGCTTGGCGGGTCAAGGGGACGCGCACGTGGAGGGGTGAGGCAGGTCCCGCCGTCTTGTCGTCGATCCCATGCTCGTGCGGCTGCACGTCGCCGTGACCTGTAGTCGACGCCGTCCGGTCGCCGACTGTGCCTTCCAGGTCGGCACCGAGGGCCGAGGTCGCCGAAACAGCTTCTCCTTCCGCTGCACGAGCGGGGACGAAGCTCAGCGGTCGTTCCTCGACAAGCAGATGCCTGACGGTCTGAACCGGCCCGAGTCCCTCGCAGACGGGTGCCGTCGGACCGCCAGCCTTCAGGTTCAGGGCCCGGTTGCGCAATGAAAGGTCGAGGAGCCTGCGCTTCCACGCCTCGATCGAGGCCTCGGCGCGGGCGATGAGTTCCGAAGGTGGTGAGGCGGACATGGTTCTGCCTGATTCCTACCCGCAAAAAAGCGTTCGGGGCCGATGGGCATGCCCATCGGCCCCTTGGCATGTCGTCAGAATGTCAGGCCGGCTCCGCCCCGCATGTGCCACTGGGTCTGAGGTCCGGTCCCAAAGACGTAGGTCCGGGCGCCACCCTCGACGAAGGTGTCGAGTCCCAACAGCCGCAGCTGGACGCCGACCAGCCCCCGGGCCGATTGCCCGAAGAAGCCTGAAGCGGTCTCGGTCGGGGTTTCGGAGTTGACTGTGGAGGTATTCGTCGTCACGTTGCTGCCGTCGGCGGAGGTTGTGGAGACAATCCTCTCGCCCGATTCGACCACGCGTCCACGGGTGCTGCCCTGCCCGCCCAGCGCGGGTGCCCAGCCCACCTGACCATACAACGTCATCGCGGGGTGGATGGCAATGTGGCCCTCCGCACCGATCATCGGGCCCACCATGACCTCCGTGGCATCCACGGTGACGCTACGGGTGGCGTTCAGGCTGGTCACGACATTGCCTGCGGCCGCGCCGTCGTTGGCGTTCGTGCGTGTCTACGTCTGACGCATCGCGCCGTGCTTGCCCTCTTTGTCGCTCACGGTCTGCTGCACGAACGAAGCTTGCTGGATAGAGACCGGAAGGCTCAGGCCCCCGAGCAGGCTGAGTTCCGCCGACCCTTGCCGCAGTACGGCCAGGCTGGTCGCTGCCGTCAGATCGTGAACCTGCACCGAGCGACCGTGGCGATACACCATGCCCCCCTGGCTGCTGAAGGCGCTCTTGATGCCACCGGCCTCGGAATCGCCTTCACGGAGGATGAAGGAGTTTCCTCCCGGCAGGTTCCCCAGGCCAGAGAAGGTGGTGGTGAAGACGCCGGAGCTCTGCCCTTCCCCGAAGGGAGCCGGCAGGCCGATGGCCACGGACGCGCCGGCCCCACCGAACCCGGGAACGAGAGAGCTCACGTCCATGCGGTCCGTTGTCGTATTGACCGTGGTGACGGTGTTCACCGTCCTCGTCGTGTTCGTGTACTTGCCCTTGTCTTGTCCGAACAGACTCAGCGCCGTGAAGGACGTGCCGGCACCCAGCACGCTACCGTCCAGCCGTAGCTGCGTGGCCCAGCCGTCGGCCGACTTCCAGCGCAGCCCGAGGCCGTAGCTGGCACCCAGGCCACCGACCAGAGAGGTGGTGGTCTGGCTCGGGGTGGCCGTCACGCGGTTTTCGGAGTTGTCGGCGGTCGTCACGGCAGATTGTGTCGTGACGGTCCGTGTCGTGGCTACGCCCGCCTGACCGTGCAGGCCGCCAAGGCCCAGCGCGAAGTCCACAGACAGTCCCGTACGACCCCGGGCCTCGGCGAGTTGGGCAGGAACGCCCGGCGAGGCCGCAGGCGCTGCCGGCGGGGCGCTTACCTTGAGCGGAGTGGGTGTTTTTACGGGCGCGGGGACACTTCCGCCTCCGCGTCGGATCTGGGCCCGAGCCTCCGGCTGGACGATCGCCAGTCCGGCCACGATGCCGAGTCCCAAGGTCAGGATCTGCACGCGTCCCATCAATCGTCTCCTCCGAGCATGTCTCCGATCACGCCGAATGCCGAGCTGCCGCCGCCGCCCCCACCGGACCTGATGCCGGCCGCCGAGACCACCGCGTTGGCCATCCGGGCGAAGGGCATCGACTGGAGCCAGACGCGGCCGGGACCTTGGAGGGTGGATTGGAACATGCCCTCGCCGCTGAAGAACATCGATTTGAGACCGCGTACCAGCTCGATGTCGAAGTCGACCGAAGGCTCGTAGGCCACGACGCAGCCGGTATCCACGCGCAGGCGCTCGCCCGCGCGCAACTCACGGCTGATGAGCGAGCCGCCCGCCGAAAGAAACACCAGGCCGTCGCCTTCCAGCTTCTGCATGATGAATCCTTCGCCGCCGAAGAACCCCGCGCCCAGTTTGCGTTGCAGATGCAGGCCGATGCTGACCCCCTTGGCCCCGCAGAGGAAAGCTTCCTTCTGCGCGATGAGCGTGCCGCCCACAGAGTCCAGGGCGACCGGCACGATCTCGCCAGGATGGTGGGCCGAGAAGGCGACGCGCCGCTTGCCCTTGCCTTGGTTGTGGAAGACGGTGACGAAGAGCGACTCGCCCGTCAGCAGGCGCTTGCCGGCTCCCAGCAGCGAACCCAGGAAGCCGCCCGACTTCTGCGAACCATCCCCGAAAAGCGTTTCCATGACGATGCCGTCTTCGGCCCACAGCATGGCACCGGCCTCTGATACGGCGGCCTCGCCGGGGTCCAGCTCCACCTCCACGTAGTGGACTGTATCTCCCTTGATTTCGTAGTCGACTTCATGCATCTGCGGCATCGGGTGCCCTCCTTCGGGATCGTGCTAGGGTTCATTGTGCCTGATTCGGGCTAGGAGGAGGAAACGTGAAGGTCTGCGTGTTCGGGGCAACGGGGCCGACCGGGCGACATCTCGTGCGTCTGGCTCTTGATGCCGGTCATGAGGTGGTGGCGGCTTGCCGAAGGCCGGAGGCCCTGGAGCTGGTCCACGAACGCCTCGAGAAGCGTCAGGCAGATGTTTTCGATCCCGAGTCGGTCCGTGTCGCCGTTGGCGGGTGCACCGCGGTGGTTTCGGCCTTGGGCATGCGACCGGGCGAACGCGATCGGCGGGTTTATTCCGAGGGCATGGGGCACATCGTGGCGGCCATGCACGAGCAGGGCCTCCGGCGTTTGATCGCGGTGACGGCTTCGGGCCTTCGGGAGACTCCGGAGTACGCGCTGCCGTGGATCTTCCGTGCGGTGATCGTGCCCTTGTTCCTGAAGCCCGTCTTTGCTGACATGCGACGGATGGAAAGCGTCATCGAGGCAACGGACCTGGAGTGGACCCTGGTACGGCCGCCGGGTTTGGTAGAGGGGAAGGCTCAGGGCACCTGGCAGGCTCGAGCCGGCATGGGGGTGCCGGGGTCCGCACGCATCGACCGGGCGGATCTCGCCGCCTTCATGGTGCGGGAGTTGGCCGAGGGAGCATGGATCCGACAGGGCGTGGCCGTGGCATGGTGAGGCCACCTTCCAGGAGCGGTCGTGTGGCAGGCGCGGCGTGATCAAGTATCTGGGCTCCAAGCGTGCGCTGTTGCCGGCAGTGCTCGATGCACTGGTCGGGGATCGGGAGCACCCTTGCACGGTGCTGGATCTGTTCGCGGGCACCTCGCGGGTAGGGCACGCGCTCAAGCGTCTCGGGCATCGGGTGGTGGCCAATGACCACAACGCCTACGCCGAGGTGGTCGCCCGGTGCTATGTGGCCGCAGATGCCGAAGACCACGCCGAAGCCCTGCCCCGCTTGCTGCAGGAGCTCGAGGCCTTGCCGGGCGAACCTGGTTACTTTACCGAGACCTTCTGCGAGCGTGCGCGCTTCTTCCACCCGCGCAATGGAGCCCGCATCGACGCCATCAGGGCCAGAATCAGCGAATGGGCATTGCCGCCGGAGCGGGAGGCCATCTTGCTGGTGGCCTTGATGGAAGCCGCCGACCGCGTGGATTCGACGACCGGCCTGCAGATGGCCTACTTGAAGCACTGGGCGCCTCGTGCCCTCGGGGACATGCGGTTGCGCCTGCCGGACGTGCTGCCTCGGGCGGCGGGCGGCAAGGGCGTGGCTCTGAGGCTTGAAGCCGAGGTCGCGGCTGCTATCGGGGAGGTCGACGTGGCCTACCTCGATCCGCCCTACAACCAGCATGCTTATCACGCGTATTACCACGTCTGGGAGACGCTGGTGCGTGACGATCGCCCCGAAGTCTACGGTGTGGCGTGCAAGCGGGTGGATACTCGAGAACGGCATAGCCTGTTCAACTCGCGGCGTGGCCATCGCGAGGCCCTCGCCTCGGTGCTGCGGGCTTTGCGGGTACGGGACCGCGTGGTGGTTTCCTTCAACGACGAGGGGTACATGCCGTTGGCTGACCTGGAAGCCATGCTGGGCGGGCTCTGGGAAGGGACAGCCCGGGTGCAGGTCCGTACGGTGGAGCACACCCGCTACATCGGGGCGCGCATCGGCATACACGATCCCCGAGGCAGGAAGGTTGGGCAGGTCGGTCGCCTGCGCAACCGGGAGCATCTGGTGATTGCCGATCGGCCGCGAGGCCTCAGGGGCTGACGCCGCTGGCTCGGGCGACGGCTTCCGCGACGATACGCGTACCCGTCGCCAGCTGGTCGAGGCCGATCCACTCGTTGTCTCCATGGATGGTTTCGAGCTGGTCCTGATCGGCGACGACAGGAATCAGGCCGATGCAGGATATCCCGTGCTTCCGCAGGCTGGCCGAGTCCGTGGTACCGGCGGGTGTCAGCATAGCGGTGGTCCGGGCGTCTGGGACATGCCGGCGCAGGGTGGTCACGAGAGCCTCCCACAAGGGGCCTGAGGCAGGGCTTCGCGTCCCTGGACGATCCTGCAGCACGGTGAGCTCGAGGGTCTCGTCTCCCAGCGCCCCCTTGAGCCAGGCAAGGGCCCCGGCGCCCTCTTGACCGGGCATCGTACGCATGTCGATCTCGGCTGCGGCCGCGCCGGGAATGACGTTGACCTTCTCCCCCGCGACCAGCACCGTCGGATTGACGGTCGGTCCCAAGGCCGCGGCGAGGGCCGGTTCCCGTGCGATCACGAGAGGACCCAGCAGGCGGGTCATGCCCGGCCAGCGCAGGATCTGCAAGACCCAGGACGAGGGCCAAGGGAGGGTGGGAGCCAAGGCCCCCAACAAGGCGTCGGCTTCGGGCACGAGGGCAAGTGGCCTCGGCGTGCGTTCCAGACGATCCAGAGCCCGCAGCAGCCGGCGGGTCGCGCTGTCCGGACGGTCGACGGAGCCGTGACCTGCGCGACCGCGGGCCGTGACACGGACCCAGAACGTTCCGCGCTCGGCCACCGACAGGCCCACCAGGGGCTTGCCGTCCCGGGCCACGAGCCCGAAGCCACCCTCGTTCAGGCATTCCGAAGCCGTCAGGAGTCCAGGATGGCGGGCCAGCAAGCTCTCGACGCCGTGCGTGCCTCCAGCTTCCTCATCGGCGACTGCAGCCAGGATGAGGTCGCGGTCGGGCTTTCGGCCCTCTCGGCGCAACCGTGCCACGGCCAGGAACTCCATGACGGTCATGCCCTTCATGTCGAGCGCTCCCCGCCCCCAAAGCCGGCCGTTGCTGACCACCCCCCCGAAAGGAGGGTGCTGCCAGCGCTCGGGCCGTGCGGGCACCACGTCCAGATGACTCAGCAGCAGCAAGGGAGGTTGGCGACCTGTGCCAGGCAATCGGGCGACGACGCTTGCCCGCCCCGGCGTGTCCTCCACGAGCGTCGTCTCCAGCCCCTCCTTGCGACACCAGCCGGCTACCAGACGGGCGGCCTCCGCTTCCCGCCCCGGCGGATTCGACGTGTCCATCCGCAGCAGGTCCGCAAGCAGGCGGGTGGCCTCGGGATCGCGGTCTGCCGAGCCTTGTGCATCAGGAGCGGCCATCGAGGGCGCCGCCCTCACGCCGGCGAGGACGAGCGCCGCGGTCAGGAAGCGGGCTGCAGCGTCCATGATTGCAGGTATCGATTGGCGGTCGCGAAGGCCGTGACGGGAAGCGCCCTTGGCCACAGGCGCGAGGCGAGGGGAAGCCGTGCGGCGGCCAGGGGACGATATCCCCGTGCCAGAGGGCGGAAGAAGTCGTCGTGGTGCATCGGAATAAGTACCCTGGGGGACAGGATGGTCCGGATGCGTTCCAGCAGGCCGGGTGCGGCCGTCCAGCCCGCCATGCAGAAAAGCAGCACGTCCGTCGGGGCCCATTCTCCCGCTTGCCCGACGACTTCGGCGCTGCCGCCGTGGTGGATCGTACGGCCTCGCCAACGGATGCGGAGGCCATGGACTTCGTCGTTGCGCCAATCACGCAGACGTAGGGGGGGGCGGGGATCCGGGGCGACGGACCCGCCGACGAACCGCTGGGTCGTCAGCGGAGCGTGGGCGGAAGGGACCCAGGTGATCTCGAGGTCGCCGATCGTGCGGCGCAAGCCGCCGTGGACAGGCTCTGCGAGGTTTTGAGGCAGGCCCTGGACACGTGCCAGGCGAAGGGCGCCCGGCGAGGCCAGCAGGGGAGTCCGCAGCCGACGGGCAAGGGGAGCCGCGTCGAGGGCGTGATCGTGATGGGCATGACCCACGAGCAGGGCATCCGGGCGGGGGAGGACGTTGGCCCAGAGGGCCAGGACACGTTCGTCGGGAACGAGCGGGGCCGAGAGGGTGGTCCAGAGGCCAGGTCGACTCAGAAAAGGATCGATGAGGAGCGTCGTCGAGGCCGATTCGACGAGGAAGCAGGCCGTCCCCAGCCACGTCAGGCGCAGGCTGTCCGTGGCTGGCCTGGGCCAAGCTGCGAGCGGACTTGCAGGGTCCGCCCAGAAGTCCTCGGACCGGATCCAGCCGGGCAGGGGGACGGCTCCGGCGTCAGATGTCCAAGGAGACATCGGCCACCGGCCGGAAGGTCCTGATGTCCATCCGGACCACCACTTCACGCGCATCGCTCATGTCGATGGATCGAGCGAAACCCGTCCGCGTGTCGATGCGAACCCTCATGGAAAGACATCCCGGCAACAGATGGGGGCCGCGGACCTCGAGAAAGCCGAACCCTCCCTGCTCGCCCAGGAAGCGGGTCTGGGCCTGAGGATGACTGAGCATGGACAGCAGGCTCTGCAGGTCGGTCTGGGCCAGGGTGTAGCCACGGATGGACACCACCCGCTTGTCCGTCATCGACAGGTCGATGGGAATGGCTCCCAGAAGTCCCGCGGCGCGTACCTTGAGGGTGTTGCCGCCCTGCCAGAGCAGTTTGGTGCCCTTGGAGCCGCCTTCGAGGATGTGGATGCGCAGGAGCCGCGGCTGCTTGCCCCTCAGGTCGTACAGGCCTCGGATTTCCTTGCTGCCTGACTTCTGGTAGAAGGCCAACTGGGCTTCGTAGGCTCGTACGGATTGATGAGCCTGCAGTACGCGTGCGACCCACGCACGCGTGAGTTCCGGCTGTTGTGTGCCCTGATCGGGCAGGGGTAACGGCGCTAGCGTCGGGACCGGGGCAGGCCTGTTGGCCGGAGGCTGGCTGCCGCAACCTGCGAGGACCCACCCCACCAAGGCCGTGCCGACGGCCAGAAGGCGGTGGGCCGGGGAGAAGGAGCGGAAGGACATCATGGGTGTTAACGGACCGTTTGCCGATCGCAAACCTTACCTTAGCAGAACTCCGCACTGCGGTGAAGGGGCTTCTTGAACGTTTCCCGGTGCGGATCGCAGGTTTTTTCGGCATCGCGTCTCCGGTTTTTTAAACGATTATTTCCTTAATTTTGGTCTTTCTTTAGGTCTGTGGTGCGCACCTTGCGGTTGTCGAGGTCGACAATCCACCCATGAACATCCAAGGTCTGGCCTCAGGCGTGCTGCGTGCCCTGGGGCCTGCAAGCACCTTTGCTCCCCCGTCGCGCGCCACGGCAACGTCCACCGCTACGTCCACGATGCGGCAGGATCGCCTCTCGCTGTCGACGCGCGTGCAGCCCCAGGTTCAGCCCGGGCCGCGTCGCCTCAAGGAATGGGAGGACCTTGCCCAGGTGGTTACGGTGGTTCTGGGTACCCCGATGTTGGCGGCAGGGGGCGCCTTGATCGGCGGACTCTTCGGAGGTCCGCCGGGCGCCGCATTGGGGGCTGTCATCGGGGGGACACTGCCGGGTGCGGGTTTTGGCATCTATGACATCCTCCAGAACATCGTCGACCGGGCTCGTGGCGACGTCTCGGACTGGCGACAGGCCAAGCTGGGTGGGGTACTGCTGTTGCTCGGGCCGGGGCCCGTCCTTCTCGGGGCCGGCATCGGGACCGCGGTCGGAGGACCGATCGGTACCGCCATCGGGGCGGTGCTGGGTGGCGGTGTCTATATCGGGTCGATCCTCCTGGGTACTCTGGTCGGCCGTTTGCGCGGACCTATCGGCAACACGCCGGATAATGCCCCGGAAACTCCACCCCCCGATCCGGGGCCGGATCAGCCGCAGCCCGATCCCGGGCCGACACCGCCCGTGACGGCGCCCAC
Organism: Candidatus Sericytochromatia bacterium; assembly: GCA_035285595.1. Lineage (GTDB taxonomy): Bacteria > Cyanobacteriota > Sericytochromatia > S15B-MN24 > VGJW01 > VGJW01. Next base: position 9,663 of record JAYKGV010000008.1, read on the forward strand.
CCCTCCAACGGCCTGAAGCCTCGGCCTCAGGAGCGGGGAGACACTCCCTGCAGTTCCATGGCCTTGGCAAAGACCGACCACGGCTGGGCACCGGCAAGCGCCCTGCCGTCGGGGAAAACAAATGTTGGGACGGCTGTGATGCCCAGTTCCCGGGCCCGGACGAGGCTTTCGCTGACTTCACGGGTGAACGACCGTTGTTCGAGGTCTCTGCGCAGGGCTACGGGATCGAGGCCCGTGGCCTCGCCGATTTCGACCAGAGTCTCGCGGTCGCCCAGGTTGCGTCCCCCCGCGAAGTAGGCCTTCAAAGCCGTCTGGTGGAAGGCATCTCCGTACCCGTGGGATTCGGCATGGGCTGCGGCTTCATGCGCCAGCAGTGTATTGGGAACGAGAGCGGGCGGGGCGTAGGGCATGCCCAGGGCCGTCGTGGCTTCCTGAAGGCGGGCCTTGGCCTGGGCCAGGTAGGCGGGAGGCAACATCTGTTCCAGCGGAACACCCGCTTCCGGGGTGTCCGGACGCAGCAGGAAGGGGTGCCACCTGAGCGTCACCGGGTAGCGTTCGACGAGCCGGGTCAGCCGATCCAGGCTGACATAGCACCACGGTCAGACGAAGTCCGACCAAACCTCGAGAATCATGGGGACTGGTATACCGCGCCTTGCAACGACCGTGCAACATGTCCAGACGATCCTGTGGTCGGGGGGGAAGGTCCATGCGGCGTCTGTGGGTGGTCGATGATGACCCCGATCTGGCGGGCCTGCTGTCGACCTTCCTCGAGCGGCACGGATACGTTGTAGAGATTCGAGGCAGCGGCGAGGGCTTGGAGGATGCCGTGGCCGCGGGGCCCGATGGGCCCGACATGGTCTTGCTGGACGTGATGTTGCCGGGACGTGACGGCTTCGCGTTGTGTCGGGCCTTGAGGGAACGGGGGCTCGGTGTGCCGATCCTGATGTTGACGGGGCGGGGGGACGATACCGACCGGATCAAAGGCCTGCGTCTCGGTGCCGACGACTACCTGCCCAAACCCTTCAACCCGCAGGAATTGCTGGCCCGGATCGAGGCCGTGCTGCGACGAACGACGTCGCCTGTCCCCGAACCGTCCCGAGGGGATCGCTACGATGCCGATGAGCGGACCTTATGGCTGGGGGGCGAGGGCCATGCCCTGACCCCTACCGAGGCGCGGATGATCGAGGTCATGACAGCCTCCCCCGGACGAACCTTCACACGGGATCAGTTGCTCGATGCTCTGGACGTGGCAGGTGCCCACGAAAGTTTCGATCGGGCCATCGATGTCCAGGTCAGCCGCCTCAGGGCCAAGATCGAGAAGGATCCCCGGCGTCCGCAGCATCTGCACACGGTCCGAGGCCTGGGCTACAGGTTCGTCTGGTGATCCGATCGGTTGTCCTGCGGTTGTATGGTGTCGTCGCCACGGCACTTTTGTTGCTGGTCGCCGTGGTGCTGGGTCTGGTGAGTTGGTCGGTGCGAAAGGACGAGGCCAGCCTTCGGGCCATGGACCAGATGATGCTGGCCCAGGGGCGCTGGGTGTCCGAGCGTTTGCTGGCAGAGGGCGGAGCTTTGGGGCTTCCCGCTCATGCCGTCGTCGAACGGGCGCGTGACGAGATGGGCATGGGCATCGACGTCCTGCCGTGGGCAGCGGCACCCGAGGCGCTGCGGTCGGCCCGTTCCGAGGTCGCCATCGATGGCGAGGGACGTTTGCCCGGCCTCGACTGGCTCAGGCCCCTGTCACGCTTACCCGTCGTCGAGCGTAACGACAGCCGCTGGCCCGTGGCTCCCGGTCCCGGGGGCATCGAGGTCAAGGGGCCTGGCTACTGGGTGCGATTGGGCACCCCGGAGCGCCCGCTGGGCGCGGCTCATGTCATCGTGCCCGCGCCCGTCCCGGAGGCCCCGCCGATGGTGCGCTACCCTTGGGCCGGGCCGGTCGTGCTGGGGCTCATCTTGATTCCCCCCCTCTGGTTGTGGGTGGTGGTGCCATTGCGACGCATCCAGGCCCGGGCCCAGCAACTGGCGCTCGGGGATCTGGAAACCCCCGTTCCGCGGACCCGCTGGGATGAGTTCGGGGATCTCGAAGAGACCCTCGAGGGCATGCGGGCCCGCCTCGCCGATCTGATCGCCAGCAAGGATCGGTTGCTGTCCGATGTCTCACATGAGCTAAGGGCTCCGCTGTCGCGCGCGTTCATCGCGATCTCGCTCGTTCAGCCCGATGCCGCTTCGGCACCTTATGTGGCCAGAGTTCGCCGGGATCTGGAGGCCATTGAACAGCTGGTGTCCGAGCTGCTCGAAGCCTCACGGGACCGTCGCCTTGCCGGAGAGGCCCTTGAAGAGGTGGACCTTGCGGACGTGGCCCGCGAGCTTGCCCGCGAGCGTGAGCTCATGCCCGCCGAGATGGGCGTGGCCTTCCGGATGGAACTGCAGCCGTGTCACGTGCGGGGCGACAGGCGCCTGCTGGCCCGAGCCATGAGGAACTTGCTGGACAATGCATGGCGGTACACTCCGCGGGGTGGGCGGATCTGCCTCGAAGTCACCGCGGAGGCAGGGGAAGGTCGCGTGCTCGTGGAGGACGACGGGCCGGGCATCTCGCCCGAACACCTCGACAAGGTCACGGACCCCTTCTACCGAGCCGACCCTTCCCGGGCACGCACCAGTGGGGGGATGGGCCTCGGGCTTGCCATCGTGAAGGGCATTGCCGGACGCCATGGGGGGCGTCTGGTTCTCGAGAGCCCTGCAACAGGCGGTACCCGAGCCAGCTTGAGGATTCCCCTCGCCTGACCGTCAGGGGGTCTCGGCCGCGAGCCCCATGACGTGGTAGCCACGGTCCACGTGCAGCACCGTGCCGGTGATTCCCGACGCCAGAGGACTGCAGAGAAAGGCTGCGGCGTGAGCAACTTCATCAGCGACGAGTGGACCTGGCAGGGGGGTGGTTCTCGCGGCAAGGTCGATCATGCGGTCGATGATGCCGATGGCCGAGGCCGCTCGGCTGGCCAGCGGCCCTGCCGAGATGGCATTGACGCGTAAGCCGTGGCGCCGCCCCAGATCCCACGCCAAGGTGCGGGTATCGCTTTCGAGGGCAGCCTTGGCTGAGGACATGCCCCCGCCATAACCGGGTACCGCTCGTTCTGCTGCCAGATAAGAGAGGGTCAGGAGGCTGCCGCCGGCAGGCATCATGCTCCCGAGGATTCTTCCCATGGCGACAAAGGAGTAAGCGCTGACGCCCAGCGCCGTCAGGTAGCCCTGGCGGCTGGTGTCCACCAAGGCGTTTCGGACCTCAGGGCCATTGGCCAGCGCGTGGACCAGGATATCCGGCCCCAGTCCTTCATGCGCCGCGCTCCAGGCCTTGGCCAAGCCATCCAGAGAGAAGTCTCCATGTTCTCGGTAACGACGATCCTCGCGGACGGTTTCCGGCACATCGTCCCAGTGGTCGTACGCGGCATCCAGAGGAAAGATGTGAGCGAATTCGAGCAGGCGACCGTCGGGCAACTGGCGTGAAGCGTCGAGTTTGCCGCGCTCGATGAGTTTTCGAAAAATGCCCAATGCCGGTGGCCAGGTGGCCACTGAAACCGTTGCCCCCGCCGAAGCCAGCGCACGCGCGATGGCGAATCCGTAGCCATGGTCATCGGCGACACCGGCCACCAAGGCGCGGCGCCCCCTTAGGTCGAGGGAAAGCATCCCTGCATCCTACGGGGGCGCCCGGTCGTGCGCCAGTGGGTGTGCCCGGCTCAGCCGGCCAGCTTTTCGCCGGGAGCGACCGCATTCGCCGGGGTTGTGGCCTTGGCGGCCGCCTTCGCCGGCAAGCGGGTCGCGGCATCGATGCGCGCCTTCTCTTCCTCGGCTTCCTTCTGCTTGCGGTTGCGATCGGCGATTTCGGTCTCCAGACCCCGGATTCTATCGAGCAGCCGCTCGTATCCCTGCATCCAGATGGTGTCGGCACCCGAGATGCTCATCGGATTCGTCGCCGAGGCGGACTGCAACGAGTTGAAGCGGCTGGCCCCGGCAATCTTCTCCTCAAGGGCCGCGACCCGATCCGTGCCGGCCTTCTGTTCGGCTGCGAACTCGGACTTCATCACACCGTCCAGCTTCTCCATCTGGTTCAGGCCTTCGAGGCGCTTGTCGATCAGACCCTGACGCTCGTTGAGCTTGGCAATCTCGCCCTCGAGGGCCGCAATCTTGGACTTGGCTGCGTCATACTTGGCCAGCAGATCCTTGTCGGTCTCGGTGAGCTGCTCGGGGGGCTGACCCTTCAAGTACTCGGCCACACCGTCCTTGAGAGGCATGTTGCCGACGACCTCCAGACGCTCCTTGCCCTTGGCCTGCTCCTGATCATAGAGGGCCTTCTTCTCGGCTTCCAGATCCGTCCGCTCCTTGGCATAAGGACTCGCTTCGGCCTTGGCGGCCTTGACGATGTCCGAGGCCGAGTTCTTGAACATGTCCTTGGCCTGAGCCGTGTTCCAGGCGTTGTTGAACTCATCCACGGACTTGGCCATCGTGCCATCGGGCATCACGAGGTCGTTGTCGGGATTGGTGTCGGCATCGAAGCGACCGAGTGCCCCCGTAACCTCACCATCCTCGCGCTGGGCGGACAGCTTGCCCGAGATGTCCATATAGCGGCCCTTGTCCTCGAAGCGGACGAGGTCGCCCTTGGGACCGGTGATTTCGTAGTTGGCCCCTTTGCGCTCGATCTTGCCACCCCCGGGCAGGTCCAGCGCCTTGTTGGCCTCGACCTTGATCTCTTTGTCGTTCAGGAACAACTTGTCGGCCTGTGAGTCATAGCGGACCACATTCTCTCCGACCCGCAGGGCCGCCCCCACGTTGAATGTCACCCCCAAGGCGCCCAAGCCTTCGACCTTCTGCTGGTTGCTCTGCAACTCCAGGTCGCCCTTGTCACTCTTGAACAGGCTCACGGTACCGATGTTCATGTTGTCCCATTTGCGACCATCGCCGGACACGAAGTGCGGGTCGCCCCAGCTGCGGAAGTCGAGGCCGGAAGCCTGGCCGCGCGCAGGGGTCTGAGCCGTGTCAAGCTGGGGGGCGTTCCCAGAACCGAAGTCGGCGGCAGGCGCCGTGTTGGCGGCCTGCACCGGGGCTGCCGCGGTGGTGGCGGCGGTCCTTGCGACAGGCGCGGTGGTTCCGACCCTGCTGGTGTTCTCGACCATGGTCTTCATCTCCCCTTGAATGTGCACGCGGTTGTGAAGGCCATTCAGCAACCAAAGGTGTCCGCCCCCCCGGGACGTCCCGCCTTGCCTGCACCCACTGCGGGGTGGCCTTCACGTGAGAAGTCTATCCGGGGCAGAGGCGGCAGGCCTGTTGGATGAAACAATCTTTTCAAGAATCCTCAACATGGGCACGGAGGCTCGGGAGAGCGTGTCCGTCCTTGGCTGTGTGGGGGGGGGGGGTGTGTCGGGCTTCGCAAGCGCTACCCCCTCACCCCGTCGGGGTGCAACGGCTGCTGAAGCAGCTTCTCCGTGCCCAGCTCCCGGTCCATGGCCTTTTTCCATGGGAGCCTCAGCCTCGGTGTGCGTCGAGGGTGGTCTCTGGGTTCCTGATGTGAGCTTGCCGGAGAGGTACGCAAAAAGAGGCTGGGGACGGGCCGATGCTCGTTCGAGCATTCAGCCCATCCCCGACCACGACACCTCCGGAGAATCCGAGGCTCAGGCCCCGACGCGCGGCTCCCGCTGCCCCATCATCTGGCCGATGCCGCCAAGGGCCCCGAGCATGGCCGACGCCTCGTATGGCAGGTAGATGGTCTTGGTCTCGCTGCCGGCATTCATGGCGCGGAAGGCATCGATGTAGCGGATGCCCAGCAGATAGCTGGTGGGGTCTCCACCTGCGGCCTGCACCGCCGCGGCAATCCGTGCAATGGCCTGGGCTTCGGCTTCGGCTACCCGCAGGCGTGCCTGGGCCTCCGCGTCCGCCTCGAGGATCCGGGCTTGCCTATCGCCTTCCGCCTGGTTGATCTGGGCGTCCTTGACGCCCTCCGACTCGAGGATGCGGGCCTGCTTCTGCCCTTCTGCCTCGAGGATGGCGGCCCGGCGATCACGCTCGGCTCGCATCTGCTTTTCCATTGCTCCCTTGATCTCGAGCGGAGGGGTGATGTCCTGCAGCTCGACGCGGGTCACCTTGATGCCCCACTTGTGGGTCGCCTGGTCGAGGATGGAACGCAGTTTGCTGTTGATCGTGTCGCGGCTGGTCAAGGTCTCGTCCAGGTCCAGTTCGCCAATCACGTTGCGCAGCGAGGTCTGCGTGAGCTTTTCGATGGCATCCGGCAGGTTGGCGATCTCGTAGATGACCTTCACAGGATCCGTGACCTGGAAGTACAGCAAGGCACTGATGTCGACCACGACATTGTCCCGGGTGATGACGTTCTGGCGTGGAAAATCAAACACCGTCTCGCGCAAGTCGATGCGGGTGACCCGCTGGAGGACCACGGTCTGCTTGTTTCGACCGGTTTCCACGTTATAGCGCCACTCGACCTCGCGCGGACTATCGAGAATCGGCCAGATGATCTTCGGCCCTGATGACAAGGTCCGGTGATAGGACCCAAGGCGCTCGACGACGATCGCCTCGCTTTGTTTCACGATGACGATCGACTTGCTGATGAGGGCGACGGCAAGCAGCGCCAACAGCAACAAGGTAAAGGTACTTTCCATAATGGGGCAGGTCTCCTTGGAAGTAGGTCAAGGGCGCGGTTCAGTCTTCGTCTGCAACGCGGACCGTGAGTTTGCTGCCATTCACGGCCACGACCACGACGCGGGTATCGGCGGCGAGGTCGTCGCCGTTCGCGCTGGTGGCCCACCAGTCTTCGCCGCCGACCAGTACCCGGCCTTCGTCACGTTCGGGCTCGATGGGCACGATGACTCGGCCTTGCTGTCCCACGATGGCATCCACGTTCGTCCGGACAGCCTGGATCGGGCGCAGGTTGCGCAGCAACAGTGGACGCAGGGCCGCGAGCGAGAGCACGCTCACGATGGAAAAGGCAGCGAGGGCCTCGTTCCCGCCGTGGCCCAGCGCGATGGCACCCGCAGCAGCCAACGCTCCTGCCGCGAGGCAAGCCAGAAAAAAGGTGGTGGTCATCACCTCGGCCAGCAGCAGCAGGACGGCAATGGCCAGCCATGCCTGCGCGTTGTGGAGCAAGTCCGTCATGCCAAGGCCCACCTCATAGGCCCCTGCATACCCACTCGGACCTTATGGCGAACTTGGGGCCAAGGATTTTTTAAAGGCCTGTAAAAACAAACCGTCCTCAAGATTTGCAGACGATGAAATCAGTGTCCCAAGTCTCCAGACGGGAGGTCGAGATGCAGGTCCGGATTGCCAGAGGCGACACACTCACCGCATTGGCCAGCCGCCACGGAGTTTCCTTGCAGCGTCTGCT
>JAYKGV010000009.1:0-22435 GCA_035285595.1 Candidatus Sericytochromatia bacterium
GGTATCGCATTCGAAGAGGGAGAAGTCGGTGGTGAAAAGCAATCTGCCGTTGCGCAAGGCCACGCTTCGTGGCCTCGGCAACGGCGTGCCGTCGCCCAGTTGCGTCTTGGTGCCCATCACGCTTCCGCTCGCCGCGACGTGGACCAGCCGTCCTGAATTGGTGAGCGTGTTCCTGATGGCCAGGATGAAGGTGCCATCGGCAAGTCCGACGAGATCGGCCAGTTCGGCATCCACCAGGCTCACGCCGCCGAGCAACGCGCTCATAGACGTGAGACCTGCGTCCCCGATCTGGTGGATGAGCTTGGTGCTGATCAGATATACGGTCCCGCCGGGGCCCTCTCCCAGCGCCTGAGGGACCATGGGCGTCTCACCGCCCAGCGAGGGCCAGAGGCTCGAGCTGCCGAGAGACGACGCCGCAGTCGGAGCCTGCAGTTCGAGGGAAGGAGGCTGGACGTGCAGGTCAACGGGGTGGCTGACGTACGTGTCGGGCGCCACCGCTACGTCCACGGGCACTTGCAGAGGGCCATTGGCGGGGAAATCAGCCGCGGAAAGCCAGCGATGGGCACGACCGAGAACCTGCCCGGCAGCATCCGTCACGAGGAACAGCAGGACCAGACTTCCTTCCCCGGCTGCGGGATCCGGTCGAAGATCGCTGATGTCCAAACGTATTTCAGAGGCCCCTGCCACGCTGGGCAGAAACGATCGCCAGATCCACCAGCGAGCAGCTGCTCCGATGTCAGCAGGCGGGCGTGGGGCATCGGGCAGGGCACTCAGGATGTTCGACAGTCCGGGAGCGGGCTCATCCAACGGCGAGGAGGCCGCATCGGCGATCAGCTGCGGGACGAGCGGCCCCAGGCTTTGATCCGCAGCTGACCAGCGACCGAGGGCCGGTTGGCTTCCGTTGTCGAAAAGTGCCACCGTCAAGCGGGCATCGGCCGGGAGGAAGACAGGCGAGGCCTGCGCCCCCATGATGCGCATCGCAAGCGCAAGGCGACGCGTCTGCGTGGCGGTGGTGTTTGCCCCCGTCGTCGTCGGAGCGGCCTGGCAGGCCACAAGGACGAACATCAGTGCCAGGGTAGCCCACGGACGGGGCGCAGGTCGCTTGGCGGCCGCCATCAGAAGGACACCACCGGGCGAAAGCCGATCGATCCGTCATCGGGGACCGCATCTTTAAGGGCGGCATCCCACAAGGTGCGCTTCGCTTCGCCGAAGGCCCCGCCTCGGATCGTACGCTGGCCGTTGCCGTAGTAGAAGGCAGAAGAGAAGGCGGGGTCGTTGTTTTGGAAGGTCGCCGTCAGCGGAACACCGAATTTCCTGAGGTCCGGATGGGTGGCGAGGGACAGGATGTAACCCACGACGAAGGGGCCTGCATCCCGACCGTCGGTCAATGCACGACCTGAGGCCAGGCGAATGCCTTCCGACACTTCGGCCACGTTGCCCAGAAGATCCATCACTCCGGTCACGGTGTCGTCGTGGCTGGTTTTGTCTGTTCCGGCTGGCCACGCACCGTTCGAGGACCGTCCGCTTCCCGTCAAGGCCCGGCCGGTGGGGCCTGTCGGGTCCTGAAGAAAGACCGTGTCCGGGTCATCGGCATCGCGCAGTGTGGCATTGTTGCCACGTAGTGCCGCCGCGGTTCTTGTCATGCGCCAAACCGTCAAAGCCGTCCACTCATCTTCTCGCATGAGATGAGCATCGGGGTGAAAGCTGCGACACGTGGCCTCGGCATCCTCCCACGACAAGCCTGTCCACGGGACGCACCAGCGCGCGATCTTGAGCGCTGTGGCCGTTCCTGCGGTGGCTCCGGCTCCTGTGGACGGATCTCCGGGCGTGCCGTCCTGTCGACTCGCCTCATAGCGAGCCACATAGAATCCGCCGAAGGTCTCCTTGGCCCAGTCCACCTCAGGTATGCCCGCGTCAGGTTGGGCGGAGACCCAGGCGCCCACGGGCTTGTCCGCGTGATCGGGCCCGCACTGGGCCGGTTGGATCAGTTGCCATGCCTCGAAGCGCGGGATCCAGACAAACGGGTGGGAAAGGCCTCCCGAGACGAAGACGTGCTCGTGGGTCGCGCTGCGGTCTCCTGGGTCGTCCGAGGCCAGCAGCGCCTCATCGCCGTCCAGCAGGAGCTCACCCGTGGCCGGGTCTGGCGTGCCGACGGCCACCTTGTAGATGCCACCCTTTCGCTTCCAGGCCGCGAACACCCGCTGCTCGCCGGACGGCGCCCCTTTGAGCCACGACAGGCGCAGTCGGTTGCGGCCGGCGCCGGGGAACATCTTGACGCGCCAACGTTGCAGGTCCTGCACGCGCAGGGGAGAGGCGCCGCTTCGCAACAGTCCGGCCGTCACCGCACGCACCAAGGGGTCGTTCGGATCGGAGAGCGCGACGCTCGTCCCCCCTTCCTCCAAGGTCCCCCCAGGATGGGGGCGGGGTGCAAGGTCGACGAGCCCGAGGTAGAGAGCTTCCTGCGGCCAGGCAGGAGAGGCGCCCTTGATGAGGAAGCGCCCGTCTCCTGGTGGCAGGTTCCAACGCAACTCTAGCGCGGGTGAAGGACCGGTGAGAGGATCGGCCCAGGCTTTCCGGTCGAAAGCCACGAGGTTGTCCTGTTGGTCGAACAGCAAGCCCAGCACGGACCAGGATCGGGTGCCCGCAGGCACATGGCGGAAGCGCACCGAGAAGTCGGACCGGTCGGGCACACCCAGGTCCAGGACAGCGTAGCGGGCCCAATCCGAAGCGGCGGCGGCGTCGAGGACGTTGCCGCCCACAACCAGTTGCTGCAGCTGGGTCCATTGGGCTTCCGCCATGACACGTGCCGCCTGTGTCATTCCCGCAAGGTCGGTGGATTGTCCGAGACTGGGTGAGGGTTCGTTGACATCCGTGGTTTCGTCCACCAGACACACCAGGAGTCTGCCCACATCCGCAGGCAGGGCGCTCAGGCCCCGGATGGACACGTGCCCGGGAATCGAGGTCATCGTAGGGTCCATCGTCACACGGGCCGCCATCTGGGACGGCGGACGGATGGCACACGCCGGCAGCACCAACGCCACGGCCAAGTGGGCCACGGCGCGACCGATCGGCTGCCTCACATGCATCGCCTACCCGCCAAGTCGGAAGGCTATGCCTCCGACACCAAAAACCGGAGAGGATCCTACGTCACGGGAGATGCCCGTTGGACAGCCACGCCGAGCCCGCGCGAGAGCACACCATCTCAAGGCGAGACGTTACGTGCTCTTTACCATGCTTTGGTGAAAGCTTAACATATTGGGATGTCCCACCCTCGCTTTCGGCTCTTCGTATCGCTCCTGGCCGCGCTGTCCGGTGCCGCAGGTTGCGGGACCTCCTCGTGGCTTCAGCAGGATGCACAAGATTCAGGTGTCCATGCCCGGGCCCGTGGCGAGCGCTGGATCGTGGCCCTTGAGCACGGGCAACGCCCGCCTGCAATCCTGAGGGATGCTGCTGTCCGGGTCGTGGATACCTTACCGGCCTTGGACGTGGTCGTGGTGGCGGGGGTCGATCGGAATCGGGTTCTTGGCTGGGCTCGCGGGCCCGGCATCCGCTGGGTCGAGGAGGACGGCCCGATGTCTGCGGCGGGTCATCGGGTCTTCAAGGGCTTGGCGTGGCTGGGGGGGGATGAACTTCTCCCCAAACTCTGGGGCATGCAGGCCATCGGGGCCTCGAAGGTCTGGTCGTCGCAGCCTGGCAGGCCCGAGGTCAAGGTCGCAGTGATCGACACAGGCGTCGATGCCCTGCATCCCGACCTTGCCGGGCGGGTCGAAAAGGGTCGTGATTTCATCAATCAGGACGAGGATCCAGATGATGACGATGGCCATGGAACCCACTGTGCCGGCGTCGTGGCGGCGGGCATCGGAAACGGGGGCGTGGTGGGCGTGGCTCCGGGAGTCACGGTGCTCGCGGTCAAGGTCCTCGACGGCAAGGGTGGCGGCACTTTCGTGAGCGTGGCCGCGGGCATCGTCCACGCCGCGGATCGGGGGGCCAAGGTACTGTCGCTCAGCCTGAGCGGCAGTCGTACGTCCCGTCTTCTCGAGGAAGCCGTCGCCCATGCGGGGGCCCGGGGAGCCCTCGTCGTCGCGGCGTCGGGCAATGCGGGTTCCACCGCACCTGCCTACCCAGCGGCATTGCCCGGGGTGATGGCGGTGGGGGCTGTCCGCAGGGGAGACATGCCGGCCTACTTCTCCAATACGGGACGCCACCTGTCCGTGACCGCACCCGGAGTCGACATCCTGTCTACAGTGCCCGGAGGGAGCTGGGAAAGCCTCGATGGCACGTCCATGGCGTGTCCTCATGTGGCGGGCGAGGCTGCCCTGCTTTTCAGCCGGCACGCAAGCTGGACAGCTGCCCAGGTTCGTCGACGGATCGAGCAAACGGCCGTGGATATCGGAGACGAGGGTTGGGATGTGCGTCATGGCCACGGGCGTATCGACGTCGCCCGGGCCTTGCGATAGGCGCATCGTTAGGAGAAAGAGGGGACCATCGTGCAGGCCATCAGGAGAGAATCTCTCGCCCTCGGCGAGGGAGGATTGAGGGTGTCGCCCCTCGCATGGGGCATGTGGCGGTTCGGCGGCGACGACGTGTCGTTGGCACGGTTGCGGGTCGAGGCGGCACTCGAGACCGGGATCACCTTCTTTGACACGGCAGACATCTACGGGCCTGACAATGGTGAAGCCTTCGGGGCCGCAGAGGCTCTTCTGGGACGTGTCTTCCGGGACGCACCTTCTCTTCGAGACCACATGGTATTGGCTTCCAAGGCCGGCATCCGCATGGGGGTGCCCTACGATTCGAGCAAGCGGTATCTGACGGAGGCTTGCGAGGCCTCGCTCGAGCGTCTTGGCGTGGACCACCTTGATCTCTTCCAGCTCCATCGGCCGGACCTCATGACCCATCCGTCCGAGGTTGCCGAGGCTCTGGTGTCCTTGCGCGAGGCCGGTAAGATACGTGAGGCGGGGGTCTCAAACCATACGGTGGCGCAGACGGCGGCCCTGCAGGCGTGGCTGCCGTTCCCGTTGGCCAGCCACCAGCCGGAGTTTTCAGCCTTGTGCCCCACCCCTCTGGAGGATGGTGTGCTGGATCAGGCGATGGAGCGCCGAATGGTGGTCATGGCGTGGTCGCCTCTCGCGGGTGGGAGGTTGGCCCGTCCCACGGAGGATGCTCGCATCAATCGGGTTCACGCGGCCCTCGATCGCCTCGCGGCGCGTGAGGGCGTTTCGCGCGCTGCGGTTGCCTATGCATGGGTCATGGCGCACCCCTCACGCGCCGTGCCGATCGTGGGCACCCAAGACCCGGCGCGCATTCGTGAGGCGGGCGAGGCCCTCAAGGTTCGTCTGGATCGCAAGGACTGGTATGACGTCCTCGTGGCCTCACGTGGGGTGCCCATGCCATGACCCAGACGCTGCCTCCGTGTGAAGTTTCGTGGTTCGGGGCACTCTGCGACGACGATTACGAGTTTTTGGGCGTGCCCGATCCGGCCTTGCGTTCCAGCTGGGAGCACTGTCGTCAGCTGGTCCTCATGGCGCAGAAAGGTGGTTTCGACAACATCCTGCTCCCCTCCGGCTATCAATTGGGTATCGACACCACGGCCTTCGCGGCGGCGGTAGCCCCCTTGGTCGACCGGATGCGGTTGCTCGTGGCCGTGCGCTGCGGCGAGGCCTGGCCCCCCCAGCTTGCGCGGCAGTTGGCCACGATCGACCACCTGTTGGGTGGGAGGTTGACCGTCAACATCATCTCCAGCGACCTTCCGGGGGAGACCCTTGATTCCGCACCACGATATCGACGTACCGTAGAGGTCATGTCCATCCTGAAGACCCTGCTTTCGGGGCAGGGACTCGATCACGAGGGCGAGTTCTATCGTCTTCGCCTCGATCCTCCCCGCCTCGGAACGGTCTCGGGCCAGTGTCCGCCCCTGTACTTCGGGGGATTGTCACCTGCGGCGCGTGATGCCGCTGCAAGGGCCGCCGATGTCTATCTGATGTGGCCGGACCGCCTCGAGGCGGTCGCAGAGGTCGTGCGTGACATGCGGCAAAGGGCCTCGTCTTACGGACGCACCTTGCGGTTCGGTTACCGGGCTCACGTGGTCGTGCGCGAGACGGAGGCCGAGGCGCGCAGGGCCGCTGCCCGATTGCTTTCCCGACTGGAGGATGGGCAAGGTGCAGCCATCCGTGCTCGTTCCCTCGATGCGACATCCCTCGGGGTGTCCCAGCAGGCGGCGCTCAGGGCCTCGTCCGATGACGACGGCTTTGTCGAACCCAACTTGTGGACGGGCATCGGCCGGGCACGCTCCGGTTGCGGAGCGGCGATCGTGGGCGATCCTGACCAGGTCCTGGCCAAGCTTCAGGCCTATCGCGAGCTTGGGATGGAGGCCTTCGTGCTGTCGGGTTATCCGCACGCAGCGGAGGGTGACCTCTTCGCTCGACACGTATTGCCGCGTCTGGACCATGGACCCTTGCGCCTCGAACCGTCTTCTCCCGTGACGGCACTCGCGTGAGTTCGACCGAAGCGGCGACGCGCCCCCCGACCTCGAGTGGGCCCACCTCGAGGCTGCGGTGGTGGGTGCTGGGCCTCGTGTTCCTGGCGGGCACCCTGAACTATATCGACCGGCAGATGGTGGCCATCCTGAAGCCGATGCTGCAGGGCGAATTTGGCTGGACCGACCAGGAATATGGACATCTGGGCACATTGTTTCAGGGCGCTGCCGCCCTGACCTATCTTGGCATCGGCTGGGTGATCGACAAGGTGGGCCTGCGTCGGAGCTATGGCGCAGGAGTCGCAATCTGGAGCCTTGCGTGCATGGCCCACGGGGCCGCGACGCGCCTCGTTCACTTTCTGGTGGCGCGCGTCGTGCTAGCGGCGGCAGAGGCCGTGCAGACGCCTGCCTCCATGAAGGCCATAGCTGCTTGGTTTCCTTTGCACCAGCAGACCCTCGCCGTGGGCCTCATCAATACCTCTCCGAACATAGGGGCTATTCTGGCACCGCTGATCGTTCCCGCGGTGGCCTTGGGTTGGGGCTGGCGCACTGCCTTTGTGGTGACCGGCTTGCTGGGCTTCCTGTGGCTGGCCGCTTGGCTGCTCCTGCCGCGGTCCCCCGGGGAGGTACATGTCCCCCAGAGGGATGTGGCCAGCGAGGAGCTGGGAGCTGCCACGTGGAAGCAGCTGTTGCGTCTGCGCGAGACCTGGGCTGTGATGGGAGCCAAGGCGCTCACGGACATGGTCTGGTGGTTTCTCCTGTTCTGGGCGCCGGACTTCCTGCATCGGCAATTCCACCTGAGCATGAAGGAAGCCGGCCTTCCGCTTGCCGTCATCTACGGATTGGCCGCCGCGGGCGCTCTTTCGGGCGGCGTCCTGACCTCGGCGTTGTTGCGGGCCGGCATGAATCCACTACGGGCGCGCAAGGTTGCGATGCTGACCTATGCCTGCCTCATCCTGCCGCTTCCTCTGGCGTTGCGGGTCACGGAGGCTTGGCATGCGGTGCTCTTCGTCGGCGGAGCTCTGTTTGCCCATCAGGGTTTCTCGACCAACCTCTTCGCGCTGGCCGTGGATCGTTTCAAGGCCGGTCGAGTCGCGACCGTGATCAGCATGGGAGCGCTCTGCGGCAATGCCAGCGGGATGCTGATGCTCGAAGCGACGGGATGGGTGCTGACCCAGTTCCAGACCTATGCTCCCATGTTCATCACAAGTGCCGTGGTCTACCTGCTGGCGACCGGTGTCGTCCACTTGCTGTTCCCGAGGACCTTCAGGCCCTCTTGAAGGCCTCAACCGCCTGGCGGATGAACTCGGGGATGAGCGTGGCGTAGGTCAGTGGCACGGACCCTGGATCCGTCACTCTGAAACGGATCTCGTCGTACTTGGTCTTACCGTGCTTGGCGACAATGGACTCTCGTTGCTCCGGCGTGCCGAAGTGGACCTCCATGCCTTCAGGATCGGCTTCGGGATGAAATTGGACGCCAAGGATTTCGGGGGAGACCCGCATCGCCATGACGGCCCGTTCGAGGGGGACATGCGGTCGCTGCTTCTCGATGGCGAGGATGCTGGCTCCCATCGCCTGGATGCTCTCGTGTCGGGGCTTCAGCACCTGCCACTCCCTGAAGTCAGCCCCGTAAAAGGGATCGGGGAGGCAGCCCATGACCGGATCCGCCCGACCTTCATCCGTAAGATGGACCGGCAAGATTCCAAAGGAGCCCGATCGACGGGGCTCCACATCCGCGAGCGCGAAATGCCGGCACATCATCTGAAACGAGTGACAGATCGCAAGGAAGTGCTTCGGGGTGCCCGCGCCTTGGTTGTGCGACCAGATGCCATCCAGCAGACGGAAGAAGGACTCCTCCCACGGTTGTCCCTCGCCGTCGTACGGGCTGCCGGGCCCTCCAGAACTGATGTAGAGGTCGAAGGAGAGATCGGGAACCTCTTGGGCGCCTCTGACGTCAAACTCGGTCATCTGCAGATCGAGATCGGCGTGGCGCTCGGCCGCATCGACGAGCTGCCGTCTGAGGCACCGCATGCCCTGATTGGCGACCCCACGGTAGAGGTCAAGCAAAGCTACCCGCATGATGCGTCGGTTGGCGGCCGGAACGGTCCTTGACCGCCAAGTCCCGGATGCCGCGGGTTCGGCAGGGGGGGAGATAGGGGAGCTGGGGGCGATTGGAGCGGGCTTGAGGAGGGCTCCGGCCCTGGGTTCTGGCGTCATGGGCCTCGATACGTGTAGGGCAGACCAAGAAAAACCGACAACTGACAGGTGCCTGCCTATTCCACGATAGCCAAAAATGGCTCGCTGGCAAGGGTTAGGGGTGAACGAGAGCTGCTGCGGCGTCCAATCGGCCCGCTCCCGTCCGTTCATCCCGCCCGATCGGCCCGACGTCCCTGGCCGTAGACTCGAGGTGGCGGCGCACCTGCGCAGCCGTCCACCCCGGGTGCCTTTCTCGGACGAGCGCGGCCACGCCCGCCACCAGTGGTGCGGCCATGGACGTGCCGCTGACAACCCCGTAACGCTTGCCGAGGCGGGAGCCCGACCAGGGGAGCGTCGACAGCATCGCCTCTCCCGGCGCCGCGAGGCTGCACCACGATCCGCGATTGCCGTAGGGGGCTGGCCGATCCTCTTGATCGGTGGCCGCGACCGCCATGACGGCGGGGTGCGCCGCCGGATACCAAGGACGGTCTGTCGCGGCATTTCCCATGGCCGCGACTACAAGCACATCGCGCCGGGCGGCATATTCCAGCGCATCGTCAAGCACTGAAGCCGAATCCGGTCCCCCGAGGCTCAGGTTGATGACCTTGGCACCATGGTCCACTGCCCAGCATATCCCTGCCGCCACGCCAGCGTCCGACCCGACACCCCGGTCATCCAACACACGAGCTGCCAAGAGCGCCACTCCCGGTGCCTGTCCCACGATGCCTTCGGCATTGCCGGCCGTCGCCGCAGCCAAACCTGCACAATGAGTGCCGTGGCCGTAGCCGTCGACCGGCCGGTCACCCAGATTCACGTAGTCCACCCAGCCTTCGAGGCGAGGAGCTCCGTCAGGGGTCCTGAACTCGGGGTGACCGGCATCGAGGCCGCTGTCGACGATGGCGAGCCGCGTGGCTCGTGAACCCAAGGTCACGCCATGGGCTCTCTCCGTACCCAGCAGGCCGAGAGCGTACTGTTCCCCGGCGAGCGTGTCGCCGCCCTCCAGCTGCCGAAAAGGCGCGAAGAGCCTCGCAGGGGGATCGTCCGCGGTACGGATGCCGTTGCGAGCCACGTGGCTCACACCTGGCATGCGGCCCTTGGTCTGCAGGAATTGCAGGGAACCCGCCTGGCCTTGCCACCACCCCATTTTACCGAGAGGTCCCGGTATGGGATGCAGGTGTTGCACGCCAGCCTGGGCAAGGGACGCCAAGGTAGGTGCTAGGGATGCCCCAGGCTCCAGCTTGATCAGGACCTCGCGACCTGTCGAGCCGTTCACGCCGGCAGGCGACTGACCGCTCGCTGTAGTCCTGCCAAGGGAGGTGCCCGCACCGCAGGCGCTCAAGGCCAGGACGAGCAGCGTCGGCGGCAGGAAACTGCCGGCTTGGCTATCTTTCCTTAAAGACCGTCTCATCGCATGTTTATCTTCCCGTACGAACCCAAAGATGCGCCAGCCCTCTCCTACGGGTATGCAAACGCCATGCGGGGAGATCGCACCACCTGGCGTCGTCCTCGAGGAGGGGCGTGACGCCAGAGGTCATCGGATGCTGATTGAAGACCTTGCGCCCAGGGGAGAGTTCGGCCCCCGGGGGACCATGGCCGAAACCATGCCCATGTGCATCCCAGAAGGACCGTGGATGTATTTGCCGTGCGAGGTACGGGGGCTGCCCGAACCGCGAGCGCCTGTCGGCGGATTCCTCTTGTTGGTCATGATGATGGCGATTGCTGCAGGCGGCGTGGGTTTCGTCTGGGGAGAGGTGCTGCTGGTTTTGGCCGGATTCGTTGTCCTTGCTCTCGCGATCGTGTCGCGGCTTTTTGCGGGGGTCACCGCCGCAACCTGGCGCTGGATCCTGGGTCATGCTGGGGATGTCTCGTGGCACGCGGGTTTTCTGGTCGCCACGGATGGAGCGAGGGTACGCATCCTCGGCTGGCGGCGCAGCGGCCCCCGGGGCGCCTGGTCCTGCCGGTTGGCGTGGGAAGGGCCGCTGGCCTCCTTGAAAGGCCCCGGTCCGCTCGAACGCGGACGCTTCGGGCTGCGCCTCGCGCATCGCCTGCAGGTCCGGATCGGCCCTCTGCCCGCGGGACATCCCCTGATGGCCCTCGTCACCTGTCGCAAGGGCTGCTTGATGAGCGTCAAGGATCTCTGGGCGCTGCTCGAGGCCCTGCGGGAGCAGGTGGCCGTCGTGCCCTTTGACGTTGACGCCGCAGTGCCCTTCCACACCCGCAGGCGCTGAACGGCTGCAGCGAGGGATGCAGGTCCGGGCGGAGAAGTTCGTCCGGCTTGAAAGGCCCGGGGTGTCCGTGCACAAGAGAGCTTGCCTCGCGGGATGTGACCAATTGTAAAATCAACAAGAGGCCCTTCCCCACCTCCCTCCCGTCCCCGACCCGGGCCGCGGGGCCCCACCAAACCTTCCGAGCCCCCGGTGCCGACGGCATGAACGCCGACTCCGGGGCAACTAACTTCAGGACTCCGCTGCATGCCCACCCCGCCCCTGGCCCATCGCGAGGACTCTCGCTTCATCCCTGAGTTGGCTCCGTGGCCTGTCGCCGAGGAGAACCCGGGGGAGTGGGGACACGCCGGATCTCTTTTCCAGCTGGATGCGGAGGGGCGCGTGTGCATGACGGGGAACCGCTATGCCATCAGCGGCAAACCGCTGCCCCGGTTGCTGCCGTGGTTCCGCGAAGTCATCGGGCTGCCGGTTCCCGCCGATGATCTGAACATTTCCGCCTTCCCACCTCGTTTGCCTGAGCCGATCATGCGACCGGCATTCCTTCAGGCCGTGGAAGATCTGCTGCCGTCTGACGCGGTGTCGCAGGATCCTCTGGTCCGTCTGCGACACGGCCACGGCCATACGATGGGTGAGCTTCATGTCCTGCATCACGGGGCGCCCGCGAGAATCCCCGACCTGGTCGTCTTTCCTTCGGAGGAGGAGCAGCTGGTGGCGCTCGTGGAACTGGCACGACTTCACGAAACCTGCCTCGTGCCCTTCGGGGGCGGCACCAATGTGACCGAGGCGCTCAAGTGCTTACCGGATGAGCGGCGGATGATCGTGTCGGTGGACATGCGGCGGATGAATCGGATTCGCTGGGTCGATCGTGTCAATGGCATGGCCTGTATCGAGGCCGGGGCCACGGGCAGCCAGATTCAGGCGCAGTTGGCCGAGTTGGGGTTGACGATGGGCCATGAGCCCGACAGCCTCGAGTTTTCGACCCTGGGTGGATGGATCGCGACCCACGCCAGTGGGATGAAGAAGAACCGTTATGGCAACATCGAGGATCTGGTCCTCGACATGCGCGTGGTCACGACCCGAGGGGTGCTGCATCGGCAGGCCGTCGCCCCACGCGAATCCGTAGGCATCGACCCACGATGGTGGCTCTTCGGATCAGAGGGGCGACTTGGCATCGTCAGTTCGGCCGTCGTGAAGGTTCACCCGCTGCCAGAGGTGCAGGCTTACGAGTCAGTTCTGCTGCCCGACTTTCGGGCGGGCCTGGCCTTCATGCATGAGTTGTCCCGATTGCGGCCCTGGCCGGCCAGCGCTCGGCTCGTGGACAACGTGCAGTTCCAGTTTGCGATGGCCTTCAAGCCTGCGGCCGAGGGGGCCGCGCGGATCAAGGGCACGCTGTCCCGCCTCTTGGTGACACGTGTTCTGGGATACAAACCAGATCGCATGGTGGCGTGCACGCTGGTCCTCGAGGGAGCTCGAGCAGAGGTGGCGGCGCAGCGGCGTGCCGTGCGGACCTTGGCCAAACGCCACGGCGGCATGATGGCCGGTGGCGAGAACGGGGCCAGCGGCTATCAGCTGACCTTTGCCATCGCCTATATCCGCGATTTCATGGCGAAGTACTGGGTGCTTGCGGAATCATTCGAGACGTCGGTGCCGTGGAGTCGGGTCGAGCAGCTTTGTGAGAGGGTGAAGGCCCGGATCCGCGAAGAACACGATCGGCGAGGCCTCCCGGGAAAGCCTTTCGTGTCGTGTCGGGTGACGCAGTTGTACGAGACCGGCGCGTGCGTCTACTTCTACTTCGCCTTTCACCACAAGGGGGTGCAGGATCCGATGAGGGCCTATGCGGAGATCGAGCATGCGGCCCGCGAGGAGATCCTGGCGTGCGGGGGCTCTTTGTCCCACCATCACGGGATCGGCAAGTTGCGGCAGGATTTCCTGCCCGACATTCTCTCGCCCGCCGGTCTCGCCTGGCAGGCAGAGCTGAAGCGGGCGCTCGATCCTGATCAGGTCTTTGGCTCTGGGGAACAGGCCTCGGAGAGGGGCGTGCGTTGACCCCGGCAGATACCGTGCGGCCGGCGCTCTCCCTGCCGGGAGGAGTCACGGTGGACACGGCCCTCGACACCGTGCTCGTGACCGGGGGGACGGGGTTCATCGGGAAGGTGCTAGTGGCGCGCCTGCTGCACGATGCAGAGGCACTCGGCCTGCGCCGCCTGTTGGTACTGATCCGGCCTCGGCACGGCCGGCGGGCGCAGGAGAGGCTGCGCGAGGATCTGCTGGCCTCCCCCTGTCTCGCCGATATCCCGGCTTCTCTCCTGGCGAGGATCGAGGCCGTCGAGGGCGATCCCACGCTGCCTGGGCTTGGCATGGACCCTGCGTTGCGGGCCCGCCTGACGTCCGAGGTGACCCACGTCCTCCACGTGGCGGCCTCGGTACGCTTCGACCTGCCGTTGGCGGAGGCGGCCTTGCAGAATACGTCTACGACCCTTGCCATGCAGGACTGGGCGCGGGATATGCCCCGCCTCGTGCGTTTTGTCCTCGTCTCGACGGCCTACGTGACACCTTGGCGCGAGGGATTTCTCGCGGAGGACCCTGTGAGTCTCGTGGACGATCCTGAGGCGCTACTCGAGAAGATGCTGGCGGGTCACGTCCGCGAGCACGATCTGTTGGTCCGGACCGGCCACCCCAATACCTACACCCTTACGAAAGCGTTGGCCGAGCAATTGGCGATCCAGCGTCGCGACACCATGTCGCTCGTCATCGTTCGGCCGAGCATCGTATCCGCGTGCCATCGCTTCCCCCGACCTGGTTGGATCGACTCGGTGGCGGCCTTCGGGGCCTTTGCCGCACTGTTGCTTTCAGGACGCATGAAGGTGGTGCTGGGGGGACGAGAGACCGTGCTGGACCTGGTGCCCTGTGACGAAGTGGTCGCCCGGATCGTGGCGGCGGCAGCGGTGCCGTGTCCCGAGGGCGAGGTGATCATCCGGCATGCCGTGGCTGGCGCGGACCCTGCCCGCACAGTCCTCTCGCTTGCTCACGAGGTTCAGCGTGCTGCACGACCTCGTCCTCTTGGATGCAGGCCCGAGGTGCGATTTGTCGGGCCTCATGGCTGGCGCGGCCGACTGGCCGAGTGGCGTCATCACGGCCTGCCCCTTGGAGCCAAGTCCGCGCTGCTGGCTTGGTCAGGAAACCACAAGGCTGCTGCCGCCTTGCGCCATGTTCGTGCACAGGTCCTTGCCGTCAACGCCACGTTCCGGCACTTCACGGGGCACACGTATCGTTTCGTGGCCACTTGGCCTCTCGAACCCGCGGCTCTGCAAGAGAGCTGGGTGGAGGACACCGTGGTCGGTCTTCGGCGCCACCTGACGGGCGAGTGGCCGGGACATGCCCTGATTGCGGGTGCGGAGGAGCGTCATTGGTCCAGTGACCTGTCCTGGGCGAGGGGGCTCACGCAAGGTCACGAGATCTTGCGGACCGCCGCGTGGGTCATGCGAAAGGTGTTGCGGCGGGCCTTCACGGCCGTCTCCGTCGATGCCGGCTCCTTTCAGCGGCACTTGGGCGCCCTCCCGCCCGGGATGTCGCTGGCTATCTTGCCGACGCATCGTTCATTCCTAGATTTCGTTCTGGTGAGCTATCTGGCTGTGACCCGCCCCGATCTGGGCCTACCCATCCCCCATGTGGCTGCCGCCGAGGAATTCGGCAGGATTCCCCTCCTCGGCTGGTTCTTCCGCAAGGCCCATGCGTTCTTCATTCGACGGGGACAGGGACGGATCGATGATCGCTTGAACGCGACCGTTCGCCAGTTGCTTGAGGAAGGCAAGGCGATCGAGTTCTACCCCGAAGGCCAGCGGAGTCGGACGAGGCAGTTTCTGCCTCCCAGGACCGGCATGATCCGCAGCCTGCAGGCCACGGGTCGGCGTGTGGCCTTGCTGCCGGTGGCCATCAGCTTCGAGTGGTTGGCCGAGGAGGAGGCCTTGGCTGCAGAGCGTGCGGGGCATCCGCGGCCCCCCTTCTCGTTACGCATTCTCGCCCGATGGCTGCTGAAGCTGCTCCAGGGCCGGGTGCGACTTGGGCGGGTCCATATCGCCTGTGCCGAGCCTGTCAGGGTCGAACCTGACGATGATCCTCACCTTGCGGCCGGTCTCGTGATTCGCCGCCTGAGACAAGCCACCGTAATTACCCGGTGGCACCTCGAGGTCGAGCTAGCCCGTCGACCCGTGGCGGGCGTGACGCCCCTTGCCGTCGAGGCGTGGCTGCGGGGGAGAGGCGCCGTCGTGCTCCCCGGCGGAGTCTCGCTCGACGAGGCCGTGCGGCCTGCCGTGGCTGACTCGTTGCTGCATCAGTGGTTGCATCACTTCATCGGGGATGCGCGCAGGCTCTATCCCGAAGATGCTTTTCTCGCGTGGCTCGAGGCGCTCTGGACGCTTCCCGGGGCATCGGTGGAGCCGACCGACGGTGAGATTCCGTCGGCGTTCGTGGCATCCCTCTTCGGGCCCCTCCTGGACGATGCCCGCAGGGCGTTGCGGTTGCTGCAGGCCTTCCCTTGCCCGAGGGTCCACCATGCGGTCTCGCTGCTGGCGGAATTGCCCGGGGCAAGCTTTGCCAACGTCGAGCTGGCCATGGCCTTCCACGGGGCCCGACCGGGTCCGCTCCCTCGGGTGGTTGGATGACGCAAGAGCCTGTGTGGTGGGTGACCGGGGGCAGCGGGTTCCTGGGGCGATACGTCCTGCCGTGCCTTGCCGAGCGGCATCCCGTGGTGGCACTTGCTCGAAATCCGGACGAGGCCCCCCGGATCCCCGGCGTGCATTGGGTGGCTGGCGATCTGCGGCGGCCCGAGACTTGGTTGACCGAAGCCCGGGCTTTGCCTCTTGCGGGTGTCTTGCACATGGGGGCGCAGGTCGCCCACACGCGACAGAACGGCATGGCGGCCGCCGAGGAGCAGCCAAGGGCGATGGAGACCATAGTGGCTCTTGCCTCCGAGCAGCGGGCCCGCTTGGTCTTCGTGTCCTCCTCGGGGACGGTCGGCTGCTCCCGCCGCGAGGAGGACGCCCCGGACGAGGGTGCACCCGAAGCGTGGCGTCTGGTCGCACGTTGGCCCTACTATCGGGGCAAGATCCTGGCCGAAAGGGCCGCCCTTGCGGCGGCGAGCAGAGATCAGCTGCCCGTGGTGGTCTTGCGGCCACCCATGTTGCTCGGGCCAGGTGACACGCTCGGGCGATCCACGTCGACGCTCAGGCGCTATCTTGGCGGTCGGTTGCCCTTTCTGGTTCGAGGCGGCATCCATGTGGCCGACGTCCGCGATGTGGCGGCGGCCACCGTGGCGGCTTGCCTGCGACCGGAAGCCCGAGGCCTCTACCACCTGCCGGGACACGCCGAGGGACTTGCGGCTTTCCTGCAGCGCTGCGAGCGTCTGTGTGGCGTGCCTGCACCTCGGCGGCATGTCCCGTTCGGCGTGGCATGGCTTGCCGCTCACGGGGCTGGGTTGGTGGCGAAACGATTCCGCGCACACCCTTGGCTGCCGGATCCGGTCGTGATCGAGATGGGACGTCATTACTGGGGCCTCTCCTCGATCCGTTCCGAGGACGGTCTGGGGTATCGGCCACGTCCGGTGGACGAGACCCTCCGGGACACGCTGTCATGGCTGCTCTCGGAGATGAAGGCGACGTCGCCGGAAGGACGGTTGGAAGGATGACCCTCGAGATGACCCCCCGCTCAGGCTCTTCGCCGGGCCATCTGCAGCGCACCGTGGGATTCTCCGGCCTGCTCTTCATGTCACTGGGATCGATCATCGGTTCCGGTTGGTTGCTGGGCGCGCTCAATGCCGCCGAGGCCGCAGGACCCGCCTCGGTGCTGTCTTGGATTCTTGCGGCGGGACTGCTGTCCCTGCTGGCCCTCACCTATGCGGAGCTCGGCGCGACCTATCCGGTCGCAGGCGGTGGCGGACGGTTCCCTTATTACTCCCATGGCCCCATCGCCGGATTCGTGGCAGGTTGGGCTTCGTGGCTGCAGGCGGTGTTCATCGCCCCCATCGAGGTCCTCGCCTGCATCACCTACGTCAACAGCGTCGACACCGTCAACCGCAACTTCAACATGATCGAGCGGGCGGGCCCGAATGCGGGGTTGCTGAACAGCACAGGGCTTGCCGTGGCCATTGGCCTGCTGCTGTTCTTCACCGTCCTTAATCTGGCCAGTGTCAAGGCTGTGGCCGAGGGCAACGCCATCGTCGTCGTCTGGAAGGTGCTGGTGCCGGTTCTGGCCGTGGTCGTTCTCCCTTTTATCGCCTTTCATCCGCAGAACTTCACGGCTGGCGGGGGCTTCATGCCATTCGGCATGCATGGGGTGTTCGTGGCCCTCACCGGGGGAGTGGTCTTTGCCCTGCAAGGCTTCGAACAAGCTGTGCAGTTGGCGGGCGAAGCCCGAAATCCTCGGAGGGATCTCTCCAGGGCGGTTCTCGGGGCCATGGCCATCGGTGCCGTGCTCTACGCGGCCTTGCAGGTGACGATGATCGGCCTGTTCGATCCTGCCAATCTAAAGAATGGTTGGTTGCATCCTCTCGGGACCAATCCCTCGGCCTACGGCGCCTGGTATACCATCGCCGCAGCTCTGGGGGTCGGCTGGCTGGCCAAGGCCTTGCTCGTGGACGCGGTGGTCTCGCCTGCGGGTACCGGTATCGTCTACCTTACGACCACGGCGCGCCTCTCCTATGCATTAGGGGAGGAGCGGGAGATGCCCTCAGTTCTGACGCGAACGGACGCGCGCGGCGTACCTGTCGTGTCGATCTTGCTGGCGTCCGCCGTGGGGCTGCTGGCCCTTGGTCCCTTCAAGAGCTGGAATGCCCTCGTCTCGGTGGCCACGGCTTCTACGGCTGTCATGTACGCCTTTGCGCCCGTGGCCCTGGCCGCCTTGCACAAGGTGGATGGGAATCGCCCCCGGACCTATCGCGTCCCCTTTCCCCGGCTGGTCCTGCCGGGTGCCTTCTGTGCGGCCAACTTGATCATCTACTGGGGTGGGTTCGACCTGACCTGGAAGTTGGTGGGTGTCATGGCCTGCGGTCTCCTGCTCTTTGCGTTGGGTGCGTGGCGTCATCGCACGGGGGCGTGGCGCACGATCCGCAACGCACTTTGGATCGCCCCTTGGCTACTGGGACATGTGGTGCTTGGATATCTGGGGCGCTACGGTACAGGGTCGGCCAAGTGGCTGTCCGAGGGCATGGACCTCGCTTGCGTCGTGGTCTGGGCACTCGTGATTTTCCATTGGGCGGTGGCCTCGGCATTGCCTTCGGAGCGGGCACGTGAGGCGGTGGCGAAGGACGCAGACCAGTTGGACACGGCTCCGGCCGAGGCTTCACCCCATGGCCTCTCGCCGGGGGAGAGCGTCAGGGGCTGAACGGAGAGGTCTCGTGTGCGGTGGGTGGGCGGTGGAGCCCCCACTGTCGCTACCGTCAGCCTCAAGTGGAATCCCTCTGGCCCCGGGCCAAGGCGGAATGAACCCCCGGCCTTTGGCGCCCGTATTCTGCAGGGTCTTGACTCCCGTAGGCCCTAAGAATACGATATCCTTAACGCTTCATTAAAGTGTTGTTGATGAATATTTTCTGGAGGTCCAGTCATGCATAAGGGACGTTTTCTGGTTTCCGTTTTGGCTTTAGGCGCTCTGACCGCCTGTGGTCAGGTCAATCCCGTGGCCCAGCGCCCTTCGGCCAGCACGACCGCTTCGCTCGCCGTACGCTCGGCGGCGTCCGACTCCGCCCTGATCGAGGCCGCAGGCAAGGGTAGGCTGGCCGAGGTCACGGCCTTGCTCGACAAGGGTGCACGCATCGATGCGCAGAACGGCAATGGCTATACGGCTCTCTCCCTGGCGGCTTGGCGGGGGCATGGCGAAGTCGTGAGCCTGCTTCTTGGCCGCGGCGCTCAGGTGGACCTTGCCACCGAGGACCGCAAGACTCCGCTCCATTGGGCGGCGGTGGCCGGCCACTCCCTCATCGCGGGTGACTTGGTGGCCAAGGGTGCCACCGTCGATAGCCGTGACAAGGATGGCTGGACTCCGCTGGCCTGGGCCGCCTTCAACGGTAAGGCGGATGTGGTCAGGCTGTTGATTGCCAAAGGCGCGGACGTCAATGCCCGCAACAGCCGCGGTACGACCGTTCTCGGGTTGGCGCAGAGCAGTGGCTTCATCTTCCCGAACTTCGAGATCCTGCGCATTCTCCGAGAAGCAGGAGCTCGCTGATAAAGCGTCACCTATGGCCAGTCACCTGTCAGGTGGCTGGCCATTTGGCTTGCAGGGTTGGCCATCCCGAGACCTCGCCGTCGGTTCTGACCAGGGTGGGATACTCAGGGGTCTGGTACCCATCCGGACCTGTAGCGTGGCTGACTGGAGGGGATTCATGGCCGTAGAACGGATGAACCGCGAGCAGTTTCTGGCGAAGGTCGGGACCATTCCGCAGGATCGGTTGCCTTTGGTCCTGTGGAATCTCTACTGGCGGGGCCCGGCCGCCTTTCGTGAGCGAATCGAGGCCGAACTGCAGCCGCCGGCGCCAGGTAAATCCATGACCTCGGAGGGTGGGGCCTCTGCCGCAGCGCTTGGATCTGTCGTGCTGAACGAGGTGTCGGACTTCGTACGCACGGCCCGGAGCGGGGCTTACCTTGGCGGTTCGAGGCTCGTCTCGAAGAAGGATCGTGCACAGTGGCGCGTGATTTTCAGACGGTTGGTCAACGATGCACTCGACCTGCTGGGAAAGGGCGACGTGACGCATGGAGCCACAGCGCTCGAAGCCTTGGTGGATCTGGCCTGCGATGCGACGGAATTCGACTTCTTCCATTCGGAAGACCCGGTGGCGGCCATGCGTCTGGTGGTTTCCGATGCCGTGGCGGCGCTCTGGAAGGCGCGACTGCAGCAAGGGGGCTTCAGCGACTTTGCACATCACGCCGCACCCCAGTTGCTGCGGTGGGAAAGAGCATGGGGCTGGACCCGCAGAGGTGAGGCAGCTTCCGTCGTCGACCGGGAACGCCCACTTGCGGAGGTGCTGGAGCAGATGCTTCGCGGGCACGATGCCTGGGTGGCCTTCTCGGACGCCTACCTCGGCGCCTTGCAGTTGCTTGGCGAGCCCGTACCACTGCCGCGTGCGGGCAAGGGACGCCAGACGGATGTCTACAGGGTGAAGGATCTGACCGAGAGGCATCGGCGGGAGGCGGAACGTCGGGCCTGGAACCTGCAGGCATGGCATTTGCAATTGCTCGACCGACTGCTGGGTTCGGAAGAGGAGGATCGACTCGTAAGGCTGGTAGGCAGCACGGCTTTGCGTGGACCAGATCTGGACTTTCTAGGCGCGCGGCTCGCCTGGAGTCGAAACGACCGGGAACGTGCCCGGGCCTTGATGACCGCCTGCCTGAAGGCGAGGCCGGGCGACGACCGTTTCAGGCAGTGGGCCGTCAAGATGGACCTACAAGGATCCCTGTAGCCGGTCGCGGGTCCGGGGGAGAAGACCCTGGTGTTCAGGCCGCTTCGCCGTCGATGGCTCGAGGGCCGTGGGACCGTGGCCCTGCCCGACGCCTCGGGACTGCGTGCGTGGCGTGCATTCGCGACATGGGTGACGGGTGGTGGTCTCGGCGTGGTTCGACACTGATGACGCGAGATTGACGGGGCCGTGGCGTTTCTTAATTCAATCCGCAGACGTGCCTAATCCCTGGGCGAGCGGTGCTGCGGGTTGGCTGTGGGTTGGCTGTCGGGACCCTGCACCTACTGATTGGTCTTGGTGCTTGACGCCGCACATTCACGAAGACGGCCCCGAGAATTGAACACTCATTTTTCAAGTGCCGGTCAGGGTGATTTCCCTCCGAAAGGGCCTCGCGGTCGGCCTTAGGGCTACGCTGGCCAATGGATCTCAACGAGCCCCCACGCCGACAGCGGCTCTCTCTATCAGTCAAAGCCCCTGACCGTCACGATGCCGGCCAAATGGAACGGGAGGTACCCCGAGACGAAAAAAAAGGCGTCGGCACTTTGGCCAACGCCCGGTAACAGTGGAGCTGAGGGGAATCGAACCCCTGACCTCTTGAATGCCATTCAAGCGCTCTACCAACTGAGCTACAACCCCGAAGGGATTCGAAGTCTATCTCAATCGTGAAAGCCTTGTCAAGAATCGACAGAAAATAAGATTACGAACTGGCAAAAGATGTCCGAAGGTTTCGACCTCTGGTTGGCTCGTGCGCTCTTCATCGTCGGGTTTCAAGGACGACATCCTTGGGCAACGCCAGCTCTCGAAGATGCATGGCATGGCCGTAGGGACACAACTGGGCAGATTCGGGACCGGTGGCTGGGGCCTCCTTGGGTTGTTGCACGCGTGGTTCAGTCAATTGGCGCGACCGGTTCCCCAGGACGAGGCCATCACGGCATTTCTCGCAGATGTCGCAGAGTTGCTGGCGGCCCCGGATGCCGAGGTGTGGGTGCGGGGGTCTCATGGTGGTTGGCGCCTGGCGGCTCGGTTGGGCGGCGAGGAGCTCGTGGGCCCGCAGGCTTTGCAAGAGGCCCTCGCGGCTGAGGTGGGTCCGGCGGCTCGAGAGCAGGGGCCTCGGCTATGGGTGGGGTGTCGCCTCCCGGGACCTGGAGGTGTGGGTGCAGAGGAGGGGAGATGGCTGGGTACGCCCCTCGTGACGGATCGGGACTTGCACGGTGTGATGGTCTTCCGTCGAAGCCTCGATCAGCCCGCCTTTCCGATGGACTTGCTCCCACTGGTCGCCGTAGCTGCACGACCCCTTGCCCTTGTGCTGGACCACCAGCGCCTCAAGGATGGCTTTCTGGCGGTGGTCTCGCACGAACTGCGTACACCTCTGGCCACCATGAAGGGTTTCGTCGAGTTGCTGGAAGTCTGCCCCATGGCGCACGCCGATCAGATTCCCTTGCTTCAGGTCATGAAAGAGGAGGGTGAGCGTCTGGGGCGCATGATTGAGGATCTGCTCGATCTCTCGAGACTGCAGGCAGGCCAGCGTCGTGCCGAGATCAGGAAGACAAGGGCACGAGGATTGCTGACACGAGCGCTGGCCCCTTGGACCCGCCACCCGGACCACGCCGCGCGGCTGACGTGGGAGGTGGTACCGGCCGGCATGAATGTAGTGGTGGATCCCGAGCTGTTCACGCGCGTGGTGGTCAACCTGGTCGGCAATGCCTATCGGTATGCACCCTCACCCGCACCGATACATGTGGCCGTTCAGCGCGTGGGGTCCGGCTGGCTGCTGGAGGTCACGGATCGTGGCCCCGGGCTCGATGAGGACGTGCGAGCCCGCTTGGGCGAGGCCTTCGTGAGAGGAGGCAACGTGCCAGCCGGAGGAACGGGCCTCGGCCTTGCCATCACCCGGGCCATGCTTGATTTGCATGGGGCGAGGCTCGAGGTGGAGGCGCCGGCTCAGGGGGGCACCAGGTTCCGGTGCCGATTCCCGATGCGGCCTCGGGAAGGCCAGTGAACACCACCTGTCGCTCGAGGGCTCGATGATGGGCGGTCTTTCGCGGGCGCAGAAGAGCACCCTCGTGGATGAGTGGGAGACGGGCAAGGCAAGACAATTCT
>JAYKGV010000010.1:0-10313 GCA_035285595.1 Candidatus Sericytochromatia bacterium
TGACCTGGGCCGACATGTCCGGCTGATCGGGGTCGAGTCGTCCCCAGCAGGCCCGAGTCTTGCCGCGCCACGACCAGGTCACGAAGACCCCCGAGGGAGGCTGTTTCGCGAGCACCGGATCACGAGGTGGGCGAGCGCCTGCCAGGTGCTGGCGAGCCGCTTCACGAACCAGCAGGGTAAGCCGCCGAGCCTCCTCCTGTGGCAGGGGTGCGGCCGTCGCCGGCGGACACGTCAGCGCCAGCGAGGTCATCGCCAGGCTGCCAAGGGCCAGGAGGCCTGCACCTGCCCGGACGGGCCGTGCCCACGGCAAGTAGCGTGCCAACAGTTTCTGCCAGCTGAAACCCTTCCCAGCGAGCGCCGCGGCACCCCGCTGGCAGAGACCCCGGCCGTGGCCGTGCCCTCGTCCTGTCACGCTCCAACCATCGCCCTCTGGCCGTAGGACAAACGCGTGAGAAGGCAGGGCGTGCCATCCTGCACGGTGACCCAGACGGCTGGCGAAACGCTCGATGTCCATCCACGCCTCGCCCCGCCTCAGGCGGGTGACGCGCCCGTCCGGCGTGCGATCCCGAGCTTCGAGCATGCCCGAAGTCGGCAACAGCGTCGCCAGCAAGCTGGAGGACCAATGGCGCCGCCAGGTGTCTCCCTGACAGCCCGGGTCCACGACACCGCCGAAGCCTGCGGGCCACGCCGCCGTTCGTCCCCCGCAAGAGGCGTGACACGCTGGAATGGCCGGCCCCTGGCCGTCGACGAGCACCCAGCCCCGCGTGCGCGCCGCAGCTGCCACAGCCCCGGCATCAGGCACCGGGCGCCACGCCATGCAGTGGGTGGTCCCGCACATGCCCCCGCCGGGGTGCGCGCCACCGAGCCAGGCCAGGGTTCTCGCGAGAACGGCCTGTGCTTCTCGCGCCGCGACGGGGGTGTGCGCGAAGGTTTCTCCCGCGACGACCCCTGCGACCCAGACCTCAAGAGGGACAGCCGGACGCAGCGATGCACCTGCCCAAGGCACCGCCGTCGGCACGGCGGGAAACAGGGGCATCACGGCCGTGCCCCTCCGATCCTTGCGGCCCGTGCCCATGCCCGTACCACCGTGCGGGCGGTGCCGTACCCTGTGCCGCCACGCAACCACGCGACCACCACCCATTGACGGGTCCAGCCGGCAAACCAACCGTCACGCCCTCCTCGACCATCGAGAGCCGTACCCGTCTTGCCAGCCAGAAACCCGACCTGATCGAGCCCTGCCGCAGTCCCCTCCCGAACTCCCAGACGCAAGCCCGCCAGGGTGACGGCTGTGGCGGGATTCTGGGGCCCTGCATCCTGGCCGGCAAGCCGCTGCATCAGAACGGCCACCTGCAAAGGAGTACCCGTGAGCTGCCAGGCCCGGCCCGAGGCCAGCTGGCCGGCACTGGCCATGCGGGGCACGTGGCCCGTCTCTTCGTCGCCCGGCAGGCTCTGGGTCTTTCGACCGAAACCCGCCCGAGCTAGGCTTGCAAGCAGGAGCGGGCGGCCGAGCGCTTCGCCGTGTCGTGCTGCGGCGGTGCCGCAGGAGTGCGCCAGCATGTGCTCCGCGTCCACGAGGCCATGCCGTGTCCAGCACGGTGGTTTTCCGCCGGGACCGGCGCATACCCAGGACAGGCCGGTCGGTGATCGCGTGGAAGCGAGAAGCAAAGGGATCTTGGCCAATGACCCCAGAGGATGGGCGGCCCGTGCGTGGGCCTCGCCGAGGACGACCATCCAGGGGCCATCGCCCCGGGCACGAACGAGAAAGCAGCCGGCCCTGCCGGCCATGACGGCTTTGGCCGCTGCCATGACGGGCAGGGGACGGGGGAGGTCAAGCGGCACGATCCTCTGCCCTCCCTGACCACGCCCCCCATGACCAGCCGGCCAGGCCTACCACCGCTCCGGCGACAAGGAGGCGAATCGGTCGCTCCTGGCCGCCCAGCCAGACCATCGCCGGCGCGAGGAGGGAAGATGCAGCTGTCCATCCGAGGGTCGTTCCGGCTCCCCCCTTGCCCTGTGCGGCCTTGAGCAGGCTCATCATGATGAGGCCCATGAGAGCGGCCCCTGCGGCCTCGAGCCCCAGCACACCTCCGACGGCCAACCCCAGGGCCCAGAAGCTCAACAACCTCGGGACCGCCCCACGATCGGGAAGCTCCCCCGAGAGGTCCTCCGCAGGCCACGCAAGGACGGCCAGGCCTGCCACCATGCCGGCCATCGCATACGGATGCGTCAGATCGACCCCTTCACGCCCCAGCCAAGACCGATCGAGATGGTCCTGCAAGGCCAAGCGAGTCCACAAGGCCGCACCCACCAGCACGGCCGTGGCCTCGGCCGCGGCGACGGCCCACGCAGCTGCGGCGAAGCCAAGTCCCAGGATGCCGCCCAGCCGGAGCACGAGCAGCAGGGTGCCGCCCGCGACCACCAGCCGGGCCACCCCTGCGGCAGGTGAGGCCGACGACACGGTGCGGGTCCAGACTCCGGCCGCGAGCAAGGCGACGGGTGGGGCCCACCAAGCGGCGGCGGGCAGCTCAAGCAGCCACGCGGCGGCCGGAACGGTCAGGGCGGCGTGGGCCGCAGGCCACGTCAGCATCTTGCCACGATCCGCCAACAGCTCTCCGAGCCACGCCGCAAGAGCGATCGACACCATGACCCAAGCCCAGCCGAGACCTTCGGGCACGACCCGACCGAGCACGTGTGCCGCCCCCGTGGCCGCCGCGAGGTTCAAGGCCAGAGGCACCGTCCGACCTGCGGGATCTAGCCACGCAGCTGCGGCTGCGGGCAGGACGGCTGCCGCCCAGGCGTAGCCTGTCTCGAGGGAGGGGTGGTGGGCGAAGGGCGTGAGCATCGCCAGCGGCAGCAGTCCCAGCATCGAGGTCGCCAGCCGCCCCCCCCCGGGGGTCGCCGTTCCTATGACGAGCGCCAGTGTCGTGGCCACGCTGCCTGCGCCCCAGCCGCCCAAAGCCATCCAGAATTTCGGTCCCACCGGCACCAGGGCTATCGGCGCAAGCGACACCAGGGCCGCGGTGCCTGCGAGGCGCCAAGGCACGCCACCGGGCGGAGGCGGAGCCCCGCGCCAACTTCGGACGAGACCTGAAAACATCAGGGCCAAGCCCAACACGCGGATCAAGGGCAGCCAATCGGCGGGGGTCACGGCTCACCCTCCTCGGGACAAGGGTAGGTCATGCAACTCTTGCCCGGCTGTCGCGTCAAGGCCAAGGATGCTTGGGATATCGGCGCTTGAGTTCCCGCTTGACTTCGAGATAGGCCCCGCGCCAGAAGCCCTCGAGGTCGTCCGTTTTCTGGACCGTGCGCATATTGGGAGCGAGGATGTCGAAGCGCATGGGCAACTTTCCGTCGAAGATCGCCTGAGGACCCGTAAGGCCCACCAGATCCCCCAATCTTGCTGACAACTCGGCGCGCCCGTCCTCGTCCAGCGTCACCCGTCCCCAGCGGCCCCCGGGCAGGGGCCAACGCGAAGGTGCCAGGCGCTGCAGACGTTGGACGAGCCAAGGTCCCATGAGTTCGTCCAGCACACGTCGGACCGGCCCTGCCGTGAGGTCAGTCGGGCGCTTCATGCCGGAGCAGGCTTCGTGGATGACCAGCGGCCAATCGGCCTCCAGATCGGGCCAGCCCTCGCCAGGGGCATGGAGCACGGCGGCCCGGATTCGTCGTAGCCACTGGACGAAGTCTTCGTCGTCGAGTGCCGGTACCCGCAGGCCCTGCTCCAGGATGGCCGCCGCGAGGGTCTCCTGCACGGCCTCGGGCTGCCAGGAGGAAGGGGGTAAGGGTGCTCGCCGCAAAACAAGCCCATCCAGCTGCACTTCGCGCTCCTGCAGCACTCGTCCTTGCTTGTCGTCCCAGCGGGTCAGGGTACGGGTGGTTGTCGCATCCTGCCACCATGCCTCCCGTACTTCGAGCCAGAGGTCCCCGCGGGTGAGCTTCTGGCCGGGGCCCTCCACCGGCTGTCTTCGGACCACGAGCAGCAGGGATGGGGCCGCCTCGGGCAGGAGAGCCCGCTCATCCGAGGCATGACGGTGCGCCCGGTCCGCCCTGATGGCCAAGGCATGGGGCAAGCACGTGCGCCACGCGTCGGCCAAAGCCCGACGTGCCTCTTCTGGCGGATGGCCCTCACGCAGCCACGGTCCGTCCTCACGAGGCAGTCGCAGCAAGCGTGCGATCTGCACGAAGGTTCGGGCATGCTCGCCCCCTCCGGGGCCACGACGTAGCAGCTCCCAGGCATCTTGCGCGAGATCCCCCCCGGGATGGCCGCCGTCCTCTTCGCGTAGGACGGCCGAGGCCACCACCAGCCGCGCCCAGGGACCTTCCGGGTTTCCTGCAGCCACGGCCGCCGCCTCGGGCCCGAGGGGAAGGCGAACCATTCGTCGCCCCAAGGGTGTCAGCCGACCGTCTCCGTCCACCCCACCCAGTAGCCTCAGGCGTTCCACGGCCTCCTGTCGAACCGATTCCGGCAGAGGGGTGGGGAGGTGACGGCCCAGACCCAGAGCCAATGACCAGAGGACCGTGCGCAGCGGGTCCTCAGTCAGGATGCCGGGGAGGGGACGCTCATCCATGGAGCTGGTGAAGGCGGGATCCCAGAGCCGGACGCAACGCCCGGGTGCAATCCGTCCTGCCCGCCCCATCCGCTGGACCGCATTGGCCCGGGTGATCCACCCCAGTCGCAGGGCACGGGGCTGGCCCTGCGAGGCTGCATCAATCCTCCGGGCCTTGCCACTGTCGATGACCACCGTAACGCCCGGCAGGGTCAGCGAGGTTTCCGCGACGTTGGTGGCGAGGACAATGGCACGATTCCCGATCGGGGCCTCGAGGGCCTCGCGCTGCGCTTCAAGGGACAGGCCGCCGTGCAGTCGATGCAAGGACACGCCTGCCTCACGTGCGGGAAGGGACATGCGCTCGGCGACCTGTTCAATCTCGCCCTTGCCGGGCAGGAAGACCAGCACCGAGCCATCCAGCCCTTCGCTTCTGAGATCCAGAAAGGCCCTGGCGACCTGGTCGCCCAGAGGTTCGCGCGTCCGTGGGACCTGGTGCCGCAGGGCAACCGGATGGGTCACGCCGGGAACCTCGAGGATGGGCGCATCGTTCAGCCACCGAGCCGTCTCCCGGACGTCCAGCGTGGCCGACATGGCGAGGATCATGGGGCCCTTGACCTGTTGGAGGGCCCATGCGGCGGCCATGTCGCCCTCCAGAGAACGCTCATGCCATTCGTCCAGCACCAGAATGTCCGGACAGGGTTCGGGACCGCCTTGCAGCAGCTCCTGCAGGAAGACGCCTGCGGTGACGAAAAGCAGGCGGGTATCAGGTCCTGCCTTGCGATCATGGCGGACGGCGTAGCCGACCTCGCCTCCAAGGGGAGAGTTCCCGGAGACCCGGGCCGCGAGCATACGGGCGGCGACCCTGCGGGGCTGGAGGACCGTGACGCGATACCCAAGCCTCATAAGCCGGGCAGGGACCAGGGTGGACTTTCCCGTTCCCGGGGGCGCGGCCAGAACCAGGCGTCGGTGTGCGAGGAGCTGGTTCGTGATGGTTTCCAGCCAAGCTTCGACCGGAAGCGTGTCGCTCATCGCTGCCTCCCCGACGACGACCTTCAGGGACCGATCGAGATCAGGCCGTGGGTCCCGCGCGCTTTCTGCGCGGCAAGGAACTGGGCGGTGGTGATGACCATCGGACCCTTTCTGTTGGCCGGATCGTTCAAATAGACTTTGTCACCTTCAACCTTCCACACCACGGCATAGTGTCCTGTTTTCGTACCGGGACGCAGGTAGGTCGCGCAGACGTGCGCAATGACCAGCCGGCCGTCGGCCAGCTCCTTTCGGAGCTTGTCCAATCCCCCCCAGACGACCCGCGAGTCGAGGCCGTAACTGGCCGCACCGCGCTCGAGCTGCTTGAAGCTGGTGCCAGAGTATTCATCCTGCTGGCGCGTGCCGGCTCCCATGCGCCGGCGGGTCTCCTCGATGGCCGAGTTGGCGCTGTCAGGGGTGACGTTCACTTTGCCGAAGGCGCGCGCAATCATCGTCAGGCTGGTCGGCCCGCAGTTTCCGTTGCCCGGCGCATCTTCACGCTCGTTGAAGGCACCTTGGTTTTGCGAGATGAACCACGACCTGGGATCGGATGGGATACTGACTTGTCCGCTGGAGGGGCGTGGGGTAGCGGGAGTCGCGGGCGAGGATGGCGGAGCCACGGGAAGCGAAGGTGCGGGGGGGGCGAGGGTGGGTGGCACCGGAGCCAGAACGGGAGGAGTGGGGGCAAGTCCTGCGGTCAGGGCGTCCAGCTGGGCCAGCAGCCGGTCGTACGGCACGGGGGAAAAGGCCGGCAACACGGCAGGCTGCCAAGGAGCCCAGGATTGACCGGTCCATTGGTCCGGCACCGCGAGGAAGTAGGGAGCCTGCGAGATCGGCTCTGGCCCGGTGGGCCGCGGCGCCAGGGTCAGGGGGACCAACCCGGTTCCGAAGGTCGAGACGGCTGACACGCGGGGGAAATCCTCCTGCACCGCTTGTCGCCCCTCTGAGCTCACATTTCGGTAAAGAGCCCGGAAACCCAGCTTTAAGCTTGTCGCAAGTCGATCAAAACACCCAGCGACCCAGTATCCACTGCCTCGCCCATCCCACGGTCACTGCTGCCGACAGCACGGCGAGGAACCACGTCAGGCGAGGATGCTTGGTCAACAGGGGCATCAGCAACCACCACAGGGCCGGAGAGCCGTAGAGGTAGCGGTCACCGCTCTCGGTCCATCCACTGGCCAGGACGAGCAGCAGATGGCCGCCGGCAGCAGCAGCGGCGCCTCGATCTCCTCTTGCGCCCCAGCTGACCACAGCTACGGTCCCTGCGACCATCACCGCCTTCAGCACCCCGTTGTGGCCGATCGGGCCGAGGAGACCAAGCCCGAGGGGACCCAGCCATCCGCCGCTTCCGGGCGGACGTCCTTCGTGCCAATGGTGCTGGGCGTGCAGAAAGGCCATGGGGTCGCCCAGGACGAGGCCCTGCCAGCCCATCACCCCGATCAGTCCCAGGGCTGGGGCGAGAAAGGTCAAGAGGCGCCACGGTCTCCCCCTGTCCAAGGCCATCAGCCCCAGGGCCAACCCGGTAACCCTCGTCGTGCCGGCGAACAGTCCGGCCACGGCGGCGACCGCCGCATGGCGTCGGCCCAGTGTCAACATCAGGGTGCCGCAGAGCAGGAACAGGGGCTCGGTGTAGGCCACTCTGCCGGTGAGGCTGTGAGGCCAGAGGGCAGCGAACAGGACAGCCGGGAAGGCCATGCGCGCACCGGCTGGACGGACGTACGCGTGCAGGAAGGCCAGCCAAGCCAGCTGCAACAACGTCGGCAACAGTTGGCCCACCAGGTCTTCAGGCAGGCCGGTCGCAAAGGCAGACCTGAGGAGAAGCGGCCAGGCGGGGAGGAAGGCCGCCCCTTGGGGTAGCTCGCCGTCGGGGCCAGATATCCATCCCTCCTTGGCCAGGCCCAGGTACCAACCCCCGTCCCAGCCCCACGTCCACGAAGCCGTAGCGCTCGAGGAGACCGGAGCCCACTGAACGGAAAGCCTCCCTGCGAGCGTGAACAGCCAAGCGATCAAGACTGCGCCGGACGCGGCAGCCCAGGAGCTCCGTCCCGGCAGCCGGAACTCCGGTGCCGCGGCGGCGGTGTCAGGAGACCTCAGCACGGCTTGCCCCCCATGGGGTCGCAACCTACCATGAGGCCATGCCTGTCCGCCACGACCCCGCCGCCGCAACCGTGGCGGGCCCTTTCCTCAAGTGGGCCGGTGGCAAGACGAGGCTGTTGCCCGAGTTGCTGCGC
Source organism: Candidatus Sericytochromatia bacterium (assembly GCA_035285595.1). Lineage (GTDB taxonomy): Bacteria > Cyanobacteriota > Sericytochromatia > S15B-MN24 > VGJW01 > VGJW01. The sequence goes on from JAYKGV010000010.1 coordinate 7,805, forward strand.
ATCTACCGAGCCCTCGAACCCGCAGGGGGCTACCACGAGCCTTTCCTTGGGGGCGGCGCCTTGTTCTTCCGACTGGCTGCGGAAGCCCTGCCCCGATTCGGCCGTCGTCGCCTTGCGGATCGCAATCCGCACCTGATCGATGCTTATGTCGCCGTCCGAGACGAACCCGAAGCCTTGCTCGACCTGCTCGAGGAGCACGCGGCTCGCCACGGTCCGGATCATTACCGCACGGTCCGATCCGACACGCCCGCGACGGCTTTGGCTCGTGCGGCCCGCTTCATCTACCTCAACCGCACCTGCTTCAACGGACTGTATCGGGAAAATGCACGGGGCGAGTTCAACGTGCCCATGGGACGGTACCGCAACCCCGGCATCTCGGATCGTCCGCGCATCCTCGCGGCTTCCCGGGTGCTGTCCGGGGTCGAACTGCTCTGTCAGTCCTTCACGACCCTCCGCCATGAGGTACTGCCCGGAGACTTCGTTTACCTCGATCCGCCCTACCACCCGCTGTCGGCGACGTCGTCCTTCACGCGTTACGTGGGTGAGGATTTCGGCATGCAGGGCCAACAGGCCGTGCGCGACCTGTTTCTGGAGTTGGATGCCCTCGGTGCCCATGTGCTGGTCTCGAACTCGGATACGCCGTTCATCCGCCAACTCTTCGAAGGATGGCCGCTGCAACGCGTCGACATGCCCCGATCGATCAACAGCCGGGTCACGGGCCGGGGCATGGTTGCAGAGCTGCTGGTGTGCAACCGGCCCGTTCTGGCCGCCGGAACCTGAGCTCAGCCGTCAGCCTCGTGACGTTGACCGCGGCTGCGCTTGATCTCCGATCGCGACTTCTTTCCGGTGAGGCGCCGCTCCTGACTACCCCGAGTCGGGCGAGTCGCCCGGCGTTTGCGAGGGCGCAGAAGGGACTCCCTGATCAGGGAGATCAACCGCTCCTCGGCAAGAGCTCGGTTCACCGCCTGATGGCGGCTGTCCGAGACCGTCACAGCGAGGATGTCTCCTTCGAGCCACCGGTGCCCCGCCAGAGTACGCAAGCGTTCACGCGCGTCCTCAGGCAGGCCGAGGATGGCTTCGACAGGCACCCGCAGCTGGATGCGGCTGGCTACCTTGTTGACGTTCTGTCCGCCCGGACCACCGGCCCGGGTGGCACGCACGAGCAGGGCATCCGTGGGGACGCGGACGCCCGGTGCGATGATCAAGGCTTCCATCCCGGGCCTCCCCTGTACGCACGGATAGGGCAATGGTACGGTGAGCATGTGGGCGCGGCCACAGGCCCCCACTTGTTCATTCTTACTACTTTCTCTTTTGACTGCGAGGCCTTTTTGCCGTTTACCGATTTTCAGCTCTCTCCGGATGTCCTTGCGGGGGTGGCCCGCCTCGGGTTCACGGAGCCCACGCCCGTGCAGCGGCTGGCCATGCCTGTGGTGCTGGCAGGAGAGGACGCCATCGTCCGGGCCAAGACGGGGTCTGGCAAGACCTTGGCCTTCGGCTTGCCGTTGTTGACGACGATTCGTCCCGAAGGACGCCAGCCTCGGGTCCTGATCGTGTTGCCCACCCGCGAGCTGGCCCTTCAGGTCAAGGAAGCCATGGGTTCGGTGTTGTCCAGCGGGGGACCGCGCCTGGTCGCGGTCTTCGGGGGCGTCGGTCTGGAGCCGCAGGAAAAGGCGCTGCGCCAGGGTTGCGACATCGTCGTGGGCACCCCAGGACGTCTCAAGGACCTGCTAGGAAGAGGCAGCCTGGATTTGTCGGCCGTGACCATCCTCGTACTCGACGAGGCCGACCAGATGCTTGACATGGGTTTCCGCCGCGATATCGAGTTCTTGGTGGGACGCTTGCCTCGACGCAGCCAAACCGTCATGTTCTCAGCGACCATGCCGGATCCTATCCGTCAACTGGCCGATAAGTACCTCCGGGACCCCCGGATGGTCGAGGCCCAGTCCGAAGAGCGGATCCCCGCGCGGATCGTCCACGAAATGGTGCGCGTGGGTCGTGATCAGCGGGTGGATGTTCTCTGGGCCCTTCAGGTTGCCCTGCAGCCCACCCGTTCGATCATCTTCACGCAGATGAAGCATGAAACCCGTAGGGTCGCTCTCAAGCTCGAACGGCTTTCGGGGCAACCCGTGGGTTTTCTGAACGGCAACATGTCTCAGAATGCCCGCAACACGATGCTGGCCCGCTTCAAGTCGGGCGAAGTGCATACGCTCGTGGCCACCGATGTGGCGGCGCGCGGGCTCGATATCGACGGAGTGGACCTGGTGTTGCATCACGGTGTGCCCACTACGGTCGAAACCTATATCCATCGAAGCGGTAGAACCGGTCGTGCGGGCCGGGAAGGGACCAGCATCCTGCTGGTGACCTCGGACGACGAGGAAGATTATCGTCCCATCGCCAAGCGGGTCGCGGTCCGTGAGCGTGGATTGCCGCCCATGCCGGATCCGGTGCCGATGACCGAAGCTCCCGAACATGAGGATGCTCGAAGCCGCGGGCGTCAGGCAGAAGGGCG
>JAYKGV010000011.1:0-17043 GCA_035285595.1 Candidatus Sericytochromatia bacterium
ACCGCAGGCGGACACTCCACGCGTCAGCTATCGTTGGGAACACCCGGACAGGGAGCTGGAGGTGGCTCCTGTCCGCATCCCATGCGGGGGTTCACGGAATGACGAAGTTGCCGACTTGGTTTCTCTCGCACGGCGGGGGACCGTGGCCTTGGGTTCCCGGTCTCGACGAGGCGCACGCCGGCTTGCGGGCTGCTCTGGTCCGAACGTCGAGACAGGTGGCCGGGAGCGTGCGCGCGGTTCTTGTCGTCACTGCACACTGGGAGGAGCAAGTCTTCACGGTGGGGTCGGGGGCCCGGCCAGGCATGATCTACGACTACGGCGGATTTCCCCCTCATACTTACCAGCTCCGGTACGACGCCCCTGGCATGCCAGATTTGGCCGAAAGGGTCGCGGACCTGCTCGAAGGAGAGGGCTTGCGCGCCCGCCTGGATCCCGACAGGGGCTATGACCACGGGACTTTCGTGCCGTTGGCCGTGATGTGGCCCGAGGCGGACGTGCCCGTGGTCCAGATGTCCTTGCGGACGGACCTCGATCCCGAAGCCCATCTGCAGGCAGGTCGTGCCCTCGCCCCGCTTCGGGAGGAAGGCATACTCATCCTGGGGAGCGGCCTGAGCACCCACAACCTCTCCTTGAGGGGAGCGGCAGGACGTGTCCCTTCCAAGCAGTTTGATGGTTGGCTGCAGGAAGTCGTGACGGGTCCGCCGGACAGACGGGACGAAAGGCTGTGCAACTGGCATGACGCTCCCTCAGCCCGTGCCTCGCATCCCCGTGAGGATCACTTGCTTCCCCTAATGGTGGTGACGGGTGCCGCAGCGGGGGACCCCGCCACCTGCGACTACACTGAAGATGACGTCCTTGGGGGGTGGACCGTGTCCAATTTCAGGTTCGGTGACCTGCCGTCCCCCCACTGAGCGGGGGACTCCTGTCAATGCAATTCAGCGAGATGGAACCGGACCCAGGGTCCAGGGGCAGAGCGATCGCCGGGAGCTGCCTCGAGGTACCTGAGTGTCACGACTTCCCGTATGAACGAGACCGTTCCCCCCCAGGGCTGGTCTATCCAGTAGGGCCCCGGACCGATGTTGTTGACCTTGACGTGGGCCGTCCACGCCCATTCGTGATCGGCCAGCGGCGTCAGCTGCACCGCCGTCACGAGCTTGTTGCCGGGGACTTTGAGCAGGGCCTTGCGGACCAGCTTCTCCTCCTCGCTACGGAATAGACCCGAGGTTTCTACCGGCCCAGCGACGGACGCCGTTGCAGGGCGGAAGCCGGGCGCGACAGCGCCGCAGCCCGCGAGACCCATGAGAAGCAGGGTTGAAAGAAGACCATTAAAGCGAAACAATACCTTGACCCTCGTCCGAAACATGATCAAACGTGAACGACAGGCCGGGACAGACACGATCATCCCACGGAGAGCGGCCTTAGAGGGTTAAGGAAACACTCAGAACAGCGGGAGTTTCGGTTAACCCCGGCGAGGCCTCGGTGACCTCGACCGCCATGCTGGCGGCGTCCGTCTCGGAAAAGCCTGCGAGCGCCTCGGACCAACGATCCACCTCGAGGCTCCAGGTCCCGGCCTCCGGAAACTCAAGCGAAACGGTGGCCTCGCGCACCCTGAAGTCTGCCGTGCACGCGAGTTCTTCCCGGTCTGCCACCAGCGTCTCGACCGCGGCCGAGAGGGTGACCTTGCGCGCCTCCCGATCGATACGGCTCTCCACCCCCCCGGGGCGATTGCACGAGCTACTCCCGACGACGGTGCGCACGGTGACTGTGACCGGCAGACCGGCAATTCGCGGAGTGCCAACGTTCACGATGGCAAGGGCAGCAGGACCCGTGACCCAGCGGGTGGAGGGCCCCCCGCCCGGAGTGGGGGAGCTCGTCGGCACGGCAGAGACGCCAGGCAGGAGAGGCACCAAGGAGCAGCCTGCCAGCCCCGTCAGCATGGCCGCAAGGCGAAAAGCGTTCATCCACACGTTCCTCCCCTACCCCCCTTGGGAAGTACTTGCACCCTCCGGACAGATAGTGTTAACTTGGGCTTCAGGTAAGGTTAAGGCCGCGAGGCTGTGTCCTGGAAGGAGCTTCAAGATGTCCTCCGCTCGTTCATTCATTGCCTTGGCTCTTGGTGTCTCGGCCTTGGCGGGTTGCGGCCAGGTTGCGCCCGGCTTGGCTTCCGGGTCCGGTACGCGCAGCGCACTTGCGGCAGCCGCCATGCCGGGTCAGCTGGTCGTGAAACTGCGTCCGCAGGTGGCCGTGTCGGGCTGGATGGCGGCCTACGGCCTGAAGCCTGTCCGCAAGATCGAGGATCTCGGAGCCCTCGTGGTGCAGGCCGCTGACCCCACGGCCGCGTTGGCCCGATTGGGACGCGACAGCGCAGTGGTCTACGCAGAGCCTAACTATGTGGCCCGCAAGTTTGAGGCGGATGCGAGGCCGTTCGCAGGGGTTTTTGCGGCTGACGAGCTGCTGGGGCAGCTCTGGGGCATGCAGAAAATCGGCGCCACGAGAGTCTGGGCGGGATTGCCCGGCGATCGCAAGGTCACGGTCGCGGTGGTCGACACCGGGATTGACCACACCCATCCCGACTTCTCAGGGCGGGTCCTCAAGGGTCGAGATGTCGTCAACAATGACGACGATGCCATGGACGACGAGGGCCACGGTACCCACTGCGCCGGCACGATCGCAGCGGGCTTGGGTAATGGCGGCGTCGTGGGCGTGGCCCCCAACGTCACTCTGCTCGCCGTCAAGGTGCTTGCGGCCAACGGCAGCGGCTCCTATGCAGGAGTGGCCGAGGGTATCGTCTACGCCGCAAACCAGGGTGCACCGGTCATCTCCATGAGTCTCGGGGGCTCGCGCCCCTCGAAGGTCCTCGAGGATGCCGTGGCTCTTGCGATTCGCAAAGGCAGCCTCGTCGTGGCAGCTGCGGGCAACGATGGCAGCGACGAGCCCAACTACCCGGCCGCCATCAAGGGGGTCATGGCGGTCAGTGCGACCCAGCGCGAGGACAGGATCGCCTACTTCTCGAATACCGGTAATCACGTATCGGTGTCGGCTCCCGGCGTGAGCATCATGTCGACGATTCCCGGAGGCAAGTACGAGGCGCTGGACGGCACCTCGATGGCCTGTCCCCACGTATCGGGCCTTGCGGCTCTCGTGAAGAGCAAGTTCCCGTCGGCCAATGCCGCCACGATTCGGACCCGCATCGAAAAGAGCGCCGACGACCTCGGGGCCAAGGGCTTCGATCCGGTCTTCGGCCACGGCCGAATCAACGTGGCCAAGGCCGTCATCTAAGGCCTTGCTCTTCCTCGAGGCCCGGGAAGCTCCTGCAGGAGTCCCGGGCCTCGGCATCTTTTGACCGGGACTCCTCGCCTGCATCTCATGCCACAATGTTCGGTGATCAGCCCGACCAAGGGCCGCAATCCTCGCTTGAACCGGGAGCTGCCGAGATGTCCGCCGCCGAACTTCCCATCCTGTCCTTCCTTCTTGACAACTACCGCAACTTCAATGCCCGGGCCACGAAGGATGCCACGCTGGCCTACTGGGACCACATCCGTGCCGGTGGTCGGATGTTTTGGGCCGTCGCGGGCGCCATGTCGTCGGCACAGCTGGGGATCACCCTTGCACCAGCCATTCGGGCGGGCCTGATCCATGGCTTGTCGGTCACCGGGGCCAACCTTGAAGAGTCTCTCTTCCGGCTGGTAGCCCACGACAGCTACAAGGACTTTCCGGACTACCGCTACTTCACGAAGCAGGACGACACCAGGATCCTCGAAGAGCGCATGCGGCGCGTGACCGACACGAGCATCCCCGAGGACGAAGCCTTCCGGGTGGTCGAGAAGATCATCGTCCCCATGTGGTTGGAGGCCTCGAAATCAGGCCAGCGACGCTTCTGGCACGAGTACTTCTATGACCTCATCCAGGCTCTCCCGGAGGAAACCTGGGAAGGGGATCCCGAAGCCTGCTGGCTGCTGGCTGCGGCGCGCGCCGGGCTGCCGATCGTGGTCCCTGGCCACGAGGATTCCACATTTGGAAACATCTTTGCGAGCTACGTCGCCCACGGCGACTGCTCGGCTGCGATCGTGAAGTCCGGGATTGAATATATGGCGGAGTTCTACGGCCAGTATGAGACGCTTTCGGAAGGGGCAGGCGTCGGCTTTTTCCAGATCGGAGGGGGCATTGCCGGAGACTTCCCCATCTGCGTCGTGCCTTCGCTGAAGTACGACATGCAGCGTCCTGCCCGGCCTTGGGCGTACTTCTGCCAAATCAGCGATTCGACCACCTCCTATGGCTCTTATTCAGGTGCGACGCCGAACGAAAAGATAACCTGGGACAAGCTGACGGAGGACACCCCGATGTTCGTCATCGAGTCCGACGCCACCATCGTCGCTCCCCTCATGCTGCAGGCGCTGCTGGAATGCCGTCGGCATCCCGAAGCCGCCGAAACCCTGATTGCGCGTCACAGGGGCCGACTGGCCGTCGTCTGATTTCCGGCGCAAGCGTAGGCAGATGACAGCCGCTCCCACGTCCGTGTAACATCCGATCATCCGACCCGGCCATTTTCCGCCTTGGAGGCGTTGGATGAGTTATGGGGTCGTCTGGTTCAAGAAGGACCTGCGTCTCTTCGATCACGAACCGTTGGCGAGGGCGGCTGCGGTGGGACCGATCCTCGCGCTGCACGTCGTAGAGCCCTCTCTCTGGCGTCAGCCTGATATGGCCACCCAGCACTACCTGTACGTGCAAGAGTGCCTGCGGGACCTTTTCGACGCGCTACGTGGCCGCGGCTTGGTCCTGCAAGTCGTGCTGGGCGAGGCCGTGGAGGTACTCGAGGCCCTGCATCGTCGGGCTCCCTTCAAACAGCTGTGGTCCCACGAGGAAACAGGCACTATCGCCACCTGGCAACGCGACAAAGCCGTGTTGGCGTGGTGTCGGCATCGGCAGGTGACATGGACGGAACTCCCTACGGGGGGAGTCGTTCGCCGGCTCTTGGACCGCGACCGATGGCACGGAATCTGGGAAGAACGCATGACCCGCACCCCCCTGCCCTTGCCTGATCTGGTTCCCGGCGGCCCGGGGCTGCGCATGGAGCGCTTGCCCTCGCCATGGACACTGGGGCTCCGGGGGGATGACCCGCCCGATCGGCAACGAGGCGGCAGGAACCTTGCCATGAAAACCCTGCGGGACTTTCTGGAGGAGAGGTCGCGCGGGTATCGAGGTGGCATCTCTTCCCCGCTGACGGCACCCACCGCATGTTCGAGACTGTCTCCCTACCTCGCCCACGGCTGCCTTGGCCTGCGAGAGGTCGTACAGACCGTACGTGCCCTCAGGAAAGACCTCCCAGCCGGTGCCACCAGACGCAGACGCGGGCTGGAGGCCTTTGAGAGCAGGCTGCATTGGCAGTCTCACTTCATCCAGAAACTTGAAAGCGAGCCCGAGATAGAAGTGGCCAACATGCATCGAGGCTATGATGGCTTGCGGGAAACAGCACACGATGAGGCCCGCTTCGAGGCGTTGATCTCGGGCAAGACCGGCTGGCCGATGGTGGATGCCTGCGTCGCCATGCTGCGACAGACCGGTTGGCTCAACTTCCGGATGCGCGCCATGCTGGTCTCGGTTGCCGCCTATCCCCTGTGGCTTCATTGGCGCCCGGTGGGATTGTGGCTGGCGAGGCAGTTTCTGGACTACGAACCAGGCATTCACTGGAGTCAGATGCAGATGCAGTCCGGCACCACAGGCATCAACACCCCCAGGATCTACAATCCGATCAAGCAAGCGAGCGACCATGATCCCGATGGCGCGTTCGTCCGACACTGGTTGCCTGCACTGCGCAAGCTGCCTGACACGTGGCTTGCGCAACCATGGCTGCTGCCCTACGACCTTCAGGAGCGCCACGAGTTCCACGTGGGTCGAGATTGGCCTGCACCCCTGGTCGAGATTGTTTCCGCCACACGCGAAGCCAAGGCGCGGCTTTTCGCTCGCCGAGGCGACCCTGAGGTTCGCGCGGCCAAGCAAGCCGTCTTGAACCGGCACGGCTCGCGCCTTTCACCCCAGGGAAAGGCGCGAGCGGCAGCTCGACGTCGACCCCCTGCTCGGTTGGCAAACGCCGCAGAGGCGTCGGGGCCGTCCTTGCCCGAACAGCTGGGGCTGGGTCTGGAGCCCTGAAGGTCTGCGAGCCGACGGCCCGCGGACCGCGTGGAGTCAATCACGCAGGTCTCGCACGCGTCTCGCCAAGGCATGCCACGGCCCCTCGTCCCAGTAACCCGCGGCTCTTCCCGAGGTGGAGGGCAAGACATGGATCTCAGGGCCGCCTGCTGCCAAGCGTCCCCGACAGCCGAGATCTACGTGGCGCACACCAAGCGCCTTCCGCGCGGCCTGCTTGCTCGTGAATGCGAGCATCGCGGGGGAACAACCCGAGATGCGCTGCCAGAGACCCGCGACGTCGTGATCGGATTCCACAAGATCGCGATCCATACCGTAGCGGGTCTTCACCAAGTCCGTCAGGCCCAGTCCCCACGTGGGAAGCAGGATATACTCCCGCGGTTGAAGCTTATAGGGAGTCAGGCCACAAAGATGCAAGATCGGCCAGAATCTGTTTCCGGGCCCGGCATAGTAGGCCCCTGCCTTCGCCGAGACGGGGCTCGGGGCCGTTCCACAGAACACCACGACCAGGCCGGGACCGAGGACGTCGGGCAACACGACTGTCCCTTGTCCCGTATTCGCCTTCCCCGTCGAATCCTGCGCCACAGGGTTTAACCGCCCTTCCCCCGCTGAAGGCCGCGTCCGGACCTTGTACATCAGTTCTCGAGTGTCTGACCCCAAGGATAGCTCGTCCCGAATATCGGGAGAGCACCCGCGCGGAGGCTGCGTTTGCGGGTTCTAGCCCCCGGGGTCTTGGGCCATGGCTGGCCCGATCTGCATCACGCGCGCCACGGGCTTATGGCCCCAAGCGGACCCAGCACGGGACCGGGGTATGATGCAGGCCCTCTCGGGTTCAAGACCCTCATCCCCGGGGCCCCGGACTTCTCCGTTCGCAAGAGCGCAGGATTCGTGCCGGACGAACTGTGGAGCCAGCAGGGAAATTGGAGAGGCCGATGTCTAACAAGTTCAGGACCGGGAGCTTGCAAAACACCGAAGCGGACCTTCATAAATTGACCCGTTTGTGATTAATAAGAAAATAGGTAGCGTCGATGAGCACGGCACCATCAGGCCCCGATGCGGAGTTGGCCGAGCCCTTTCCCGCGGACTCGTCTGTCAGCAGGGACCTTGCCACCATCCCAAGGGCCGCCAGAACCTGGAGGGCTAGCCATTTTGCAGCGCTCTGGTGCGCAATGTGCCTGGGCCTTCCCACCTTCACGCTGGCGACAGGCTTCGTGGACCTAGGCATGAGCGCGAGGCAGGCCATGGGCACGATCCTGCTCGGCAGCCTGATCGGGCTGGTGCCGATCTTGCTCACCAGTCATGCGGGGGCTCGCTACGGCCTTGCCTTTCCCGTTCAGGCCCGCCTTGCCTATGGCTCACGGGGAGGGCGCGTGCCTGCGTTCGTGCGTGGCCTCACGGCCTGCGTCTGGTTCGGCTCGAATGTCTGGATCGGAGGCACGGCCCTGCGTGCGATGTTCACGGCCCTTTGGCCCAGCTTGGCCACTTCGGGAGTGAGCTTCCTTGGTATCGATCCCTTGCAAGGGCTGGCCCTCGCCATCGTCTGGACCCTGAACATGGCGGTAGCCGTTCGCGGTCCCGTCCCCATCAGGCGCTTTGGCACGGGTTCCGCCATGCTGTTCCTCGGCGTGCTGATCGCTCTCCATGCCTGGACCTCGGCGAGGACGGGATCGTGGGGCCTGGAGCTTTCGTCCGGAGACCAGGTGCAGGATACGGCTTCCTTCTTGAGGCTCTTCCTGCCCGCGCTTGCGGCCAGTGCGAGCTTCTGGGCCACCCAGTCGCTCGGCGTGGCGGACTTTGCCCGCCACGCGGCCAGCCAGCATGCTCAGGCAGTGGGTCAGGCCTTGGCACTGCCAGCAGCGATGGTGGCCTTTTCGGTGCTTGGTCTACTCTTGTCGTCCGGGGCCACGCGGCTCTATGGTGAACAGGCTTGGGATCCCCTGCGTCTGGCCAGCCACGTGGGCTCTCCGTGGGTCGTCGCCCTGGTCGCCGTGGCTTACGCGGGTGCGACCGTGGCGGTGAATCTCACGGCGCATGTCGTGGTAGCGGCGAACGCTTTCGCAAGCCTATGGCCCCGATGGATCGATCATCGCAAGGGGGTCCTCTTGGCGGGCCTCGCAGGAATTCTGAGCCAGTTCTGGCTTTGGCCCGCTGACGGGGGCTTGGCCCTTTTCGGTTGGCTTGGCCTCGCGCTTCCCTGCCTTGGAGCCGTGGCGGGCGTGATCGTCTGGGATTACTGGGGGGTGCGCCGGACGCTTCTTACCTTGACGGAACTCGAGGGCACGATCGGCAGCGACACGGGGGCCAAGGGCTGGAATCCCGCGGCCTTTCTTGCCACGGCCTTCGGGTGCCTGCTTGCCTCGGGGGATCAGCTCTATGCGGGCATCTTGCACCTCTCGCTCGGGGGCAGCCTGACAGGTCGGGTCATTGATCTGGGAGGGTTCGGCTGGTTTGCAGGATTTTTCGGAGCTGCCCTTTCCTATCATCTCCTGATGAAGCTCGCTTCCTGCCGGAAGGCGCGTCCCGCAGCTCCGTCCTCCACCCCACCGCATCTGCCCCACTCCTGGCTCTGACTGTCTGTCAGCAAAGGACACGGATGGGGCCTCCAAACCTCGGATAGGCCCCCACGATGTTCCAGCTGCGACTTACGATTTATCCGTACATCGTGGGTATGACGATCTTGACGGGAGGGTGGCCTGTCAGGGGGGACTCTTGATCAAGGGAATCGGCCTCGGCAAGGGGGCGGTGGCCAAGCCGGCCAAGGTCTCCGCCGGGTCAGCCAAGAAATCGGACAAGGCGGCCGCAGGCCAAAACAAGGCAGGTCGGCCGGACAGTCCCAAGGCCACGGCGTCCGCAAGTGGCCCCAGTACTGCCGGGCCCAGTCCCGCAGCCGATCCCCGAAGAATGTTTAGGCCTCCCGTTCGCTCCGGTCGCCCGCAGGCGGCACAGGCCCAGCCCTCTGAAATCAAGGACGCAGGCAAGGTCCAGGGAGCTGGCAAGCCGAACAAAAAGGGCGGCCCCAGAGGGCCCGTGTTGTTCGAACTTCCACCTCCGCCGCGCAAGGGCAAGGCGACAGCCCCCGTGCCCAAAGCCATCGAATCAAACCCTGAATATCAAAGTGCGATGGCCCAGTTGCAGGAGAATGGCATCCTCGGCAAAAAGCTGCGCAAGCAGCTGAATCGCCTGCTCTCCGCCGCAGAGCCAGCGACCACGACCGCGGTGCCTGCGGCCTTCGCGGCCGAGGGAACGACACCGGCTGATGCGCCGGGCAAGGACAAGGCCGGGAAGTTGTTGCTCAATCTGGTCAAGCATCTGGCCAATCCCGAGTCGATCTTGCAGGGCGAGGGCACTTGGTCCTGCACGGTGGCCTCTCTCCAGGCCACCGTGGCGCAGCTGTCCCCGCCGAGATACGCGCGGATGGTGATCGACCTGGCGACACAAGGCGAGACCAAGACGCCCGGCAAGGCGCGCATCTTGGCCGATCACCGGGGTCTCGAGCGCGAGGCCGACGGCCGCGACATGATCGAAGATCTTTTTCAGGAATCCATGCTGACGGCGGCGCAGCGCTGGGAGGAATCCGTCCCGGCCTCGCGCTCTGGCCCGCTGGCCCAGGGACAGACGGATCAGGACTACGGTCGTGGAGCCTACGGGGGGACGAAACGCTACGGAAACGGCACGTACAGGGCCAGCCGGCGCTATGCCGGGGATGAGCAGGAGACCGTCGGCAGGGGCCTTACGGCCCGCAGCTATACCCGGCTCATCACCGAGGTCTTCGGAAAGCGGCACGACATCCTCAAGGCGACCCCTGAGAAGCCTCTCGACCCCCAGGAGACGACCCACATGTTGCAGCAGGCCCTACGTCGCGGACCGGTGCCTGCCGGAGTTTCGATTCCCTCTGACGACCGAAAGGGACGGATGCACCACGCCATCCGTGTCGTGGGCCTCGAGGACGAGAGTGGCCGAAGCACGCTGCATCCCGACAAGAAAATCGACGGTCAAAAACCCGGCAAACCCTCGGTTGTGATCGTCGCCGATCCGCAGACGGGCGAACGTACGACGGTTCCGATCGGCAAGTTCCTGAAGGACGTGGATTTCCTGACCTTGCCAGATGAAATTGTAAATCCGCCTCTTGCCAACATGAGATTTGCGTCACAATCGGTCTATTCCAATAACCTGGTTGGCACCGGTCGCGTGGCTACAAAGAATGCAGTCCCACCCACTTGGATCAATCGGGGACTGCAGAGCTGATCGGCCCATAGCGGCGGATGTGCTACCTTCGGGCAACGCCCCTGGAGGTCGCGTCCTTTGAGTCTCGCCATCGATCTTGCCCTTCGAGCCCCTGGTCTTGCGCCCGTCGCTGACTACTTCCCCCTCGAGCGCGGGCGTTACGAAGTTCAGGCCGGCCTGAAAATACTCGGCCAACAGCCGGTGCAGGGGGTCGTCGAGCACCATCACTTCACGATGGACGAACTCCTGCCCCAATACCTCCGCAACAAGCAGCTGAACATGGCAGCCGCACCCGAGCGGTACCATCCACGCTCCAAACTTCCGCCAGATCTTGAGCGAGAAATTGGTGAATGGTGGTTTCGGCAGATGGTCAGGGACTTCCCAGACCGCCTGCAAGGTTCGTACGGTCCCGGGGGAGCCCTTCGCCTCCATGATCGCTGGACGGACTGGCACTTTGAACTCGATGTCGGCGGTGCGATGGAAGATGGACAAGGTGGCCTGCGCCCTGCTCAAGGGTTTGAGGGCTTGGGACCGCCGGTCTTCCGTGAGGATATGAGGCACAGATCCCTGGATGCCTTTGCCAGAATGATTGCCGAAGACGTCGCCATCGTGCAGAGGGATCCTTGGTCGGGCAGGGACGGGCTGGTGTGGATTCACCTCAACAGTCCCAATCACTGGAGTGCCGCCGACAAGCTGGGCAAGGACTTCCTGGCCGTGCACGAGCCAGTCGCCGACTTTGGCGCGGTCGCCAAGGCCGCCGACCGAATCATCGACGCCATGATCAACAAGGGCCCCTTCATTCGCTTCGCCTGGGGCGTGGCCACCGACACGGTCCTGGACCATCATCCCGACAGTCCTGCCGGCAGAGACCTTGCCGACAAGACGCCCGCGGGGGCCCTTGAGGGAACGTTCTTGCGCATCGAGCGACAAACCCTCAAAGGATTTCCTCGGCATGGCGCAGCGCTCTTCACCATCCGGACCTACTTCAAGCCGATCGCCGAGATTGCTGCCGACCCGGAACGTCGGGAGCTACTCCGGGAGGCCATCTCCTCCATCTCCCCCGAAGCGCTTCGCTACAAGGGCCTTGCGCCCTACCGCGACCTTCTTCTGCAGGCCTTGTCTTAAGTCATGAGCTCCCGTCCCGCCCTGCTCTCCTGTCAGGCCCTCGGCCACCGCATGGGGGCCCGCATACTTTTCAAGGGGCTGTCCTTCGGTGTCCACGAAGGTGATCACATAGGCATCGTGGGGCCCAATGGGTCGGGCAAGTCGACCTTGTTGCGGCTGCTGGCAGGTGTCGAGCCCCCTGATGAAGGCGAACGTGTCCTGCAGCGCGATGCCGTCCTGGGCTACGTCCCGCAGGAGGCCAGATTTCCCGAGGGGGCGACCGTCGGCGAGGTCCTCGCGGGAGCTCTCGCGGGCCTGCCGTTGGAAGAGCACGAGAAGGACGGCATGGTGGCGGAAACTCTTGGCCGGGCTGGCTTCGAGGACCCTGGGCAGCCGGTCGCGGTGCTTTCGGGTGGATGGCGCAAGCGGTTGGACGTGGCCCGCCAATGGATTTTGAATCCTGACATTCTGCTGCTGGACGAACCGACGAACCACCTCGATCTCGAAGGCGTCCTCTGGCTCGAGACCCTCCTGCGCAGCACGCCCAAGGCCTTCGTCGTCGTCAGCCACGACCGGGCCTTTCTCGAGGCGGTCTGCAACCGCATCGTGGAGATCGATCGCCGACATCTTGAGGGCGTGTTGTCGGTACCGGGCAATTACAGTCGTTTCCTCGAAGTCCGCGAAGCAGCGCTCGACAGCCAGGATGCCGCACGTGCCGCCCTCGCCAACCGAGTACGTCAGGAGATCGCCTGGCTGAGAAAGATGCCGCAGGGGCGGCAAGCCAAGCAGCAGGCAAGAGTCCAGCAGGCCGGAGCCCTGATCGAAGATCTTGCCGATGCTCGATCTCGTGCCCACCAGCGGACCGCGGACGTGCAGTTCGCGGCGACCGACCGCAAGACCCGCAAGCTCGTCGAAGCGAAGGGAGTGGGCAAGGCCTACGGAGATCGGACTCTCTTCCGTGACTTGGACTTGTTGCTCTCTCCCGGTGAGCGTGTCGGTCTGCTGGGGCCCAACGGCTCGGGCAAGTCTACCCTGCTGGCGATGCTCGAGGGCCGACTCGCGCCGGACGAAGGCACCCTCGTTCGGGCCGAGGGGCTGGTGACGGTCCACTTCACGCAAGATCGCTCGGTCCTGGACCCTGCTCAAACCCTTCGTCGCGCCCTGTGCCCCGAGGGGGAGTTCGTCGTGCATCAGGACCGTCCGGTCCACGTCGCCTCCTGGGCCCAGCGCTTTCTGTTCCAAAAGGACCAGCTCGAGCTTGCCGTAGGCCGACTGTCCGGCGGCGAACAGGCCAGGTTGCTGGTGGCCAAGCTGATGCTGCAGCCCGCCGATGTCCTCATTCTGGATGAACCGACCAACGACCTCGACATTCCGACTCTGGAGGTCCTGGAAGACAGCCTGCTCGAATTTCCCGGCGGCCTCGTCCTCGTCACGCATGACCGGGCGATGCTCGGCAGGCTGGCGACCCGCCTGCTGGCTCTGGATGGCGAAGGGGGTGCCTCGTGGCACGAAGACCTGGACCAATGGCACGAAGCCCGGCGCCAGCGGGAACGTGGCCGCTCTCCCGCCGCGGCGTCACGTCCTGCCGCCGAATCCAGGCCGAAACCCAAGGCCCAGAAGCTCACGTGGAAGGAACAGCAGGAATGGGAGGGGATCGAGGCGGCCATCGAGCGGGCCGAAGCCGAGGTCTCACGCTGGGAAGGGGCGGTCGCCGACCCCAAGGTGGCCAGCGATGCGTGGGAACTGCAGCAGCGCTGTACGGCCCTCGAACAGGCTCAAGTGGAGGTGGCACGGCTCTACGACCGATGGGCCGAACTGGATGCGAAGCGTTCCGGCGGCTAGCCGCAGGGACCCCGGGCGTGCGATCATGCCGTCATGATCGCCTTCACCAAGGTCACCAAGACCCACGGCAAGCGCCACCTCTACAAGGACGCCTCCTTTCAGGTCAATCCTGGCGACAGGGTCGGCCTTGTAGGACCGAATGGTGCGGGGAAGACGACCATTTTCCGCCTCATCATGGGGGAAGAGCGTCCGGACGAGGGCAACATCTCGATTCCGGAACGCTTCCGCATCGGGTACTTCTCGCAGGATCCTGCCGCCGACACGGAGTCCACCGTGCTTGCCTCCGCGCTGGCGGGAGCAGGGGAAGTGGCGGAGCTGGAGGCCTCCATCCAGCGCCTGTCCGAGCAGCTTGGCGATCCAGACCTCGAAGAAGAGGCGATGACCCGTATCCTCGAGGAGTTGGGTGAGGCGCAGACGCGCTTCGAGGACCTCGGAGGCTATGACCTCGAAAGCAGGGCTCAGGTCATTCTCGGCGGCCTCGGCTTCAGCAACGAAGACATGCAGAAGTCCGTTCGCGCCTTCTCGGGAGGATGGCGCATGCGCATCGAGTTGGCAAAAGTCCTCCTGGGCCAGCCTGACGCCTTGGTGCTCGACGAGCCCACCAATCACCTTGACGTCGAGTCCATCGTCTGGCTCGAAGAGTTCCTGAATCAGTACAAGGGCACCATTTTCATGACGAGCCACGATCGGGACTTCATGAATCGGTTGGTCCGCAAGATCGTTGCGCTGGAGTGGGGACAGATCAATGTCTACTCGGGCAACTACGACTTCTATGAGCGCGAAGCGGCCCAGCGCCTCGAGAACCTTGAAGCTGCGGCCGAACGCCAGGAGGCCTTCCTCGAAAAGGAGGAAAAGTTCATCGCCCGCTTCAAGGCACGGGCCTCCCACGCTGCATCGGTGCAGTCCCGCGTCAAGATGATCGAGAAGATCGATCGCATCGAGGTTCCCCGCGAAGCCAAGGCCGTTGATTTTCGCTGGTTGCCCAGCATCCGCAGTGGCGACATCGTTGCGGACCTGCAGGACGTGAGCAAGGCCTACGGGACGCGTCGGGTCCTGGCCGGCGTGGGCTTCCAGGTCAAGCGCCTCGAGCGCATCGCCTTGCTCGGCATCAATGGCGCGGGCAAGAGCACCCTGCTCAAGATTCTGGCCGGCGAGTCACAAGCCGACGGGGGCACGTGCAAGTTGGGTGCCAGCCTGCAGATGGGGTACTTTGCCCAACATCAAGCCGAACAGCTGGATCCCGCGAAGACGGTGTTCGATACCGTCCAGGACATCGTGCCGACCGTGGGCCGAGGGGTCATCCAGAATCTACTGGGCTCGTTGCGATTTTCGGGTGATGACGTCGAGAAGAAGATCTCGGTGCTTTCAGGCGGAGAGAAGACCCGTGTCGTCCTGGCCTGCATCCTCGCCAAGCCAAGGAACCTGCTCATTCTGGACGAGCCCACGAATCACCTGGACCTGCGAAGTCGCGAGGTGCTGCTGGAGGCCCTGAAGTCCTTCGAAGGTACCTTGCTGTTCGTCAGCCACGACCGCCACTTCCTGAGGGAACTGGCCACGCGGGTCATCCTGATCGATGACGGCAAGACCCACGATTACCCGGGAGGTCTCGGCTATTTTCTCGAAAAGTCCGGCAACCGCATGCCGGGCTCGGAATACACGGTGCGGATCGGCTGACCTTGCGCGGGGACCCGATGCCGGCGAGCCGCTTGAGGGTCAGGAAGCAGAACGGCGTTCCGGCGTCCGAACGGAAGCGGTAGCTGCGATGTCGAGGACGACGGCATCATCGATGGGCCGCAGCATCAGGCTCGGACGCTCGACTCCATGGGCTTCCAGGCTGAAGGTAAGGTGGCCGGAAACCACCAGAATTTCCGTCCCGAGGACCCCCGACAGAGCCACGGACACCGGCCGACTGACGCCCTTGAGGTTGAGCTTGCCGAACCCCTCGCCGGACAGTTCGAGCCCCGCAACTCCAGGTTTCCTGCTTGTCCAGTCTATACGATCGAGCGTAAGCCGCACCCACGGATGATGTTCGGCATCCAATACCAGCGCCATGTTTCGGTCACGACTGCGGTTGCCGCTCCGAAAGCTGCGAACCGGCACCTGCAACGTAAGCGGCACCTCGAGTCGGCCCTCCGTACCCTCGAGGACCGTGACCTCACCGCGCAGTTGACGCGACACGCCCACACTCGTATGCAAAGGGTGGGTGACCTGATAGGCCAGCCTGCTCTCTTGCCCGAAGACATAGCTTCGTACTTGGCTCGCTTCGGTAACCGCTGCATGGGCGTACCCGAGGCCCATCCACGCTGCAAGAGCGACGCCCGTGGCCTGAATCCTCAGTTCAGGGCGCAAAGACAATCACCCCCGCGGAGAGGGCCATGAGCCCGAGCGACGCCTTCCCCGCCCAGCCATGAGGCCCCTCCTCCGTCCGTCCTGCCAACACTCCTACGCCTGAAAACAAGGTCAAGGCCATCGTCAGGGCGTGACCCCACGCGAGGGTCCTGTGGATGTCCACGCTGTCCCACCTGCCCTCCGTGGTCTCTTCGGGGCCTGTGGGAGCCGTGAGCGTCAGACCGGCCGTCGCCAGGTAGAGGCCTGTCGTGAGGCCACCTATCGCGACATGGACGGGCCGACTGAGGCTGCGATCCGGGGAAGCCGCCACGCTCCACATGCCTAGCCCGGTCGCCAGCGCCATGCTGCCCAACGTCGCCAAGGCCATTCCTTGATGCAGCTGCAACTGGTGGTGGCGACGCTCCTCACGCCCCGTCCAGGTTTCAGCCCTCGCGTAAGGGTCCTGGACCCACGCCTCGTCGGCAGTGCCTGCGGCCACGAAGACCTCCGGCGACGCTGCACGTGCGGGTGGAAGCAGTAGAGGTAAGCCTGAAAAGAGTGGCGCCAGCGCCACGGCCATCACACTTCGGCTGCAGGACATCTGTCCTCCCCTCAGTTGTCGAGGCTGCCCTGCGCGACCCAAGCCCGCAGAAGCAGCTGCTCGTCCTTGGACACGGGGACATGGCCTGCGGGCGGCATGTGCCCACTTTCGATCTCCCGGAGCGCCAGCGCCATCCCGGCACGGATACGGGAGAACTCAGCCTGTCCGGTTACCGAAAGGTAAACGGCTTCACGCGCCTGGCTTCCCCCGGCATTGTGGCACGGCGTGCAAGAGCGCTCGAACACCGGTGCGACCTGCGTCCTAAAGGACACGGTCTCCGTCGGCAGGCTCTGGACCGGCCCGGCACAGCCACAACCCAGAGCGGCCCCGACGCCAGCGATGATGTTCCTGAAGGCACTCATGCCGTTCTCATGCCCGGCGGGGGGCGACCTTGGCGGGTTTGTTCAGGCGATCCAGGAAGCGATCGCGGCGAGCCGCCACGACTTCGACCCTGACATGATCCGGATGGATGGCCAAGCCGCGCAGCTCTGCCAGCTCCACGCCCGTCCGCCGCGACAGCCACTGCAGCAGACGCCTGGGGTTCTGCTCGGGCAGAGGATTGAGGCGCAAGCGGACGACCTTCCAGACCTGTTCCTGCGCCGATGACACCGGAGCCTGCCGGGGCTGCCTGGGCTGCCGCGGCGAGCCAGGTCTGCCTTCAGCTCTCGCAGGACGCCCTTCTGCCTGACGCCCGCGGCTTCGAGCATCCTCATGTTCGGGAGCTTCGGTCATCGGCACCGGATCCGGCATGGGCGGCAATCCACGCTCACGGACCGCGACCCGCTTGGCGATGGGACGAT
>JAYKGV010000012.1:0-62048 GCA_035285595.1 Candidatus Sericytochromatia bacterium
CCAGGCTTATGCGGCGGGTCGGGGCCGAAGGATGGGCCGAAGCCGCCGACGGATGGGCTGCAAGGTCTCTCGCCGGCGGTCTTGTTCGCCTGGGGCCCATGGGCATCAAGCTGGGTCAGACCCTCTCCACTCGGGTCGACGTGTTGCCTCGTGCGTGGCGAAAACCTCTCGTGCGCCTCCAGGACGACGTCCCCGCCGAGGATGCGGGTGTGGCCCTGGGGATCCTCCGACAAGAGCTGGGAGACGCCTATGGCCGGGTGCTCGTCCGTGTCGACCCCGTGCCCGTGGCTTCGGCCTCGATTGCGCAGGTCCATCGGGGTTGGTTGGCAGAGGGTCGGCAAGTGGCCGTGAAAATTCAAAGACCGGGCCTTCAAGCACGACTCGCCGTGGATGGTCCACTGCTGTTGCGGACGGCGAGGGGGCTCGAACGCCTGGCCGCAAGCCTTGGCCCGGTGTCGCTCTTCCGACCTCGTCGCGCGCTCCTGCACGTGAAAGACCTGCCGTACGAGAGCGTGGCCAAGAGTTTCCTCGAGGGCCTCCATCGCCAACTGGACTTTCTTGCCGAGGCCACCCAGGCAGAACGATTCCTCGAAAATTTCAAAGGTTTCGAGGGCATCCTGGCTCCTCGTCCGCATCGCGGACTCACGACACGACGCGTCCTCGTCATGGAGTGGATTGATGGAGTGAAATTTCATGATCTGGCCGGCATCGCCGCGCTCGGGGTGGATTTCAGGAAACCGGTACGACGGGGCGTCGAAGCCTTCGTCAAGCAAATCCTGGAGGACGGCTTCTTCCACGCGGACACCCATCCGGGGAACATCCTGGTGACCGCCGACGGCGACGTGGCGTACCTCGACTGGGGCCTCACGGACACCTTCCCCGAAGACCTCAAGCTGGAGCTCGTGAGTTGCTTCCTCGACGTCGTCCGTGCTGATTGGGCAGGCCTGACGGAGGGATTGATCCGACTCGGCATGTTTCCGCCGACCGTCGATCGGGGGAGACTCATCCCGCTGCTGGCCGAGCTGGTCGACATCCAGATCGGGCGCAAGGGCGATCGGATGCTGCCCCTGGCAGAAGTCCTGGAACGCCTGGCATCCATGCTCGAGGACCAACCCTTCCGCTTGCCCGAACGTCTCACGGCCTTGATGCGCACCGCCGCCACGATGGAAGGTCTCGTGCTGGAGACCTGGCCGGAGTTCAAATTCCTCGAGGTCGCCCTCCCCTTCGCGGCCCGACTGCTGCTCACGGGCCAACACCAGAACCTTAGACGCAGGCTGATCGACGAATGGCTGCCGGAAGGTCGACTGGACCTGGACCGTGTGGAGGCGACTGTCGCGATGGCCTCCCGCGAACGTCCTGTGGCCGTGGCCTCCTTCCTGCCCGAGGCCTTGGCGTGGCTTGTCTGCGGCGAGGGCCGGCCGCTGCGCGATGCCCTGGTGGACGCCGCCTGGCCCGAAGTCCCCGAAGTTTGCCCCCCTGAGGCGGCGGAACGCCTGGCAATCCTGCTGCAGCGCAACTTGTCGCTTGCCGGTACGGATGTGGTCGCCACGGCCAGGGCCGTCGCGCCCTGGCTTGCCTGTAAGGAAGGGCAGGACTGGCTGGGCCAGCTCCTGCGGCGCTGGGCGCGGCAACCCGATCCGGACCCCCTGCTGCGAGCCATGGCCCTACAATTCGGTACTTGGGTGCCGCAGGATCCCTGGCCTCTGCTCAAGGTGCTCACCCCGCTCGCCACGGAGGTGCTTGGCCGGGACAGGGCCTGGTGGGGAAAGGTTCCGGCTTGGTCCTCGGGCATGCTGCAACATCCCGACGTCACCGGCAGTCTCTTGAACTGGGCTCGGGCCTTCGCCGCCGTCACCGGAGAACCGGACGCCTCCGAACTGGTGCCGTTGCTCGAAGCCATCGCCCGAAGCCCACTGCCCGTGGGTCGCCTCACGGGTACACTCGCTGACGTCTTGGTGGCTCGCCCGCTCCCGGGGTGGCCCGATTGGCGCTTTGCGATGCAAGCTCTGCTGCGCTTGCCGCCCGCTTGCTTCCTTGCGATCGGCCGAATACTGTCGAGGCCGGACGTGACCGCAGCCCTTGCCCTGCGAATGCCGAAACTGGCACGCTGGGCGCTCGTGGCCCGGGAGCAGGGCCTGACCGAGGAGGATGCATGTACCTGAAGCTTCGCGATCTGGAGGAACTGCGGGTGCTGACAGCCGCTCTGCTGGCCGACAGGGCACCTGCGTCAGCATCGGAAGAACGCATTGCCGAGGCCGAGGAGATGGATCCTTTGGTGGACAAGCTGCTCACGGCGGCGGAAAAGGATGGCTTCGGGGCGGACTCCGGGCTGGTGCTCGATGATGCGGAGTGCCAACGACTGGTGGAGGCCGTCGAGGTGCAACTGGATGCAGCGGCCGAGAGCGGAGACTTGTTCCTCGTCGGTGACCTCGAGGCCGTCCTGCGGAAGTTGGGCCGGGCCTCCTAGCTCCCTGGGATCAGCTGTCCTTGAGATGGCTGACCTGCAAGGGGAAGACGTCCCGGAAGAAAAAGGGGGCGCTTCGTGGCCCTCCGCGCAAGTGCATCCAGACTCCCACGGAAAACGTCGGCAATCGTGCCTCGTTGGTCATGTCGTACATCCGCAGGTTCAAGCTGGCATTGGCCAACTGGGGACGCGTCAGGTGCCAGTTGGCCCAGATCGTGCCTACCTTTCCCCCGATATCCAGCCTGAAGAGCTTGCCGGGTGCGAAGGGAACGACGAAGCCACCTGCGGGCGCGACATAGCCGGCGGTCGTCGGGACGAAAGTCACCGACCTGCGGTCCGCCCCGGTGGACACGTCGAGAGTGAGTGTATCTGCGCCCGAGTTGGAGGGCACATTGGCCACTCCCAGCAACGTGAAGGTGGGAGCCCCGCCTGTACCCAGACTGACCGTGGGACCCACGCCACGAACGGCCCTGTCATCTCCGGGAGCTGCGGCCAGCACATCCACCGAGGCACTGCCAGTCACTGACACAACACGCAACGGATCGGGATAGTAGAAGGACATCGTGGCAATGTCCGTCGTTCCCGTCAGCCATTCGCCAGCCGGGTCATCCTCGTCGAAGGCCATCAATCCACCGGGCCGCTGGGTGAAAGGCAAGGGATTGGACGGGTCGTAAACGAAACGCAGGGTCCGACTCCGGAAGCCGGTGCCCCCAGACCCAGGAAAATCCCGCCGCAAACGCGGCAAGGTCACGCTGGCCTCCTCGAATGCCAACGGCGGGGAGGGTGCTGCAGGATCCGAGTTGAGATATCCGGCAAAGACAAGACCGGCAGGGGTGCTGGCAGGCAAGGGCACGGCCACGCTCTTCCAGTCAGGGATGTTGGGGCTGCCTCCACCCGCCTTCTCCTTGATGCCGCCCCCCCCACCACCGCCGCCGCCCCCGCCGCCCTGGGGCTGATAACCGTCGGGCCAGCAGAGCCCACCCAGAGCGCGCTCGGCACCAAGCAACGCCGAAAGCTCTCCGGCCCTGTCCGGCAGCCGTACGGCATCCATCGCAATCCTGTGGACCGACTCCTGACCCCTGAAGACCAACATGAAACCCGCAAGCAAGCCACCGAGCACGACGGTGGAGAGCAGCACCTCAAGCAAGCTGAGGCCTCGTGCGGCCGGACGTTTCACAACAGGGGCCGCAGCCACGGATAACCCTTTCTGGGCCAGACTCTGACCCTTGGCGTCACGTACGCTCCCTGACCGACTCGATACGGGCGCACGATGTCGGGGTAGGCGCCATCGGTCGCCGAAGGTGTGCGCAACACCACCCAAACGTCGACCGGGTCACACCGCACGTTCCCGATGGTTGCATCGGCCCCGGCCACGCAGCCAGCCTGGGCGGCACTGCTCAGACGAACCTCGTAGGCAAGTCCGGAAGACTCGAGCGTAGGCGGGACCACGGGAAAACGTGCTCCGTTGTCGAGGGGGGTCCGCGTGAGGATGGCCGCGACCTGCTGCATGACCAGGCGTTCCACGACGACACCGTGTCCTTCTGAGCGATCCAAGGACTCGATCTGACCGAGCAGCAGGCGAGACGCTTGCACCATCGCCACGGTCCCGCCTGCCAGCACGATTCCGGCCAGCAGGGCCTCGAGGAGACTGAAGCCCCGAGCCGGCCGCGTCCGGAAAGCCCCCCTCAAAGGCCACCTCCGCCCTCGAGAATTCGGGTGGTCAATCTCTTCGGGCTGCCACCGGGGCCGCCACCGCCCTGTACATCGACCTCCTCGAACTCTGTGCGCAACATGCGCGACACCTGATCCACGGGACCGCCGCCGGACCGCGCCCGAATGGAACAGGAGAAGCGCACTTCAACGACTCTCCGGGCGCTGGCAGGCACACCGGGATCGACAGTCGGGAAGGCCTCCCGCAGTACGACGACCTGGGCCAGATTCGGCACGGGCTCAGGGGTGGGCGAAGGGCCGGGCATCGCCGGGTTGGGCGGCAACGTCGGGGACAAGTCCGGAACATCCGTGAACGTCACGGCCACGGGGGCCACGGGGGCCGCGGCCGGCAAGGGCTCCGTACCCTCTCCGATAGCCCGGGCATATTCGGCGTAGGCCCGCATGTTGCAGGCGTGGGCCTGTGCGCCCAGCAACTGCCCGGACATGCGCTCCTGGTCGGCTTGTCGAAGCAGCAGCCGTGCGATGCCCAGCGTCGTCACGGTGAGGGCCGAAACGAGCAAGGTCGCGATCAAGATGGCGTTGCCACGAAGGGGACGAGGCATCCCTGTTCTTGTACCCCGCGGCAGCCGTCCTGCCCCCGGAACGCAAAAGCCGCCAAACACTGCGTGAACACTTGCATGCGGCTCCTGCCGGATGGTAATTTAGCAAGCATTCCGACGGCGGGACCCACCCGCCGTTTTTTCATAGCCCGCCGGCACGCACCCGTGATGCCCAAGGAGGACCCGTGGACGAACCGACCCTCGACCCCAAGGCCGTTGTCCGACCGGAATCAATGGCTCCCTCGGCCGCTGGCGAGGTGAGAACCCCTCGCCAGCGCCGCAAGGGCTTGGTCGCCGGGCTTGTCGATGCCGTGCGCGGAGTCTTCATGGGCTCGCCCACCTCACCGCCGGACACCCACAAGGAGCCGGGAGGGGCACCGGCGGCCTCCGTGCCAGCTCAGGCTCCCGCCACCGAGTTCGACGAGACCCCGGCAGAGCCTGCCCCCACTGCTGCGGGGGCAGAAGCATCGGCCCAGGAGACCTCTGAAGAATCCCCCGCCTTTCGTGCGGCAGGAGAGCCCGGCGCAGACGAGAAGGCCAATCAACCGACCGAAGAGCCGGCCCCTCGGCCCGCCTTCAAGGCCACGACCCGTATCGACGATCTCATTGCCGTCGACGACGGACTGGGCGACCTGCCCCACAGCTACGATCAGGACCGCGCCGTGCTGCTGGTGCGGGATCCCTACTGGATTCATGCGTACTGGGACATCTCGACGCAGACCCTCGGTCAAGCTGCGGCACGGGGCGATCATCGCCAGATCCTGAGGGTTCAGGAGTGGGTGCCAAGCGGACGTCACCCCGGTTACTTCTACGATGTCCCGGTCCCCACTTCGGCCCGCAACTGGTACCTCCGCCTGCCAGGCGACGGCAGAAGCTATCGGGTCGAGATCGCACTGCAGTTCCGGCAAGGCGGTTTCGAGACGATTGCCGTTTCCAACCTGGTCGAGGTCCCCGCCGACGGCCCCAGTCCCATCGTGGCCGACAGATTCGTGGATCGCCTCGAAGAGCCATCGTTCCGGCCCCACGGAGTATCCACCCTGCCCCGGCGCGGGGAGTGGACCACGGCAGAAGGGCCTTGGCCCGATGAGCTGGCTCCCGACTGGGGTGAGATCGCGGGTGATAGCCCGATGCCTCCTTCACCTGCGATGCCCGAGATGCCGAGCCGGCTCATGCGCTCGAGGTTGGTGCCCCGGTATCGTAACCCGTCCTCTGCCGACAACCCGTGGATGACGGTGGAAGAAGAGCTCGAGGCTCCGGGAGGACCCAGCTCCGCCGCGCTCTCGAGCCACGCATGGGCACCTTCCGGACGTGGACCTTCGCCCTCCGGTGCAGGACGTCCCAAGAGCTTCTGGCTCGTCGCGGATGCCGAAGTCATCGTCTACGGAGCCACGGAGCCGGACGCCGTGGTGACCTTCCGGGGCGAGCGTATCCCGCTGGCTGCCGACGGCACCTTCCGATTCCATTTCCACTTGCCAGACGGGACACACCCCATGCCCATCCGCGCCGTGAACGCCGATGGCGATGACGAGCGTGGCATCACCATCACCGTCGGGCGCGGCACCGAGGGAGACGGCCGCACGAACCTGCGGCTTCCGTCCTGAGAACCTATCGCCGCCCCCCCAAGGAGCTCGCCCCCATGCCCAAGGGTTATCTCGCGCTGGTACTTCACGCGCACCTGCCTTTCGTCCGCCACCCGGAACACAGCCACTTCCTCGAGGAAGATTGGCTCTACGAGGCCATCACGGAGACCTATGTCCCGCTGATCAGCATCTATGACGAACTCATCCGGGACGGCATCGACTTCCGTATCACCATGTCCATGACGCCCCCGCTGGTGGCGATGTTGTCGGACCCCCTGCTGCAACGCCGCTATGTCCGTCACATCGACGAGCTCATCGAACTGGCCGAGAAGGAGCTCGTTCGTACCCGCGGTGACGCAGAGTTCCATCGGCTCGCCGGTTTTTACCTCGACCGCTTCCGACGCATCAGGCACGTCTTCGTCGATCAGTACAAGGGCAACCTCGTGGCGGCTTTCCGCAAGTTCCAGGACCTGGGGGTCCTCGAGATCGTCACGTGTACGGCCACGCACGGCTTCCTGCCTTTGATGCAGGTCAACCCCGAAGCTGTCAGGGCACAGATCCTGGTCGCGGCGGATCACTATCGGCATCACTTCGGTCGTGGCCCCCGTGGGATCTGGCTTGCCGAGTGCGGATACTTCCCCGGGGCCGACGCCTACCTTGCAGAGGCTGGCATCCAATACTTCTTCACGGACACCCACGGCATCACCCATGCCACTCCTCGCCCCCGCTACGGTGCTCACGCCCCCATCTTCTGCGCAGATTCCGGAGTGGCGGTCTTCGCGCGTGATGCCGAATCCAGCCGTCAGGTCTGGTCCAAGGACGAGGGGTACCCCGGAGACTTCAACTATCGTGAGTTCTACCGCGACGTCGGCTATGACCTTCCCCTCGAATACATCGCTCCCTACATCCAGCCCACGGGCGATCGGAAGAACACAGGCATCAAGTACTACCGGGTCACGGGCAAGACGGATCAGAAGCTGCCCTACGATCCCCATGTGGCCGACGAGCGGGCGGCCGAGCACGCCGGACACTTCATGTGGTGCCGCGAGCAGCAAGTCAGCCACCTCGCAAGCGCCATGGGGCGCCCGCCGATCGTGGTCTCTCCCTACGATGCCGAACTGTACGGTCACTGGTGGTATGAAGGGCCCAACTTCCTCAACTACCTGCTGCGCAAGGTAGCGTCGGACTCGAAGACCCTCAAGTTGACGACCCCTGCCGAATACCTGGCGGAACACCCGGTCCAGCAGGTGGCGACCCCTCCGCTGTCGAGCTGGGGAGCAGAAGGCTATGCCTCGTTCTGGCTCAACGACACCAATGCGTGGGTCTACCCCCATCTCCACGAAGCCGCAGGCAAGATGATCGAGCTTGCGTCCATGCCCGACCATCAGGTGACGCCCCTGCAGGCACGAGGTCTCAACCAGATGGCAAGGGAGCTGTTGCTGGCTCAGGCCTCGGACTGGGCCTTCATCATGAAGACGGGAACCATGGTCGAGTACGCCAACAAGCGCACGAAGTCCCACCTCTTGCGTTTCCACCGTCTGTACGACCAGGTGCGAGCCGGTCGGGTCGACGAACCTTGGCTCGCCAAGGTCGAGTACCTCGACAACATCTTTCCCGAACTGGACTTCCGGGTCTATCGGCGGGAAGGTGCGGCGGCCAAGTCGGCAACGACCCTCGCCACGAGATCCTGAGGCACCTCCGCGGAAACCCGGAACATCCCCTCCCGCACGGGCAACACCCAGCGCATCTTTCCCGACACGGCCTTCTTGTCGCTGGCCATGGCCTCGAGAACGTCGGCGGGCTCGGCCTTGTGCAAGGTCGGCAGGCCCAGATGCCCGAGTACCGCCACGAGACGATCTTCGAGGCCCGGGTGCCCCGCTTCCATGGCCTCGGACAACCTGCAGGCCGCACGCAGGCCAATCGCGACCGCCTCGCCGTGGGTGAGCTCCTTGTAGCCGTATGCGGCTTCCAAGGCATGTGCCACCGTATGGCCGAGATTCAAGCCGATGCGCAAGTCGTGTCGCTCCTCGGGATCCCGTGCAACGACGCTGGCCTTGTAGGCCGCGCACGCCCACAGCACCTCTTGAAGCCACTGCGAAGACCATCGTCTCGGGTCGCCCTCCGCCTCGCGCAGGCGAGACATCCAACCTCCCCCGGCCAGCCAGAGTGTCTTCACGATCTCGCCGAGGCCTGAGCGCCAGTGACGTTCGGGCAGCGACGCAAGCAGCCAAGGCTCCAGAGCCACGGCGAGCGGCTGATGAAAGGCACCCACGAGATTCCGTCCTCGGGCATGGTTGATCGCGACCTTGCCCCCGATGGCCGCGTCCACCATCGCCAGCAAGGTCGTGGGGATCTGGATCCACGGCATGCCTCTGCCGACGAGGGCAGCGGCAAAGCCCGCCACATCCCCCACCGTACCGCCCCCGAGGGCCACCAAGGTGTCATGGCGCCCGAAGCCGGCACCCAGCAGCGCATCGACCAGACGGCGCAACACCGACCACGTCTTGGCCCGCTCGCCATCAGGCAGCTGGAAGACCTCGACCTGACGTCCGCAGTCCTCCAGAAGCCCCCGCACCGCCGGCCCGAAGCGTCGCCAGAGAGGCGCCGAGGTCACGAGCGCCACCCGCGGGCCGGAGGCCTGCAAGGCGCGCTCCAGGGCTCCGAAGCCGACGAAGAGAGCGTGCGGTGTCTCCGACGAGGGAAACTCGAGAGCCTTGCATCCGGGACCGAGGCGCGACAGGATGGCGCGCGCCTGCGCCTCAGGGGCACCAACTTCCGGCGTCAATCGCCGAAGTTGCCTCGCGACGGTTTCACGGCGGGCGGCAACAAGGCTCTCGATGCCTCCTGCAGCAGCCAGCAGCGGACGATCTCCGTGCCTCACCCGCTCCTTCAGGATGCGTGTCGGGACATCCAGCCACAGCAGCGCACCGGAGCGGGCCACCCACGCCCGGGATGGAACGTGCTCGAGGGTGCCTCCACCAAGAGCCACCAGCAAGGGCTCGCGCGTCGACAGACCTTCGAGCGCACGGGCCTCGGCAACCCGGAAGCCACGCTCGCCATCCCGCCGGATCAGGGCGGACGCGGGCAAGCCTTCTCGCTGTGCCACCAGCCCGTCGAGATCCACGAACGGGCGAGCGAGGCCCTCGGCCAGCAATGGCCCCAACGTCGACTTGCCGGCCCCAGGGTGGCCGGCGAGGAACAGATGCCCCGTGGCCTCCCGAGGAGATGCTCCGCTGCACGTGCAGGCATGGCCGCAGGAATCAACCACGAGGGGGCCCCCCAAGGGAAAGACGCCTCCAGAACACGAGTTCCGGAAGCGTCTGACTAGGCTCCCCGCGAAGGATTCGAACCTCCACAAGCAGATCCAGAGACTGCGGTCCTACCATTAGACGAGCGGGGAAGGTGGGTTCATTGTGCCCCGCTCGTCGTCCAGCGTCAAGGGTCGTGGCAGGGGGCGCGTGGTACCATGAAGGGCCTTCCCGAAGGCGACGGAGGTCACGGGTGTCGGAATCCAGGGTCTTGTCGCGCGGCCTGCGCGAGGAACTCAAGCAGAGCTACCTCGACTATGCGATGAGCGTCATCGTGGGCAGGGCGCTGCCTGATGTACGGGACGGCTTGAAGCCGGTCCATCGTCGCATCCTGTTCTCGATGAGCGAGAACAACCTGACCAGTGACCGCAAACATCGCAAGAGCGCGACGGTCGTCGGAGACGTGCTGGGCAAGTACCACCCTCACGGGGATGCCAGCGTCTACGACGCCATGGTTCGCTTGGCCCAGTCCTTCAACATCCGCTACCCCCTCATCGACGGGCACGGCAACTTCGGTTCGCTCGACGGAGATTCCGCCGCGGCCTACCGCTACACCGAGGCCCGGCTCTCCCGCATCGCAGGCGAGCTTCTGGTCGACATCGACGCCGAAACCGTCGATTTCACCCCCAACTACGATGGGACGGCCGATGAGCCGCGCGTCCTGCCGAGTCGCATTCCCAATCTGCTCGTCAATGGTTCTGCAGGGATCGCGGTGGGGATGGCCACCAATATCCCGCCCCACAACTTGCGAGAGGTCCTCGACGGTCTCGTGGCGCTCATCGACGACCCCGACATCGACACGGCGGGTCTCATGCAACACGTCAAAGGGCCCGACTTCCCTTCGGGCGCGACGATTCTCGGCCAGCGAGGCATCAGCGAGGCGTATGCCACGGGTCGCGGATCGATTACCCTTCGGGCCCAGTGCGAGATCGAAGAGATTCGCAACAACCGCATGGCCATTGTCGCCACCGAGCTGCCCTACCAGGTCGGGCCCGACCCCTTGATCGCCAAGATTGCCGACCTGGTCAAGGACAAGAAACTCGAAGGCATCTCGGACCTGCGCAACGAATCCGACCGTGAGGGGATTCGCGTCGTCATCGAACTGAAACGAGACGCAGTCCCTCAGGTGGTGCTCAACAATCTCTACAAGCAAACCTCCCTGCAGACGACCTTCGGCATCACCTTCCTGGCGCTTGTCGGCGGACAACCCCGCGTGCTGACGCTCAAGGAGATGCTCGGTCACTACCTGGACCACAGGGTCGTGGTCATCACGCGACGCACGGATTACGAACGCCGCAAGGCCGAGGCCCGGCTCCACATCGTCGAAGGTCTCTTGATCTGCCAAGAGCATATCGACGCCGTCATCCGCTTGATTCGCGGCGCCCAGAACATCGATGCCGCACGATCTGGCCTGATGGAGCGATTTGCACTCACCGAGATCCAGGCCAACGCCATTCTCGAGATGCAGTTGCGGCGACTGACCCAGCTCGAGCGCGGCCGCCTCGAGGAGGAAGCCACCCAGCTACGTGCACGGCTCGAGGAGCTCCGGGCCATCCTGGCCGACAAGGCCAAGGTGTTGGCGCTCATCAAGGAAGAAGTCGCCGATGTGCGGGCACGGTACGGCGATGAACGTCGGACGCGCCTGGAGCACGATCCCGGAGACTTCCGGCGGGAAGACCTGATCCCGGACGACCCCATGTCAGTCTTCATCACGGATCAGGGTTACATCAAGCGCCTGGCCGCCGACACCTTCGAGCGCCAGGGTCGCGGGGGCAAGGGCGTGACGGGCATGAACATCCGGGAAGGTGACTTCACGCGTCACTTCTTCGTCGGCACCGCTCATCAGCCGGTCCTCTTCTTCACCAACCGCGGCCAAGCCTACTCTCTCAAAACCTTCGAAATTCCCGAAGCCAGTCGGACGGCCAAGGGCACCAACATCGCCAATCTCCTGCCACTGGGTCCCGGAGAGGTGGTGACGGCCGTCGTGCCCATCAAGGCCTTCGAGGAAGGTCGATACCTGCTGATGCTGACGCGCAAGGGCACCATCAAGAAAACCGACTTGACGGCCTTCTCGAGCATCCGTCGCAGCGGCATCATCGCCATCGACCTCGACGAAGGCGACAGCCTCGGCTGGGTCGTGGCCACTGACGGAAACAGCGATGTCGTGATCGCCACCGCGGAGGGCATGGCCATTCGCTTCCCGGAGGACGAGCTGCGTCCTCTGGGGCGACCCGCCCGCGGCGTCCGGGCCATTACCCTGCGCCAGGAAGACCAGGTCGTAGGCCTGGCGATGGCGCAGGAGAGCCTCGACCTGCTGTCCGTCACGACCGATGGGTACGGCAAGCGCACGCCGGTGGCGGAATATCGTCCGCAAGGACGCGGCGGTCTCGGACTCATCAACATGAAGCTGAACGTCAACCGGGACGGCAAGGTCGCCAACATCCTCGTGGTGGGCGACCAGGACGAGGTGGTGCTCGTGACCACCAATGGTGTGGTCATCCGCCAGAAGGTGGCAGACATCGCGCGCTACGGAAGAATGACCCAGGGCGTGCGGTTGCAGCGGCTCGGCGACGACGACCGGATTGCAGGGGTGGCCCCGATGGTGGCTGAAGACGGACAGGAAGAGTGAGCTGATGGACGGCAACGCCTTCAACTTTGATCCTTTCCAGACGGACTTCTCCTTCGACTTTCAGACCCTGCCCACGACACCGACGGTTGCCGGAACCTCTGGACTGGGTATCTTGCTGTTGGAGATGGGCGCGCTGACCGAAGAAACCCTGAACCAGGCGCTGGCCCACCAAGCCGAGCAGCGCCTGCCCCTTGCCCAAGTCTTGCTTGAAGGGGGCTACTGCACCCAGGATCAGGTCAACGAGGCGCTTCGCATGCGGCCCCACAGGTAACCGACGTGACCACACAAAGCGACGATCTGACCATCCTTCTAGGCTGCCTGACGGATGTCGGGAGGGTTCGCGAGATAAACCAGGACTGCTTTGCCTGCAGTCCCGAAGATGGCTTGTATCTCGTGGCTGACGGCATGGGAGGGCACCTGGCTGGCGAGAAGGCTGCTCAGACTGCCGTAGAGATTCTCGCGTCGACCATGGTGGAACGGGTTGCCGAGGGTCAGGCAGATACCCCGTCCCTGACCCAGGCCTTTCTCGAAGCCAATCGCCAGATTGTCCAAGCTTCGCTCTCCGACGCAACCATGCGGGGCATGGGGACCACGGCGACCATGGCCATGGTCGTGGGTGACCAAGTGATGATCGGTCACGTCGGGGACTCCCGGGCTTATCTCATCCGCAACGGGGAAATCGAACAGGTCACCGAGGATCACTCGGTTGTGGCTCAGCTACTCAAGGCAGGCGCCATCACGCCTCTGGAAGCCTTGCATCATCCTTACCGCAATGTCATCACCCGGTGTCTCGGCATGCAGATGGACCTGGAACCGGACACCCACCAGTTCCCCTGGCAACCTGGTGACCGGCTGCTCCTCTGTACCGACGGGTTGTCCGGGCTGGTCAACGACGATGAGATGCGAGACATCGCCCTAGAGGAACCGGACCCGCAAGATGCGTGTCAACGCCTGCTGGATCTGGCGATGGAACGTGGGGGGTACGACAACATCACGGTCGTTCTCGTCCAATTGCCGGCGTGATGATCCGGACCTGCGGAACCAGGCGATGACGGACCAACTGGGCCCTTACCGTATCCTTCGCGAACTCGGACGCGGCGGAATGGGAGTGGTATATGTCGCCGAGTGCGAGGCCCGGCCGGAACCGGTGGCCCTGAAAGAACTGGTCATGGCCTCGGCACTGCCCGAGTCCGAAAAGGTGGAAACCGTCGAGCGCTTCAAGCGCGAAGGAGCGGCGGCCTCCCGCTTGCGGCATCCCAATATCGTCGCCGTCTATGACATGGGCCATGATGGTGATCGCTACTACATGGCCATGGAACTGGTCGAGGGACGTTCGCTTGGCAGCATGATCGACCAGAAAGTCGCCATGTCTTTCCAACAGGTCATCGACATCGGCAGCCAAATCTGCCGTGCCCTCGATTATGCCCACCAGGCAGGCGTGGTGCACAGGGACATCAAGCCTGACAACATCCAGGTCAAGGCCGACGGCTCCGTCAAGCTCATGGACTTCGGCGTCGCCCGGGTCAAGTCGGACCTGCCCAGCCTGACGCAAACCGGTACGACCCTCGGAACCATTGCCTACATGTCGCCTGAGCAGCTCACGGACTCTCGTAACGTGGATGGTCGAGCGGATATCTTCTCATTGGGTGCGCTGCTCTACGAGATGCTGACCTTCAAGACCCCGTTCGACGCGGGCAACCTGGGCGGCACCATCCTCAAGATCATGAACGAAACCCCGCAACCCTTGAGGGATATCAATCCAGCGATTCCCGAACGGCTTGAGCAGGTCATCTCGAAGGCTTTGCAAAAAGAGGCCGAGAACCGATATCGCCGCGCAGCAGAAATGGACTATGCGCTCCAAGAAGCCCTGAAGACCGTCCCACCGCCAGAACAACAGGCAGCGCCCAAAATCTCGCCATGCCGCTATTGCCAGGCTCCCATGCCGGCGGGCTCCAGGGTTTGTTCCACCTGCGGCAGGTCAAACTTCGGGGGGGGTACGGGCTTGCTCGGTTCCATGCCGCCCTTGCCCAGCGGAGCGAAGCCGGAGCCAACCAAAGTTTCCGGACCGCTGCCTCCACCGCCGCAAAGAACCTTGCCATCTCCTGCGGCCACCTCGTCCCCCCAGTTGCAGATGCCCAGCCGACCGCAACTCTCCCCACCGGGCCGTCCACCCCACAGTCCGAGCCCGACACCACCCCCCGCAGCCCCCCCCGCCCGGGTCGGTACCGGCGCACTTTCCCTGGGAACGCCTGCGACACCGGCGATTGGGGTGGTCGCCACACGATCCTCTGCACCGTCTTCGCTGGGTCCGGTTCGAGGGCTCGAACTACGATGCAGCTTCGGGCGACGCGGCAAGGAAGCAGGAGAGTTCAACAGTCCTCGCGGCGTGCTTGTCGATCGCAGCAAACGAATTCTCGTGGCGGACACCGGCAACGGCCGCATTCAACTCTTTGATCTCGACGGTCGTTGGAAGTCCTTCCTGCGCCCGATTGGCAGCAGTTTCCCGACGGCTCCGCGGTCCATGGCCATCTTGCCTCGTGGGGTCATGGTTCTTGGAGATGCCGAGGATACCCGCCTCTTCAAGATCGATGCCCAAGGGGTCGCCCTGGGCACGACCGGACGAATGTCCGTCAATGGCGAACCTCTCTCTCCGGCCACCCGCCTGCTGGCGACGCCCAATGGGGATCTGATTCTGACGGAAAACTCCCATGGTCGTGTGGTGGTCATGGACGGCAAGGACAGGAACAGCCTGGTAATCCAGGAAGGCCTGCAGGCCCCGTGGGGTCTTGCCTTGGGCGATTCCGGCCACCTCTTCGTGACCGACACGCGACTGAATCGTGTCTTGAGATTCGAAGGCGCTCGCCTCGTGGCCTCATACGGCGGGCCCGGACAAGCTTCGGGACAGTTCCAGACCCCTCGGGACATCGCCGTGGATGCGACGGGACATCTGTTCGTGGCCGATTCTCGCAATCGTCGCGTGCAGGTGCTCGCCCCGGATGGGAGCGCCCTTTTCGACCTTGGGGGAATGGGCAGCGGCCCCTTCCAATCGACGCCGGAAGCTCTTGCCCTCGAGGGTAACGACCATCTTGTGGTCCTCGAGAGCCAGAACTGCGTGCTGCACGTCTTCCGGATCTTGCGGGACTGAACCCAGCCCGCCGGCACGCAGGGTCGGTTTCGCGGTCAGGACGCGGAAGCAGGTTCGCCGAGGAAGTACTTGTAACCAATGATCTTGTAGATCAGCTTCGCGCAGAGAAAGTCCGGGGCTACGAAGCCAGGGATGGGGGCAAGCTCGAGCAAATCGGCGCCGACGACCTCGCGGGTCGTGAACAACTCGCGCAACAGATCGAGGACTTCGTACCACCCCAGTCCTCCGGGCTCCGGAGTGCCCGTGGCGGGTACCAACGTGGGATCGAGCCCATCGATGTCGATCGTCAGGAAAACCCGGGGGCCCAGTGTGGCCACGATGGCCGCAGGGTCGAAGCGTCCCGGCCGGCAGTCGCGCCCCCAGAAGATTGTGGAGGGACGCTGGGCCTTCCAGAATGCCATCTCCTCGGATGAGATGTTCCTGATGCCTACCTGGGTCAGCGGAACCTTCATCTCGACGATTCGCCGCATGACACTTGCATGACTCTGCGGCGTTTCCTCATAGGCATCTCGCAGGTCGGCGTGAGCATCGATCTGCAGGATGGAGAGATCGGGATAACGCTCGAGCATAGCCTGGATGGTCCCCGCGCTGATGCTGTGTTCGCCGCCAAGCACGATCGGAAAGCGACCTCGATCCAGGATCTCCCGCACCGCCTCATAGGTCTGTTCGATGGGCGCCATGTAGTCCCGGCGCGAGGGCTCGATTTCGGGCAAGGTCGCAATCCCAACCTCACACGGTTCGGCATCGAGCTCGTCGTCGTACAGCTCGACCTGCCTCGAGGCCATCAGAATGGCCAAAGGACCATCCTTGGTGCCGCCGCGATAGGAAGTGGTGCCTTCGTAAGGCATCGGAAGGATGTTGACCTTGGCGGTCTCCGGATCTGCCCATTCCGCGGGCAGATTACCAAAGTTGAGCACGGGCGCACGGTATCCGGTCAAGGTCGTCACGAGAGCCTCCTGAGATTCCCATGATGCCATCTGGCCTGTCCGTTGCGCTATGCTGCCTGCGTGAACCATCCTGCTTTCAGCCTGAGCGTGGCCCTCGCCCTTGCGCCCCCCGGTGGGCCGACACCCGAGAGCACCTCTTCCCCCACGTCGACCTATCATCCCGCGGCGCCATGGGCTTCCCTGGCGGTGCCGGGTGCGGGCCAATGGCTCATGGGAGAGAGCACGGCGGGTGCCATGTGGCTGGGGTCCGGCCTGGTCGCCGGACTGGGCAGCTATGCCATCTTGCGTGCGCAACTGCCTTCCGACGCTCTCCTGACGCCCGAGACCCCTCAGTTCTACTTCCTGATCCTGGTCGGCACCGCAGCGTGGCTGGGAGTGGGCGTCGCATCGACCATCGCAGGTCTGGCGGTCGCCTCGCAGCAAGAATCAGGGCCCTCTGCCAAGGCGAATGGGCTGCAGGGCAAAGAAGGTCAAGCCACCCCCGCCCTACAGCCGGTCCGAGAGCCCACTCCTGCTCCGAGACGTCGCAGCAGACCGCTTCGACGAGACGAAGACAGTTACTGAACGCGAGGCAGGCCCACCCGGAACCTTGCCCCAACCAGCCGACGGCCATCCGCGAGCAAGGCTACGACGCGACCCTCCGGCCCCGCCACCCCGAAGGAAAGGGGAAGGATGATCTCGTGGTGTACACCGTCGCCGCTGCGAGCGTGGAGACGCCATGCGCTTCCCTCGCCGTTCCGCAGGCTGAGCGCACAGCGGGCCTGCTCTCGAGTCCGCCAGTCCAAGCGCAAACGCCCGTCAGCCGCCGAGCCCATCTGGACGGCCGAAATGATGCCGTCAGGATCGCCTGCCCGCGGCGAAGGCAAGGTCGGTGCCACCGGAGCTGGCGAAGGGCGGGAAGGGGGTGTCGGCTGGGGAAGGGGAGCGGGCGAGGGGTCGGGTGGCGTGTTCGGCTGAGTCCCGGGTTCGGCCTGACGGGCCAGAGTCAGAGCCTGGGCCACGTCAAGCCGAGGCATGCTGCCGGCAAATCCCGATGCTCGGCTGGTGGAGGCGAGCAGCAGCTCGATGACCTTGGGGGCTGGAAGATCGGGACGCACGCTGCGGATGAGCGCTGCTGCTCCCGCCACGTGCGGAGCCGCCATGCTCGTGCCTGAATACGCCTTGTATCCCCCACCGGCAGTGGAGAGGATGTCGCTGCCCGGAGCTGCGACGCGTACGAAACTGCCGTGGTTGGAGAAGGAGGACCTGCGGTCCTGGCGATCGGTCGAACCGACCGCCAGAACGCCCGGCAGGGCCGCCGGGTACGTCAAGCGTGAATCACCGTCATTCCCCGCTGCCGCCACCACGACGATGTCTCGGCGAATGGCTTCGGCCACGGCTTCGGCCAACAGGCGGGACGATTGTCCTCCCCCCAGCGACAGATTCAAGACCCTGACGCCAGCTGCCGTCGCGGCACGTATGCCAGCCGCGATGTCTTCCACGCTTCCGGAACCGTCGGCTCCGAGCACCTTCACACCCACGACCCTCGCCCCCCACGCGACACCCGCGATTCCGAGACTGTTGTGTGCCGTGGCGCCGATAGTCCCCGCCACATGACTGCCGTGTCCGACATCATCTTCGGGCTCTCGACCGGGCTGGACGAGATTGGGGCCGGCTTCGATGCGGTCACCCTGCAGGTCCTCGTGCCCCCGCTCGACACCGGTATCGACAACCCCCACCCGGATCGCACCATCGCCGGCAGTTGTCCCCCAGGCTCCAGGTACCCCCGTTCGAGCCAGCCCCCAGCATTCCGGCAAGCGTGGGTCCGATGGGTCGCCCGTCGCGAGCAGGATTCGATGAAGCAAAGGGGGGGCGGTCGGGACAGGATGGCCTTGGACGCGGTAGCGAACGGACCGCTCAGCCCAGAGAACCCCCGGCCGCTCCGAGAGCAGGTCGACCGACTCCTCGGCGGTCCGACCGGGCAACGGCGCAACCCGGACCCATCCCGGAGCAACCGGCTCACCGCCCAGCAACGGGGCATCCAGCGAGGTACGAAGCAGAATCGCTTCTGACTGCGGCAACGGCGGAGCCGCTGCCGGGAGCGTGGCTTGGAGCGGAGCTGTGGAGCAGCCCCCGAGCGACAGGGCCAAGACAGACAGGGGCAGGCGCAGAAGGCGGGAACGTACGGACAAGAGGACCTCCGAAAGACTGGAATGTCCCCCAAATCTGACGCGAAAGCCTTACGGCCGCGTTGCCACCAAGTTCGCGCAAAGCTTAAAAAGTTCAAGGTCCCGGACACCACGGGGGCGACCGGGACCTGAAGACCTCAGGCTGTCAGCAGCAGCCGCCCGTCCCACACGCTGCGCCAGCCGGGACCGCGTCGTCAGACGCGTCGACTTCGTCTTCGTCCTTGGGGCGGAACGACGAACCACATCCACAGGACGAGGCCGCATTGGGATTGGTGATGGCAAAGCCACCGCCCAGCATCGAATTCTTGAAGTCCACGACAGCGCCTGAAACCAGCTTCAAGCTGCCGGGATCCACGACAACCTTGATGCCTTCAACCTCGGTCACGTGGTCCTCGGCCTTGGGCTCATCCAAGCCCATGCCGTAGCTGAACCCTGAACATCCACCCGGCTTGACGAAAATCCGCAGGGCAAGATCGTCTCGATCTTGAGCAGTGAGAAATTCACGGACCTTCTTGGTCGCCTCGGGCAACAAGGTGATCATGGCAGCTTCCTCCTGATACGTTCAGCATAGCACCGACCACACACCCGACCCAAGAGCCTCATTGTTTTTCGTAAATTTGTTCGTCGAGCAAATGTTCGCCAACGGCGGGCAAAATCTTCCTTGAAAGTTCCCGTTCATCCTTGCCGTGGGGGTCGACCCGGATGCAACGGCGCATCCTCGCGAACCCCCACCGGCCAATCACCCGTCCCAATCGTTGCCCTCGTCGACCGAAAGTCCACGCCAGGCCGTCGCTCCTCAACGAGGAAGAGCAGGTCAGACACGATGTGGATGCATCCGGTTCATCCGCCCATCCGTCCCGCCATCACGGATTCCAAGGGCAATGGCTATCTGTTCGCCCCCTCACGCTGGGCCATCTTCATGCGGCCCAAGTCCTGAAGGACCCGGCATCCTCCCCGGAGAGCACAGCCTCCGGGGAAGATGGCTTGTCACGACCCGCGGCCGGTGGGTATGTTGGGACCGGACGCCTCGTGGCCTCCTGCCGGCCCCAACTGAAGACGCAAGGTTCGCGCCCACCTCCATGGAAAACACCAAGATTCGCGTGC
Organism: Candidatus Sericytochromatia bacterium; assembly: GCA_035285595.1. Taxonomy (GTDB): domain Bacteria; phylum Cyanobacteriota; class Sericytochromatia; order S15B-MN24; family VGJW01; genus VGJW01. The sequence continues at coordinate 19,616 of JAYKGV010000012.1, forward strand.
TCATCGTAGATGACTCGATGACGCTGCGGATGATGTTCAAGAAGACGATCCTCGACTCGAACTTCGAGCCCGTGGCCGAAGCTGCCAATGGCGATCAGGCTCTGGCCCTCTATCGGGAGCATCAACCGGACCTCGTGGTGATGGACATCGTGATGCCGGAGGTCGATGGGGTCACGGCACTGGCCAACATCCTCGCCTACGATCCCGAAGCGCGGGTCGTGATGGTTTCGTCGCTGGGCAGCAAGGACAAAGTGCTGGAGTCCATCAAGCTCGGGGCGCGGAACTTCATCATGAAGCCCTTCGAACGTGACACCCTCCTCCAGGCCTTGCAAAAGGCCTACGAGGGCAAGAGTTAGGCGGGGGTGACGGAAGTGCTCCTCACGACAGTCAGGTTTTTCGGGCAGTATCTGCTCGAACGGGGTTGTATCAACCATCAGCAGCTGTTGGAGGCCGTCGAGTACCAGAACGTCACCAACGCACGGCTGGGCACTTTGGCTCTCGGCAAAGGCTACCTTACCGAGGCCCAGATCCAAAGGATCAACTTGGCTCAGCGCACGACCGATCGGCTTTTCGGTGACCTTGCTGTCGACCTGGGTTTGCTCTCGCAGGACCAACTTTCTGATCTTATTGAACTGCAAAAGTCGCATCGGATTTTTCTGGGTGAAGCCCTGATCGAGAAGGGTTTCATGACGCGGGAAGCGGTCGAGGCCGAGCTGGCGCAGTTCAGGTCGGACCAGCAAGCCAGCCAGATGATGATTCGTGGGGCGCTGATTCGCCTCAAAGACGCCGAGATGGTGGCCGATGTACTGGATACCGTCCTCAAGATGTTCAAGAGGGTTCTGCACGAGAACGTCCTGATTGAGGACTGCCGTGAAGGCGCAGACCAGTTGATGGCACGGGACTGGAGCATTTCGCAGCGCTTCACGGGTGATCTGGAAGCCACCTTCACGCTCAACATTCCGCAAGGCTTGCTGCTGGGGATGGCCGGGCGGATGCTCGAGGAGGAGTTCAAGACGGTCGACGAGCTCGTTCAGGATGCCGGCCAGGAGTTCGTCAACATCATCTGCGGCAACATCGCCGCCAAGCTCAGTGTCCGCAACCGTAATGCCGGCTTGCTTCCTCCGGTCATCCAGCCGGCGGCTACGGTCAAGCCTTCGCCCGACGCGGAGATCATCCACGCTACCCTTATTTCCATCAGCCATCAATTCGATTGCCTGATTCAGGTCCATTCGGACAAGGCAGCCTGAGCGGTAAAGCAACAAGGCCCCGGGTCATCGTTCCCGGGGCCTTGACTCATACTTCAGGAGGCGGAGGGCACGGGATTCGAACCCGCAACCGGCTCATCACCGGCAACCGCTTTCGAGGCGGCCCGCTCACCGTTCGCTTACCCTCCCGGCGGGTGACCATCGTACCACGGGGCCACGAAGCTGGCAGATCATCGCCTCCGCCGCAGACGGACGAAGAACTCATTGAGGATTTGCCGGCATGTCTCATCGGCGATCCCTCCCAGGACCTCGGGGTGATGATCCATCTCGGGTGCCGCTGGCAGGTTCCAGACACTACCGCAGGCCCCGCGCTCGAGATCATGGGCACCGAACACGATCAAAGCGATTCTCGCCTGGATGGCCGCAGCCGCACACATCGCACATGGCTCGAGCGTGACGTAGAGAACACAGTCGTCGAGGCGCCAGCGGTCGAGTAGACGGGCACCCGCGCGCAACACTTCGAGCTCGGCATGGCCCAGAGGATTGCGGTCTCGCTCCCGGGTGTTGCCCGCACGGGCGAGCACCTCTCCTTGACGTACCAACAGGGCACCGACCGGTACCTCTCCCTGGGCCATGGCGCTGCGAGCCTCGCCCAAGGCCTCATCCATGAACCGTCGGTGCCCCATGTCCGCAACCTTACCCCGAGGGGACGCACGTCACCAAGGCCGGCAAAGGTTTCTGCTATCCTTCGGAACGTCAGGACAACCAAGGGAGGCATTCGTGCGGGTCGGGGGACGAACCGACATCGGCAAGGTCCGAAAGACCAATGAGGATGCCATGGGGTATGACCTCGAACGAGGCATCTTCGTGGTGGCCGATGGCATGGGCGGCCACGCCGCAGGAGAGGTGGCCAGCCGTATGGCGGTCGATACCATCCTTGCCGACATCGAAGACCGACCTGCAGGTCTGGAACCCGCCGATGCCATGTTCCAGGCGATCGTGGAAGCCAATCGGCGCATCTCTACCTCGGCAGGCCTTGATCCTGCCCTCAAGGGCATGGGGACCACCGTGGTGGCGGCTCTGATCGTCGATGGCCGGTGCGCCATCGGCCACGTCGGGGACTCCCGGGTTTACCTTGTCCGTCAGGAACGCATCATTCAGCTCACTGAAGACCATTCGATGGTTCAGGAACTGGTCAAGCGTGGGGCCATTCCTGCCGAGGCAGCTGAAACTCACCCCCTGCGCAACACGATCTTGCGCAGCCTTGGCCAGAATCCCAGCGTCGAGGTCGATATCCTGACGCTCGACTGGGAGGAGCAGGATTGCCTCATTCTCTGCACCGACGGCTTGACGCGCTTCGCACGCCCGGAGGAGATACTGGAAGCCACCCGTAGCGAAACGGAACCCGACAAGATCTGCTCGCAGCTGGTGGACCTGGCATTGGATCGAGGCGGTCGTGACAACATTACCCTCGTCGTGGTCCGGGGGACGTGACCGGACCACCGGCCCCGGCCAAGGTCTTGCTGGTCGACGATGATCCTCGGCAGGTCGAGGGCCTTGCCGGCAGGCTCGAGCGTCACGGGTTCCTTCCCTTCGTCTTGAGGGACGGCAAGGCATTGGCGGCATGGCTTGGCAGCGAGCCCGCCGACCTCATCGTGCTGGACCAGCAGCTTCCGGAAGAGAATGGTCTTTCGGTCTACCGGAAACTGAAACAGGAGGGATTGCTGCACGAGGGAACTCCGGTGGTGCTCCTGTCCGGCCTCCTGGAAAGTCAGGACATCGTGGCCGCCTTTGACGAAGGAATCTGGGACATCGTGGCGAAGCCTGCCGATCCCTTGGCTCTGGTCGCACGATTGCGCGCGATCCTGCACAGGTCTCGCAGACTGCGGGACGCCCTGGAGCAGGCAGGCCTAAAAAGGTAAGACCAGGTTAATCTTTTTCCCTTTATTTAATCTTCGATTTATACTATCTTGTCAGCTTCTTGACAGCCTGCCCTTAATCTCGTGATTGAGGATGCCCCCATGACGAACCTACGCCAAACGATGAACGACACCTTTCCCCGCACGGTCTCCCTTTCGGTGATGACCGATCCGGCAGGAACCGAGAGGACCATGGCCTTCTGGAGTTCGGTGGCGGACTTGCTTTTCGATCATGGCCGCACCATTCCGCACAAGGCTGCCGTCCTTCGTCGCTATGCACGGCTGGTGGCCCGAACACCTTACGCCTCGCTGGCGGATCTGGCCGTCCGCCTGGCCGACTCCTACGAGGAAGGGCTTCCCGGCCTCAAAGTCGCCTGAACCCTTGACGCCCATGGGAGAGGAATGGCCCCATGGGAAGGTGATTCAGTTCCCCGAAATCAATCCGGTCGCCGTCGCCATCGGCCCCCTCAAGGTCCATTGGTACGGCATCATGTACCTGCTGGCCTTTTGGTGCGAATACCTGATTCTCAAAGCTTCCGCAGGCTGGCGGGGTCTGGTCCTGGATGCAGAGGAGGTCGGTGACTTTCTCGGCTACGCCATCCTGGGCGTCGTGCTGGGCGGCCGTCTCGGTTACGTACTTTTTTACAACCCCGCCCAGTACCTGAGCAATCCCTTCGAGATTCTGGCCGTTTGGCATGGCGGCATGTCCTTCCATGGCGGTCTCCTGGGCACGTTCGTCGCAGGGTGGCTGTGGTGCCGGCGCAAGGGCATCAGCTACATGCAGATGTGCGATGCCGTGGTGGTGGGGGTCCCGGCCGGACTCGGCCTCGGAAGGCTTGGCAATTTCATCAACGGCGAGCTCTGGGGTAAGCCCACAGATCTGCCTTGGGGTATCGTCTTTCCGACCGGGGGGCCCTTGCCCCGTCACCCCTCCCAGTTGTACGAACTGGTGCTCGAAGGCCTTCTGCTCCTTGGCGTGATGCTGCTCGTCGGGCGTCGCAGGTTGCCCCGCGGTTTCCTGACGGGACTTTTCCTTACGGGCTATGGCGCAAGCCGGATGTTCGTCGAGCTTTTCAGAAATCCCGATCCCCAATTCATCACGACGACGAATCCCGCCGGCCACGTGCTGGGTCCCTTCTCGATGGGTCAGCTGCTTAGCCTGCCTATGATACTGCTGGGCCTCGCGCTGATGGCCTGGGGCTTCCACCGCGTCCAGCAGGGAGAACTGCCGACGGGCCCGATTCAGGAACCCGGGGCCGCAGCCCGGGCTGACGACGTGCTCATCCCCGAGATCGAGCCGCCGCCCGTGCCTTGATCCAGGCCCAGACCTTCTGGCTGTTGGTCCCCTTCTCGGCAGAGAAGAGCATGAGTTCATCCGCACTATAAAGGTCGAGAGCCTCGCTCCAGATTTTTTGCTGACGCCCTCGCTCGGCATTGGTCATCTTGTCGGCCTTGTTGAGCAGCAAAAGGAAGGGGCGATCGTGGGCCCTTAGCCAACCGACCATCAATCGGTCCAGCTCGTCCGGCGGCCGCTGGCCGTCCGCAATCCAGAGCACGCCCGCCAGATTCGTCCGCTCCGCCAGATAGCTTTCAATCAGGCCTTGCCAAGCCAGCCTCTCTTCCTTGGACACCCGTGCATAACCATATCCGGGAAGGTCGACCAGCCGAATGCCGCCCTCTAGCGCAAAGAAATGAAGCAGAGTGGTGACACCCGGCTTGGCACCCACGCGAGCCAGCCTATGGCGATTTGTCAGCATGTTGACCGTCGAGCTCTTGCCGGCGTTGGAACGCCCTACCAACGCCACTTCGGGTTGGTCAGGGGGGGGGCACCGATCGAGACGGTCCGCACCCGTAAGGTAACGGGCCTGGGGGACACGCACGAGTCACCTCCGGCAATGATTAAGATTCCCTAAGGAAACGGGGAAAATCCGCAACCTCCACAACAGAGGTCGCGATAACTCATCATCCCCCCTCGCCCCCTCGAGGACAACACCTTGCGCCAGTGGTTCGCCGCCTCCCTACTCTCCGTGCTGGCCCTGACAGCTTGTGGTGCGCCCGCTCCACAAGCCCTACAGCCCCAGACGCCGGTCCTGCTCGAGAGCCTTGGCGTACCGCCGGCTCACAAGTTCGTGACGGTCCAATGCCTCGTCACCAAGCTTCTGCCCGACGACAACGTCGGCCTGCCCCACCAGCTTTTCATGGTGAAGGTTACCAAAGGGACCAGCGAAGGAGTCTACGAAGTCTCCAACAACATCCGCCATGGTTCCAAAGTCACCGGCCTCAAGGTCGGGGATCCCCTGACCATAAGAGGAACGCTCTACACGGGCGGTGACAAGGGCATCCATTGGACGCATCAAGCCGACAAACCCTTCGATGCGGGCTGGATCAAGACCAAGGACGGCAGAGTCTACCAGTAGGGGCCTTATGACTGGCGCCTTGCGGGACGCCAGCCGAAGCGGTTAGACTGAAGACATCATGCGCCTTGGAAGACGCCCGGCCGCGGCGGCTGGCAAGTGCGAGCCCGTCGTTCGGGTTTGTGCAGCCTTCCAGCATGGCGACCGTCCTCAGTACGGATTCTGACGAGTCGGGTCTCGTCTTGGCGTTTCAGCCAAGGCTCGCGACTCTCCGATCCCTACGTTTCGTTCCGCCGGAGGCACCTCATGACCCAGGTCATCGACCCCACGGTCCCCCCTTACACCGACGAAGACGTCCATCCCATCAAGCCAGCCGTAGCAGTGGAGGACCTGCGCCACGGCAAGCTGCGCGAGGGTGACTTCTGGCGCATCATTCCGGCGTACAAGGACGTCGACGAAACCACCTTCCTTGACCATATCTGGCAGGGAAAGAACTCAGTTACGCACCCGGACAAGTTACTCGAAGCCATTCAGGACCTTGCCCCGCCGGCGTTCGTCCAAGATGTGCGCGACGGATTTGCACGGGCCCCTATGTCGCTCAGGGTCTCACCCTACATGTTGGCCTGCATCGACTGGAGCGATCCCTATGGCGACCCGATTCGCACCCAGTTCATTCCCGTCGGCAGTCGGCTGACTCGGGACCATCCGATGCTCAAACTGGACTCTCTCCACGAGCAGGAAGATGCACCCGTACCCGGCCTGACCCACAGGTACGCCGACAAGGCTCTTTTCCTGCCTCTGGATACCTGTCCTGTCTACTGCAGGTTCTGCACACGCTCCTACGCCGTGGGGCTGGATACGGAGCAGGTCGAGAAGGTGCAACTGGGGGTCAATCCCAAACGCTGGGCCAAGGCCTTCAAGTACATCGCTTCCCGACCCGAGCTCGAAGACATCGTGGTCTCGGGAGGGGATACCTACCAACTGGCTCCACGCAACATCAGGCAGATTGGTGAGACGCTGCTCAAGATGGATAATATCCGCCGGATCCGATTTGCCACCAAAGGTCCCGCCGTGATGCCCATGAAAATCCTCACTCACACGGACTGGACGGACGCGCTGTGCGAGATTTCAGATCTGGCGCGTTCGCTAGGCAAGGAAGTAGCCCTCCACACCCATTTCAACAACCCGAATGAAATCACGTGGATCACCCGCGACGCCATTCGCTTGCTGACGAGTCGAGGCGTCTTCATCCGCAACCAGAGCGTCCTCATCCGGGGCGTCAACGATGATCCCGAAACGATGCGTCTGTTGGTCAAACGGCTCGGCCATGTGGGCGTACATCCCTACTATGTCTACATGCACGACATGGTCCAAGGGGTAGAGGACCTCCGGACCAGGATCCAGACGGCGATCGACATCGAGAAATACGTGCGGGGCGCCACGGCGGGCTTCAATACCCCCACCTTCGTCTGCGATGCACCCGGTGGCGGTGGCAAGCGGGACGTCCACAGCTATGAGTACTATGACCGGGAAAATGGCATCGCCGTTTATGTGGCTCCGAGCGTCAAGCCGGGACAGATGTTCCTGTACTTCGACCCGCTCGAGACCCTCTCCCCCGAAGCTCAAGCCAGGTGGCACGACCCTGTCGCACGCGAGGAGATGATGGACGAAGCCCACCACAAGGCCCTTGCGATGGCTCGGTGATCCCGAAGACCCGTCGAAGAGATGCCACCCGCCCCATTGGGGCGCCGGCTCCCGTGCCCGGGGACACGAAGCTCCCGGGCACGAAGCGTGCGGTCAGCGGAACAAGGGCAGCATCTGGGGATCGGGGTGCAGCCTGTCGAAGATCCGGTAATCCGTCGGGACGCGAACCCACATACCTTCCCGGAGGACCGGCTCCCCGGGATTGAGCCACCTGAGTTCGTCTGCGCGGACAGGAGTGTCCAGCACGGCATCTGCCAGGTCCTCCCAGGTTGTCAGACCGGCTGGGACCTGAACGGTCCGATAGCCTCTGTCCGGGGTCAACACGAGAGAGGGTGGAGCTGGCACGGGCATCGGCACCACAGTCCCCTTCAGGTAGCCTCCGACTTGTTCCAGGGCTTCCTTGTAGGGAAAGTTGTCGCTGGTGTCCGTCTTGCGGCCCGCGGGGACAGCGACGTCGCGGTGGCGGGTGATTCTATCCCGGGGCATCCCATGAACCTCGATCAACCACGCTGTCAGGTGGGCGATGGCCGTAACCTGGGCAGGCGGGTATGGCTCGGTGTTATCGCCAAGGTTGCAGATTTCGATACCGATCGAGAAGTCATTGACATTGTTGCGTCCTGCGTAAGCACTGGGACCTGCATGCCATGACCTGCGATCGTCCGCTACCGATCGCACGATCTCGCCCGAACGATCCACGGTGTAATGGCTGCTCACCTGAGCGTCGGGGTTCTGGAAGTACTTGCCGGTGGCCCGGGCCGACGCCCGCGAGGCTGTGTGATGCCAGACGACACAATCCGGACGGACCTGCTCCGGGCGATCATTCATATTGGGAGAGGGCATATCGATCAACGAGGGGGCGGCCACGGCAGCCACATAGCCAGAGCCTCGGACCTGGGCCCGTCCCCCCTGGCGTGGGTAGGTCGTCAGGACGGATCCGCAGCCCGCAACGGCAAGTGCAGCCCCGAGGGCGGTCAAACGAAAAGCGAGCATCATCCCCCTATGATGCCCCAATCAAAAGAACTGTTCAAGACCTGTTCAAGAACCGGTGAAAATCGCCTGCTATCCTGTGCAAGTGCCCCGTCCATCCAAGCGTCGTCGCCCGCTCGAGTCTCTCGTCGAACAGGCGTCGGCCCTGCCTGCCCAGCCCGGCGTCTACACCTTCCGCGACGAGGCCGGTCGCCTGCTCTACGTAGGCAAGGCCAAGGACCTCAAGCAGCGGGTTCGCAGCTACCTCGGCAAGGATGGCGGGCATTCACGGCCCACGCGACGCCTGCGACGCCTTGCCCATCACATCACCCATGTCCCCACGGGAAGCGAGCTCGAAGCGCTCGTCCTCGAAGCACGGACCATTTCGGCCGCACTGCCGAGCTTCAACATGCAGGGCAAGCACGACCGACACTTCGCTTATGTGCGGTTGAGTTCAGACCGTCATCCCAAGGTGCAGGTGGTTCGTCGCCTCGTTCCCGATGGCAGTCGCTACTACGGCCCCTACCTCTCGGAATCGGCCCTGCACGAGGCCCTCGACGCCATTCAACGCCTCGTAGGCTGGCGACTGTGCGACCCGCTTGGCCCGGCCCCTTGCCTGCACCACGAACTGGGTCGATGCGTGGCCCCCTGTCTGGCCCAGCATGAGTCGGCACACGATGAGGCGATCGCCACCCTCGTCCAGGTCCTCGAGGGGCATGCGGAGCCGGTTTCCTTGACCTTGGAAAATCGCATGAGAGAGGCCGCCGACAAGCTCCAGTTCGAGACAGCGGCCCGCATGCGGGATGGCTTGCAAGCCCTTGCCAAGCTTTCCGGCTGGGCCAGGCTTAGTCCGGTGGACGCCGTCTTGATCTCGCCCTTGCAAGACGGCTGGCGTCTGGTCGCCGTGCGCATGGGCCGGCTTGCAGGCGGCGAGACCCTTGCGACAGGGCCGGAAGGTTGGGCCTCGGCCCACGGTTTTCTGGGCAGGCTGGCCCAACTGCCTGTGCCAGGTCCCGCCCAGACCAGCGCAGCCGTGCGCGAGATGGCCTTGATCGCCCGATACCTTGCCCGTCCCGGGAAAAGAGTCGATGTTCTCGAGGGCAACCTGGGGGATGACTCCTTCGTGGAAAGGGTCTTGGGCCGACTCGCTGAACGGGAATCGAGTCGCTGAGCCAAGCGCTCGCAAGACCGTGCGCCGGCCGAAAAAGCGTCCACCCGGACACGTGGCCACGTGTCCGGGTGATTGGACGGAGACGGGATTCAGCGCGCGCCGACGAAGCTCAGGCTGACCATGCCCCAGGTGAGGTTATTTTTTGCGTCCAGGTCGACGAGACCCAGATCCAGCCAACCCCCGCCACCCAGGCTGTAACGGAGGCCGCTCTTGACCGCAAGGCCCGCCGTCCCGACGGTCGCCCGGGCCAGGATGTCCAGGTTGGTCGACAGGTTCTGCCTGACGCCCACGTGTGCGCCCATGCCGCCGTTGTCGAGATATGGCTGTACATCAAGGTTGAGGCCACCGAGGGCGAGGCCGAGAGGAAGGCTGGCGCCATAGCCAAGCCCCGTGCCTGGGCTGGACAGGCTGGGTACGGACACGCTCACCAGTCCCGCCACCTTGAGTCCGGCAAGGTCACCCACGAGATACTTGAGTCCCAGGCCCAATCCACCGGCGGCCACCTTGTCGAGCCCCATGCCCGACTGGAAGCCGTAACCGACCGCAAGCTCGTAGTCCTTCATCAGACCGTACCGGAAGTCGACCTGGTTGGCCGCCGTCCCCATCGTGGTCTCCATGACCCCGCTGCCGAGGACGCGCGCCTGATCCAGACCGAGGTAACGGGTGGGATCCGCGGCCGCCGAGGCAGGGGCGGCAGTGGCCACGACAGCAAGCGCCGCGAGCGACAATGACAACTTGGACGACATGATTCCTCCTCTTCGAGTCGACCGACGCCTTTGTCGGTCCTTGCGTCCGGTGGACCTGCGACAAGCAGGGCTCCAGCAAGCGGAACCCTACACCCCTGGCCGGAGACATGTCGTGACCCCGGACACCAATTCAAGAGGGACATCCGTGATTCGCGTCAAAGCGTGACCCGTGCAGGCCTTGCCGGACTCGAGGCGTCAGGGCACGGTGGCGCTGGGCCGGAGGGCCCGAGGGAGGCAGCATGGGGCTGGCCACGCGACACGAGGCCTCGCATCCGCCGGTACCGGCGGGCCGGCGCATCGGCAGAATGGAATGCTTGAACCATGTGGTCTACGGCAAGAGCGATGAAGACCGACATCGCAAGCTCCGCAAACGCTCGCATGGAACCTGGCGGCAATGTCCCGTCTGTGGCGCGCAGGCCCGACGCAAACGCTGGACGCGGGTAGGCCGACCGATGAATCGACACCCTTATGTCTGGATGGCCCATCCGATCGAGCAGACGCTGTGCGAGGGTTGTCGGCGCGTCCGAGAGGGCAGGATCGACGGCGTGCTCGAACTCGAAGGTCTCAACGAGCCCGATCTCGGGGAACTTTCTCACATGATTCGTAACATTGCCGTCGAGGCTTGGCACGACGATCCGGTCCATCGCATCGTGACCACGCACGCAAAGGGAAGCCATCTCACGATCGAGACCACCTCGATCTGGCTGGCTCAAACCTTGGCCAAGGCGATTCGCCGCCGCTTTGGGGGCGACCTGGACATCCACTGGACGCCGGGCAGCGACTTCACTCGGCTCTACTGGCAGGCCCCCCAAAGAGACGCCTCAAGTCGCTGCAAGGTCTGCAACGGAACGAGTCCGGCACGGCGTCGCCTGCGGCGCAGAGGACATCAGAACGTGACGTGACGACCCTTTTGGCGGCGACTGAAGATCGACAACGAAGCCTGCGCTTCGCCGACGCCCATGTTGCCCGAAGGCCCGACGCCCGAAGCCCCGAACTCTTCCCACTCCAGTGCCGAATCGGTGCCGTCATTCTCCTTGAGCATCCCGCCCAGAATACGGCGGGCACGCTGCAGTTTGCGATCGTCCCGGGTCCAGATGCTGCACGCCAGATCATGCGGATTGGTCAGCAGACTGAACCGCAGGAACTCTTCGAAGGAAGACATCTCCATCGCACAGAGGATCGGCATGAAAAACTCGGTCGTGGCCAGCCCGAAGGTCACCTCTCCCCTGTCATCCCAATCGCAGGTCAAAGTCGTGTCTGGCCGTGTCTCGAGGATCACAGGGCGAAGGACCTCCGCATGGTCGGCGTAGGCATCACCCACGACCTTGCCGCCGCGACGCAGCACCTTGAGTCCGGCAGCTTCTGCAGCCGCTTGGATCCGGTCCACCGTCACAGCCTTGTGGACCATATTGGGACCAATGACCTTGACCTCGTCGCTCGTCCGCGGATCCGCAACCGTCCACCGATCCATCTCCGCATCAACATAGCCGATGACCTTGGCCAAGGTTTCGGGATCGGCCGCGATGCCATGCAAGGTGGTGCACTTGTGAGACGAGAAGCCCAACTTGCTGTAGGCCAGACGGGTCCCGATGGCCTCGAGTTCAGCGTCGGAGTAACCGGAGTCGATCCACGACCAGTTGCAGCCCCCCCCCTCGAACTTGAAGGTGCGCAATCCCCGCTCACGTGAGATCGCTCGCGCGGTCGCTTCCCCTCCCGTCAGGGAGACCACCGCGACGCGGGGATCCGAGGTCAGGCCCGCAACCCCTTTGCCAAAGCCCTCGAGGGTGTGGAACGCCCGTGGATCCGCTCCGGCAGCCAGGAAGATACACGCCATGGTCCGGTTGCAGATCGCTCCAGAGGGATGCCCCTTGAAGACCAGCGGCGACCCGGACAAATAGGCGCTGACCAACTGGATCATCGGGATACCGTAGATGAAGTTCATCGGGGTGATCAGGATGGACACGCCGGCAGGCAAGCAAGGATTTCGCCAATAATGATGACCCGGCACCTGACCGGGCAGCCAGTCGCCGGTCATCGCCCGATCCGCGTTCCCGCCGATATGGTCGGCGGCACGCTTGGCCTCCCAGAAGTCCTTCTGGGACTCGAGGCGGGTCTTGGGAATGACGTGGCGGATCTGGGCCATGACCTCCTCGCTGAAGTGGTCGAGGATGCGCGATACGTTGGCAATGACCCACTTGCGGTAGGTAAGGACCTCGTCTGCCCACTCCAGGCTGGCCCAGAAGCCGTGGGCCGCGGCAAGCACGGTCTCGACGTCCGCAGGCTGGGAATCAGGAATGTCCGCCAGCATCACCCGCCTGTCGAAAAGCGCAGGCATCAGGGCACGGCTCCCGGGGTCACACCAGGAGCCGTTGATGAGGTTCTGGACCTTGACCGGCTCGTCACCCGGTCGTTCCGGAAGCGCCGGGAAAAGATAGCCCCGCAACGCCTCGATCTCGGCATCGGACAGCTGGGGCGTGAACAGGTCCCAAGCCTTGCGCCGCTGTCCGTAGCGCGCCGCCAGAGGATCCAGCCCCAGACCCGACCACGCAGCGAGTTCACGCGTCATTTCCTGAGGATCCCAAGCCACGGCCCGGGCAGTCACAGGGGGGGAGGTCACGGTCATCGGGAGGCTCCTCAAGGACGAAGACCCTGATTGTACCGCGAAAGGTCCGGCACCGGCCGTGGATGAGCCGATGCGGCTATTCGCCCCGCCGCACCCTGCGCACCAGGCGAACCAGGTTGGCTCCGTCGGGCTCTTCACGAGCAAAAGCGACCTCGTCGAAGAGCCTGCGCATCAACTGCAGCCCGAGCCCGCCGACCTTCCGCTCCGCACGATATCGTTCCAAATCCACCTCGGGCCCGGCACCATCGAAGCCGACGGGGGCCCGATCGCGCAACACGAGCACCAGCACCTCATCCGACACCTCGAACTCGAGGTCTACGATCCCTCCTTCGAAAGTCGGGCCATAGCCGTGTTCGATGACATTGGTCATCGCCTCGGTGACGACAAGCTGGATTTCGTGAACCTCGCGCTCGCTCAGACCGGATTTGTCACCGAGCACGGCAAGAAATCGCCGCGCGACATCGAGATAGGCCAGATCAGCAGGAAGCGAGAATCGAACGGCGCGTACCGGAACGGGCACGGGTTACTCCCGCGCACCTTCCGCCGCGAGACGGATGGCGGCCGTCACGTCGTCGGCAAACGGAAACAAGACCGAGAAATCCAGCAAATCGAAGGTTCGCCGCACCTCGGCCCGAACTCCGGCCAACACGATGGTGCCACCCGCGTCCTGAATCGGACCGAGCACCCCCATTAGGACGCCGAGCCCCGCGGACGCAATGAAGCTGAGCGCACGGCAGTCGAGGACGATCCGCACGTCCCCCTTGGCCAGGCAGGCTTCCATCTCCTGATCGAAAGGTCCGACGGTCTGCGCATCCATCTCCCCTTCGAGGACAAGAACGCGAACAGCCCCCTCGCGACGGGCTTCCAGGTGCAGGGACATCGGCATCGGACCTCGAAACGAGACTACCTCGCGTTCATACCCTGCCGTTGCGTCCTCAATCCTCTTCGAGGCCCATGCTAGGATCGATGACCCATGGGTGCTCTTGAACCGCTCTGGCCGTACCTTGCGTCCACGCAGGCCCGCGCGGACCTCGACCACCGCAGGCATGCGGTCCTTCACGGCATGTCACTGGGCGCGGGCTTGCTGCTGGCAGCGACGCTCGATCCCCCTTGGGTGTTGATCGTGCCCGACGCAGACACCCTGCGGGAAGCACTCCTTGATCTGCCCGCCCACGGCTGTACCGCGATGGCGTGGCCGGGAGGAGAACTTTCGCTATACCACGGGGTGTCACCCGAATCAGAGAACACCTTGAAGCGCCACGCCGTGCTGGCGGCCCTCGAAGACGGGACCATCGACGGCGTTGTCACGACCGCGTCAGCCCTCGCTCACAGGCTCCCAGCCAAGGACGTGCTGAGAGAAGCCACGCTGCGGCTGACGGTGGGCGACATCGTTGCCCCGGCGGACTTGGCCAGTCACTTGGTGCGGATGGGCTTCCACCCGGAATCCTCCGTCACCACTCGGGGGACCTTCGCTCGCCGTGGTGGCCTGCTGGACATATGGCCCCCGGGCACCGAACAACCGGTCCGCCTGGAGTGGTTCGGCGAAAACATTGAATCCATGCGCCCCTTCGAGCCCGTCAGCCAGCGTTCGGAAGGCCAGATTGAGCACCTGACGGTGTGGCCCGTCGGTGAGATGCTTCTGCCCACCGAAGCTTGGCCCGAGACGGCGGAGATCATCCGCCGCGCCGCTGCCGAACAGTCGGCGCAGTTGCGCGGATGGGGGCACAGGCATGAGGCAGATCGTCTCAAGGCGCTGGTCCAGGATCACCTCGAACGACTCGGCAGCTTCCGCCCCGGAGACGGAGACGAGATCTACGCTTCGTTCTGTCACGGCGTCGGCACGCTTCTCGAGCACCTGCCTGACACCACGACCTTGCTGCGGTGGCTTCCTGCCGAAGGGCAGGATCGTCTGGGGGCCTATCTGGAGGGAGAAGAGGCCGAGCGCGACCGCAAACGAAGAGCCGGCTTGCTGATACAGCCTCCTGTAGAGCCTTTGGCATCGCTCGACGAGGTCGAGGAGAGCCTCGCAAAATTCCGCCGAGTCGACCTCTCGCCAGAAGAGCCCGAGGACGATCTGTTCTGGTGGGCCCCCCAGGTGCAAGGCTTTCCCAATCGCTACGACGAGCTGGCTCGTCGGCTGCTCGCTCGCTCCCGATCGGGCGAGCGAGTCGTGATTGCCTCGAATCAGCCTCAAAGGGTCTTCGCGCTGCTCGAGGAACACGGCTGCCATAGCACGTACGGGGCACGCCTGCCCGGTCCTGGCGGCGCAGCCTACGGGGGGGTCTGGATCTTCCGCGAGAGCCTGGGTTCGGGTTTCGAGTGGCCGGAACTCAGGCTGGCGGTATATTCGGACCGCGAAATCTTCGGGTGGCGCAAGACCGGCGGCGGCAAGTCCAGAAGCCGCCCCAAGCAGGCCGGCACCCCTATCACCAGCTTGGAGCAGCTTCGGCCTGGCGACCTCGTCGTTCACGCGAAACACGGCATCGGCCGATTCCAGGGCTTGCACCGCATCGTCATGGACGGCACCGCCAAGGAATTCCTGCTCGTCCTGTATCAAGGGGATGATCGGCTATATGTTCCGGTGGAACAGACGGGACAACTGCATCGCTATCGCAGCGCGGGCGATGGCTCGCCCCGCCTTTCGAAGATGGGCGGGACCGAGTGGGAGAACGTCAAGAACCGCGTTCGCAAGGCCGTCCAGGCCGTAGCCGAGGACCTCCTGCAGATTCACGCGCGCAGGGCAGCCTTGCCCGGGCATCCTTTCGGGCCGGATTCTGCGTGGCAGCAAGAGCTCGAGGATGGCTTCCCTTACACGGAAACGGTCGACCAACTGCGTGCCATCGAGGAAACCAAGGCCGACATGGAAGCGGCGCGGCCCATGGATCGATTGATTTGCGGGGACGTGGGCTTCGGCAAGACAGAAGTCGCCATTCGGGCAGCTTTCAAGGCCGCCGTCGGGGGCAAGCAGGTCGCGGTGCTGGCTCCCACGACCCTGCTCGCACACCAGCACTATCAGGTCTTCCGTGAACGGTTCGCCCCTTACCCTGTGCGTGTGGCCCCGCTGTCGCGGTTCCGCACGGCCGCCCAGCAGAAGGAAACCCTGCGGCAGCTGGGCCTCGGAGAGGTCGACGTGGTGGTCGGGACCCATCGGCTTCTGTCCAAGGACGTGCAGTTCAGAGACCTTGGGCTCTTGATCGTCGACGAGGAGCACAGGTTCGGGGTCAGCCACAAGGAGCGCCTGAAAGCCATCAAGACCCAGGTGGACGTGCTCTCGATGTCCGCCACGCCCATCCCGAGGACTCTTTACCTAGCCTTGTCCGGTGCACGTGACATGAGCCTCATCACGACCCCGCCCGCGAACCGTCTTCCCGTGAAGACCATGGCGGGTCCGTGGGACCCGGAGGAGGTCCGTAAGGCCCTGTTGCGCGAGCTCGACCGTGGGGGACAGGTCTTCGTGCTGCAGAACCGCATTGAAGAGCTCGACCGGATCGCAGCCATGCTGGTCGAACTGGTTCCCGGGGCGAGGGTACGCACGGCCCACGGCCAGATGCCGGAAAATGAGTTGGAGGAGATCATGCTCTCCTTCGTGGCCCACGAGTTCGACGTGCTGATCGCCACGACGATCATCGAGTCCGGCCTCGATATCCCGAGGGCCAACACCATCTTGATCCTGGACGCAGACAGGCTGGGACTCGCCCAGCTCTATCAGCTGCGGGGCCGTGTGGGTCGTAGCGACACCAAGGCCTACTGCTATCTCTTCCACGCAGAACACAAGCAACTGACGGACGAGGGTCGGGACCGTCTCGTTGCCATGGTCCAACACACCGCCCTGGGCTCCGGCTATCAGATTGCCTTGCGCGACATGGAGATCCGTGGGGTTGGCAACATCCTCGGAGCGGAACAGCACGGACAGATGCTTACCGTGGGCTACGACACCTACATGCAATTGCTCGAGGAAGCCATCGCCGAGGGCCTCGGGGATCCTCTCACCCCAAGGTCGGAAGCCGTGGTCGACCTGCAAGTTGCCGCGATGCTGCCCGACGACTGGTTCGAGGATCCCGACGACAAGATGCTGCAGTACCGTCGCCTCGCGCAGGTAGGCTCGCTGCGCGAGCTCGAGTTGCTGACGGAGGAGTGGAAGGACCGATTCGGGCCGCCGACGCCTACCGTGAGAAACCTGCTGCGTCTCGTCGGCCTGAAGCTGCGCGCGACCGACCTGCGCATTCCCGCCATCAAGGCCGAGAAGGGCAAGGTCAAGGTGGCCATCTCCGTCCCCAGACCCATCTGGTCCGACATCCAGATGCAGGTTCCGGCATTGGCCCACTGGCAATGGGCGGCCGAAGAACTGATCCTGGACCGCAAGGGCATGGTTCCGGACGAACATCTCGTGGCATGTGAACGTCTCCTCGAGGCGCTGACCCGCCCGGCCCTCGTGCTAGACTGACCCACCGTCCTTCATTGTCCGGAGGTCCCCGTTGTCCGACGTTGCTCCAGATGCGCAAACCCTGATGGCCCAGGAGGGCACGCTCGCTGCCCGCAAGGCCTGGTGGCTTTTCGGGGGGGCCGTCGGCGCGGCCGTCCTGATCGCCGGAGGGCTTTGGACGGCGCAGGAGCTCAACGACAAGGTCGGCACCGTCAACGGCGAACGGATGCGGCGCACGGAAGCGGAAAAAGTCCTCGAAGCAAGCAAGAAACAGTACTCGCAGAGGTTCGGCATCGACTTCGGCAGTCCGCAAGGCGCGGAAATGCTGGCCAACCTCCGTCAGGACGCCGTGGAAAAGCTAATTCAACGTGCGCTGGTCCGCGAAGAGGCAGGGCGACTCAAGGTGGAGGTCACCCCGACGAGGATAGATGAACGCATTCAGCAGATCCGGAAGGGCTTTCCTGATGCCGAGACCTTCCGAAGGGTGCTGGCCGAAAATGGACTTTCCGATCGCGACCTTGAAAATGAAATCGCGGAAAGTCTGCGCATGGAAGAAGTCCGCAAGGCCATTTCCGCAGCTGCGACGGTCTCGCCTGATGAGATCCGGCGGCATTACGACCAGAACCCGTTGCAGTTCGAGCAACCCGAGCAGGTCGAGGCGCGTCACATCCTGCTCAAGACCGAGGCCGAGGCCAAGGCCGTCCGAAAAGAGTTGGCCGCGGGCAAGGATTTTGCCGCCCTCGCCAAGGCGAAGTCGGCGGATCCCGGCAGCAAGCAACAAGGTGGCAGCCTGGGCTACTTCCGTCGTGGCCAGATGGTTCCCGAGTTCGAGAAAGCTGCCTATGCCCTGAAGCCCGGACAGCGCTCCGACATCGTCAAGACGGCCTTCGGCTATCACCTCATCGAAGTCACGGGGCGCAAAGCCGCTCGAAAGGAATCGTACGCAGAAGTCAAAGCCAAACTGGGAGACCAGCTGCTGGGCCAGAAGCGCGACGAGATGTTCGGCAAATGGCTGGAGACACAGCGCAAGGCGGCCAGTGTCAGCTTGGAACCAGGTTGGGGCAAGCCCACTGCAGCGCCCCTGGCCTCAGGCAGTGCTCCGACAACCGGAGCAGCGGCATCCGGCGATCTCGCACCCGTCAAGAACCACCCGTGATCACCATCGTCGGCTTGGGCCCCGGCGACCCGGAGACTCTCACACGCGGCGCGGAATCTGCCTTGCGCTCGGGTGTTCCCATCCACTTGCGCACGCGCGTTCACCCGACCGTGAAGGCGTTGGATGGCTGGGGACTCGCCTGGACAAGCCACGATGACCGCTACCGGACCTCCTCCGACTTCGAAGGCGTCTACCGGAGCATCGTGGACGACCTGCTCCGCATCGGGGCTGAGTCCGACCTCGTCTACGCTGTCCCCGGTCATCCCTTGGTAGGTGAGCGGACGGTCCAGATGTTGCTGGCCCAACATACGATCCCCATCCGCCTGGTTCCAGGACTGTCGGGATTGGAGGCCATGTACGCAGCCCTTGGAGTCGATCCGGGTGAGGGGGTCACGATCGTCGATGCCCTGGATGTGACTGCGGATGACCTTTCGCCGACGCGTCCCATCCTCGCCTTGCAGGTCTGGTCGCCGCGCGTGGCTTCGGACCTCAAGCTCACGCTGATGGAGGTGTTCGACGACGACCACGAAGTGGCACTCGTCCGCGGCGCCGGAATTCCTGGCGAAGAACGAATAGAACGCTTGCCGCTGCATGATCTGGATAGATTGCCTTGGATTGACCACCTGACTTCGCTGTGGGTGCCCGCAGGACGCCCTCGGGGAATCGCCCGGGCAAAATCGCTCATGGCGAGGCTCCGCGCAGAAGACGGCTGTCCCTGGGATCGCGAGCAGACTCATAGTTCCCTGCGACGCTATTGCCTGGAAGAAGCCTATGAAGTGGTCGAGGCCATCGACCAGGAGGATGACGAAGCCCTTGAGGAAGAGCTGGGCGACCTGTTGTTGCAAGTCATCTTCCACGCCCGCATCGCCGAAGAGGAAGGTAGATTCGATCTAGGAAGCGTGGCCGATACACTTTGTGACAAACTGGAGGAGCGGCACCCTCACTTGTTCGGGGACGTACGAGCCGACACGGCGGAGCAAGTGCTGGCCAACTGGGAGGATCTCAAGGCCCGCAGCCGTCCTGACAATCTTGGCGCCCTCGAAGGCGTGGCGACGACTCTTCCTGCGCTCACAGCCGCTGAAAAGCTTCATCAGAAAGCCGCGAGGGTGGGATTCGTCTGGCGGGATGTGGCGTCGGCTCGTCAGAAGCTCGGCGAAGAGCTTGGTGAGTTGGATGAGGCCTTGGAAGGACGTGGCGATGTCACGCACGAGCTTGGAGATGTTCTTCTGGCGGTCACCAACCTCGCAAGGATGAACCGTATCGATCCCGAACTTGCGCTACGTGAGGCAAATCGCAGGTTCCGCTTGCGCTTCGCCGCCATGGAACGAGCGCTGGGCGGTAGCGTGGAAGGCCACGCCTTGGAAGACATGATGCAGACTTGGCAAAGGGTCAAGCACGACGCCGACAAACAGACCGGCCAAACCCTCTGACTCAGGCGGGAGCTGCTTCAGGCAACGAACCCAGGCGTTGCAGCCAATCCGTGGCACTCCGGGCCTTGTCGGTCCGCTCGACGGCCACGACTTCTACCGCGGGGGTCCTCCAGAACAAGCGGATCGACAAGCGTGCCACCGCTGCTCCCAGCAAGAAGATCGCCAACCACGCGAACCACGCCAGCATCCCTGACAAGAACGATGGACGGTCCAGGGATTGGCGTCCCCCGACGGGCCGTGCGCGGATGCGGACGTCAGGCTCAGGATGTCTGCGTGCCAACTCACAAGCTCTTCCAAAGGCCTGCCTCTCCTCGGCGCACAACTCAGCCAAGGGATCCAGCCCCTGCTCAACCAGCCAGTCAGCCATATCCACGGCCAGACGGGCCATCGACTGTCCACGAGGCTCCTTGCCGTCTTCGTGCAAGACGTCCGCCGCCCAGACAATCACCTGGAAATAGGCCTCAGGACGGGCATGGGCGAAAGCTTCACGTACCACAGCGACCACCAGTTCCCGCCGAATCTCCGACGGCTCGATCATGATCTGATCGAGAGATGGACATCTCCCCGCGAGGGAAAAGGTCTCCAGAAGCCCGGCGACTCGGCCGGCCATGGTCACGCCCGCCCTGACCTCATCTTTCCCGACCCAGTCCGTGACGCGCCGCAGCGCTTCCGATACAGACGGCGAGGCGTCATCGACGTGCGCAGACTCCCGGAACGTGCCGACATGGGCCTCCTGCCGTCCTAAAGATCCGGCACCGGCGGGGAAGTCAGCCGTCCTGGCCAGAGGCTGCAAGGCACCGGTCGCCCGGGTCGCGAAGTTCGCAGACGTCATGAATTCCTCACCTCCTCAAGAAGCATCGACCCCAGGCAGGACGGCCCCCAGCCCCTCGACTGAGCTTTGACAAGAATTTCACAACCCCGTCGCTGCACGTTAAGATGGAATGGGGTAACCGTCCCGGCTTGCCCCAGTACAGGAGTATTCATCCATGTCCACACTTACGGCCATCACGGATGCCACCTTCAAGAGCGAGGTCCTCGAAGCGACGACCCCCGTGCTGGTGGATTTCTGGGCCCCTTGGTGCGGTCCCTGCAAGATGATCGCCCCCATCCTCGACCAGATTGCCGGCGAGAAGGGCGACAACCTTCGCATCGCCAAGCTCGATGTTGATGACAATGGCGCGACCGCTCAGCAGTTCGGCGTCATGAGCATTCCCACGCTCATCTTGTTCAAGGGCGGCCAAGAAGTCCTCCGCGTCACCGGATTCAAGCCCAAGGACCAGTTGCTGGCCTTGATCGACGCGAAACTGGCCTGACCCTACAGACTCCCGAGGGACCGCCGCCTGATGGCAGCGGTCCCTCAGGCCTTGGGCCACGTGCCGATCAGAGGACGAAACAGGACGAAAATATGCACAACAAGGAGCGTTTAGTGTAAGCTTGACTTATCAACATGGAGTCAGTGCAACCATGGAGCTAGATGTCTGCTTTGTACCCGCGCGAACCGCGAGGGCACACATGCGACAAGGGACCCTTCACGTGAAGATGCCCCAGCACTGGCCTGCCGATGAGCAAAAGAAAGTCATCGAGCGCTTTGTCGCCTGGGCTCGCAAGCGAACGGCCGCATGGTCCGACCTACCGCCCCCTGTGGCACGCGTGCCCTTCAACGAGGCCAGCTTGGCCCAGAAGGTCAGAGAGGTCAATGCCCGCACCGTCCAAGCCCCCCTGAGAGGAGTGCGCCTGGGGAAGGCACGCAGGACACGCCTCGCCCAAGCCAACGTCCGGACCGGCGTCTTGACCTTCTCGCGACACGCCATAGACGGACTGTGCGACGAGGCGCTGAAGTATCTCATCGTGCATGAGCTTTCGCACCTGCACATCCCCGATCACTCCCCGGCATTCTGGGATCTGGTGGCTCGCTTCGTCCCCGATTGGCGACACTGGAGACGGGTGGCGCAAGGCCATTTCGAGCGTGCGCTGGCCGCGGATGACAGCCCGCGATCGCTTTCTGCGCCCGCCTTCCGTCCGGAACAAGAACAGCTTGTCCCCTTCCCGCCCCCCGCGCCCCTCGCCCTCGAGGAACTTCGTCCGAGCGGAAGAAGGGACGTCCTGCCCACGTTGCCCGTGGGCAAGGCGGCGAGCGGACAGCTCTCGCTCTTTCCCTTTCCGGTCAACCCCAAGAACTGAGCCGCCCCCCAACAGGGGAACGGCCAGCTTGGACAACCACAAGCACCAGATAAGGCTTCAGGCAGAAACCTTGCGCTTGCCTTCGGACAGTACCTGCAGAGCTGTGGTGGACCTGCGCTCGACCAGATCCTTGGTCACCACAACTTTCTTGATGTCTGTACGCGAAGGCGCCTCATACATCACGTCCAACATGATCTCCTCGACGATGCCCCGCAGGGCCCGCGCGCCGGTCTTCCGCTTGAGGGCCTCCTTGGCCATGGCGGTCAAGGCTTCCGGGGTAAAGTCCAGATCGACCTGATCCATGCCGAGCAAACGCTTGTACTGCTTGACGATCGCGCTCTTGGGTTCAGTCAGGATGCTGACCAAAGCCGCTTCATCAAGCTGATCGAGGGTTGCGATCACGGGAATTCGGCCGATGAACTCCGGAATCAGGCCGTACTTGAGAAGATCCTCCGGCGACAAATCGGAGTAGAGATCCCCAAGGTTCTTCTCTTCTGCGGTCTTCACGTCGGCCCCGAAGCCGATGCCCTTGCGCCCCACACGAGTCTCGATGATCTTGTCCAGACCCACGAACGCCCCTCCCACAATGAAGAGAATGTTGGTGGTGTCGAGCTGGATGAACTCCTGATAAGGGTGCTTGCGCCCACCTTGAGGCGGCACATTGGCCACCGTCCCTTCGAGCATCTTGAGGAGCGCCTGCTGGACGCCTTCCCCTGACACGTCCCTGGTGATGCTGGGGTTCTCGCTCTTGCGGGAGATCTTGTCGATTTCGTCGATGTAGATGATGCCACGCTCGGCACGCTTGATATCGTAGTCCGACGCCTGCAACAGGCGCAGCAGGATGTTCTCGACGTCCTCCCCGACATACCCCGCCTCGGTCAGCGTGGTGGCATCGGCGATGGCAAACGGCACATTGAGGATCCGCGCCAAAGTCTGGGCCAGCAAAGTCTTGCCTGAGCCGGTGGGCCCGATGAGCAAAACGTTGGACTTGGCCACCTCGACATCGTCTTCACCAAGCCCTTGGCGTTCCTTGGCGGACAACCGCTTGTAGTGGTTGTAAACCGCCACGGACAAGGTCTTCTTGGCCTGCTGCTGACCTACGACATACTGATCGAGAATCCCCTTGATAGCCTTGGGCTTCGGGATCTCCGCCAGTTCGACAGGGGCCGCCTCAGGCTTCTGCTGGTTATCGTACAACTCCTCGTCGAGAATCTCGTTGCAAAGATCCACGCACTCGTCGCAGATGTACACACCAGGCGCCGCAATCAGCTTGCGAACCTGGTCCTGGGTCTTGGCGCAAAAGGAACACTTCGGGTGTCCCTTCGTGCTGTCATCCTTCGCCACTTGGCCTCCTGGCTCTCTTTCCCGAACGTGCCGGCGCCACTAGGCGCCGGGCTTGTCCGACTTGTCGCCGCGCCGCGGCTCGAGGACTTCGTCAATGAGTCCCCATTCCTTGGCCTCATGTCCCGACATGAAGAAGTCACGATCCGTATCCTTCTCCACACGCTCGATGGGCTGACCCGAATGGAACGCCATCAACTCATTGAGCTTGCCCTTCAACCGCAGGATCTCCTTGGCCTGGATCTCGATATCCGTAGCCTGACCCTGAGCCCCACCTAGCGGCTGGTGAATCATGATGCGGGAGTTGGGCAACGAAATTCGCTTGCCCTTGGCACCGGCGTTGAGCAGGAACGCCCCCATCGAAGCGGCCTGACCAATACAAATGGTGCTGACTTCGGGCTTGATGTACTGCATCGTGTCGTAGATCGCCAAGCCCGCGGTCACGACACCACCCGGGCTGTTGATGTACAGGTAAATGTCCTTGGCCGGGTCTTCGGCTTCGAGGAAGAGCAGCTGGGCGATGATCAAGCTCGCGACCATGTCGTCAATCGGCGTACCGAGGAAGATGATGCGCTCCTTGAGCAGGCGACTGTAGATATCGAAAGCCCGCTCGCCACGACTGGTCTGTTCGACGACCATCGGGACGAGTCCGGCCACGGCGGGCTGCGTATGGGGCAGGAACATGGGGTTACCTCGCGGTGGGGGGACGAACTACTCGGCAGTACCGGACTCGGCAGTACCGGACTCTTCCGGCTCGGCCGCTTCAGCGGACTCGACTTTGGGTGCCTTGGCCTTGGCCGCCTTCTTGGGCTTGGCAGGCTCGGCAGCAGCGGTCATCTCGGTGGACCCTTCAGTGGCCACCTCAGCAGAACCCGTCGCCGCAATCTGGGCGCGCTCGAAAAGCCACTCGATGATCTTGTTGGACAACACTTCGTCCACGAGCGCCGTATAGCGGCCGTTCTTGACCAGTTCCTGCTGGAACTCCTCGGGCGAACGTCCGAGCATCTGGGCATACTCGACGACAGCTGCCGCAACCTCTTCCGAGGAAACCTCAAGACCTTCCTTTCGGGCAATGGCCCCGAGCGTCAGGCTGGTACGAATCCGCTGTACGGCTTCGGCACGGAACCGGTCCTCCCACTCGGCACGGGTCTCTTCGTTGAAGAGCTTGCCAATGTCGGCACCTTGCCGCTGCAGGTTGGTGAAGTGCTGCTCCAACAGGAAGTAGACTTCACGCCGCACCATGTTGTCCGAAAGCTCCATCTGGCTCTGCACCACGATTGCCTCGAGCATCTCCTTCCGCTGGGCGACCTCGTGGGACTCGGCAGCCTGACGCTCGAGATCCTCCCGAATGCGTCCAAGTAGCTGCTCGACGGAGTCCAGACCATGCGCCTTGGCGAAGTCCTCGTCCACCTCGGGCAACACGCGCTCCTTCACCTCGTGGACCGCCAGATCGAAGGTCGCTGCCTTGCCGGCGAGTTCAGCATTGCCATAATCGGCAGGGAAGGCCACGTCGGCCACCTTGGTCTCTCCCGCCTTCATGCCAACGAGCGCCTCGACAAAGCCCGGGATATACCGCCCCTCCGCCACCTCGACGGGCGTCTTGGACGCCTCGCCACCCGAAAAGGGCACGCCCTCGACCTTGCCGAGAAAATCCGCGACGACCACGTCACCCATGCGGACCTCGCGCTCCACCACCTGCAACTGCGCCCGGCGATTGCGCAAATTCTCCAGGACCTGGTCCACCTCGTCCTGTGTCACCTCGTCCTTCGCCACGGAGACCGCGACGCCCAAGTAATCGCCAACCGTCACCTCTGGCCGTACCTCGACCGTGTAATGAAGCTCGGCAGGCTGCCCCTTGCCAAACGCCTTGACCTCCACCCGAGGCTGGTCGACCGGTTCGATGGAGACCTCCTCAACCGCGCGAGAATAGGCCTCAGGCACCAAATGCTCCAGCGCCTCCTGAGCAAGAGCCTGCGTACCCACGTGCTTCTCGACGAGCGGCAAAGGCGCCTTGCCGCGACGAAAACCAGGGATGTTCACGCGCTGGCGAAGATGACGGTACGCGTGCTCCCAGGCCTTTTGGACCTGATCGGCATCCACCTCGACGTGGAGGTGGACATGATTCTGCTCGTGCTTCTCGAGGGTGACCTTCAAGGCGTGCGCTCCCCAAAAATGGATGACCCCGTCATTGTAGCAGAGCCTCTTTCCCCCCGCCCGAGAGGGATTCAGGGTCGACAGGCCGCAACCAGCTCCGCGAACATGGACGCCGCCACGCGACGAGCCGCGGGCGAATCCTGAACGTCCTCACGCTCTGGATGCCACTGCACTCCCAGGAGCCATCCCCGCGAGACCGTCCCGCCGTCCTCGAAAGCCTCCACGAGGCCATCAGCTGCCCAGGCCACTCCACGCAATCCGGGTGCCAGCTCCCGGGACTCCCCGAGGCCTTGATGGTGCCAGGAATTGACGACCAGTTCCCGCCCCCCTGCCCATTTGGCCAGCCTCGAACCCGGGTCGATCCGGAGGGCGTGAAATGCTCCTTCCCGGTGCTCCAAGGCACCCTCCCATTCGGAGGGCAGATCCTGGACAAGCTTTCCGCCACAGACGACATTGAGCAACTGGAAGCCGCGGCAAATCCCAAGCACGGGACGCCCAATCGCCAAGGCTTCACGAGCCAGGACAAGCTCCAGTTCGTCCCGCGGACCATCGACCCTTACCGTGTCCGACGAGACAACCTCTCCGTAGCGAACCGGAGACACATCGGGGCCGCCCGCCAGGATCCAGCCCTGACAGTCCGCGGCATCGGGGGCTTCGAGTACGTCGACGAACGCGGAGCCGCGACGGCGTAAGGCGGCCCTGGCCAGTTCACCCCAGCCGCCGGGCACGACCGCGACCGGCGCGGCCCCGGCCCGAGCGAGACTTGCCGCATACCGCTCCAACTTGGGCCACTGATCGTCACCGACGACCGTCCCCCAAGTCACCCCGACGCGCGGGAACACTCAATGCCCCCGCGTATCCGTGCGCCCACCCTCCAAGGGGACTCCTACCGCACGAGGCACGGGCAGCTCCCAGTCCGCCATGTCGGGCAGACTCGTGAAATGCGTCAGGTCATAGTGAATGGGAGTGACCGAGATGCAGTTGTCTCGGATGGCCGTGACATCAGTGTCAGCCTCTTCGTGGAGGTCTTCGGCCTCTCCCGCAAGCCAGTAATACACCTTGCCCCTGGGGTCCACCCTGCGCTCGAAGGCATCGTTATACCGACGGCGCCCCAGGCGAGTCACTCGGACACCCGCGATATCGCCGATTTCCACCGCCGGAATATTGACGTTAAGCAACACGGCACGAGGAAGGGTTCGCCTGGCGAGCTCTCGTACCAGATCCAAGGCAAAAAGTGCTCCCTTCTCATACCCGAGGTCACTGAAGCTGGCCAACGAGAGGGCGACGCAAGGACGCTCCAGAAGGATGGTCCCTTCGACAGCCGCCGAGACCGTTCCCGAGTAAATGACATCGACACCGAGATTAGGGCCGCGATTGATGCCGCTGACGACCAAGTCGGGCAGGTGGTCGACCATCAGGGCCCCGAGGGCAAGCTTGATGCAATCTGCAGGGGTACCGTTCACACAGCGACTGGTCGCGGTACCCGAAATGGGGACCTCCTCGAGACGAAGCGGCTTGTGAAGAGTCAGCGCGTGGCCCGTCGCGCTGCGCTCCCGATCGGGTGCCACGACGTGAACCTCGTGCTCGGTCGCAAGCGTGGACGCCAGGATCTGGATACCCGGCGCGTGGATGCCGTCGTCGTTGGAGACCAAGATGCGCACTCAGGCATCCTACCACGGCCCTGTTTCGGAGTCGTCAGAACAGGGAGGCTTGCAGACGATCGGGATCAACCCTCATGGCATCGATCATGTCGAGGATGAAGCTGAAGTCCATCCACGACGAAACAAAATCGAGATCATCACCGGGCAGGACCAACTTCGGGGCATCGTCGAACCCCTCGACCCACTCGTCATAAAGTGAATTGAGCTGAGAGATGTACTCCCTCGGGATTTCTTGCTCGTAACTGCGGCCACGCTTGGCGATACGCCGCATCAGGGTGGGCACCGAACACTTAAGGTAGAGCAGGAGGTCCGGCGGCTGGAAGAAGTTGGCCATCGTCCGGTACAAATCCTGATAATTGGCGTAGTCCCGATCAGCCATCAAGCCTTGGTCATGAAGGTTCCGGGCAAAGATGACCGAATCCTCGTATATGCTCCGGTCTTGCACCACAGAACGGTCACCTTCTGCGATACGTCGATGGTTTTCGAAACGACGCGAGAGAAAATAGACTTGGGTGTGAAAACTCCACGTCCGCATGTCGCGGTAAAAGTCATCCAGATAAGGATTGTCGTCGACGACCTCGAAACATGCCTCATAGCCCAACCGATCGGCTAGCCAGCGCGTGAGGCTGCTCTTGCCGGAGCCGATGTTTCCGGCGATTGCGATGAAAGTCTTGCGTCCGGCCATGAAGGGGATCGTAGCATCCCGGCACCTCATGGTCCGGGCACGAAGACTTCGAGGGCTGCTGGCACGACCTCGAGGGTCACCGGGGTGGAGCCCACGAGATCCCCATCCACCTGAAAGGGCAAGGGCTTGCCCGAGCGCAGGGTAATCCGGCGACATCGCAAGGTCTCGTAGGTGGGCAGATCCCGCACTCTACCCAGTGCGATGCTGAAGAAATCCCGCCAAGCCTCAAGGAAGGACCTCGATCGCAAGATGGCCACGTCAAGCATGCCGTCAGTGACGCTGGCTTCCGGGGTGACCTTGAGAAATTCGACCCCATAAAATGCAGTGTTGGCCACAATCAGCATGTAGACCAGGCGACGCTGCCTGCGGCCATCAACCTCGAGGGTCAGCGGAGAGGGCCGGTGGTGCAAGGAGGTCCTCATGGCCGTCAAGGCGAAAGCACCCCGCCCGAGCCGCTCCTTCAGGGGACCGAGCTCGTCTCCCATCATGCTGACGGCATCGAAGCCGACACCCACCATGGCACAGAAGTAACGGTCCTGCCCCCCTGGGCGCATCACGCGGCCTACGTCGATGCGCCGGGTGAATCCTCCCTGCAGGATGGCGAGGGCTTTGGCCAAATCGGTGGTCACGCCCAGTTCGCGGGCCAGCACATTGGCTGTGCCGACCGGCAGGATGCCCAGCGGCACATCCGTGCCGACCAGAACCGGCAGGACCTCGTTAAGGCTGCCATCCCCACCGGCCACGAGCACGGCACCCACTCCGTCCGCCACCGCCTGCCGGGCGATGCGTTCCCCCTCGCCGGCGTGGCGTGTCGGCACCACGGCAATCTCCCAGCCCTCAGCCCGCAGAGGCTCCACCCAGCGATCCCAATCGACCTTGGCGGTCAGGGGGCCGGCCTTTGGGTTGTGGATGAGACAAGCTCGTCGGCCGGCAACGGGTCCCGTCGTGCGACTGGTCCAGTACATCCGTGGCGCCAAGGGCTGCATGACTCAAGTGTACCGTCCAAAGGAACCGTAGAATGGCAGAATGCAATCCAGTAAGTCCGCAGCGCCTCTGGCAGAGCCACTGCACGCGCCTCCCGACGCCTCGGACATCGGAACCTTGTACGAAACGCTGAAGCCCGGAGACCTCGTGTTCTTCGGCAGTCGGGCTCCCTGGTGGCCTTGGGAGATCTTGAGACAAGTCTGCGGCCCCTGGCAGCACGTGGCCCTGGTTTTGCCAGATGGCCTCCTGCTGGATGCCTTCTGGCCGGAAGGAGGCGGACTTCTCACTCCGGAGGAAGCCATCAACCGATCGAGGTCGAGGATTCTGGCGGACCGTGTGGCCGTATGCCGTCCCTGGCCTGACGGGCCGTGGCACGCCATCTCCGAGGAACTCCGCGCCCTGGCCGGCCGTCCCTACAACCTCCTGGCCGCAGAGCCACCTGAAAAGATGGCCACGGCTGCCTCGTGCGCCCGGGCCGTCATGGAGGCCGTCCGCCTGGTGGAGCCCCGGCACCTGCCGAGAACCCGCTGGCGGTACTGGGCCTGCCCGATTCCCGGGGATCTCTTCGCGGAACCGATCGGTACTTGGACCCTCGAACCTCCTGTCTATCCCCGGACTTTCTCGCCCACGGCCCTGCTGCCATGGCGCCTCACCGCCCACGCCCTGGATGTCTTGACTCGACCGGCCCTCTCGCTGGTTCCAGCCTTGTCTCCCTCGCTCGGGCTCCTGCTGACTCGTCTCTTCATGAACGCCATGGACGTCATGGCGGCCAGGACGAACCACACTTTGTGGCCCACACGGACAGAGCCCTGACGTCGCCTCCCCGGCACGATGCGGTCGGCGAGGCATCAGGGCCGCAAGGACCCGACGGGCCAACGCACGCAGGTTCAGGCCCTTGTAGCGTCTGAAACCGTACATCCCCACCCGTAGGCCTGGGCTCCGCCCGCGGATAGGGGGATGAAGCATGATCGGCAACAAGCCGGGACCGGCCAAGGGCGACCCCAGGATGGTCGAAGCCGGACGACGCGGGGGCGAAACGGTCAAGGAGGAACGTGGCCGCGAGTTCTTCAAGGAAATCGGCAAGAAGGGTGGGCAAGCCACCAAGGAGAAGTACGGTCCGGAGTTCTTCTCGACCATTGGCAAGAAGGGCGGAGAGGCCGTCAAGAAGGAACGCGGGGTCGAGTTCTACAGCAACATAGGCCGCAAGGGGGGCTCCTCGACCCGTCAAGGTCGAAAGAAACAGCCACCCAAGCCATGAGTGCGCGGACGGCCGTCCGGAAGAGATCCGGACGGCCGTCTTGCACTAGAATGGGACGTGAGCATCGACGCCAGCCCCACATTGGAAACCGCAACAGCCCTCGCCACGGCCATCGCGGACGGGGAACTGACCGCAAGGGCAGCCACGCGGGAGTCTCTTGATCGAATCATCCGCTTGGATGCCACTCTGGGCGCCTTCGTTCATATCTCGGCCGAGCGTGCCCTCGAGACCGCTCGCCAGCGGGATGGCCTTCCGCACCCCGGTCCCCTGCAGGGCGTTCCGATGGCGCTCAAGGACAACATCTGCAGGCGAGATGAGCCGACGACCTGCGGCAGCCGGATGCTGACAGGATGGCGCCCTCCTTACGATGCGACGGTGGTGCAGCGGCTTGAGGCGGCGGGAGCCGTCCTGCTGGGCAAGACCAACATGGATGAGTTCGGCATGGGCTCGTCCACCGAAACCAGCGCGCACGGCCCGACACGCAATCCGTGGCAACTGGGCCGGGTGCCGGGCGGGTCCTCCGGTGGGTCTGCGGCGGCCGTCGCCTCCGGGATGGTCACGGCAGCCCTGGGCAGCGACACCGGGGGTTCCATCCGGCAACCGGCGGCCATGTGTGGCATCGTCGGCCTGAAACCCGGATACGGTAGAGTTTCTCGCCATGGACTGGTCGCCTACGGCAGCAGCCTCGACCAGATCGGCCCCCTGACGCGAACCGTCGCTGATGCCGCGCGTATCCTGGAGGTCATTGCCGGTCCTGATCCTCTTGATGGCACTTCCGTGGAAGAGCCGTCCAAGCCGTGGACTCCCGGCCCAATCGAAGGCCTCCGCATCGGAGTCCTTGGTCAACTGACAGAGGGTCCCGGCATGCAAGATGATGTGACCAGAGCGCTGAACCAGGCCTTGGATTGGTATCGCCGGCAGGGTTGCATCCTCGTGCCGGTGGAGCTGCCCGAGCTTGAGTGGGCGATACCGACTTACTACCTGCTCGCCACTGCGGAGGTCTCGAGCAATCTCTCTCGCTTCGACGGCATGAGATTCGGGCTGCGCCGGGAAGCCGAGGACCTTGCGGGCACGATGCTGCGAACCCGGTCGGAAGGTTTCGGCACTGAGGTCAAGCGTCGCATCCTTCTGGGAACGTTCGCCCTGTCCGCAGGACACCAGGAAGCCTACCACCGGCGCGCCCGCCAAGTACGTCGCCTCTTGGCAGAAGCGCACGATCGGGTCTTCGCTTCGGTAGACGTCCTGTTCTCCTGCACCAGCCCGACGACCGCCTTTCCCCTGGCCAGCCGGCTTGAGGATCCTTTGGCCATGCTGCTCTCGGACGTCGCGACGGTAGGGGCCAATCTGGCCGGACTTCCAGCGCTTTCCGTGCCGTGCGGATTCGACCGCGCGGGCCTGCCCGTCGGGATGCAACTTCAGGGACCCCGTGGCAGTGAGCATCGCCTGCTGGACGTCGGTCACGCCTACGAGCAGGCCCACCCTTGGTGGAAAGCCCGACCGCCTGTCGCTTGGGATCTGGAAGCTCTCGTCCCCGGAGGCAAGGCATGAAAGCGGGCTGGGAAGCCGTCATTGGTCTCGAGGTCCATGCAGAGCTCGCCACCCGGACCAAGATCTTCTGTGCCTGCCCTACGGCGTTCGGCCAGCCCCCCAATGCCCAGGCCTGCCCCGTTTGCGCCGGCTTGCCGGGCGCCTTGCCGGTTCTCAACGCCGAAGCCGTGGCCCTCGCCGCGCGCACGGGCCTGGCACTGGGCGGAAAGGTCGCACCTTGCAGTCGGTTTGACCGCAAGAATTATTTCTATCCCGACTTGCCCAAGGGATACCAGATTTCCCAACTCGCTCTGCCCATCGTGTCAGGGGCCTACCTCGATCTGCCGCTGGACGAGGGCACGCGTCGCATCCGGATCGATCGGATCCATCTCGAGGAAGATGCGGGCAAACTCGTCCACCGCGGAGCAAGTGGCCTTGCAGGCGCCACCCACAGCCTCGTCGACCTGAACAGAGCAGGGGTACCGCTCGTCGAGATCGTGAGCGCGCCCGACCTCAGGAGCGCAGAAGAGGCCCGCCTTTATCTCCAGGAACTACGTCTCGTGCTGCTGACCCTCGGGGTCAACGACGGCCGGCTCGAGGAAGGCTCCCTGCGCTGTGACGCGAACGTCTCGGTCAGACGCACAGGCACCCGGCAGCTCGGTACCCGCGTGGAGATCAAGAATCTGAATTCGTTCCGGTTCCTGCAAAGAGCCATCGAGACGGAAATCCAGCGGCAAATCCAGCGCTTGGAGGAGGGTGAATCAGTCCTTCAGGAAACCCGCCTATGGAAAGAAGAGCGTGGCATGACGATCTCGATGCGCTCGAAGGAGGATGCAGCAGATTACCGCTACTTCCCGGATCCGGACTTGCCCGATGTCGTCCTGGACATGGCCTGGCTGGAAGCCATTGCCCGTGACATGCCGGAACTACCTGCCGCCCGCAGGGCCAAGGCCATGGAAGGTGGGCTCTCCGTGGCCGAGTCTGGCCAGATTGCTGCAGATCCGGGACTGTGGAACTTGTTTGTCTCCGTCACGGGGCACGGCCCCACCATGCGCGAAACGGCCCGTTGGCTTCTCGGCGAAGGCCTTGCTTGCCTCTCCGGACAGGAACTCGCCCCAGAGAGCGTGTCCGCACAAGCTGCGGGTTTTGCCCGCCTGATCCTGATGGTCCGGGACCGCAGGTTGGCCGCACCTGCGTTTCGTCGCCTCGTGAAGGAGGTTCTGGTCGACGGGGCGGACCCCGAAGCACTGGCTCGCGCCCAAGGTCTGTGGCTTGAGCCGGACGACGGGAAGGCCGCAAGGATCGTAGACGAGGTCTTGCGCGGCCTGCCGGATCAAGTCACCCAGTGGAGACAAGGCAAGCAACAGGTCAGAGGTTTCCTCATGGGCCAGGTCATGCGCGCCTTGCAAGGACAGGGCGACCCTACGACCGTGGGTCCGCTTGTGGACGCCTGGCTGTCGAAAGAGGCCGACCCGGCCGGTGGTACCTTCTAGCTCGAACGGACACCCGACACGTCGCCAGAGGTAGGCCGGGCATCCCAATCGTCGCGGTCGCGCAGGAGCCAGGCTCGAACCTTTGTCCGGGCGTAAGGGCCGGAAAAAGGTAGCAGTAACCAGTCGCTGATGCCTGCCTCGGCTCCCGCAGCAATCAGTTCCGGGTCTTCGGACTCCGCCACGACAAAGACGGGAATGACGCTGATAGCTCTTGCATCTGCACGAAGCCTACGACTGAAAGCCAAAGGGTCCGAGGCAGGATCGCCCGCCCGCAAGATGATCAGGGAAGGAACCTGGACCTGCACCGCGTCGAGCAGGGCATCATCTCCGTCGGCAAGAACCACCCGCAGTCCCTCATCTTCAAGAGCCCCGACGAGCAGGGAGCGAACGGGGCCCTCGGGCAGCCCCAGCACAACGCATGGGGCTTGCGCCGTGCCTCTGGGGACGGCAGGAAGCTTGCGCCGTGCCTCGCGCAAAGGTCCCGTGTCACGAACGGTCCCCGGACTGGCCCCGGTACTCAGCTCCAGAACTTGCCCCTCGGCTGCGGCGAAGATCTCGATTGAGGACCCCTCCCGTTCAGCATGCTGCCTGGCGCGCTGGACCAACTCGTCCACCGCGGCATCATCCCGCATCGGGTCGTGGTGAAACAGCGCCAGACGCTTTACCTTGGCCGCCAAGGCCATCTCGACCACATATTCGAGCGTGCTGTGTCCCCACCCCAGGCGCGCTGGATACTCCGCAGCTGTGTACTGGGTGTCGTGGATCAGGAGATCAGCGCCCGCAATGAAGTCGAGATGTCGACGCTCTTCCGGATTGACGAGACGGTCGGCCCGGCCATGGAGGCATTCCTCACCCAATGCAAGCTGCCGCGAGTGGGGTTCATGATCGGTGGAGTAAACCACCGAGCAACCATCGGCTTCGAGCCTATAGCCGAGAGTAAGCGCGGGATGGTTCAGGTATTGGGTCCTGACTTCCACACCGCCGAGCGAAAAGTGGCCCTCCAGCAGATCGTGGTAGCGGATGGTGGCTCCGAGCTGATGCAGCGCCACAGGGAAAAAAGTGTAGTCCATCTGCGCAGCCAAAGTATCCCGCAGCTCCTGCACCAAGCCGTGCGGAGCATAGACATCCCACTCGTTTCCCGGAACGAACAGGGGCGTGAAGAAAGGCATCCCCTGAATATGGTCCCAATGCGTATGGCCGATCAGCATGTGGCCCCGTATCGGCTTGGGCTCATGGGCCATCAGGTGGAAGCCCAGTTCATGGGCTCCCGTCCCGCAATCCAGGACCAACAGGGTGCCGTCATCACCACGGACCTCGACGCAGGACGTGTTGCCGCCATACCTAACCGTACGGGGACCGGGTTTCGCGATGGACCCGCGGGTTCCCCAGAAACGGACACGCATCCGCAGGCTCCTCCCGTTGGACTGACGGCATGGGACCAAGCAATGGGAATGGCACCGTCAAGCCAGCAACCCGCAACCACGAGTCACCTCTGTCGTATACCCCCTTGGGACTCGAGGAAACAGCCAAGGCACCGATCAGAAGATGGCGTGCAACGCCCCGAATGCCGCGGCACCGCTCAGGACCTCGACGACGCCGCGAGCGCCGGCAGCGGCGGAGGGCAGGAGCTCGGTCAGAGCAAAGTAGAGCAGCACACCCGCCGAGAAAGGCAGCATCCACGGTGAGCCACTGGCAAGCAGCCATTGTGCCCCCGCACCGAGCACCAGCACCGCGCCAGTCAGTCCTGCCATCGTGCGGGCTACCCGCGGCGGATGCCCGGCAGAGAGGGAGAGCAAGGCCGCCATGATGCCTTCCGGCAAAAGGTGCAACAACAACCCCAGACCTACAAGCCCTCCCACTTGGCCTCCAGCCTGCAGCGACGAGGCAAGGACTTGGCCATCGAACAACGCACACAGCCAGAGACAACCTATGGCAGAGCAGGATGCTGCAACTCCGGGCGCGTGGCGTTCCTCGTGAACGTGGCCGTGAGCGTGGCCGTGCGCCAGATGATGCGCATGCGCATGACCCCACGCGTGGGTTTCCCCAGCCGCTTGAGAGGCAAGAGCAGCTTGACAGGGCTCTTCCTGGCGATGGCCACGCACGAGGCGATCCGCCCAGACCTGCAACCAAGGGCCAAGGAGGCGATCGAGCGCAAAGACCGCAAGCGCTCCTCCCGCCACGGCCAACATGACGAGGTCAATCCGGCCGCCGGCACGCTCAAGCGCCTCAGGCACAAGGTCCACGAGCGCCAAGGGGACCAGATAGCCGCCACCAATCGCGAGCAGAGATCCGAGACGATTCCGGTTCAACCAGGATCCGTGCCCGGCAATGACGCCCCACCCCCCGGCAGCCATCAAGCCCCCAAGCATCGGCACGAACCACCACTGCGTCGGCAGAGCTCCCACGGCACCCCCTAATATTGCAACTGTCTAACAACAGAATACCGCAGGCGGGATACAATAAGGACATGGCCTACCAAGCCCATGCCCTGTCCCGCCTGAAGGAAGCCGGCTACAGAATCACCACGCCCAGACGTCGGGTCATCGACCTGTTGGCCGAGGCGCCCGCTGCCTTGTCCGCCTACGAGATTCGGGACCAGTTGAATGACCGAGGCGAGGGCATCGACGTCGTGAGTATCTACAGGATTCTGGAATGCCTCGAGCAGAATCAGCTGGTGCACCGGGTTCTGAGCAGTGGCAAGTACCACCGCTGTATCATCGAGACCCACGAACCCTGTGGCCTGGAACAGCAGGACCACTGTCACCACAATCTGGTTTGCCGATCGTGCGGGCGGGTGACCGAGATGCACTGTCCCGGCCTCGGGGATCTGCTGGTTCGTGCAGCGGCTGCAGCTGGCTATGCTCTCCATGACCACCAGCTCGAACTGGGGGGAACTTGCGGGGACTGCGCGGCGTGAACATGGAAACCGAATCTCCGACGATGAGCGACGCGGATCTTCCTGAAAGTGCGGAAGCGGATCTGGGACAACTGCGCAACCGCTTTGC
The DNA here is from genome assembly GCA_035285595.1 of Candidatus Sericytochromatia bacterium. Classification (GTDB taxonomy): domain Bacteria; phylum Cyanobacteriota; class Sericytochromatia; order S15B-MN24; family VGJW01; genus VGJW01. The sequence goes on from JAYKGV010000012.1 coordinate 55,602, forward strand.
GCGCCTGGCGGAGTTCCTCGAAGAAGCTCGCCGAGATCTGGTGACACCCGGACGTCCGCCCTCCCGCGAACTCCTGCGGGACCTGGAGCACATCAGAGGGAAATTCGACCAGTTACGGGATCGGGTACATGCAGTCGCCGTTGGTGACGGGCTAACCCCTCTCCCCTTGCGGGAGCACGTCAGTTCACTGGATGAACTTTCGGAACTCCTCAGCCGAGTACGCGAGGCGCGCAAGTTCATCCATCGAATCCGCGTGAAGCTGGGGCTGGCCCTGCACGTCGTACGCCGGGTCACGAGCCTGACGACGGACGATGAGGCGGCCACTCCGGCTCTCGAGGCCTGCCACCGCGGTGCGCATCACCTGCTGGAAACCTTCTCGGCCCTGGAGGAAGCGACGGTCGAACCCGATGCCAGCGTGATTCAAGACTTGGAAGATCTGGCCTCTGGCCGTCACCCGTATGGACTTTTGCTCACGTTGGTCGAGCAGAACAAGACTTTGGAAGACGAAGCCTGGCAGACCTACATGGAACTCGTGGAACGAGATCTCGGAAAGCCGCTGGCCCTGGCTGCGGCCCGCGGAAAGCTTCGCACCGGCACCGTTTGGTCGGCACCGGAAGAACCGTGAACTGGACCGAGCGCGATCGGACACACATGCGCCGGGCCCTTGGCCAGGCAGCCTTGGGCTGGGGCTGGTCCCATCCCAATCCCATGGTCGGCGCGGTGGTTGCCGACGGTGATGAGGTCATTTCCACGGGATATCACGCTCGCCCGGGGGCCCCGCATGCCGAAGCTGTCGCCTTGGCTGCAGCTGGCGAACGAGCCCGGGGAGCAACCCTCTATGTCACCCTCGAACCGTGCAATCACTTCGGCCGCACTCCCCCGTGCACGACAGCGGTCGTGGCCGCGGGCATTCGCAGAGTCGTGGCGGCAACCGCCGACCCTCACCCCCACACGGCCGGACAGGCGTGCCACGTGTTTCGGGCCGCAGGACTGTGCTACGAGGAGGGTCTATTGGGGGAGGAAGCTCGGGAGCTCAATGCCGACTTCCTCCATTGGGCAGCCACGGGCCGTCCCAGGGTGATCTTGAAAATGGCAGCCACCCTCGACGGCCGGGTGGCCACATCTCGAGGCGAGAGCCGCTGGATCACGGGCCCAGAGGCCAGGGCGGAGGTCCAACGCTGGCGCGCACGCGTAGCTGCCGTCATGGTCGGCGGCGGCACGGCTCGTGCGGACGACCCCAGATTGGACGCTCGCATCGAAGGCGCCCATCAGCCGCTGCGCATCCTCGTCACCCGAACAGGCCGGATCCCTCCGAATCTGCAAGCGCTCAGGGACGACGGACACATCGAGGTCTGGGGACCTTCCGACAGGCCTGCTGGCCTCGCCGACCACGTGAAGCTTCGTCAGCTCCCTCCCCATGCAGATGGGGGGCTCGACCTTGCCGAAGGCCTCGCCGCCCTGGGACAGGAGGAGCGAGTCTCGGTAATGGTTGAGGGCGGTGGAGAACTTGCCGGCACCCTGCTCCGGCAGGGACTCGTCGACGAGTTGCGCCTATTCCTTGCCCCTTACCTTCTGGGTGGTACCCGTGCACCCTCCTGGTTCGGAGGACCAGACCCGAGTCGATTGGACCAAGGTCTACCCCTGTCAGGAATGTCCATGGACAGGGTGGGCCGGGACCTGCTGGTCACGGGGAAGCCCGTATGGTCCCCCGACGCACGCCTGCGGTATGATGGCGCGGTTTAGTCCATCTGGAGGTCTTTCCTGTCCATGAATGTCTTCAAGACCAGCTGGTATAGCCATCGTATCGGCCGTGACATGCCCATCAAGGTTTATGGTCATTACGGGTTTCCGCTGCTCATGTTCCCTACGGCGGCAGCTGACTTCGAGGAGTATGAACGCTTCTACCTGATCGAGATGATCCGTCCCTGGATCGAGGCCGGTCGCGTCAAGTGCTACTCCATCGACAGCGTGAACAGCTGGACTTGGATGAACGGCAGGATTCACCCGGGCGAACGGGCCCGTCGCCATGAAGGCTACGACCAGTACGTCATGCAAGAGGTCGTTCCGTTCATCTGGCTCAACCAGGGCAATCGCGAAGGCATCTTCACCACCGGCGCCAGCATGGGAGCGTATCATGCGCTCAATTTCTTGCTGCGCCATCCTCAGGTCTTTGGCGGCACCATTGCGATGAGCGGTGCCTATGACCTCTCCCCCTGGACCGGCGGCTACATGGACGAGCTGGTGTACCTGAACTCTCCGCGTCACTACATGCCCAACCTGAACGACCACGGCTATCTCGAGATGCTGCGCCATCGCGGCAAGGGCATTCATATCCTGACGGGCCAGGGTTCTTACGAGGCACCCCATCAGAGCAAGGAAATCTCGGATATCCTCTGGTCGAAGGGCATCTGGCACAACCTGGAGATGTGGGGCCACGACATGCCACATGACTGGCCCACGTGGCGCAAGATGCTTCCTGCGTTCATGCGTTATCAGACGGGCTGGGCGGCCTGACAATCGGCGCGGGCTTGAGGCAGCTGGCGGAAATCTGCTAGACTGCCCATGCCGTTGGAGAGATGGCCGAGCGGCTGAAGGCACCGGTTTGCTAAACCGACGTACGTCTATAAGGCGTACCGGGGGTTCGAATCCCCCTCTCTCCGCTCATGGAAAAAGGGGAATCCTGCTTCAGGATTCCCCTTTTATCCAGCCGTCAGGCGGCCTCGACCGTGACCTGCAGGCCCCGGAGAAGGAGCCGCTCCGCGTAGCCTTCGGCGTGTTCAAGCGGAGCCTCAAGGACCGTCGCCATGCCGAGACGGTGGGCCTCGAGCATGATGGCCACGCACCGCTCGCGTCCAAGCTGTGGCACGGCTTCAGTCAGGTAACGGACCACTTCGGACATCTCATGCACATCATCATCGTGCAGAACGACCCTGGCCTCGGGATACAACGAGGCCTTCGGGCCGAGGGTTTCCAGCGTTGCGGGCATCGACACCTCCTCGGCTCATGATAGCCTCCCCTAGGCCAGCTAAGGAGGCCAGACGACTGCAGTGGGTGTCATCTGCGCCGCAGCTCCCGCAGCTCCGGTTTCCACGTGCAGAGCGCCACGCCGAAGGCCATCCTCAAGGGTCAGGCGATAGCGAGTCTCCGGCCTGAGTCCCCCCGCCCGCAAAGTCATAGACGGTCCTGCAAGGAACCAGGCGGTCTCGGCGACCAACACACCCTCCGAAATGGATGATTCGCTGCCCACCATCGAGAGCCTTGATTGCGGGGCCTCGAGACGCCACAGCTTGCCCACGAGGCGGGTCCCCTCGGCCGCAGGCTGAATGTTGAGTGGCACAGCTGCGGTAGCCAAATCGACCACCGGCTCAACAGCCCATAGGCTTACCGCCCTTGTCCGCATGGCCAGCCAACCTGCGGCTGAGTCCTCAAGTTCGGTCCACGGACCCGCCCCTTGAACGCCGTGACGCCTCACACGCACCCGATAGCCAGCACCTGGACGAAGGCCTCGCAAAGGTACCTGCAACGTGCCCCCCGCAGACGAGCGAGGGAACCACCACGACATCGCCGGAACGGGCGAGGTTCCGTCTCCCTCGAGTACAAGTCCTTGAACCTCGTAGCCCTCTCCCATTGGAGAAGGAGCGGCACCCAAGAGCGTTCCTCGCGAGAGGTCATGTTGGGGCCCCGTGCAGCTCTCTGCTTGTGTGCCGGCCCCATCCATCGCTACCTCATTCGGGACCGTGACGGAAGAGACTTCCCCTCCCGCCCACGGTGCAAAGGTCGCCCCGGTCAGCACGAACGAGTGCCACGACGCACCAAACCATGACCGGCTCAAGAGAGTGTCTCCTGCCCCGTGGAGTAGGTCCCGTCCTCAATGACGATACCGGCCGTGGCCTCGCCGCTGAAAGGCACGTCGCGGAGCTTGACCGGAAGGACCGTCACCGTCGGCCGATCGTCCTGGCCCAGGTAGACATCCGCCCAAGAGCGGTAATCATCCACAGAAATCAGGTCCTGCGTCGTCTCCCCTGCCGAACGGTAGGCGAAGGCACGGACCCTGTAGAGAGACATCGGACGGAGCCCACGAAAGGCAACCGGCTCGGACAACTCCTGGGCCTGGACCTCGCGCTTCACCTGGACGCCGTTGACCATCACCGGCTGTTCATCCGCTCCCTGCAGGATAGACAGGCGCAGGACAAGATGGTGGACATCATTTCGGGTCCACGGGGTCAGGAGCGCCTGCAACCCATAGCCTCCAGACGCCACGGTAGGCAACACCACCATGACCCCCTGAGCCGAGACGGGACGCCGGATAGCCGAATCAGCCACGCGTGTGGCTTCCTGCTGCAACGCCGGATTTTCGACGCATCCCGGAACCCCTAGCATCCAGAAAGCAAGTCCCGCATATTGACGCTTGATCATCGAGTCCTCCTCCTTCCGACCCCCGCCGGACGTTTCCATCCTTCGTCTGGCGGGCCCGGACCGCCATCAGGAAGTCACGAGGAAGCTGCTAGGATGAACCCCATGGACATACTTTGGGTCGCCATGGGCGGAGCCATGGGGGCCAGCAGCAGGTTCCTCATCGGTTCCTTGCTGGCCCGATGGACCGGTACGGCTCTTCCTTGGCCTACGCTAGCCATCAATGTCTCCGGCTGCTTGGCTCTGGGACTGCTGGACGCATGGTTGACCACGCGCCCTACGGGAACGGGCGGTGGCCTCAGATCATTTCTCGGAGCAGGATTTCTCGGAGGCTTCACGACCTTTTCGGCCTTCGGGCTGGAGACGACGCGACTCCTCCAACGACAAGCCATGACCGAGGCCATCGCCTACGTCGTACTCAGCGTGATGGTGGGTCTCGCCGCTGTTCCGGTCGGCCAAGCCCTCGGCAGGAGGCTCTCCGGCACCCTTCCGCCGTTCGGCTCAGCCTCGACCCCCTCCGTGACGCCCCAAGCCGAGCACCCGCCGCAATAAGGCATCCCTCAAGCCGTCGGGGATGACACGCAACCACGGGCCAAGGCGGGCATCGGGCCCCACCCTGTAGCGTGCGCGGGGGGATCGGGCCTCAAGGGCCTTCCTGACCACCGCCGCGACGCGCCGGGGAGAAAGGCCTCGGGCACCCAGCATGGCCGCACCCCGGGCGAGATGCTCGAGATCGGCCCCATAGAACTCGGCGAGCTCCTGCGGCAAGGCACCATGACGCGCCCGCGCCTGAGCGAGGGACTTTTGCCAAATCGGTGTCGCTATGGCTCCGGGCTGGATGCTCACCACCTTCACGCCCTGCGGTGCGACTTCGATGCGAAGCGCATCGGTAAATGCCTCGAGAGCCCACTTCGAAGCTGCATAGGCACCGAAGTAGGGTTGAGCGATGTTACCAGCCAGAGAACTGACGTGCACCACCGTCCCTTTGGCCCGTCGCAAGTGGGGAAGCAAATCCCGGGTCAATGCCACGGCACCGAACACATTGACCTGAAACTGCTGCAGGAGGAGGTCGTCATCCAAGCCCTCCACCGGTTGAAAGACCGCTAACCCGGCATTGTGAACCAGTCCACCCAGGCCTTCTTCGCCCACGAGACCCGCAATCTCGGCCCGAATGCGCAGCCGATCCTCGGGTGACGCCACGTCCAGCATAAGGGGGCGACACCGGCCCCCACCGAGGCTTCCCAGCCGCGCGGCATCCTGCTCGCGGCGAACTCCGGCAAGCACGGAATAGCCAGCAGCCAGCAGATTCTCGACAATCGCAAAGCCAATCCCGGTCGAGGCACCGGTCAGCATCACAGGGGCACGACGCACGGACATCTCCTCAATCGCCCACTTTCCCAACAAGAAAGGCACCGCCCCCATCGAGGGGAGCGGTGCCTTGCGAAGCTTCTGGCAGCGGGCTATTTTCGCGGGAAGTCACCCTCCAACTATCGTCGCTGCTGACGCGTTTCACGGCCGTGTTCGGGATGGGAACGGGTGGGACCACGTCGCCTTGCCACCAGAAATCCATGAGGGTCACACCCTCAAAACCACATCGATGCTCGCTCAAGAATCCACCAAAGGTCCTCTGGTGAAGCCCTCGACCTATTAGTACCGCTCAGCTCCAATCGTCACCGACCTTCCACCTACGGCCTATCAACCGGATTATCTTCCCGGGGTCTTACCTGGCTAACCAGCGGGGTATCTCATCTCGGGGTGGGCTTCGAACTTAGATGCTTTCAGCTCTTATCCACTCCGGACACGGCTACCCGGCGTCTACCACTGGCGTGATAACCGGTACACCGGCGGTCCGTCCGTCTCGGTCCTCTCGTACTAAAGACGGCTCCCCTCAAATACCCTGCGCCCATACCGGATATGGACCGAACTGTCTCACGACGTTCTGAACCCAGCTCACGTACCGCTTTAATGGGCGAACAGCCCAACCCTTGGGACGTACTACCGCCCCAGGTTGCGACGAGCCGACATCGAGGTGCC